>CAZXID010000017.1:0-42742 GCA_964640325.1 uncultured Muribaculaceae bacterium | reverse complement strand
CTATTGTTGAGCTTCATGATCTTCAATGCGCCGTAGGAAACTGGTATCAAATAAGTTTTTGTGCTAAAAATCAGGTTGAAGCACTTAAATTCATAGATAAAATCGCTCAAGATATTTTATCAAATGAAGTTATTGAAACTTATGAAATCAAATCTTTAGAAGAAATAGATGAGTAAACTTAAAGTCGGAATAATTGTATTTTTGGGGACAAACTGCGAGTATGACACAAAACGCGCTTGCGATTTTTTAGGCTGGAATAATGAATTTATTTGGTTCAAAGAAAAAGTTCAAAAAAAATATGATTTAATAATTCTTCCGGGCGGATTTTCCTACGGAGATTACATTTCATCGGGCAGAATTGCAAAATTATCTCCCGCAGTAAAATCACTTCCCATGGGAAAAACTATGATTTTAGGAATATGTAACGGGTTTCAAATCCTGTGTGAGGCAAAACTTTTGCCGGGTGCGTTAATTGATAATAAAAATATTAATTTTATTTCAAAAGTTTCAAAAATTAATTTTCAAAATGAATTAATTTCGCTTCCCATAGCGCATCATCAAGGAAATTACACCTGTAAAAATATAGACAAAACCCAAATTATAATGACTTACCAAAACAACCAAAACGGCTCTGATTTTTCTATCGCAGGAATTTATGATAAGAAAAATAAAATAATGGGCATGATGCCCCACCCCGAGCGGGCTATTTATGAAGAATTGGGGCTTACAGACGGCAGAAAGGTTTTTAAATTTATTCAAAATGAAATATAAGAAATTTAAATTAACCGAAAATGAATATAATAAAATAAAATCGGAACTTAAAAGGGAACCGAACGACTTTGAGCTGCATCTTTTTTCTGCAACTTATTCCGAACACTGTTCCTACAAACACTCAAAAGAATTATTAAAATTGTTGCCAAGAAAAAATGCCGTATTTCCTTATGAAAACGCAGGCGGAATTAAAATTGGAAATCATGTAATTCTTTTTAAAATGGAATCGCACAATCACCCCTGTGCGGTCGAACCGTTTAATGGGGCTGCCACAGGAATCGGCGGAATAATAAGAGATATTCTTGCAATGAATGCCCGTCCTATTGCGCTTTGCAATTCTTTAAAATTTGGGGGTAAATGTAATAGGATTATTGACGGAGTCGTAAAAGGTATCTCTGTTTATGGAAATTCAATAGGGGTCCCCAATATTTCGACAGAAGTTTTATTTGATGATTGTTTTGAACAAAATCCGCTTGTTAACGTTACCGCAATAGGGATTGCCAAAGCAAATGAAGTCTTGACTTCAAACTTGGCTTACCCTGGCTTAAAATTAATGCTGGTAGGCTCTGCTACCATGAAAGACGGAATGGGTGGGGCGGCTTTTGCATCTAAAAAACTTTCCGACGAAAAAAAATCAGACAAACTTTCAATACAAATTGCAAACCCTTTCGTCAAAAAGAAACTTATTGAAGCTTGCCTTAATATTTTCTCAAAAAACCTTGTCGCTGCTTGTCAAGATTGTGGTGCTGCAGGAATTTTATCTTCAACAAGCGAAGTGGCTTACAAAAGCGGTTGCGGAGTTGAAATTAATCTTGATAAAATTCACTTGGGTGACAAATCCATACAAGATTTTGAAATAATGTTATCAGAAACCCAAGAAAGAATGCTTTTTGTTGTTGAAGAAAAAAATATACCTGAAATAAACAAAATTTTAAATAAATATGAACTTGAATATTCAATATTCGGCAAAGTAATTGAAGAAAATAGATATATTGTGAAAAATAATGCTAAAACATTAGCTTCAATTCCAACTGATTTACTTGTAACCCCGCCTACACGTCATGCTGAACTTGTTTCAGCATCTTATCAACGTAGCAAGTTGAATAGATCCCGAAACAAGTTCGGGATGACACAAAAGTTTAATTATTCACCTATTTACGAGCAATACGACCACACAGTCGGTACCAGAACACAATTTCAACCTTCTGATAATCCACAATTTAACGCCCTTTGGATTTATGAAGAAAACTGTTTTCTTGGCGTCTTAACTTTTTCTATTGTAATAGAAAATAATCCGTTTGAAGAAGTTTATCAAGCGATTTTGACGCAGTCAAAATCGCTTGAAGAAAAAGGTTATAAACCGTCAGGAATAACCGACTGTCTTAACTTCACAAATCCTGAAATCCCTCCTACAATGTATGAATTTAAACAAACGATTTTAGCAATCAAAAAAGCCTGCGAAGAATTAAAAATTCCTGTTTGCTCTGGAAATGTATCTTTTTATAATGAATCAAGCGGTAGCAAAATTAAAAACGCGCCTACTTTTACGATGTTAGGCATAAAACCCCTTAATTAAGATAACTTACTTTCTTCCATTACCTTTCTTGCGATTTTTAAATCAGGCAAGTCGTTGCCGTCTTTAATGTCAAAAGGATTAGGGTTTTTCATCCACACAGGCATGCTTTGCTTGTGCAAAAATAATTTCGACTTTTCTATTATTAAATCTTCAATTTCTTCTTTTGATTTTCCGTTATAATCTTCTAAATCGGCAAAACCTAACACTTCTTTAAAATTTGAACGTAAAATATAGAAAGGATTTTCGTATTTTGCTGATTTCGGGATTCTTTTTGTTTCAGCCGGATTAATTTTAAATCCTTTGTGCTTAAGGGTATGTTCTTCATTAATAATACTTGCTTCGGCTAATTTTAGAATATTATCTTCACCTATTTCGTCTTTGATTTCCTCAACAATTTCATTAGATAACTTATAGCCTTTAAAATAATTATCTACATTTATTGATGCCAAAATGTAAGATTTATCATAATTCACCCTACTATTGCAATTTTCCACATCCATAGGTAAATCAATATTTGCAACCCGTCCGCCGTTTTGAAAAATTAAAACCTCTCTGAGCGTAAGCGGAACAGACTTATCTTTTCGATGTTCATTCAAATAATAAAGACAATATTTAAGAACATCAACCGTACCTTTTACATCCGCTAAAGCATCATGCGCACCTTCAAGATTTTTACAGAATAAAAATTGATATTGATTTGACAATCTCTTTTTAACACCGAGATAGGGGTGGATTTTTTGTATCAAAATAAAAGGATCTAATACTTTAAAAATAGGTCTTTCTTTTAATTTTTTGTCAGAAACAGTATTATGTTCTCTTATGGCATTATTAAGTAAAGTTATGTCGAATTTTGAATTATAAGCAACAATTACGCCATTTTCTTTATTTAAATAATTTTTTAAAAAAGTTTCTAAAATAGCCTCAAGAGTTTTTGCGTTGGCAACATCTTCATCTTTAATTCCATGAACTGCAGATGCTTCTTCAGGGATAGGAATTTCAGGATTTATAAGTTGATTATAAGCGGTTTTTTCAACTACTTTACCGTTTTTAATTTGAGTAGCACCAATTTGAACAATCCTGTCATTTTCACTAAAATCTTCGGTGTTAATTTTTACACCGGTTGTTTCCGTATCAAAAACCGTACAATTTAAAGACAAATTACCTTCTCTATCGGTAACATCTACATCCAAAGATTTGCAAAGATAGGGATTTTGTAAAATCTTTAAATTAGCTGCAAATATTTCCTGCGAGGCTTCTGAATTAAGAGTATGAAAAACGGCTAAAGGTTTTGTTACATTAAATTTATTGTATCTTCTTACCCAACTTGAATCATAAGATTCTGCAAGAGCAAGCGCATGCCAGTATGCATAAACCTCTTTATCTTCGGCTACGCTAATATCAATCGGCTCTTGTGAAAGTTTTTCATTTCCGACTTTCAAAAAATCCAAATAAATCCCTTTTTCATCATATAATCCGGCTCCTTGATATTTTTTGCCTTTAATTTGTTTAATTACATTATTTTCAAGCCACTCGCTACTACCTTTTCTTTCAGTGTTTTTGCCTTTAAAAAGAGGAAAATAAAAAACATTTCCATAAACATGCGTATCAACAACATGCTCATTTGTTTTGAAATCCTGTTGTTTGAAAGGATTGTAGTTATATTTGTTATAAACGTTATAATTTATTGCACTTACCTGCATAAAATTATTTCTTTTCCTTTCTTTCATAAACATTAGAACTTAATTTTTCATATTCAGACTCGGAATGTTTCCAATCTCGTTCAAACTGTTTTTTGAAAACTCCTTTGGCTAAAGACGGCGACTTGAACACAATAGTCATTTCGTTGTTTCCACGCTTGTACTTAACCTTGGCATTATGTCTGATTTTAATTATTTGGTAATACCCTTGAATTTTTTGTAACTTAGGAGTGTCTTCATGGTCAAAAGAATAAGACTTCCTGTTAATTTCAATTTGTGCGCTACCATCTTTTGTTATTTTATTGATTGCCTTATTAATAAGTTTTTTTCTGGTTTTCAAAGCTTCATAACTTTTTGCTGTTCCATCCCATTTTAGATGCGGTAAACCCAATTCGCTTTCTGTACTTTTTATTGACTCAAGATATTGCAAAATTTCAGTATCAATTTTTTCAGAATCCAGTTTATAATCACCCCTGCGACCGGTTTGTAAATTTTGATTTAAAGCGGCTTGAGACCAATTTGCAGAACCTATAATTACTTCATTATCATCGAATACAGCCCATTTTGAGTGTAATCTTTGTCTTATATTTTTATCGGTTTTGTAAAGCCTTACAGGAATATTATTTTCTTTCAATGCGATATATCCTTTTCTGCATGGGGGAAAAGATTCCAAAATATCCGATGAAAGTATAATTTGAGCTTCTAATTCACCTTTTTTAACCCTGTCAATTATAATTTTAATAAGTTCATTGTCTGTGAAAACAAATAATTCCGCTTGAATTTTTTTACAAGAAAGAAGCTTGCTTTTAAGATATTCTCTGATACTTTCATCGCCTTTTTCATCTACAAATTCAAATTCTTTAGGTTTTGTCCCAAGAATTTTCATTTGAGGGTTATTCAAAGGTTTTACTTCGAGCAAATCAAGCCTATTCTCATTGTAGCGCATTTTTGCCTCGGGGGTGTCATAAAATTCACCTAAAAGCTTTTCATAATCAACATTTTCTTGTTTAATTCTCTTATCGATTCCATGATAAAATTTTTGTTCTTCTTTCTTAAGAGGCCCTGCAACGATTTTTGTTTCTCCTAATCTTTGCCATGCGAATTTCCAATCCCTGTTAAAATGCTCTTCAATAATATTGTCAACTTCAGAATTTTGTTTTGAAGGTAATGTTTCAATCGCAACACAAGCATCATGATTTGCAGGAGAATGAGAACCCCAGTTCATGCCTCCTAAGACAGCTTTTTTGCCGTCAACAACAAGAAGTTTTATGTGTTGTATTAATGTCCCCTGTTGCCCGGCTCTAGGATAAGGAACAACATCAATCCCGTTTTTCTTTAAAAACCTAATCATATCTTGATTGCCGTAATGCCTTACTCTATTACCATTTCCATCGATATACCATTTATGTGCATCAAGAATAACTTGAATTTTCATGTCAGGATTGGATTGACGTTTTTTTATAAGTGTCCATAAAATTTGCTGTTGCTCTTTTGCTCCTGCTACTCGCTGAGCCCCATTTTGTGCCCAAGTTTTCCCGTCAACAGTTAAGTTTTGAAACTCAAACATTTCTATTAAAATTGATTTTTCCGCGCTTTTTAAATATTCAAGAGTTTTACTAAATATTTGTTCCCCGTCAATAAGTGTGTGCACACGAGTATTTCCTACAATAGCACTTTTACTTTCAACGGGCGTAACTAAAGGGATATGTTGTCCTTTTAATTTTTTAAGTAAAAAGTCATTATTCGAAAGCCCTGCTTTATAGGCCTCAATATTAACATATAATGACAAAGACCTTGTTATATCAGAAATAGTAGTTAATTTTTCACCGATTTTAGGTTTTATTGGATTTATAAAAGGTTTTTCTGTCTCCAATCCACGTTTTGTATTTTTATCAGATCCGAAAGTTAAAGGATAAATATTTTGATTTTTATAACCATAAAAAAAACTTCCGCAAGAATTTACGGAAGTTTTTTCGTTATCATTTTTATTGAATTTGTCAGAATAAATAAGAGTTTTTGTATTAAAATAAGATGAACTGATAATACCAATTCTCATTTTGTCCCCGCTTAACACTACTATCCCATGCCTATTTTAAATCTTATTTCGCATTAATGCAATCTAAAAACATTTAAAAATTAACAAAACTTAGGATAAAGAATACAAAATATCTACAATATATAGATATAGGTTAAACCAAACCTTCTCGAACAGCCTTAACAGCAGCCTGAACTCTGTCATTTACACACATTTTTTGTAATATTGAACAAACATGAGCCTTTGCAGTATGAACGCTGACGATAAGTTCTTTTGCAATTTCAGTGTTGCTTTTACCTGAAACTAAATGTTTTAAAACTTCAAATTCTCTTTCGGTAAGGGGAACTCTGGTACCGGAATCTGCTTTTGAAGGGAAAATAGAAGTATTTTCCGGTTTTGGAAAAACATTTAATACCAATTGAGCGACTTGAGGATCAATCCAACAAACACCGCTTGAAACATCTCTAACTACATCTGCAAGTTTTATCGGATCAATATCCTTTAAACAGTAGCCATGCGCGCCTGAAGCAAGTGCGGCAATAACTTCTTCTTCTCTGTCATGCGAGGTCAAAGCTATTATTTTTGTACTTGGAAGAATTTCTTTAACTTTTATAGTCGCTTCAATACCGTTCATTTCCGGTAGTCCTAAGTCCATTAAAACAACTTCCGGCCTGTGTTTTTCAATCAAATCAAGCGCACTTTTTGCATTATCGCACTCGGCAATAACACTAATATCGGGGTTAGCATTTAATGCACAACGCAAACCGACTCTGGTAAGCTTAAAATCCTCAACTATAACAACTCTTATCTGCTGCCCGTCTTTTCTTAAGGACGTAGGGAAATCATCCGAAGGTTTCATATTTTTTAATAACTGTTTGGTTTCGTTCATAAAGCTCTCCTGAATTTATCTCTACAGCCCGGTTTTAAATGTCTTTAAGGATAACATTATATGGAATTAAACATTAGAACACTGCCTGTGTACATAAGCCAATCAGGCAATAAAAATAAGATAAATTAAATTACCCAACTGGTTATATATCAAGAAAAAACAATTGAAGAAAGGCCAAAAATCAATAAAAATAAGCATTTCAAAGATATAGATAAAACAAATATAATGTTAAGTTATATAAATATAATGAGGGGGAGAAAAATTAAAAAGTAAAAATATATAAAAGTTGATTTTTTTATTTTTCCCATTCTCTTAATATCAATTTTTTTTTACAGTTGCAATTTTACTTATTTTGAAGTACTTTTAATTAAGGAATAGTAGACTTGGACAATTGTTGCAGGCAATTGAATGCCCGAAGATATTAAATAAACCGGCAAAGAAATATAATATTAAATTCATTTCCTGTGCGGGAAATGATTTAAAAGGTATTCTGGGTTAATAGAAATAAAAATGTATAAACTGAATGTAACAAGTCAAAACAGTTTAATTACTTGGACACTCTGTTTTTTAAGACGATTTTTGTTAAGAATTATTAAAATTTATCATAAAAATAGCAATTTAAAAAATTCAGGAGTTATTAAGTAAATACAAAAGACAGTATTATTATTTTTTGAAAGGAAAAAAGAAAATGATGCAAGTTCCAACAGTACAACCCCAGCAAGCTTATCTACCACAGCCAAGCTACAATGCTGTAAAGATTGATGTACACAATCCACAGGTAAATGCACCCGGCGCAACGCCAACACAAGTGCCTTCCTACGTAACAGCCCCGATATACAATGTACCGAATGCTTCTGTATATGAAGTGCCTCAACAAACAGTATATGGGCCTCAACAAAATTTTAATCTTCCCCCGACCGCACAAATGCCTTCAGTGCCAGCTCCTGTAGTAGTACCTCAAGCTCCGGCTCCAGCTACCGCAGCGCCTCAACAACCGGAAGTAAAAGCACCGGAAGCCGCAGCTCCAAAAGTTGATTTAAACACTTTTGTAGGTAAGTTAAGCGGTGAAAATTTAGACGAACAGACAAATGCAATGGAACAAATAGCAGAAATAACTCAAAAAACTCCTCAAAATGCAGCCGAATTACTTGATACAAGAATAATCGATGCTCTTTTAGGTGTTATGCAAAAAGATACAAGCAAGCTTCAAGGTCCGACGCAAAAACAAATCGAAATTAGAGAAAAAATATTGAAAAATCAAACCGTAACCGATGCCGAAAAGGCCGAAGCTGATGTAATATCGCCAATGGAAAAGGCTGAAACAAATAAACAGTATGCTATGTATACAATGGCTATGCTTCAAAACCTTTATGTATCAGAAGTTCAAAAAATTAATAACACGGTTGTTCCTTTGACAGAACTCCCCGGTGCAGCAGGTGTTATTGAACAAATAAAAGGCAATCCTAACCCAATGGTAAGAGCCTCAGGTATTGATTCATTAAGCTATATTCAAAGACCCGAATACAAGCAGGATTTAAATACTATTTTCACAATAGCTCAAAAGGATCAAGATGTATTGGTTCAAGAAGCCTCTAAAAAGGCTCTTGAAAAACTTAATCAATTGAACGCTGCTCCTGCAGCAGAAGCTCCAAAAGCAGAAGCTCCAAAAGCTGCATAATATAAATTTCCTTTCATACAATAAAAAAGCGCCTTTGATTAAATCAAGGGCGCTTTCCTTATTTCGCACGAAATCTTAAAAGGCAGGCGCTATGTTTACAAATTAAATCAACAGAAGTTATTTTCTGTTCTTTTTCCTGCTTTACGGGGCGCAAATCATTCTTTTTAGAAGCTTCAGTTTGTTTTTTAAACATATATTCTTTATTTAGATCAACTATAGAACAAGCACCGCCGGTAATCCCGTCAAAATTTGAGCAGGCGGAAACCGGTACTGTTACAACCAAACAGATAGTAAAAAGAATCGTCAATACAATGTCAAATAATTTATCCATAGCTATTATACACTTTCAGCCGTAGTATTAAACTTTTAGTCACACTTACTATGTATAATAAAAGATTGGGCACAACAAAACATTAGAAAAAAGATGAATTTTTCAAAAACAATAGTCTAAAAGTTGGTTAACAAAAAGGGCTATTCGATTTTTCTGCTTTTATTTGTATATCCGTTTATGTAAGCGTTTACAACTGCCTTTGAAAAAACTCTTCCTGTTGACCAGTAAGAAGTATGCGCCATAAACACTCCTCTTGTACCTTTCGTATTTGATTTGTCATAAACAAATCCGGCATGGGGTTCAATATCCAAATTTGCAATTTCTTCCAATTCTTCTGTTGATAAATTCCTTCCGCAAGGAAAGCCCAAGGGGTCTTCACGATAATTAACCGTAAGCCAAAACATGTCATTTTCTATTAAATATTCAAGCAAAAGCTTGTTATAATAAGTTATTTGATAATTAGGGTCCGAAATATCCGAATAAAAAAGCACCAAGGGGCTGGCAAAATTAACCACTCCTTTAAGTGAAACTTCAGGTGTACATAACTGGCCCGTCAAATTATCCATGCCCATATATTTTTCTTTAAAAAGAGAATCATTTTTGTTAGGTACTATGTGACCTGCAGCAGAAAATACCGCCAAATCTTCGCCCAAAGCTCTCATGCAAGTTTTTTTCATCGGATGCTTCGCAACAAATTCTCTTTGGGCCGGTGTTATATCAACATTATTAAAAAAGTCAGCAACATTAATAAAAGGAAGTCTTGTAAGCATATATTCGTAAGTAACAAAACTTCCTGCCGAATAGCCATAAAGAACAACTTTATTCCCTTTTTTGCTTTCGGAAACCACCATTTTATGCAAATCTTCCACTACAGGCAGCATGTTATGATATTTTTGAACCCAAATTGCATCATGCAAAAATCTTGTAAGGGCAAACCTTATTTGATAAGCGACCCAAGGGCTGAATGTTTTTGAAATTTTCAAATCACTTTCCACGAATGCCAAATCTCTGTGGCTTTTGTCCCCCCAAAAGAAAATGGCAGGTTGTTCTTCAATAAAGTATTCGCCATTTTTTAAGAAGTATTGCCGAGTTGAGCTATTTGATTCAAACTCTCTTTTCATGTGCGGGTGAAGCTTTTTAACTCCTCGCTCATACCAGTTTTTCATTTTTGCATCATTATTGTTAGAGCCGTTAATGTACAAAAAAGTTATTCCTGTTTTTGCAAGACAGGCTGATTGAAGCATTAAAAAAGCCACTAAAAATATCAAAATCTTTTTCATAGCAACATTGTAACAAAAAAATTATTTATGAAAAGAAAAACCTGTAGCATCGGCGCATGCTTCCATAATAACCTCACTCAAAGTAGGATGCGGATGAATCATCTCGGCAAGATCTTGCGCCTTTGCTTTCAATTTTATTGCTAAAGTTAATTCTGAAATCAACTCAGATGCATTTGAGCCCAAAATATGTGCGCCTACAATTTCATCCGAATTCGCATCAACTAAGACTTTTACAAACCCTTCTCTGTCACCATGGCAAAGTGAACGTCCGTTGTGCCTGAATTCAAATTTTCCTATTTTTAATTTTCTTTCACCTGCTTCATGCTCGACCAATCCTACACTTGCAATCTCCGGGTGGGTATAGATACAAGAGGGCACAATTTCGCAAAATTTATTTTTATGTCCACAGGCGTTTTCTGCTGCGATTTTTCCCTGAGCAAAGGCAAGGTGGGCAAGAAGCATGCCGCCAACCACATCACCTGCGGCAAAAACTCCATCAACCTTCGTTTCCATAAAATCATTTACTTCTATTGCACCGTTTTGAGTTTTTACTCCTAATTTTAAAATATCATCGGACAAATTAAGCTTTCTGCCCACAGCGACAAGAACGTAATTTGAATTTAAACTTACGCTCTCACCATTTTGTTCAAAAATCGTGATTAATTCACCGTCAGTTTCTTTAATCTCATTTACCCTTGAGCCTAAATAAAATTTTATACCGCGTCGTTTCATTATTTTAATTAGTTCTTCGACGGCTTCTCTATCTTCGTGAAGAAGGATTTCTTGTTGAAGCTCTACGATTGAAACTTTAGAGCCCAGCGCATTAAAAAAAGTTGCAAATTCAAGCCCTATTACACCTGCGCCTATGATAGTAAGCGTTTGAGGAATTTTTTGAATATTAATCGCATCATTGCTTGTAATAACGTTTTTCAAGTCAATCCCTTTTATATTGGGTTTTAGAGGCTCTGAGCCGCTTGTTATAATTAATTTGTCGAAATTAACTAAAATTTCTCCGTCATCTGCGGCAACTTTTATATTGTTTTTAGATTCTATAAGTCCTTTACCTTTTAATATATTTATATTCTTGCTGTTTAGAAGAAATTCTAAACCCATTTTTAGATTTTTAACAATTTTATCTTTTCTGGATATTGCGTTTTGGATTATAAAAGAAGACTCGGGATTTTGAATACCGAATTCATTTGATTTTTTGAGTAATTCTGCAGTTTCTGCGGTTTTAAGAAGCGCTTTTGTCGGGATACAGCCTCTGTTAAGACAGGTTCCTCCGACCTCATTTTGTTCAACCAAAACCACAGATGTGCCAAGCTGAGAAGCCCTAATCGCGGCAAAATAACCTGCAGGACCTGCACCTAAAATACATATATCAGTCTTAATTTTTTTAATTTCTGTCATTAAAATCTTCCTTAATTTGCCAAAAACCATTATTTCATTATAAAATAAAAATTATTGTTTTTGGAAAAATGTTATGGATATTTTTAAGCCAATTGAATTATTTGCAAATTTTGTTGTTTATGATGTTTTTAAGATAAAATACCATTCAAATTTAGGCGATAGCTTGCAGTTTTTTATTTATGACGTTATCAAAATTTTTATATTAATTTTGATTATCAGCTTTGCAGTCGGGTTTATCAAAAGTTTCTTTACTCCTGAAAATACTAAAAAATACTTAACAGGATTACCTTTGGGCATTGGAAACATTCTTGCCGCGCTTTTAGGGATTGTAACCCCATTTTGTTCTTGTTCGGCATGCCCTTTGTTTATAGGCTTTGTGGAAGCGGGAATCCCTTTGGGCGTTACTTTTTCTTATCTTATATCAGCACCTATGATAAATGAAGTTGCACTTATTCTTTTATGGGGGTTATTCGGGATAAAAGTTGCCCTGCTATACATTTTTTCAGGACTTTTTATTGCAATATTCGGCGGTTTGATTATCGGTGAACTCAAATTGGAAAGATTTGTAGAAGATTTCGTTTATAAAATAAAAGAAGTTTCAAATGGCAAATGTTGTTGCTGCTCAAATCATAATGCAATTACTATGCAAGAAAGACTAAAAGATGCAAAAGAAAGTTCATTGGAAATTTTTAAGAAAGTATATTTATACATAGTTATAGGGGTTGGGATAGGCGCATTAATTCATGGGTTTGTTCCGACAGGATTACTTGTAAAATACGCAGGCGTCCAAAATCCTTTTGCTGTTCCTTTAGCCGTAATTATCGGGGTGCCACTTTATGCAAACGTAGCAGGAGTTTTGCCCATAACAGAAGTTTTGGTAAAACAGGGCTTACCGATAGGAACTGTTTTGGCATTTACAATGGCTGTAACAGCAATTTCCTTGCCGGAGATGATAATTTTGAGAAAAATACTAAAACCCCAATTGTTAGGAGTTTTTATCGGGATATTGACTGTTTCAATAATATTTACCGGATATTTGTTTAATTTGTTGTTTTAAATTTTCCGCCTTACAGTTTTAAGCATAAAATATTAAAAAAAGCGGCCAAACTTAAGTTTGGCCGCTTTTTTTGGAGCATAGGGGGGTCGAACCCCTGACCTCAACGCTGCCAGCGTTGCGCGCTACCAACTGCGCCAATGCCCCATAGATACTAATTAATTTTCAAAACTTTTTTGGCGCAGTTGGTCAGAAGATTCTTAAATAATTTGGTTTATCTTCCTCCATTTCGACTTGACATTTAATCAACTCTAAACGGAGTCCTTTCCAACGCCCCATAGAATAAATATAACACAAAAAAAAATTGGCGGGAGGAGACTCGCTTGCATCGTAGGCGAGGGGCTCGAGCCGTACGAGGCAGGATTTCGGCTTGCCTATTGAACTACGTATGTTTTGACCTGCGGGAAAAACATACCAGTTCGCAGTTTCCGTCATGATTTATGACTATATACAAAAATACAACCTTAAAAAGGTTGTATTTATTGGTGGGCGGGAGGAGACTCGAACTCCTACACCTTGCGGCACTAGTTCCTAAGACTAGCGTGTCTACCATTTCACCACTCGCCCGTTAATTATTTGTCATCCCGCACTTGTTGCGGGATCTTTTATTTTATTATATATGAAAAAAATCTTCCGTCAAAGGTTATGGGAAATATGTCCCCTCGCCCTTCAGGACTCTGCCGAACAAAAGCTGACTGAATGTCAGATTTTGAGATAGGTAGAAGCAATCCAAAACGAACACGTCATCCTGAACTTGTTTCAGGATCTTTCCGTCATCCGCTTTTTACGTCGTTGCGAGCAAAGCGAAGCAATCTAAAAATAGGTAAATTAAAAATTTGATTAATGACTTTGTGATAAAATCTATTTATTACAAAATAAAATTGAGGTAAAAAGTGGTTATACAGGAAATAAAGATACCTTTTGTTAAAAATAAAAAGACATCCTTAATAGAGTTATTATCTTTTGTTGCACAATATTACGCGATAAGTCTATCTTTTAAAAACTTTAAGGAAAAAGATAGCGAATACAGTAGCGAAAAATTCGTTGATGAAAATTATACACATAACGTTAAATATCTCTGTGACTTTCTAACAAAATTAGATAATAAGTTTGAAGCCGGAGAAACTATTCTTATTGGGCTTCTTGATCTTAAAGAAAATAAAACAAGAATGAATAATATAAAATCTGAATTATGTAAAATATTAAAAAACATAATTTCAGACTTTAAAGGATTAGAATATGTTGCCCACATTAATGAAGGGGATTACTTCAAAGAAAATTTAATCGATTGGACAGTGATTTATGAAAATAACTATTGGATGTATAAAGATTGTTGTGATAATGAAAAACCACATGCTAATAATCCGAGCTCAAAAAAAAATATCGACAAAAATGAAATTATAAAATTCTTATTTGAAGATAATTTCAATTTATTATATATGGCAACAATATTGTATCTTGCTGGTATTGTATTCATGTCAACAATAGAAAACTTAGATATAGTATATGAAAATACCGAGTATGCCTGTTTTATTGTTTTGAAGTGGCTCATAACGGCATCTTCTGGTTGGAACACTTATAAAATTTACAAAAAGAATGTATCAAGTAAATGGTTGCTTGTTTTTAGTGCTATTGCCGTGTTATTCAACCCTATATTCAAAATTCCTTTTGAGCAAGAAAGCTGGTACATAATAGATTTTGTTGTGTTAATAATATATTTTGTATATTTTGTAAAGTTCTATAAAAATGAAAACAAATAACTAATCCAAATTAATCTCCACTCACCCTTATCAGGGCCTCTCAGGGAAAGGTACATTTAGTACCTTTCCCTTCGGCAGAGTGCTCATACGCCACCTTCGGTGTCTTTGAGCATCCCTGATAAGGGTGAAATCCTATTTGAGACTAGTTATTTTCAAAATTAAGCGGCTCAGACTTAAAAGTCTGAGCCGCTTAATTTGGTGGATTTAGTCTGCTTGGCAAAAGTCTCTTATTAGCTCTGTCCTGCCCCCATAGCCATTTTGTTTAGGAAAAAAGATATTGTAATATTTATTAACACACTAGCAAATTAATTTTTTCTGCGCATTGTATATTGTGTAAACATACATACAGTCCAGAGGAGTTGGAAATAAAATGAACAGTTTAATTAACCGAAATCACGGTGGTAGTCGAAATGCAACGAATTTATCTTTTGCCGCAAGATTCATAAATCCATCAATCATTAAAAACCCCAAAAATTTTGACGTTTTAGAACCAAAAATAAGCCTTGCAGAAGCAATGGAAGAAGCAAGCAGATGTATAAGCTGCAAAAACCCACCATGTGTAAAAGCATGTCCTATCGGAAATAATATTCCAGCTTTTCTTGCAGAAGTATCAAAAGGTGCTATTGAAAAAGCGGGCAAAATATTGAGAGACATCCAAACTTTACCATCGGTTTGCGGGAGAATTTGCTTCCACAAATGTGAAGACGCTTGTACAAGAGGCAAGATGAAGTTAAAAACGAATCCTTTACTAAAACAAGACCCGATAGATATCGGAGGAATAGAAAGATTTATAGGTGATAATACAAACTTTTCAACCAAAGCAAAGGAAGAAACTGGTAGAAAAATAGCCGTAATCGGCGCCGGGCCAGCAGGATTAACAGCCGCAAGGGAACTAAGACTGGCCGGGCATAATGTTGTGATATATGATGCTAAACCACAACCTGGGGGAATCCTAAAATATGGCATCCCTTCCTTCAGGCTTCCTGAATTCGCGGTAGACAAAGAAGTAAAAAGCTTAAAAGATTTAGGGGTAAAGTTTGAGCTTAATACGGTGATAGGGCGAGACGTTACAGGTCCTCAACTAAAACAAGAAGGCTATGATTCTGTATTCATAGCATCAGGAGCTGGCATATCAAAAAAGCTAAACATTCCGGGTGAAAATTTAAGTGGAGTTTATAGCGCTAATGATTTTTTAAAGCAAATTAAACTAAGCAAATACACCGGAGAAATTGATATGGGGCCAAATGTAATAGTAATTGGAGCAGGAAACGTAGCAATGGATGCGGCAAGGACCGCCAAACGCCTAGGCTGTGAAGTAAATATAGTTTACAGAGGCTCTGAGTCAGGAATGCGTGCAAAATTAACAGAGATTAACGATACAAAAGAAGAAGGCGTACTGTTTAACTATATGCTTAAACCGGTTGAAATCGTTGGAAAAAACCACTATGTTGAAGGCGTAAAGTTTGAAAAAATGAAACTTGGAGAAATTGGAGAAAATGGCAAGCAGTCTGTTATCGGTACAGGAGAGTACGAAACCATGCCAGCTGACGCAGTAATCTCTTCACTGGGATCCATTCCAAATAATAGAATAAAAAAGACATTTGAAAACGCAGGAATTTTTATAGAAGCAAACGAAACAGGACAGGCCGTAATAGAGAAGCAAACGCTAAAAACAACAGCTAACGGGATATTTGCAGGTGGTGATGTAGCACCTGTGGGGGAATTAACATTGACAGACGCGATTGAGGCCGGAAAAAGGGCCGCCTCATCCATAAATGAATACTTAAAGACTTTGACTTAAGAAAACAAAATGACAAGCCCCCAATTTTTGGTCCAAAGTCTGTAGGGTGGGCAAAACTTGCCCACCTTTAACTATTCTAACCCTTATCAGGGCCTCTCAGGGAAAGGTACATTTAGTACCTTTCCCTTCGGCAGAGTGCTCATACGCCACCTTCGGTGTCTTTGAGCATCCCTGATAAGGGTGAAATCCTATTTGAGACTAGTTATTTTCAAAATTAAGCGGCTCAGACTTAAAAGTCTGAGCCGCTTAATTTGGGCCATCCTGGACTCGAACCAGGGACCTCACCCTTATCAGGGGTGCGCTCTAGCCACCTGAGCTAATAGCCCTTATTTTATCTTTGTATTTAATTTTCAATTCTTGTTTTGGCGGGCTGACCCTTATCAGGCCTCTCACAAAACGATACTTAATCGTTTTGTTCGGCAGAGTGCTCTAGCCACCTGAGCTAATAGCCCACAATATTTCGGTCAATTTCTAGACTATCATAGACATTTCTCAAAATCAAGAGGTTTTATCCTCAAGTTTATAGTATAATCGTCAATACAGGAGGTACTATGAAAGCACTTAAATCAATGCGTTTGCACATAGGAATTTTCGGTAAAAGAAACGTCGGCAAATCAAGTATTCTAAACGCGCTTGTCGAACAAGACATTTCAATAGTTTCTGAAACCGCAGGAACTACAACAGACCCTGTCGAAAAATCCATGGAACTTCTGCCTCTCGGCCCCGTCCTGTTTGTTGATACAGCAGGTATCGACGATGAAGGCGCACTTGGGCAACAACGCGTCGAAAAGACAAAAAAAGTTATCGACAGAATTGATTTGGCAATAATAGTCTGCGACTTTAACGGCTTTGATGAATTTGAAAAACTTCTTATTGAAGAATTCAACCTTAGAAAAATTCCTTTTATCACAGTCATAAACAAAATTGACCAACAGAAAATTATCACTCAAAATCTTGCTAAAATTGAAAAACATTCCAAACAAATAACCCAAACTTCTGCCATTTCAAAAGAAGGCATAAACGATTTAAAACAAAACATAATCAAAAACGTACCCGAAAATTTCTTTGCGCAATCAAGCATAATTTCAGACTTAATCCCCGCAGGACAAATCGCAGTTTTGGTTGTTCCGATAGATAAAGAGGCGCCGGCAGGAAGACTTATTTTGCCACAGGTTCAGACCATAAGAGATTTGCTCGACAACGATTCGATTGCAATAGTAACAAAAGAGCGCGAACTAAGAAAAACCCTCGACACTCTTAAGACACCGCCTGCAATAGTAGTAACCGATTCTCAAGCATTTTTGAAAGTGTCCGCAGACGTTCCAAAAAGTATTCCCTTGACTTCGTTTTCAATACTTTTTGCCCGATTCAAAGGCGAATTAAACGAATTTGTCAAAGGCACAATGGCTATTGAAAAACTCAAATCCGGCGACAAAATTTTAATCTGCGAATCCTGCACCCACCACGCAATAGGCGATGACATCGGCAGAGTAAAAATCCCCCGCTGGCTTACTCAATATACAGGCAAAAAACTTATATTTGAACATTTCGCAGGGCATGATTTCCCCGAAAATATTAAAGATTACGCCCTGATAATCCACTGTGGTGCTTGTATGACAAACAGAAGAGAAATTCTTTCAAGAATCTTTAAAGCAAAACAAGCCAACATACCTATTACAAATTACGGATTGACAATCGCCTACTCTTTGGGCATATTTGAAAGAGCGCTCGGACCTTTCAAAAGCGCAAAGTTGATTTATGACGAATTAAAGGTGTAAAATGCGCGAAGAACACGACCTACTTGGAAAACTTGAGATACCCGAATGTGATTATTGCGGAATTCACACAAAAAGGGCAGAAGAAAATTTTGCCGTTTCAGGCTACAAAATAGATGAAGATTTTATAAAAGCCTATGGGCTGGTAAAGCTTGCCTGCATGAAAACCGCTTTTGCAATAGAAAAAACCGACGCTAAAAAAGAAAAAGTAATCCTTCAAGCCTGTGAGGAAATGTCTGACGGAAAATTAAGCCAGTATATAAAAGTCGATGCTTTTCAAGGCGGCGCAGGAACTTCTTTGAACATGAATGTCAATGAAGTAATAGCAAACAGAGCACTTGAAATAATGGGCGAAAAAAAAGGCGACTATGAAATTATATCCCCGCTTAACGATATTAACAAATTCCAATCAACAAACGACACATTTCCAACCGCGCTTAAAATCGCAGCAATATACAAAATAAGAACCCTTGAAGAAGCGGTTATAAGCCTTCAAGAAGCCCTACAGAAAAAAGAGGCCGATTTTTACGGACTCGTAAAAATCGGCCGCACCGAACTGCACGAAGCAGTATTAACGACGCTCGGGAAAGAGTTTTCGGCATATGCGGAGGCGATTTCTCGCGACAGATGGCGAATTTATAAATGTGAAGAAAGACTCAGAGTGGTTAACCTTGGCGGAACCGCAATCGGCACAGGTGTAGGAGCCCCTAAAAAATATATTTTTGAAGTTGTAGAAACGCTGCGCGATTTAACTTCACTTGGCTTGGCAAGAGCCGAAAATCTCGTTGAGAATACACAAAATGCTGACATTTTTAGCGAAGTGTCAGGAATTTTAAAGGCACATGCTTCAAATTTGATTAAAATTGCAAGCGATTTAAAACTATTAGAAGCCTTTGATGAAATTTATCTGCCGGCTGTTCAAGCCGGTTCATCCATAATGCCGGGCAAGGTCAATCCTGTTATTCCTGAAATGGTTTCTCAAGTGGGATTAAAAGTAATCGGAAATGATGTAATAATTTCTCACGCAAGTGCTTTAGGGCAGTTGGAATTAAACCAAAACATGCCGCTTATTGCTTTTGCCTTGCTTGAAAGTTTGAATATTCTTATCAATACCAACAAAATTTTTACCAAAAAATGTATAAATTCCATATCTGCAAATGAAGATGGCTTGAAGCGAAAAGTAAATTCAAGTACCGCTATTTTAACCGCACTTTTGCCAAAACTCGGTTATGAAAAGCTTTCGAAAATTTCAGAAAAAATAAAGGAAACTAATTTGGGCGTTAAAGAATATGTTTTGAATGAAAATCTAATGAGCGAAGAAGATTTTGATTACCTGATTTCTGCAGAAAATATCCTTGCAATTAATGAGATTTAATACGTTAATACGATAACAATGCCTATTCTTACTGGTAATATGTAGGAATGTACGAATATGACATTGAGCATGAAGATAAAGAGTTAAAAAAAGTCGGGTTAGAATTGATGTTCTTAACCCCTGAAAAATATGCATCAGAAAAAGGGATCACGGCTGTCGAACTTTCAAAACTTGTTCAACTACCCGTTGAAACCGTCAAGAAAAAACTTTGTATCTTAAGAGAAAAAGAAATTGTTCTGTCCAAAGGAATAAATCCGAAATATTGGCTTTTTAACGAATATAATTTTCAGCGAATGGACGAAGATGATGATGTCTTTCAACTTTTATGCAGTTTTGACGATGTGGATTTTGACAGATTTTTCCAGTATTAAATCAATGCCTGCTTTATAGCTTCAATCATGCTCGATTCATCGGCAAGGTTTTTGCCTGCAATATCAAAAGCGGTTCCATGAGAGGGCGAAGTTCTTATAACATCAAGCCCTATGGTCATATTTACAGTTTTGTCAAATGCCAAAGCTTTTATCGGAATTAAGCCCTGATCATGGTAATTTGCGATATAACAATCGTAAGGATTTTTTTTACCGCTCAAATAAGCCTTTGCAGCTTTTACAAAAAGCGTATCGGCGGCAAGAGGGCTTGTTATATCAACCCCCTCTTCTCTCAAGGCTTTAACCGCAGGCAAAAGAACATCTATTTCTTCGCGCCCCAAAATTCCGCCTTCGCCGGCATGGGGGTTAAAGGCACAAAGCCCAAACTTTGGGGCATAAATGTTTAATTTTGATTGAAAAAAGTCATTTAAAATTTTTATTTTTTGAATAATATTTTTTTTGTCAACGGTAATTTCCTTAAGCGGCAGATGTCTTGTCAAAAGTAAAACTCGAAAATCTTTTGCTACAAAAAGCATTTGGGCAAGCTGAGAATCGTGTGCGAGAAATTTTTGCAATACTTCGGTCTGTCCGCTGAATTTGTGTCCTGCAAGATGCATTGTTTCTTTTGAAACAGGCGCGGTAACAATCGCATCAATCTGTTTATTTTTTGCCATTTCGCAGGCTTTTTTTAATGCCCTGAAAGCAAAATCGCCGCTTTGAGCTGAAACTTTTCCCGCTAATAGATTTTTTATATCAAAATCAACTTCAACAACACGATATTTATTTTTTAATTCCCCGTAAAAATTTAAAATTTTCGAATTTGAAATCAAAACAATATTTTCAACGGGCAAATCAATTTTATTGAGCGCCTTTATAGTAATTTCTGCTCCAATGCCATTTGCATCACCGGTTGTAATAGCTATTTTTTTTTGTTTATTCATGTTGTTCAAAATAATTTATAATATCAATAAGAGTATTAGAATTACCTAAATTGCCTGATTTAGTGACAATCCACTGAGCTTTATGATCAATACACAGTGCAATAGAAGGTGCAACCTCATCCACGAGTTGAAGCTGAATTGAATCTATTGCATGGCAGCATTTATAAGAAGTTTCACCGCCTAAAGTGATTAAAATAAGGTCTTTTTTATTTACGACAATTTTTGTTAACTCTGCAAGAAAATCTGTAATCAAAGAAGCAAGCTTAGATTTTGTTAATTCGGCTTTTAGAGAGTCTTCCGAAAAACCGTCAAAATCTTTTATTAAATTTGAGGTATGAACAACAACAATATTATTTTGTCCCAGATTGTTGACAATTCTATTAACCAAATCTTCATTAACACCATTTAAAACCGTTTTCATATCCAAATCAATAAAATAAGTATTTTCAATTTCATCAGATTTTTCAAGTTTATCAAGTTGTGCAGCGTTAAGCTGGGTGGCACTGCCTGAAATTATAAGTTTTGGAAGCTCCGGAATTGTCTTTGTAATATGTTGATTTTTAAGTTCAGGAAGCCAGACATTGCCTAAAACTTGTGCACAGGCAGCCGAGCCTGCAGGTAAAATATTAAAATCTGATTTATTTATTGCAAGGACAATCTGTTCAATATCTGTTATGGAAACAGAGTCTGCAACTATTAGTTTTTTGCCCTGGTTAATAAGCTCGTTAAGCCTAATAAGTATAGGGCCTGCTCCTTTCATAATAGTTTTAAGTTCGATTAATCCGACTAAATCTTTTTTTTCTTCAGGCAGTTGGCTTTTTAAAAGAGTCGGGATATGAGATTCAAAAATAGGCGAATGGACATCCCTTGCGACTTCTGTTCTTTCCACAGGTATACCCTTTAAAAGGTGATACCCTCCAACAGTTGTTCTTCCTTCTGCAGGAAAAGCGGGAACAATTATTGAAGCATCCCACTCCAAAATTTCAAGCATGGCAAGAGTTTCTGCGGCAATATTTCCTCTTATCGTAGAATCAATTTTTTTATAAAAAAATTCCAGATTTAATTTTTCTATACAGGTTTTTGTAACCTCTTTAATTTTTTCATAAGCGGTATCAACCGGCAAATTTCTGGTTTCAGTAGCGACCGCCCACACCTGTGTATTTTTTATGTTTTGCAAAAAAGCCTCATAATCAAGTACAATTTGAGTATTGGCACCTCTTAAATGAAACTGAAGAGCCGTATCATTTGCACCTGTTAAGTCGTCTGCAATAATTCCTATTAAATTAGAAATAATCATAAATTAATTTTCGTCTCTTTTTGAACCTAATAATCTCACATTATTTGCGATGATATTAAAACGTTCTTTTTCTGTGCCTGAAGCATCTGTCCATTTATTTATGGCAATTCTGCCATCAACTGCAACCAAGCGGCCTTTTTTAATATATTCACCCGCAAATTCAGCTTGTTTATCCCACACATCGATATTAAACCAATCGGTAACTTCTGATTTTGTTTTATTATCCCAACGGTTTACCGCCAAAGAAAAAGTGGTTTTAACTTTTCCTGATTCAAAATATTTAATTTCGGGATCCTGCCCCGCTCTGCCTACTATTACTGCTGTGTTCATATAATATCCTCTTTCAATTACTTTTGAATTCTACAATAAACCCGAACAATTTGCCATAAAAAATAATTAATTATGTATAGTAATGTTAAATTTTTCTAAAAAAATCAAAACTAATAGCATATTTTTTTATTTTCAATTTTTAAAAAAATATTGTAAAATGGATTAAAGCATGGTAAACACAGGACAAGCTAAAAATTTTAAGAAAATTTTATTTGAATTTTTCGGTATGAACGAAGGTTGGCACTGGAAAAGAAATCTTTTGGGTATTTTAATGGTTCACGCATTGGAGTGTCCTACATACTTTCTGCCCGCTTATAATCAAGCAAAAGCGACGGGAGATGCGAAAATACTTAAAAAAGGTGAAGGGATAAGAGGGCTGTTAACCGGCATGTTGGACGGACTTGCCATCGGAGCATTGGTTTCTGGCGCAAAAATAAGATTAAAAGAAATAGTCCCTTTTATTATTATAGGCGGCGCTACACAATATATTGCGGCAAAATTTCTTCCTTGGATTGCAGAAAATGCAGGAAGACAAACATACTTAAAAACTCAAAAAAAGTCTATTTTAAAGCAAACTGCGGATATTTCGAAAAATCAAATCAAACCTGTTTTTTAAAACTTTAAAGGTCAAAATATTTACAATAAAGGGTCAATAAAAATATAATTTATCCGACGGATTCGGGTATTTTTTCTGCTTCATCGCCTGTAATAACAAGATTTTCAAAACCTGTTTCGTCACAAATTTGTTTAGCCCATTGTTTTATAATTTCTTCTTCGCTTTGTTTGTGAGAAATTGGAGGACATACCTTTACTCTTACCGTTTGTTCAAAAGGTTTTTTCTTGTATCCTTCAAATCCGCCAATTGAAATTGGAATAATGTCGGCTTCAAAGTTTTTGGCAATGGTGGCAAATCCTTTATAAACATTTTCAATCCTCTTAAAATCTCTTATTCCGCCTTCGGGGAAAATAACAAGCGGCCAACCGGTTTTAAAAACTTCTTTAAGAGTCTTAAATGTCGCAAGTTCAGGCTTTTGACGATTAACCGAAAAAGCTCCGAGTTTTTTTACCCACCATTCAAGATTATGTCCTTTTTCAAAAAGTTCTTTTTTTGCCATATAAACCATTGGTCTTAAAATCGTACATGATACAAAAAGCGGATCAAACATAGAAATGTGATTTGGAGCAAAAATATATCTGCCGCTTTTTGGAATATTTTCCTTGCCTTCGGGTTTAAAGTTATAATAAATTTTAAAATAAGGATAAGAAATAGAAATAGCAAAAAATTGAAAAAATGCCCTTAAAAAATGATACTCATGAGCATATCTTCTTGCATAATTCTTTTCTTCTTTCTTTTTCATTTATAACCTCCGAATATTTTAAAATTTAGACTTCTTCCGGCACATAAGTAAATCCGGTTAATTCCTGAATGGATTTAATCCATTCATTAAACATTTCATCAGAATCATCAGAAAGTTTAATTACAGGGCCGATTCTAACGATAATTTTGCCTGTAAAAGGAATTTTTTTGGGCTTATCCGTGCCGATAATTCCGATAGGCAAAATATTACAGCCGGTTGCTTTGGCAAGTCCGACAAATCCTTTTGTAACTTTGTGAATTTCATTTCCTTTTTCTCTTGTCCCCTGCGGAAAAAGTCCCAATACCCACTTTTTTGTATTTTTAATCGATTTAGCGGTTTTGATTGTAGAAAGCCCCACTTTTTCCCTATCAACGGCAAAAGTGCCGAGCCAATCAAGCATTACTTTCAAAAACGGATGATAAAAAAGCTCTTTTTTACCCATATACGCAACAGGATGCGGAAGCACATGACACACAAGCGGAGGATCAAGCGTAGAAAGATGGTTACCCACTGCGATATAGTCATTATTTTTAGGAATGTTTTCTTGACCGTAAACTTCTAATCTGTAAATAAACCTGTAACTCAAGCCATACCAAAACTTGGTGACAAGCCACTGCCAAATCCGCCTCCAACAGTTGTAATTTTCAACTGTTCTTGTCATATATTTTTTAACAGCTTCGTCTTTGTCTGTTTTTTCTCTCACAACAAATCCTCTTTCCTAAATCAATTATATACAAAACGAGGAAATTTTTCCAGTCAAAGCTCTAGTGTTTATTAAAATAAATTAAACTACCATCCGGACCATATTCACGAGAAGTGATTAATTTTTGAGTTGAAAAATCAAAAGTATTAACAAAGTATCCTTGATTTTTCTTTACACAAATTGCCTCCATGCCACATGCATTTTTTACAACATAATCCAAAGCGGATTGAAAATCCTTTATGTCAGGATGATTTTCATTCTGTAATTCTTCAGATTGATCATCAGGCGTTGGATATTTAAATTTTTCTTTAATTGCCAATTTTAAATTTTCTGAATCAAAATTATAAACAGTGCGAGGGATGCCACCATCTAAAATCACCACATGCTTATAAGTCCCACGCAAAGACTTGTCATCCAAATCGCTCAAATAATCTTTTCCTTCAATTTTTCCGTTGTCTTCAAGTCTTTTAATTAACTCATCTGAATCACAAACATCAACCATACTGCCACTAAAGGCAATCTCTAAATGGTTCTTTAAAAACAAATCCTTGCTTAAAGAAGCGCAAACTTGCGGGCTTTTTTTAGCTTGTACATTGTTTGTCTGATAAAAAGAATTGTTAAATGCATTAAATGATATTTTCATTATCTTAACTCCTAAAAAATGACCTTTCTTAAATGATAATAGAGTAAAAACCCATAATAAATTCTTTTGCTAATTTATAAAAAAAAATGTTACATAAATAAATAATACTGCTATTTTAAAAGGGTTTTAAAAATGTGTTCTTTATGCTATACTTAGGCAAAAAGGAGTTTTATATGGAAAAAATGCTGCAGAAATATTCTTGTGAGCTTGAAAAAGAACTGTTTGAAAATGTTTTTGAAAAAACACCTGAAAGTATTAAAAATCTTAATTTAATTGATTTGAGCAACAAGGATGAATTTGAATTTGTGCTTAAGCGCGAGCATTTGCAGCCTTATGACAAACACAACAACCCTGATGGACTCAACCTTTGGGACTGGTTTGAAAACTACGAAAAAGAAGCACAAGTTTCGACCGCAGGAATAAGAGGTCCTCAAAACATTTTATTCCCTCAGGATACGAGATTTCCAATTAACCTTATAGGAATAACCCTTGCGACCCTGGCAAAAGCACTTGTGGCTAAAGAAAAATATCCGAACAAAAGACTTGTAAAACTTGCAGGCAGGGAAGTAAGATACAATTCGGAATTATACTTGGAAGCTATCGCAAGAATTCAGGCAGCACAAGGGATTAAGACTCTTATTTCAGAAAACAAGCAGACAATTCCTATCTGGCTTGCATCGTTTTTGATATTAAAACTTGGGCTTTTAGGGGGTGAATACATAACCTCAAGTCACGGAATTTCTGTTAAAAACGCGACAAAAGACCTAAACTTTCAAGGCAGCCAATATTTGCCCGAAGAATCTGCCGAATTTGTAGCAAAAATAAAGGAAATTTTTAAACAAACAGAAAAAGAAGGCACTTATAGTATTAAATTTTCAAAAGCAGACGATAAATTAATCGACGAAAAAGCCATGAAAGAAATAGATGATGGAGTTAATTTATATATTGAATACCTGCAAACAGGTGTGGCAAGGCAATTCAACATGGAGCTTATTCAAAGCTTACAAAATAAAATTGTAATTGAAAATGTCGGCGGAAGTGCCTACAGAACCTTAAGCAGGGTTTTAGATAAACTTGAAATATCTGAAAAATTTGACTGGCTTAACACGCAAGAAGATCCCTTTTTCCATTCAATAGGGAAATACGATATTGACAACAAGGGCAACAAGGGGTTTTATGACTATTCGGTTGACGCAACCGTAACGGCAAAAAACGCCGAAGGTAAAAACTTTTTCCCTGTTATCGATAGCCTGAATTATGATAAAAAACTTGAGAATTACCCTGTAAATACGGTTATTTTAATAACTGACCCCGATCATGACAGGCTTAGCATTGTTCAAATTGAAGATGCTAAAAATGCAGACAAATTAAAGTCTGCAGGAATCGATTACATAAAATTATCGCAAAACAGAATTTTGGCAATTTACACTGCAAATCAGGCATTTTTAATGCTTATGGACTTTAGGCTTAAAAAACTGAAAGCTATGGGAATATTACAAAATTACCCAAGATTTATTATCAAAACCACCGCTTCTTCTCTTTCTTGGGATGAGTGGGCAAAAAATAACGGTATAAGCGTCATAAATGTGCCGGTGGGCTTTAAAGAAATTGCAAATATAATGAAAAAAGTTGAACTTAAAATTAAAAATAATACTAATGAAGAAGTTATTTTATCTGATGTTTTTGCAAATAAAATAAATTTAGGTATTAATCCAAGATTGCTTTTTGCGGGCGAAGAATCAGGCGGAATGATTATGGGTCCGGGTGAATTAATTGAATCAGAAACAGGCTATGAAGCTATTGCAATGAGGGAAAAAAGTGCTACAGAGGCAATAATAGTGGCTTCTGCACTGGCGTCAAAACTTGAAAAAGAAAACAAAACTCTTTGTGATTATTTAACAGATGTTTTTGAAACAAATAAAATAAAGGGGAAATACGACACAAGAGCCGATATTTCTTATTATAACGAATCGGAAGCAGATATTAAAAAATTAAAAGAAGAAAAAAAAGAAGGTGAGAAAAAACGTACCAAAAACGATTTATTTTTCCTGACACTTGCAATAGGAGTTACCTGCAAAGAAATAACTTTTGAACAAGCAAAAAAAATATTGGCAGATGCTTTTCCTCAGCTTGATTTTTCGAATCTGTTTAAAATAAAATTTGTCGGAGACGGCACTTATATGGAATTTGATGACAAATTCATAGAAATAAGACCGTCGGGGACTGATGCCAAAACAAAGGCTTACGCAGCAGGGTTAGACAAAAAAGAGCTTGAAATGTACACTCAAATTTTAGGAAATTACTCGGGGCACAGAACAGATATGTACAAAGAATTTATTTCAAAAGATTTTTATAAAGCATCAAAAGACGAAGCAATGAAATTCTACCTGCATTTTGTAAGCAAAGACGCCAACAACGAGGAATTTGTAATCCCCGAATACAAGGGTTTCTAAAATTTACAAATCCTTGTGGTGAAACTGTTTTAAACTTTCGGCGTAATCTTTTACGATATGACCATTGCCGTAAAGTTTGTATTTATAAATCGTAAGCCCATCTAAGCCGACAGGACCGCGCGCGTGAGTTTTATTTGTAGAAATACCCACTTCTGCTCCAAAGCCGTATCTGAAGCCATCTGCAAAGCGCGTTGAAACATTGTGATAAACTCCTGCCGAGTCAACCTGATTTAAAAATTTTTCGACGTTTTCAGAATTTTGGCTTATTATGCAGTCCGTATGGCCTGAGCCAAATCTGTTTATGTGCTCAATCGCCTCATCCACTCCCGATAAAATTTTGCAGGCAAGAATTTTGTCACCGTATTCAAAAGCCCAATTGTCGGGATTGTTAATAATTTTTATTTGGGCATTTTTTAAAGCTTTAATCAATTCTTCCGAGTATTTAAAATTTTTGTGAATTAAAAGCGTTTCAACAGAATTACAAGCACTCGGATACTGGGTTTTGGCATCAATGACAATATTTTTTGCCATTTCTAAATCAGCACTTTCATCGACAAAAATATGACAAATTCCGTCGGCATGTCCTAAAACAGGAATTTTGGTGTTTTCCTGAACAAATTTGACAAGAGAATTACCGCCTCTAGGGATAATTAAATCGATATAATCATCCATTTTAAGCATTTGAACTGCATCATCTCTAGAATAAACCTGATTTATAGCATTTTTCGGAAAAGCTTCTATGCAATCCAAAGCCTCTGTTATGATTTCAAAAATTACTTTATTTGTGTTTATTGCTTCTTTTCCGCCTTTTAAAATCAGTGCATTTGAAGACTTTATTGCCAAAGAGCAAATTTGGGTTATAACATCAGGCCTTGCCTCAAAAATTATTCCCAAAACGCCTATGGGGCAAGACACTTTGTAAAGCGATAACCCCTCGTCAAGTTCTCTTGCAATCAGACATTTGTTAATCGGGTCATCTAATTTGATAACATCTCTTACCCCTGCAATCATATCGCGCATTTTGTTTTCATCGAGTTTAAGGCGGTTAAGAACAGATTGAGAAATTTCACCGCTTTCAAGAAGTTTTTGGGCATCGGTTAAATCTTTTTGATTAGCATCAAAAATTTGTTTTTGGTGCAGATCAAGTGAATTTGCAACCATTTCAAGCGCATAATTTTTTGTCTCGCCCGATAAACCTGCAAGTTTTATTGAAGCTTCTTTAGCCGCTTTTGCAATATTTAAAAAATCCATAATCACTCCAAAACAGTTATGTTATCGCGAGTTATAACCGCATCATAATTTTTATAGCCTAAAATTTTTGAAATATCGTCAGAATGTACGCCCATTATTTTTTTGCAATCTTCAGAATTGTAATTTACAATACCCCGAGCGATTTCTTTTTCGTTCTCATCCAAAATTGAAACAACTTCGCCTTTTTTAAACTCATTTTTTATATCGACAACGCCGATGGGCAAAAGGCTTGACTCTTTTTCAAGAATAGCTTTTTGAGCTCCGTAATTTACTATAATTTTGCCTAAAATATTTGTTGCATAGCCAATCCAGCGTTTTTTGCCCGAAAGCATTTCATCATTTGGTAAAAATATTGTTCCTATTTCTTTTCGCGAGAAAATTTGAGAAATAACGCAGGGAGTTTTGCCATTAGCCACCAAAACAATGCCTCCTGAGCGTGTCACAAGCCTTGCGGCTTCAAGTTTTGTCCTCATTCCGCCTCTGCCGCCTGATGATGCGCCTTCACCCAAATTTAGAATTTCATCTGTAACGTTTTCAACAACAGGAATAATTTTAGCCTCAGAATTTGTTTTAGGATTTGAATCAAAAAGCCCTTCAACATCGGATAAAATCACCAATAAATCTGCATCAAGTTCGCTTGCTACAAGCGCAGAAAGCTTGTCGTTATCGGAAAAACACACCTGCATGTCATCGTATAATTCATCCAGCTCAATTGTTGACACCGTATCATTTTGATTAATTATCGGAATTACATTTAATTCAAGAAGTTTGTTTAAAGTCGTTCTTAAACTCAAATATCTTTTTCTTTGGGAAAAATCGTCTTCGGTTAAAAGAATTTGCGCAACAGCAAGCCCGTATTTATCAAAACCGGCCTCGTATATTGACATCAAACGCCCCTGTCCTACAGCAGCACATGCCTGTTTAAGCGCAGTCGCATCTGTAGATTCAAGTCCCAGTTTGCTTTTGCCCAAGCCAACGGCACCTGATGTTACAAGAATAACTTGTTTTCCTTCTTTTCTTAATTTTGAAACATCTTCAATGAAAGAATAAACCCTTGAAAGGGAAACATCACCCTCGTCATTGGTTAAAATATTTGTTCCGAATTTTATAACAACTCTGTTTGCATTAGAAATTAAACTTCTGTCCATAGGAGTGATTATACATAAAATTCGACAAGCTGACAAGTTTTATTTGTCGTGTTTTTTAATTTTAGAATCGACTTTTCTTGCAATTCTTGCCTCGGGCGGCCATTCCTGCATAACCCCGCTTGAATATCCGCAAACCAAAAGTGCAAGAGGAATTACACGGCTAGCCACTTTGCTTATAACCGAATCTTTGCTTGCTTTGGAAAGAGCAAGACAAGTGTCGTCTAAATGCCCTGACATATCAGCAAATTTAACCCCTCTATCATCTCTTATGTGATAGATTTCTTCATTTATAAAGTTAGTTGTTTTATTGCCGAAAAATATTGCAGCCGAGAGAGTTATTAATGCAATAATTGCTCCGGGTATTTCCGCTTTTGGACCAGCTAATTTAAACTTATTAATTACCTTTTGTGCCAAAAATTTATCATATAGAGCGCTGCCTCCGCCTACACAACCAAGGGGTATAAGAATATTGCCGCCCATTTGAATTATGCCTTCTCTGCACTTTGCTTTAAAATTCTCTTTTTTATCAAATATTGCCCCACCGGTAATACCGCCCAAAATTGAACATCCCGCCATAATAATTACATTTTTCCAATCATAGTCAACTTTCATAAGAGGATTTAAGAATTTCAATTTACCACTAATGAGTTTAGGATCTTTAATACATTTTCCTCTCTTAAGTGCTATTGCTACTCCGGTTGCAACCCCGAGTGCAGTTGTCAAAAACACGCCGCGTTTTACATGCTTAGAAGCTTCCGGCTGTTTTATAGCATTTTTAGAAAGTTTTTTGCCTTTGTTCACGTCAGAAGTATAGCTTAGCGGAACGCCGGCGTACTTATTATTAAAATTTGCCAGTATTTGCATTGACATTCTTACCTTTACTCAAAAACATAAAACACAATAATATTAAAAATAAAAGAAAAAAAAATTGCCAAATTGTTAAAATAAATTAACAATTATTAACGATAAAATTTGGTAATCTCCTCAAAATAACGCTCTAAAGCTTTGTAGCCGTCGTAAATCTCCTCTGAAACTGCAGAATAATTGCTGGCAACAACAAATTTGAGTTCTTTTGCTCTTATTTGAATTATTTCATCTGCATCCGCAGCAAGCTGCTCATTTGATGAAACAGCCCATTTCTTAAGATAGGCCAATTCCTCATTGATTTGTTTAATGGTTGAATTTTCAAGCAAATTAAAATCATATTTTTTCAAAAGTGCTATTTCCTGATTAGATATACGGCTTTGTACTGCTTGAAATTTATAAATTCTCTTGATGATAACATAGTTATCCGCAGCTCTTTTGTGAGAATAGGGCACAGAATTTTTTGCCAAAAGTGCAGTCGTTGACAAAGAAGTAAACATATCACTTTCGTTTGAAAAAGCGCTCATTACCGTGATGTTTTTTAAATTTAATTTTTTGTCAAAAACTGCTTTTTCCACCATAACATTCCCCTTCAGCTTGAATAATATAACACATAAAAATAAAAGTCATGTTTTTTTGTCAAAGAGGTCACGGAAAAATACAAAAATTTACAATTTTTAGTGTTTTCCGTGAGCGACCTTAAGAAGGTAAAAGCCAAGCACAGCCTTGGTAAAATGGTGGCTTGGCTTTTACTGGACTATGGAGGTGCGAGAAAAATTTTTAAATTTTTCCGCATCCTCAAATTATTAAGATAATTTGACATTTTCTTTTTTGTTATAGAATGTTATTAATAAAATATTACAGGAATCAGGACTATTTCTATGAATAAACCACAATCATTTGCAACAATGGCAGAATTTTTTTCTTCTCCCAAAATTCTTAACCTCTGCGCATTTTTTGGCTTTGCTCTTGTGATGAGTATAATTCTTGCCTCACAAAACCTTCTTTTTCAAAACGTCATAGAAAACGGCATAAGTAAAAAAGATATTATTGCTCAAAGAACAATTACCGTAATAGACACAAAACGGACTGAGCAACATAAAAGAGAAATCGCTCAAAAAGTCGAGCCTATTTTAGCCCCGGCAGAAGACAGTTTTATAAAAAATAATCTTGAAACACTTGAAAGTTCAATACTTCAAATAAGAAAAAAAGATGTCCCTATGTCGGTAAAAGAAGGAGAATTGTCAATACTTTTTGACATATCAGAAGGCTATAGGAAAAATTTTATAATCAACTACCTTCTTAAAACAAATGAAAACAATGTAAGACAAGTATTCGACAAAGCCTCTCTGGTTTTGACCAACATATTAAGTGTAGGAATAAGCGAAAAAGACTACGAAAATAATAATATTAGAAAAATCATACATAGAAACATGATTTCAAATATACCTAAAAGCCAAACAACAGTACTTACAGAGCTTTTGGAACAAGTGATTGTGCCTAATTTAATTATAGATGAAGATGCAACTTCCGTTGCCAAAAAAAACGCACAAGATGCAGTTAAAGAAGTTGAAGTTACTTTTGAAAAAGGCGACAAAATAGTTTTTGAAGGCGAGCCTGTAACTCAGCTTAAGCGTGATGCCTTAAGAAAAGCGGGGTATAATGTTCTTGAGATTAATTTCAAAGGGTTCTTTGGAATTTTTATTATTGTACTTTTAACTTCTTTGGCATTTTTAAAATATCTTAGAACCTTTGAAAAGCCATACCTTGAATCAAGCAGAATAATGATTATATCTGCTCTTTCGCTTGTATTTGCATTAATTGCAATATTAATTCCGACAGGATTTTCACCTTACATTTTACCAATGCCTGCATTTATAATAATAATTTCTATATTTACAACTCCAAGAATAGCGATGATGCTCGCTTCACTTTTACTAATAACACTAACTCTTACTTTAGAATATAACATTCAATTTGTATTAGCTTTTGCCCTAATAAATCTTGTTTCAATGATTACAATTGCACAAGTTAAATTTTCAAGAAGATTCGACTTAATAAAAACCGGCATTGACATAGCACTTACCTCAGTAATAATCGTTGTGGGCATATATTTGCTTGAAAAATGTTTAATAGAAGTTGACAATGCTCTAATAGTAACAGATACCGCAATAACATTTGTAAACTGCCTTCTTAGCGGTGTAATCGCGCTTGGAGTTTTACCCTTACTTGAAAGTGTCTTTAAGATTATAACTCCGTACGGGCTTGCAGAACTTGCCGATCACAATCAGCCGCTTATGAAAAGACTTCAATTTGAAGCCCCCGGAACATACCACCATAGTCTTATGGTATCAAATTTGTGCGAAGCTGCAGCCGAATCCGTCGGAGCAAACCCGATTTTGGCAAGAGTCGGAGCATTTTATCACGACATTGGCAAACTTAAAAGGCCTTTGTTTTTTGTGGAAAATCAATCTTATTTCGGCATCGAAAATCCTCATGCAAAGCTCAACCCAAGATTAAGTAAAATGGTGATAACCGCACACCCCAAAGATGGAGTGGAGCTTGCAAAAGAATACGGGCTTCCGCCGATTATTTATAATTTCATACTTCAACACCATGGAGAAGGAATAGCAAGCTATTTTTACTCTCAGGCAGTTGCCGAAGAAGGCGCAGAAAACGTAAAGGAAGAACAATTCAGATATACAGGTCCAAAACCTAATATGAAAGAAACCGCCATCCTTATGATTGCAGATGCGGTTGAATCAGCAACAAGAGCACTTAAGAACCCCACCTCTGAAGAAATAGAAGCCATTATAGACAAAATAATTATAGAAAGGTTAAATGACGGACAGCTTTCTGACAGCCCGCTTACACTTAGAGATATAAAAACAATTGCAGCTACTTTTAACAGGATTTTAAGGGGTATGCAGCATAATAGAATTAAATATCATGAAGACATTGTTCATGAACTTGATAAAACAAAAATCAATATCCCGATGCCCGATAAAGTTATTGACAAAGAATTAGATGAAAAAATAAAACAGCTTGAACAAGGCGGCAGTGAAAAAAATGATAAAAAGTAGTATTTTTTCTGAAAATATTCATCCGTCTATTGAAATTAACGAAAAATATTTTATTTCCGCTGCAAAAAATATTCTGCAATATTTTCTTCAAAACAGTAATATTTTTGACAAATCCTGTCTTGCAAAGGAAAAATTTAAGACTTTGTCTTTTGATATTCTTTATTGTGACCGCAAAAAAACTCACGAAATGAATAAAGAATACAGAAAAAAAGATTATCCTGCCGATATAATTACTTTTGCAATATTTGCAGATTCTGAAGAAAAATTTGTATTTGATAATGAAATAAATTTAGGCGAAATAATAATTTCGTTGGATAATGCAGAACAAGAAGCGCAAAAAAAAGGTATTTCATTAAAAGAAGAATTAAAATTTTTAATAAGCCACGGTATAATGCACTTGCTCGGATTTGACCACAAAACTGATGAAGAGTATAATTTTATTGTAACAGCACAAGATAATGCGCTGAAAAATTTAAAGGGATAATATGTCGAAATATAAATCAAAAGGGGGATTTTCAGGAACTTGCCAAAACGCTTTTAAAGGCATACGATTAGCGCTCAAAAGCGAAAGAAACATCCGTGTGCATTTTTCTATCGCACTTTTGGTTACTGCTTTTGGCATCATTTTAAAATTTTCACCCCTTGAATTTAGTATTTTGCTTTTTACAATATCTCTTGTAATCATCGCCGAAATGGTAAATTCGGCGATAGAATTTTCGCTCGATTCGATTTATAAAAATAAATATTCAAAAATGGTCGGAATGGCAAAAGACATAGCAGCAGGCGCTGTTATGATTGCAACCTTCATAAGTATTGCAATAGGAATTTTGTTGTTTGGAAGTAAATTATTTAATTTATTTTAAAATTAAACTTTCAAACTGTGCTTGCTGAAAAATTTAGCTCTAAATCTTGTGATAGGCAATGAACGTCTTGCGACAGCATCAAACTTTGTATCAGGGTTAATTTTAACCCCACAAGCCATATAATTAATTTTACCTTGAATTATTCCGCCAATTTCACTTTTGTCAAAAAGATAATATTGAGGTGCAATTATATTTTTAATACCGGCTGTATCATTCACATTTAAACCTTCTTGTTGTACCCAAACGTCAGAGGCTTGGCCATTATCATGAAGTGCTAATCCTCTTTTTACTTCAGATTTTTGTAATTTTGCTCTATCTGAAACATTTGCCCAATCTCCGACCTTTACATTTACGGCAACGGCATCCTGATGCAATGATAAGTCATCTTTAACCAAAGATTTTTCAACCCTTGCACTATCAGTAACCTTTAAGTTATTGGTTTTTAGCCCTATTGCAACAGCCTTCTGGGCTATCTGTGAGCCTTCTCTAACGCTAACATCTGAAACAGAAGCAGATCCACCTGCAATAAGTCCTCCTCTTGAAATTGAATTTTTTATCTTTGAAAAACCAAAAGCGAAAATATTTTGCTTAGCAACTATATTACGCAGTATTGAGTCATCATGAGTATTCACAACACCTGCGATTACATTAAATGCCATGGAACTCTCATGAGTATCTAATGGACCGTATTTAATCTTTGAATTTGATAAAACAGCAGAATCAAACAACTCTGCATCCTTTCCTATTGTTAGGCTTAAAGCCTTTGAATTCTCATAAGCCGTAAAGCTCTTTTCAACAGCAACATTACGGGCAAAAGATTTGTCAAATAAAAACAAATTGCCTACATGTGAATTTTGTACTTTTGATCTTCCATAAAGATCAAGGTCTTCAGATACGCTCATTTTTTTAAGATTTGAAGAATCGTAAAATGCTGCGTTTGTTGCTTCGACATACGAATCTAATTTGCTTTTTCTTACCTTTAAATTTTCAGCCTCAACAAATCTTGACTTAAAATCACCTAAAATACTTACAAATTTAGCCCTAATACCGACATTTTGTCCGCCTTCGATTTTAATTTTATCAACGTCAATAACTTTATCAAGCCTTCCGCCTCTTTGAAATATAAAAGGAACGCCTTTAAGTATCTCCTCATCAAAATATTCATTTCCGTCAAGTATGGTGATACTTTTTGGCTTAAAACCCACTAAATCGCCTGCTTCATTCACGGCACCATTGCTTTTTAAAAAGCTTTTTATATCACCGGAAAACTTACCGACTTTCTGTTCCATTAATTGCAGAATTTCTTGTCCCATTTTTTCAGAATACTTATGATACTTAATCAGCAAACTGCCCGTACCTTCAAATGAAACATTAGAACGACTCTCTTTGTCAACAAACATATAATATCCCTTTCTCTTTAAAAAAAATAATGGTTTATAAAAAAATGAAAATATTTTAATTTGCTACTGTCTTAATAAAAATTTACTTGGTGGTTCAAACTAAACTTGCTTCAAGTATTTGGGCACCGTTTTCTTCTACTTTAAGGGTTCTGATATCCGTTTTTACATTTAAATTTGCCCAAGTTTCACTGACAATAGACTTAATTTTTTCCAAATTATTTTTCTGAGAAACAACCAAAATAGAAGGCCCTGCACCGCTTAGCACACATCCCAAAACGTTTTCTTCGTGCTTAAGATTTTCAATGATTTCACAAAGTCCGGGGACTAATTTCATCCGATATTGCTGATGAAGCTTATCTTGAAGCGCCAACTTCATCAATTCGGCATCTTTTGAATGAATAGCTTCGATAAACATGGCAAGTCTTCTTGCATTAAAAGTCGCATCTTCCATCGGAACTTCTTTGGGCAAAACAGATCGTGCGATCTCTGTTGCAAGTTCAAAATCGGGAATACAAACAGTTATATGCCATTCTTCGGGCCATTTAAGCTTTCTGTAAAGAATACTTCCGTCTTCTTCCTGTGAAGTTAAAACAAGGCCACCTACTATTGCGGGTGTAACGTTATCTGGATGCCCTTCAACTTCTGTTGCGATAGAAAGCAAAGCCGCTTCATCTGCAGGTTTTCCCAACAATTCGTTTGCAGCAAGAAGTCCGCCTACAATTACAGCCGCCGAGCTTCCAAGCCCTCTTGCTATGGGTATTTGAGATTTTATTGTTATTTTTAATTCTGCAGGATTTTGTCCGATTGAATTATAAAGCAATTCAACTGCCTTATAGACAATGTTGTTTTCATCCGTAGGAATATGCTCCATCGCAAAATCTTCTTCAGTGTCATCTTCTGACATTACATTAATTTCTATTCCGGTGCCGGGCAAAACTGTTTCTTCAATGGTTACAGTGTTATAAATAGGCAAAGCCATGCCCAAACAATCAAATCCTGAACCTATATTTGCCGTTGTAGCCGGCACTTTTACACTTATCTTCATAATTCCTCTGAATCTTGTAATGACATATTAGCACAAAAAAAAACTAAAAAATCAAAATTGATTTTTCAAAAGTGATTCCGCCCATACCCTCCAAACAGAGGGGAATTTGAAATAAATTTAAGATTTAAAAATAAATGACGATTATACATAGATGTTAGAAAAAAAAGAGGTGAATTCATGTCAACAATCGAATATCCGGCCATGGTATATAAAAACAACCGTAATAACAATTTTAACGCCAATTGTATAGTTAAAAATGTTATAGGCTTTGGAAAAACCGAAGAAGAGGCCCTTAAAAATCTTAAAGAGGCTTTAAAACCTTATGATTCTAATGTCGAAGTTATCATAAAACCTATGTACGGATTATCAATGGCTTAGCAAAGCGCAAAACATTGCCCTAAATAATAAAAATATGCTAGAATACATTTAAGGGGTGGAGATTTGCACTGCAATGATTGATGAAACTTCAAAAAACACAATATCTGAAATTAAGAATCGTGCAAAACACGTTATTGATTCTACATCTTTGTACAAATACAAAGGAAGCGTTTCAAAGCTTTTGGGATTAACTGTTGAGGTTAAACTTCCCGGCCTAAAAATTGGGGACTTGTGTTACATAGAAAACATGTATGGAGAAAAGAAAGCGGCTGAAGTTGTCGCTTTTAAAGGTGATGTTGCTCAGCTTCTTTTGCTTTATGACGGGGCAGGAATAGGACAAGGCAGTCTTGTTCAAAGCACAGGAGGCCCTATAATGCTCCCCGTAGGAGATTTTTTGTTGGGAAGATTAATTAATCCTCTTGGTGAACCTATAGACGGAATGCCATTAGATACAACCGAAGCAAAATGGGTTTCGGTGGAAAATTCTCCGCCCGATGCTTTTAAAAGGCCGTTGATTAAAGAAATGTTTTCAACCGGTGTAAGGGCGATTGATTCATGTTTAACATTCGGCTGCGGTCAAAGAATGGGGCTTTTTGCAGGCTCCGGAGTCGGAAAAAGCACCCTTTTGGGGATGATGGCAAGAAACTCGGATGCCGATGTGAATGTTATGGCACTTATTGGAGAGCGCGGTAGGGAAGTAAGAGATTTTATCGAAAATTCTTTAGGTGAAGAAGGCATGAAAAAATCTGTTCTTGTTTGTTCAACCGGCGACCAACCGCCTTTAATAAGGCAAAAGTGTTTGCTTTCTGCAACCGCGGTTTGTGAATATTTTAGAGATCAGGGTAAAAAAGTTTTCTTAATGACCGATACAGTAACGCGCTGCGCCATGGCGGGAAGAGAGGTCGGGCTTTCTATCGGGGAGCCACCTACGATGAAGGGTTATCCGCCTTCGATTTTTTCTTGGCTTCAAAAAGCATTGGAAAGGACGGGAAACAGCCCTGAAGGTTCTATTACGGCACTTTATACGGTCTTAATGGAAGGTGATGACATTACAGACCCTGTTGTTGACACAGTAAGGGGAATTGTCGACGGACACGTTTTTCTTTCAAGAAAAGTAGCAGAGATGAACCATTATCCGGCAATAGATGTTTTGGGAAGTATTTCAAGACTTTTTACAGAAATTACTTCTGAGGAACAAAAAGAAGCCGCTGCAAAAATGAGGAAAATTTTGGCTATTTACAGAGAAAACAAAGATTTGATTGATGTTGGCATGTACCAGCCGGGGACTAATCCTACGCTAGATGTCGCTATAGAAATGATGCCGAAAGTAAACGCCTTTTTGCAGCAGAAAATTTCCGAGAGCGTAAATATGGAAAACACAATTCAAACCTTGATTTCCATGATGTCAAATGTGGAAATTTAAGTTCGGCGTAAATGGTAAATAGATTTAAACGGGTGAAGGGGTGAAGGGGTGAACAGCTGAAAGGCTGAACGGCTGAATGGGTGAATGGCTTAAGGGTTTAAGTAAGCACGTCATCCTGAATTTATTTCAGGATCTCAAGAGAGAGTAGGGAGCGTTAATGTAAAAAGAAATGAGTTTTAGCTTATTTCATCCGCACAAACGCACCAAAAAGAATCAATACCAAAAAGGTGCAGAAATCTGCACCCTACATTCTTTACGTCGATATAAAAAAGAAAAAATGACAAATATTAAAAATAAAAATATTTAAATAACTCCCGGATAAATATAAGATTTCGCTCCTTTTTAATTGCAAAATCTAGTCTTTTTAAACTATTACTTATAAAGGCTTTTAAAGTATAATTTATGTATTAAATACATAAGGGCTTTGATTTGATGTTGCATTTTTTACAAAATACAATAAATTATATTAACAATCCAAATTTCAGTTATTATGAAATTTTAATGCTTGTTTGCTTCGGTATAAGCTGGCCTGTTTCTCTTTTAAAAACTTACAAAACCAAGTCCGTAAAGGGCAAAAGCTTGCTGTTTTTATTTTTGATTTTGCTCGGGTACATTTTTGGGACAATACACAAAGCAATATATAATTTTGACTACGTAATCTGGCTCTACATTTTTAACGGACTGATGGTGTTTGCCGATATGTCACTTTGGTTTATTTACAGGAAAAATGATTGAGGTAATATGAAAAAACTTTTTTGGATGTTTTTAACGGTAATAATTTTTGCCCAAAGTACATTGGCAGAGTCTGAAAATATAGCTTTGCTCAGTCAAAAAGGGTTTTTTGATAAAATAAAAACGACCTCTCAAAATCCTTATGATGAAATTAGAGATACATTTTACCTTCACACAAAATTTTCCAACGAATACAAATTTAATCAATTAAAAGATTTATATGCCCCAAATTATCACAATGCAGACGGATTTAACAGAGAAAATTATTTTGATTTGATTAAAAAGACTTGGGATAATTACCCCGGAATTAAGTATAAAATAGAAATCGTAGATATAAACATAGACGGAAATTACGCCACTGTTTACCTTAAAGAAAATGCTTTTACGCAAACGGCTTCTGCAGGTAGTGTTGTAAAAGATAAAGGGTATCTTGAAAGCAATTCTAACACTTTTTATTTTCTTGAGAAAATCGCAAACGAATGGAAAATAACCGCAGACAAGATTATTTCCGAAAAAACATATTTAACCTATGGCAGTGCAAGGTATTCGGTTTTTAATCTTAATGCCCCCTCGGAAATCCCTATAAATACAGAATATACGGCAACTTTAAAAATAAGACCGCCTAATGACACCATTGTTCTTGCTTCAATAGGGCGAGAAAAAATAACTTATCCGCAGATTCAAGCCGAAGAAGTATTCAGAAGACTCCCTGAAAACGGAGTGCTTGAAAGAATGTTTGTTTCCAACAGCGAAAATCTTAACGAGTTTGCAGTTGCATCGTTTGGTATAGCAAAACTTGATTTTGAAAAAGGCACAAATATAAAAATAAATATAACCGGAATGGGATTTGCAATGTCTAGAGTTAACGTAATTTCTACAAAGCTTGAAAAGTATAATGAAAAAAAGGCCGAAGAAAATGAAAAAAAATAGCAAATATACATATTTTATAATATGTTTACTCTTTTTTTGTTTTATTGACTTTTATTTTTCTAATATGATATTGGATAAAATATTTAATATAGGGTCTTTTACAAAATATGGAATTAATTTTGTATACACAAAAAATTATGGGGCAGCATTTAGTATAATGCAGGATTCAAGGATATTGTTGATTACAATTTCAATAATAGCAATTCTTGCTATGTTTTATTATGTGACCAAAAACATAGAAAAAATTTTAGTAAAAGAACTTTTCTTTATAACAATTTTAATGTCAGGAATTTCTGGAAACCATTACGAAAGAATTTTTCTGGGATACGTCAGAGATTTTTTCGATCTGACTTTTATTGATTTTCCTATATTTAATATTTCCGATATTTTCATAAATATCGGAGTATTCGGTATAATAATTTTGATAATTCTAACAAAGAAACCCACTAAAACGACATGAAAACATTTTTTTTTACAATTGAAGAAAGTGACGAAGACAAAAGACTGGATTTATTTTTGTCTAATACATTCAATGAAATATCGCGCTCAAAAATTCAATCTTGGATTTTAACAGGAAATGTTTTGGTCAACAATATCAAGAAAAAAAATTCTTACAAATTAAATTTGAATGATAAAATTGCCGTTCAAATTATTGATCAAGAAACCAACGAAATAATTCGGCCGCAGGATATTCCTCTAAATATAATTTATGAAGATGAAAACATGCTTGTGGTAAATAAACCATCCGGTATGCTCACCCATCCCACTTCAACAGAAAAAGAAAACACACTTGTAAATGCGCTTTTATACAAATATGGAGAAAATCTGTCAAACATTAATGGGGAATTTAGGCGGGGAATTTTGCACCGATTGGACAGAAACACCTCAGGTCTGCTTATGGTCGCAAAAAACAATAGAGCGCATGAATTTCTGGCACAACAAATAAAAGAAAAAAGTGCGATTAGGCAATATTTGACGGTAGTTCAGGGTAATTTCCATACAGATACCGGAATAATAAATATGCCAATTTCAAGACACCCTAAACATCAACATAAAAGAGCCGTTAAAGAAGATGGCAAACCAAGCTTAACAGAATTTGAAGTTATTCAAAGATACAGTGGATATACTTACCTTAAGCTGACATTAAAAACCGGTCGGACCCACCAAATAAGAGTACATTTAAGCCATCTTAAACATCCTGTTGTAAATGATTCTTTATATGGTGCTTCCAAATTTGCTGTTAAAACACAAGAGCAAGTTTTGCAAGCTTATAAATTAGTATTTACAAAACCTTTTTCCTGTGAAATAATTGAACTTGAAATCGAACCGGATGAAAAAATAAAAAAAGTTTTAAGATATTTAGATGATAGGAGCGCAAAATCATGAAAATTATTTCTAAATTAGTCTCTATAATTCTGTTATTAGTTATGTGTTTGATGTTTTACTCTTATAAATTTGCGGCGGCAGAACTTTATATGGGCAAACATTTTTTGGATGCTAAAGAATTTGCATATTTTTCTCTTGAAATTCTTTATATAGGCTTTTGCATAGCATATTTTTGGTTTTTGCCATCTAGAATTGAAAACAAAAAAAGAATAAAAGAATATCAAAATAAACTTGAAAAAACTTCTGTAAACGCTGAAACAGAAAGTTCAAAGGTTGAAATTTTGGAAGCAAAAATTCAATCATTAGAAAAGGCTCTTCAATCAACACTTGAAAAAAATAACGAATAAATTTTCTATTAGATTAAGAAATGTATCATTTTTTAATCTTTTTAGCGATTTTTTTATTTTGTATTTTTATATACAGTGAAAAGGTTAGAAAAAATAAATGAAAGTTAATTTAACACCAAGCTGTATCTCAAAAAAAATAAATAACAGAAGTATTTTTATAAATAATGCTTCCTCATCCCAATTTTGTAATAAAATTTCATTTAAAAATCTTGAGGAATGCGAGAATGATCAATGGCAGTGCAGAGATATAAATAACGATTATGGAATTGTTTACAAATCGGCAGAAGAGATAAAACAATATATTGAAAAAAATAAGGGGCTTGCCTAGAAAACTCTAGAACTTAGTAATAGCTTGAAACATGATTTT
>CAZXID010000016.1:0-44246 GCA_964640325.1 uncultured Muribaculaceae bacterium | reverse complement strand
CAAGGGAGAGTATCGGTAACGATGTATCAGCATCTAACCCATATACGCATGTCGGAAAGATCCTGAGACAAGCTCAGGATGACAGAAGGTTTGCTTTTACCCTTGCAGAGGTTTTGATAACTTTAGTGATTATTGGAATAGTTGCTGCATTGACTGTTCCTGTAATAATGAATTATTTTTATGAAAGACAAACAGTTGCTCAGGTAAAAAAATATTACTCTGTTATTACAGAAGCTTTTCATCAGTGGCAAGCAGAAAACGGATGTATCGGAGACGTTACAAAATGCCTTGCTACTTATCCTGCCGGCCGTTGTGACCTTGTTTTTAAAGATATTGAACCCAATTTAAAAATTGTAGATAAAAGATACCATGGAGGAAATCTTGCAAATACTGATTGGTTGCCTGATGAAACAAAATTATTTAACAATACAGGTCAGGTAAGATCTTACTGGGGTGTAAGCAAATTTAATTCTGAAACTTATTGGTCTTGTCATTATTTGCTTGCAGATGGTACAACAATGATGGTAAGTTTGCCTTTTAATTATGGGCTCGGTGGGTGGTTGTATATTGATGTGAATGGGAAAAAACCACCAAATCGAGTAGGCAAAGACACTTTTCCTATTGGCATAGGCTCAAACAATAATCCAAAATTTTTGAATATACACCCGTATTCTTCACAAAATGGGGGAGGCCCGGGGGGAATTTGTTCAGTTGGAGCCGTTGGAAGTACTTGCAATCCCGACCTTGCCACAAGCCCGACTGCTTATATTTTAAAAAATGACAAACTGCCAACGTTAACCCCACCGTAAATTTTTAAACTGAAATTTCGCCTTCAAGAAGGGCTATTTTGTACTCTTGTGATTCTTCAAGCAAACTTTTAAATTCTTTATAACTTTTTGTGTGAAGTGTTTTTGTGATGTCTGATAAGTCAAAAAGCTCTATTTTATAATCTTTTTTGCCTTTTTCAAGAATTTTAAGGAGCCCTGCTTCTTCAAAAAGTTGAATCATTGATTTTATTATATTTTCATCCAGCGCAAGAAAAACAGAACTTTTTTCAAGATTAAAAACCCCTTGTTGATTTTTGAAAGAATATTTTAACATCCCCGAAAATATCTTTAAAAGTTCTTTTTCATCAATTTTTTTTACATCATAATTCATAAAATGCAAAAATTTGGGCGAAGCTTTTGAAATAATTTCCGTAAAAACTTTTTCTGAAGGCGGATAATCAAAAAACATCAGCGCATCGCATTTGCCAATGGTTTGACGGTTAAAAATTCTTTCAGATAATGCATTATAAGGCTTAAGCGCATTTATAACCGCTTTGTCTTCTGCAAAAACAGATATTTTTAAATCGGAGTTTTTTACATAATCTTGAACATTTGCGAAAATATTTGTTTTTTTTCTATGATCATAGTGCTTAATTTGAGAAGAATTTTGAACCTTCTCGACGACTTGTTCTTCGATAAAATTATCAGAATGAATATCTTGTAAAATAAGCTGTATTGAGGTATTTCCGTTATAAGTATTTGTTTGAGGATAAAATGCAATGTCAAGTTTGTCGCCCTGATTGAGCGAAACATCTCCTCTTTGCCACCAAATACAATCGTAAGTGTTGTTTTGGGTATCGCCGACAGTAAGTTTAAGATGGTTTCTATCCGAGCCCATTAATTTTTTTTGTAAAATCGTCAAATTATTCAATACAAAAATCGGATTGGGATTTTCTGCTCCAAAAGGCTGCAGGCGCTCAATATCTGCAATCAAATTCCCGTTAATTTCACCCGGTTCAAGTTCCATATCAACATAAATTTTAGGCAGCATTTTTTTGTCGCCGACAATCTCGTTAATCGTTTTATTAAGAGCATTTTTAACCTCTTCAAAAGTAATTTTTTGCGAATCAAAAGCGCACCCGCCTGCCATTGCATGCCCGCCAAAACCCTCAAAAAGCTCCGAATTTGCAGACAAAACATCATAAACATTTATCCCTTCAACACTTCTTGAAGAACATCTTATCTGCTTTGTTTCTTCGCTGAATGTCATTAAAAACGCAGGTTTATAGTATTTTTCAACAAATTTTGAAGCGACAATTCCTACAATTCCCACATGCCATTTGGGGTTAAAAAGAATTATTGCATTGTCTAAATTGCCTTGTGTTTTGAGCATCTCTTGGGCTTCTAAAAAAGTGTCCTCGCAAAGTTTTTGCCTTACTTTATTAAAATTATCAAGAGAAATTATTGACATCTCGATTTCTTGATTATTGTCTGAAGTCAAGACTTTAAGAGCATCTTCTACCGTATCAAGTCTTCCTGATGCGTTAATTCTGGGGGCCACACCAAAAGCTATTCTATCAGCCGTTATTCCCGTGTCGCTCCAGTTGCCCGAAACTTCCAACAGCCTTTTTATTCCGTGGTGTCTTCCGTTTGAAATAAGCTCAAGTCCTTTTGTCACAAAATATCTGTTTTCACCGATTAACGGTACTATATCTGCGATTGTGCCCACTGTTACATAAGGCAAAAGGTCATATACAAAATCAAGTTTTTCATAATGTTCCAAGATAGCCTGTGCCAGCTTAAAGGCAACACCCACGCCTGCAAGCGACGTCAAATACTTTATTTCTTTTGCCGATAATTTTTCATCAAGGGCGTTTTGCGCTTTAGGATTAATTATGGCAAAAGCTTCGGGCAAAATCTCGGGTGCTTCGTGGTGGTCGGTTATTATAACGTCAATTTTGAAGCTGTTTAAAAATTTAACCTGCTCAACATCGCTCACCCCGCAATCAACTGTTATAATAAGCTTTGGTTTTTTAGTCGCCAACAGCTTTACAAGTGCGGTTGAATTAAGCCCATGTCCTTCTAAATCTCTGTCGGGGATAAAATAATCGACTTTTGCGCCTAAATGTCTGAATGTCCGCAACAAAAGTGAAGTCGAGGTAACCCCATCTGCGTCAAAATCGCCGTATATTAAAATATTTTCCTGATTATCAATTGCTTTTGAAATTCTTTCAACCGCTTTTTGCATATCACAAAAAACGTTGGGGTGAGTTGGTTTTAGCTCAAGCGGATTTAAAAATTCATTTATTTCTGCTTGTGTTTTTACCCCACGCGAAAACAAAAGTCTTTCCAACAAAGGCTTATTTTTCAACTTTGTGTCTTTATTTACTATCCACTCTTTTTTCATAAAAACATCCCCGAATTTATTTTAACAGGAACAAGAATAATTTAATAGTAATCAATAAAAAAGAGAACAAAAACAGGGCGGAATTTTTTTTAAAAAATTCCGCCCTATTCCCCATTTACAATTTCCTTTACTTACAGCAACTTGATTTATTAATTAAATCAAGCAAGACTTCGTTTGCTTTTTTAAGCTGTTTATCATCTTTGTTTTTTATGTCATCATCTGATAATTCAACTAAAATATCTGGATCGATTCCTTTTTTATTTATATCCGTACCGTTTGGCGTAAGGTATTTTTGAATTGTAATATTAATTCCGGAATTATTCGGAAGCCTGTTAATTTCCTGAACAAGCCCTTTTCCGAAAGATTTTTCACCCACGATTACGGCTCTTTTGTTATCTTTAAGCGCACCGCTTAAAATTTCGCTTGCACTTGCCGAACCTTTGTTAATAAGCACCACGACAGGTTTTTTAGTAACACAGCCGCCCATTGTTCTTTGGGTTTCTTTATAGCCGTCTCTGTCAACAGTGCTTACTATGATACCGTTAGGAAGCAAAAGGTTAGATATGAAGATTGCGTTACTCAACAGTCCGCCCGGATTTGAGCGCAAATCTATAATAAACCCTTCTTTGTCTTTTGACTGAACAAGTATTGTTTCAAACTCTTTTGAAGTATTTTTACTTATAAAAGAACTTAACCTTATATAACCTACATTTTTAGATAAAACAACATCATTTGGAATTTTTGTTGAAACGGATTTTATTTCAATTTCTTTTCTGGCAATTGTATATGGTTTTATATCTTCTTTTCTTTTAACCAAAAGTGTAACGGTTGTGCCTTCTTCTCCTCTTATTCTGTCGGCGGCTTTATCTATAGGCATCCCTTTAGTGCTCACCCCGTCTATTTCTAAAATTTCGTCTTCGGCTAAAAGCCCCGCTTTTTCCGCAGGTGAAGCTTCAATCGGAGCAATTACCATTAATTTCCCGTCACGGACTGCAATCTGAATCCCGATTCCTTTTAATGAGCCTTTTATGGAGCTGGTTTCTTCTGCAAATTCTTTAGGATCAAGAAATTTCGTGTAAGGGTCGTCAAGGCTTGCTACCATTGTGTTTATTGCTACATAAGCATCTTCATCTGTTTTTATGTGGTTATCGTATTTATGCCGCCAGGTGCTCCAATCCTGCATATTATTTGTCTGGTCAACATATTTTGTATTTATAAGCTTCCAAACATTGTCGTATAAATCTGCGGACTGATACGAAAACGCACTTAGCCCGAATATCAAAAGGCCAAAAAATACCAATCCCAACGCCGCAAAACGCTTTTTAAATCTTTTTTTAATTTCCATTAAACTTCTCCTCAAGTTTCTCTTCTTATTAAATATTATTACACAATAATATTACGATGTAAAAAAATCAAAAATGTTTCAATAAATTCAAAAAATTAATAATTTGTTGGAAAAAAATAATTTTAAGTTATAATAATGTTGTTAAAATTCGACCAAAACAGGAGAAAATTGATGCACGAATACGTATTTAAAATGAAAAAAGGCGAAATTGAAATAGAATTAAAATCTGATGATATTGAATTTGTTGAGCAACAACTCAATAAATGGCGCGAAGACATAATGAAAAACAATTCAAAATAACTTATATTTTGAGGCAGGTTAAGTGAAATATTCTTTTACATTTAAAAAAGGCGATATTATTGTTGAATTCACAACAAACGACAAGCTTGTTGTAGAGAAACAATTTAAAATTTGGGTTGATGCGGCATCTGATTACAGCCGTAAACAACCATCGACAAAACCTGCAAAAGAAGCGCCAAAGCCACCCATAAAAGAAGAAAAAACACCCACAAAAAAGCCTCAAAAACAGGTTGAAACAAAATCGGCTAAAAACAAAAAAGAAGAAGTACAAGAAGAACCAAAAGAAGTTTTTGACAAGGCTTCAACTCTTTTAAAAACTATCAATTCGATTCAGAATCCAAAGTCGCCCGAGGAAGAAAAAGCCGAACCCGAACCTGCGCCGGATTTTGAAAAAGTACTTGAAAAAACGATTGAAAGACCTTCCTTTGCCCCCCCAAAAAAACACGATAAAACCTTTTTGGAACTTGTTAATTCTAAAGAGTCTCAAGACAAGCTCCATCACTTTTTAATGGCGGCTTATTACTTATCCGAATACGAAAAATCCGACAGATTCACCCTAAAACAAGTTAATTCAAAACTTATGCAAAATTTATCTGAAGTTATTGACCACTCTGTTTTACAGGATTCAATCAGGCAAGAATTGATAGAAGTTGTGCCCGATTACACAGGGACTTCTGAGGTCTGCGAATACACTCTTACTCAAAAAGGCGAAGAATTTTTCACCTCATTAAAATAATCTTTCCGTAATCTCATTAAGTAATATTAATATGTTTTTCTTTGTGTTTTTTTGGGCTATAATTAAAACAGCCGTTTGATTGGGGAGATAAGGATAGATGAAGAAAAAAATTATTATAATTTCTGCTATTATTGCAGCAGCGATAGTTACAAGGTTTGTATTTTCACTTTACGGGCAAATCATGATGGGCAAAATGATGGCAAAATCAGCAACTCCAAGCGTCGTTTTGGGCGAAATCCAAACCGCAGATGTTCTAAAACAGGTGGAAGCCCCCGGCAGAATTTTATCCAAATACAGAATAGATGTTCTTGCAAGAATTGACGGATATCTGACAAAAAGCTACTTTCAAGAAGGCGACTATGTCAAAAAAGGTCAGGTTTTATTTGAAATTGAACCCGAAGAATGGTATTTGGCAGTTAAAAAAGCTCGCGCCAATGTAGCAAATACAAAGGCTCAGCTTGTTTATGCAGAAAAACAGCTTAAAAGAGGCGAAGAACTTGTAAAACAGGATTACATAGCAAAAGCAGCTTACGATAATCTTTTGTCCCAAAGAGATGCCCTCAGCGCACAATTAGCACTAAATCAAGCAACCCTAAGCGATGCGCTCAGAAATTACGGTTATACACGGATTAAAGCGCCGGTTGACGGACAAGTAGGAATGATTACGGTTACAGTGGGCAATTACGTAAACCCTTCTGCGGGAGAATTAACTACAATTTACAGCAACAATCCTATTTATGTAACTTTTCCTATTGATTCTAAAGATTACGACCAACTTACAAAAATTGATGCCATAAATGTTGTCAGAAAAGTTGACTTATTTTTCCCTACAGGAGAAAAGTATGAAGTACAGGGTAATCAAGATTTTCATGACAACAAAGTCGATGAAACCACAGGTACGGTTACAATGCGCGCAACTTTCCAAAACCCTAAATCAAGACTGCTAAACGGTGATTTTGTAAAAGTTGTTGTGTACTCAAAAAATACAATAAATGTTCCGATTGTTCCACAAACTGCGGTTTTGGAAAATCCTCAAGGGAAATATGTTTATGCGGTTGATGAAAAAGACATTCCGCACATTGTGCAGATTAAAGTTTCAGGACAATTTAAAGATAACTGGATTGTCACAGATGGACTCAAAAAGGGCGATATGATTGTGGTTGACGGAATTCAAAAAGTCATCCCCGACAGACCCGTTAAAATTGTCGATAAAGACACTATGGAAAAAATTAAAAAACACCAAACTCCCGAAGAAGGCAAAAAATAAACGATGGATACAAATTTATTTATAAAACGACCTAAATTTGCAATAGTAATCTCACTGGTAATAGTACTTGCCGGGCTTATTTGTATGAACACTCTACCTTTGGAAGAATATCCTATGATAACTCCGCCTCAAGTCGTTGTAAGCGCATCTTATCCGGGGGCAAGTTCTGATGTTGTTGAAGCTACTGTTGCAGCCCCGCTTGAAGCCCAAATTAACGGTGTTGAAAACATGATTTATATGACATCTTCAAGCCAAAATGACAGTTATTCCTTAAATGTTTTCTTCAAAATCGGCACGGATCCTGATATGGCTGTTATAAATATTCAAAACAGACTCCAGCTTGTGACTCCGCGCTTGCCTGAAGACGTAAGACGCTACGGGCTTATGGTCAAAAAAACCGTTGGTGGGCCGGGATTGTTGATGATAAGCGTAAATTCTCCGGACAATACTTATGACCCTCTATTTATTGCAAACTATGCCTCAATTTATGTAAAAGATGAAATTGCGCGTATTCCCGGCGTCAGTGATGTAAATGTTTTCGGCTCTGCCGATTATTCAATGAGAATTTGGCTTAATGCGACAAAAATGGCAGCATTGGGAATTTCCACTTCCGATGTTTATTCGGCAATTCAACAACAAAATACTCAAGTCCCCGCAGGAGACATAGGAATAGAGCCTTTGTCAGAAAAACAAATGGTTAAGCTGACTCTCAGAACCCACGGGCGACTTAAAAATGCCGAAGAATTTGAGAATATAATTGTTCGCTCTCGCCCCGACGGCGCTCAGGTTAAAATTAAAGATATTGCAAAAGTAGAATTGGGTGCCGAAAGCTACTCGTTCTTTTCAAGAATTCAAGGAAGAAACACCGCCATGATAATGGTAAAACAACTTCCTGAAGCAAACTCCATTGCGCTTGCCAAAACAATCAGAAAACGCTTAGCCGAGTTGAGCAAAACTTTCCCGCCGGGGCTTGAATATCACGTTGACAGAGATGAAACCGAATTTGTACAAGAATCGCTTAACGAAGTTATACAATCTATGTTTTTGGCAATAGGGCTGGTGCTTATTGTAACCTATGTTTTCTTAAGCAGTATGCGAGCGGCTATGATTCCCTTCTTTGCCATTCCTGTTTCTTTAATAGGAACTTTTATATTCATAGACTTGTTCGGATTTTCAATAAATTTATTAACGCTTTTTGGACTGGTTTTAGCTGTAGGGCTTGTCGTTGACGATGCGATTGTTGTGTTGGAAAACGTTCAAAGGCATATTCAAGAAGGGGTCAACCCTAAAGAGGCAACGGAAATAACCATGAAAGAAGTTTCGGGGGCTGTTATTGCAACTTCTCTTGTCTTAATGGCGGTTTTTGTGCCTGTGTGTTTCATGCCGGGTGTTACGGGAAGAATGTACCAACAATTTGCGGTTTGCATTGCGGTTTCTATAGGTTTATCAACCATTGTAGCGCTTTCTCTTGCTCCTGCTTTATGCTCTACCGTCTTAAAATCAAAAGATCAATTTAAAGAAATAGAATTTTTGGTTAAATTTGATCAATGGTTTAACGAAGTCAGAAATAAGTATTTGGCAGGTGCAAAATACTTCGTTGATAATACAAAAAACACTATGTTTCTGTTTGGAATTTTCGTTTTAGTAACAGCTCTGTTGTTTAAAATTATTCCCACAAGCTTTTTACCCGAAGAAGATAAAGGAGCTATATTTACTCAAATCCAACTACCCGACGGGTCTTCGGCTTCAAGAACAGATATTATAACAAAAGAAGTCGAAAAAAGAATCCAAACTTATAAAGGAGTAGATGAAACTATTTCTTTGGTTGGTTTTTCAGGCGAAAATACGGCACTAATTGTTTCAATTTTAGATAATTGGTCTAAACGCCACGGAGCAAAACTTTCGGCAAACGGAATAATCGGCAAGATAAGACAAGATTTCGGCAACTACCCTTCAGCTGTCATTGTATCTTTTTCGCCGCCTTCAATTCCGGGGCTGGGAATGTTCGGAGGCTTTGAATACCAACTTTTGGACAAAGGCGAAAGAAGCCCGCAGGATTTATATTTAGAATCAATGAAATTTGTTGCAGATGCGAACAAAAACCCTTCTCTTTCAAGTGTTTATACTCAATATACGGCAAATTTACCGCAATTGATGTTTGATATTGATACCTCAAAAGCAATGGCCCAAGGCGTAACCATTCAGGAAATTTACACAACACTTGCCGCGAATTTCGGGCAGACTTATGTAAATGACTTTAACAAATACGGTCGTGTTTTTAGGGTTATGATGATGGCACAAGATGAATTCAGGGCAAAACAACAAGACATTGATAAAATATTTGTAAAAAATATGAGCGGCAAAATGGTCCCTCTAACCTCAGTTGTCAAACTTAAAGATGTTGTCGGACCTTACACTATAACAAGATTTAACATGTACAAAGCCGTTACGATGAACGGAAGCGCCGCAAAGGGAATAAGTTCGGGTAAAGCAATGCAGGCAATGGAAAAACTGTCTGACCAAATTTTACCAAAAGACATGGGCTATGCATGGTCAGGTATTTCTTTACAGGAGCAGGAATCAAGCGGACAAATAGGATTTATACTCGCAACCGCTTTGATATTTGTATATTTATTCCTTGTTGCGCTTTATGAAAGCTGGACCTTACCGATTGCAGTTATGTTAATTTCACCCATCGCGATTATGGGCGGATTATTATTCCAGTATGTGTTTGGATATTCGCTTGACATATATTCCCAAATTGGTTTGGTTATGTTAATCGGGTTAAGCACAAAACAGGCCATTTTGATTATTGAGTTTGCAAAAGAGGCTAAAGAGAACTTAAAAATGCACTATAACGATGCGGCAATGGAAGCGGCAAAATTAAGATTCAGAGCTGTTATGATGACGGCTATTGCATTTATTTTGGGGATGTTGCCGTTGGTTTTTGCATCGGGCGCGGGCTCGGCAAGCAGGCGTTCAATAGGAATTACAGTATTCGGCGGAATGATTACAGTTGCACTTATAGGCACAATGCTTGTTCCTGCATTTTTTGTCGCAATAGAAAAAATGAAAGATAATGTTGGAGAATTTATTTCAAAGAGAAAACAACAATGAAATCACTTAAAAAATTAATTTTAATATTTATAATATTTGCTTTTAGCATGTTGCCGACTTTTGCTTTCGGGCTCAAGGCCACTAAAAGTGAAAAAATATTAGATGAAACACTGGGAAATTCAATTTTAAAAGAAGAATATCCTGCAGATGCTCAGGTTTCGCCCGTTGAAACGAATGCGGACAAACAGGAAAAAACACTTTTAATCGAAGGCTCTGTCCAAAAAACAATAGACATTACTTTGAGCGAATGTATAAAACTGGCTTTGGGCAACAACCCTAGAATCAAGGCCGCACTCAATGAGGCTTTGGCTTCGCATGCAAGGATTGCTCAAGCCTGGTCAAACTATTTTCCCGAGCTTGATTGGCAATCCGGTTACACAAAAACCAGGAATCTTCAAACTGCCGCAATGATTGGCAATACAAACGCTTTTAATTATTATCTTTTAGGTCAAGTAAGCGTTTCCCAAATGCTATATGACTTTGGGGTTACCCAAAACACCGTTACAATAAAAAAATTAGACTATGAAGCTTATAAAACCTCTCTAACTGCGATTGTAAACGATGTCATTTGCCAAACAAAAGATGCTTATTACAATCTTCTTTTTGCCTATGAAAACAGAAATGTCGCACAAGATACGGTTCAAAAATACGAGATGTTTTACAATCAGGCAAAGGCTTTTTATGAAATAGGAATGAACCCCAAAGTTGACGTCACTATTGCGGAAGTTAATTTAAGTAATGCAAAATTAAACTTAATTCAGGCGGAAAATTCAATAGATTTAGCTGTTGCAACCTTAAACAACGTAATGGGAGTTCCTTATATAAACAAATATAATATTCAGGAACGTCTAAAATTCAACCCGATTACTATGAGCATGAATAAAGCATTTGAACTCGCAAAAGAGTCCCGACCGGAATTAAAACTGGCAGAAATAAAAGTTCAGGAAGCAAATCAGGCAGTAAAATTAGCGAAAAAAGCCTATTTCCCGACTCTTGAAGCATCGGGCTCTTACGCAAGAGGCGGCGAGCAGATTAACGAAACTTACGGCTATAATTATGGTGTTTATTTAAACTTCCCCACAGTTAACGGAATGTTAATTAAAAACCAGATTAAAGAGGCACATTCTCTATACGACAGAGAAATTGCAAACGCTCAGATTACAAAAAACAATATTTATTTGGAAATTCAACAATCATATTTAATGCTATACGAAAAGAAAAACCAGCTTCCGGTTGCATTTTTGCAGGTTAAACAAGCAAAAGAAAACTATGACCTGTCATTCGGGCGATACAAAGTCGGCGTGGGGAATCCGACCGAATTAAAAGATGCGCAAAATTCTTATCAAGCAGCACAGTTAAGTTATTATAAAGCCCTTTACGAATATAATTCAGCCAAAGCAAAACTTGAAAGAGCGATAGGAAAAAATATTATAACCGATGACGATGAAAGCATAGATTTAGAGACATAAACAAGGAAAAAATAATGTTGAGCACAAACCAGTACATTAAACCGTTAACTACCTGCATAAACAAAAACGGCAACCTCTCAATAGGGGGCTGTGATTTAGTGGATTTAGCACAGAAATACGAAACCCCGCTTTACGTAATTGATGAAAAAACCCTAAGAACAATTTGCAGGGAATATAAAGAGGCATTTTCTTCTTATAAGAGAGTTAAAATGCTCTACGCCTCAAAAGCTCTTATGACAAAAGCGGTCGCAAAAGTTGTAAATGCCGAAGGTTTCGGCTTTGATGCTGTTTCGGGCGGAGAAATTTATACTATTTACAAAACAGGAGTTGATATGTCCTGTGTCCTTTTTAACGGCAACAACAAATCTTACGACGAGCTTGACATGGCACTTGAACTTGGCGTGGGAAGAATCTCCGTTGACAATTTTCTTGAGCTTTCTTTGTTAAATGAAATTGCCAAAAAACACAATAAAAAAGTGGATATTTTGCTAAGAATTACACCCGGAATAGAGTGCCACACGCACGAATACATCCAAACAGGAAATCTTGATTCGAAATTCGGATTTGACCTGTCACAAATCCACGATGCGATTGAACTTATAATTGAACAATATCCAAAAATCAATTTAAAAGGTTTTCACACCCATGTCGGCTCCCAAATTTTTGAAACACAAATTTTTGAAGATGAAATTGATATTCTGATAAAAGAAATTGTCTATGTAAAAGAAAAATTCAATATTTTACTTGATGAAATCAATATCGGAGGCGGGTTAGGCGTAAAATATGTTCCAACTGACCTTCCGCCTTCTGTTTTTGAAATCGGAGAGTTGGTAATAAATACTTTGAACAAAAGCATTAAAAAACACAATATTCCGGCTCCTCTTCTTTATCTTGAACCGGGCAGAAGCATAATATCCACCTCGGGTGTAACTTTATACACGGTAGGCAGTTCAAAACAAGTTCCAAACGGCACTCTATATTGGTCTGTGGATGGTGGGATGGCTGATAATCCCCGCCCGAGTATGTATCAGGCGGAATACACTGCGCAAGTAGCTAACAAACCTGAACAAGACTGTTCACAAAAAGTTACAATCGCAGGAAAATTTTGTGAATCCGGAGACATTTTGATTAAAGATATAAATTTGCCTGAGCTTGAAGAAGGCGATATATTGTGTGTTTTCAACACAGGAGCTTACAATTACTCAATGGCAAGTAACTATAATCGCTTTCAAAAACCCGCTGCGGTACTTGTAAATAATTCACAATCTGATATGATAGTAAGAAGGGAAAGTTTGGACGACCTGCTTTCTCATGACTTGTTACCCGCCAGATTGGATAAATGATGATTTTAAATTCTCTTTTTACATCTTTACACTCTCAATTGAATGCAATTAAATGGTCCTTAAATTGGCTTGATTTTATTGAAGTTTTTGTAATTTTTGTAATGCTTTTTGCTTTCTACAGAAAATTTATTAAAAACACACAATCAGAAAAACTTGTAAAAGGGATGGTTTTTCTTCTAATCGCTTGGGTTACAAGTGAAATATTCATAAGTCTGGGACTTCAAATCCTCGGAGTATTCATAAAATCAATGGTAGCATTAGTCGCTTTGAGCTTAATTGTTGTATTTCAACCTGAATTGAGAAGATTTTTAGGATACTTAGGACAACCCGGCTTTATCAGCAGAAGTTTTTGGAAAAATTCAAACAACAAAGAAAATATAAATGTTATAAAAGAAGTCATAGAAGCGGTTAAATACCTTTCAAAATCAAGGATAGGCGCGCTTATTGTTTTTCAAAAAGAGATGAATGCCTCGACTTATTTTGATGTCGGCACAAAACTAAACGCCGATGTCACAACAGAGCTGCTTTTGACAATATTTCACCCGAACACTCCGCTTCATGACGGAGCCGTTGTAATTAAAGACGATAAAATACTCTCAGCGGGAGTTTTGCTTCCTTTGACCGAAGACCCTAAATTAAGCTGGAAATACGGAACAAGACACAGAGCCGCAATCGGAACATCCGAAACAAGTGATTCGGGTTGTCTGGTGGTGTCTGAAGAAACCGGTGATGTTTCAATGTCAGTTGACGGGGTTTTAAAAAAATACGATGATATAACAACCCTTAAAACTGATTTGGAGACCTTTTTAGGATATGCCGATTATGATGAAATTCACAAAAAAACTATTTTTAAAATAAATAATTTGATTAATATAAAAAAGGCTGAAATAGTGCCTAAAGTAAATAAGGATAAGGTTTAGTAAGTCAAAATGTTGGTTAAGAAAACAAATAAAGAAAGTTCTTTTATATCTTGGATAGTAAAATTGATTCTTTTAACAACAGGAGCTTTTATTGCGGGATTTGGACTAGAAGGTTTTTTGATTCCAAATAGCATGATTGACGGCGGAATTGTCGGAATATCAATTATGATAAGCTATTTAACCAAAATAAATCTTGGCGTTTTACTTTTTTGCTTAAATCTTCCTTTCATATTTCTTGCGCTTAAAAAACTGGGACGTATTTTTGTAGCCCAAACGGTTTATGCAATAACAATGCTTTCTTTAAGTGTCAATGTCTTTCACAAAATGCATGTGACCGATGATCTTTTACTTGCGACTGTTTTTGGGGGATTAGTTTTGGGACTTGGCGTAGGACTTATTTTAAGAAGTAACGCGGCTCTGGATGGAACAGAAATCTTGGCGATAAAACTTGCTAAAAAATCTGGATTTTCTATCGGCGAAATAATTATGTTCTTTAACTTTTTTATATATACCGCTGCGGGGTTTTTATTTGGTTGGGACAGAGCAATGTACTCAATCTTAGTTTATTTTATAGCCTACAAAGTTATCGATATTGTACTTGAAGGGCTTAATGAATCAAAATCGGTAACTATAATTTCCAACAAAGCAGAAAAAATCGGCGAAGAAATCATCAAAAGACTTGACGTGGGCGTAACTTATCTAAGCGGAAAGGGCGGATATACTGGAGAAAATAAAAAAATAATCTACTGTGTTATATCAAGACTTGAACTTGTAAAGCTTAAAGAGTTAGTAAATTTAATCGATAAACAATCTTTTATTGCCATAGAAAATGTCCACGAAGTTGACGGAGTAAGAATTAAACAAAAAAGAGAAAATAAAAAGAAAATAAAACTTAACACATAGACATTTTTTATAAAATGTATTATATTTAAGAAAGATGATTATAATAATAAGGGTGGTAAATGGCAAAACACGTTGATACAATTCCAATAGAAGTAAGTATTTTAACAGTTGATCACGACATTAAAGGTACTGTTCACGTTTCAAAATACACAAGCACAAACCGTGAATTAACGGATTTGCTTAATGACCGCGAAAGAAGATTTTTGGCGGTCACTAATGCCGAAATTTATTCCAGAAATTCGACCCAAGCACCCAGAAGATATAATTTTTTAGAAATCCATATGGATTATGTTTTGATGGTTCATCCTTCGACTCAAGCCGTCTTCAAAGAATCGGGCAAAGCCCAAGAAGACATTGCAAGATTCAGAGAATTAAGACAGAAACTTAACCAGACAAAACCGTTTTGATTAGTTTATAAGTTTATAAGGTGATAAGTTTATAAGTTGGCAGTTCTTTTTTAACTTATAAGCATTTTTATGTAGTATTAATTTTAAAGGATAATAAATGAAAGTATTAGTAACAGACAAAATCAACGAAATTGCAAAAAATATTTTACTTGAGGGCAAAAATATCCAAGTAGATATGCTCCCGACAATGGCAGAAAAAGAACTCTGCAATGTTATACAAAATTATGACGCGCTTATGGTCAGAAGCGAAACCAAAGTAACAGCAAAAGTCATTGAAGCGGGCAAAAACCTGAAAATCATAGGCAGGGCAGGAGTCGGCGTGGATAACATTGATGTCGAAGCCGCCACTCAAAAAGGTGTTATAGTAGTAAATTCCCCTGATGGCAACACAAACGCTGCTGCAGAGCACACAATCGCCCTAATGCTTTCTATGGCAAGAAACATACCCAAAGCGGCTCAATCGACCAAAATGGGGCTTTGGGAACGCTCAAAGTTCACAGGAACAGAAGTCTTTGCAAAAACTTTAGGGATAATAGGCCTTGGTAAGATAGGTTCTCACGTTGCACAAGTTGCAATTGCTTTAGGGATGAAGGTTTTAGTTTGCGACCCTTACACTTCAAAAGAAGCGGTGGAGGCAATCGGTGCTCAATATGTGGCAAAAATCGACGATTTTTGGAGCAAATGTGATTATATAACAATCCATGCCCCAAAAACAAAAGAGACTACGCATTTAATTAATAAAGAAACAATTTCTAAAATGAAAAAAGGAGTTAAAATAATTAATTGTGCAAGAGGCGGAATAATAGATGAAATTGCGCTCAAAGAAGCTATGGAAAAAGGACAGATAAGCGCTGCGGCGATTGACGTTTATGAAGAAGAACCTAATATCAAAAATTCTCCGCTTATAAATATTGAGGAAAATATCGTTTTAACTCCTCACTTGGGCGCAAGTACAGCAGAAGCCCAGCTTAATGTTGCAATTGATGTAGCACAACAGATAAAAGAGGTTTTAACCGGAGGCTCTGCAACAAGCGCTGTTAATATTCCTTCTCTAAAACCTGAAAAACTTGAGCCTGTAAAAGATTATATGCAAATAGCACAAAATATCGGCGAATTTGCAAAACAAATAACAATCGGAAATTTAAAATCAATAGAAATTACGGCGACCGGAAGTCTTGCCTCACTTGACATTTCACCGCTTGAAGTTGCGACTTTAAAAGGAATATTTTCTTCAATTACCGAAAATGTAAATTATGTTAACGCACCGATTTTGGCAAAACAAAAAGGAATTTCCGTTACAACTTCAAAAATCGATAAAACCTGCAATTATATTGGGCTTATCAGTGTAAACTTAATCACTGACACCCAAGAATCAACCGTTTCAGGCGCTTTGGTTGCGGAAAATATGCAAAGAATAGTAAAAATTAACCAATACGCAACGAGTATTGAACCTGAAAAACATTTGATTTTAGTGCCGCATGAAAACAAACCTTCAATGATTGCGCAAGTCGCAACCGTAATAGGCGGGCATAAAATCAACATTAACCAGATGCATGTCGTTCAAAAAGCCGGCGAAAATTCAATAATGATTATAAATACAGACAGAGCCGTTGATAATGGTGTTTTGAATGAAATAAGCAAAATTAAAGGCGTTTGCGATTCAAAATATATTAAATTATCAGCATAATAAAAAAACCATAAAAGAAAGGTGTGTAATTGCTTACACACCTTTTAAAAAATTAACAACCGTTAAATTTTCGGTCTTGCTCACTCGCATTGAACGGGTCGCAGTTTTTGCTATTGTGAACTTCGTTCACTGCCGCAAAAGACCTTCGCCCTTTGCTTGTTTGAGCTATTTGCCGTTAACGATTTGTTTGAATTTTTTACCAGCAGAGAATGCAGGTACAGTTTTAGCTGCGATTTTAATTTCTTTACCTGTTTGTGGGTTTCTTCCGTTTCTAGCAGCTCTTTTGCGTGGTTCCCAAGTCCCAAATCCTACCAATGTAACTTTTTTGCCTTTAGCAACAGTTTTTTGGATAGTATCTACCAATGCTCCGAGAACTTCTCCTGCATCTTTTTGAGTAACTTTAGCTTTTTTAGCTATCTCTTGTACTAATTCTTCTTTGTTCATAATAATAAACCCCTTTCTTAATGTGTACATGGACTATTATATTTAAATCAAAATAAAACGCAAGTATTTTTACGAAAATTAATATAATTTTTCCCAAAAAAACATATATTTGGACTATAATATTGTTGGAAGAGGTAATTTAGATATGATTTTCAGAGATGAATTCAGCAAAATCGCAAGGCTTTTTAAGCCAAAAGACAAACTCTTAAATAAGATTTATTTTTCAATAAGCTCAGAAGGATACGGCCATTCTTCAAGAGCCATAGCTATTTCAACCAAGTTAGACAAAAAAAACTATTTGATAGGCACTTACGGCTATGCTTTAGAAAGACTCAAAGAGCATGGGATTCCATGCCAGAAGATTTCTCAGGAATTGGAGTTTGTGGGGCAAGACGGAGCTTTTGATGTTGCGAGAACTATAGTTAAAAACCAAGGGTGGGTAGTAAAATTCAATAAACTTGTAGACGAAGAAGTTGATATAATAAGAAATTCAGGTGCATCATGCGTTGTGGCAGACGGTCGTATGATTCCTGTCATGGCAGCAGAAAAACTCAAATTACCTTGTATAACAATAACAAATCAAAGCGCATTTTATCCGTTTTTTCAGCAAGATAACTGGCTTGTGAAACTCTTAGGCGTTTCTTTTGATTCCTGGATGCGCATGTATTTAAGTTCAACCGAAGAAATTCTTATTCCTGACTTTCCGCCGCCTTATACTGTTTGCTTACCCAATTTAAGCCATAACAGAAAAATCATGAAAAGAACCCGCTTTGTAGGGCCTTTGGTTAATTTTGACAACAATAACGTTTCTCTGGTACAAAGAAATACCGACAGACCGTATATTGTTGTATCTTTGGGTGGGCATGCTTACAGAAGACCTCTTTTTGATTGCATTTTGGCAGTTGCAGAAAAAATGCCCGAAGTTGATTTTGAAATTTTCACCTTCTTTGAAACAGAAAAAATACCCTCAAATGTAAGCATAAAAGGCATGATTGGGGATATTTCGCCTTATTTGAAAACCGCAGACCTTGTCATCGCCCAAGCGGGACACTCTACAGCCATGGAAATTTTATCTTTGGGCAAACCTTCTGTTATCGTTCCTGACTTAAATCAAATCGAACAAGAAAATAATGCTCGAAGAATGGCAGAATTACAGGTTTCCGAGGTTGTTACGCACAAAAATTTAACTGTCCAAAAACTTTATGATTGTATACAAAAAGTAATGAAAGATGACAAATATAAGAAACATGCCGAATTTTTTGCTACAATGTCATTGGAGCTTGATGCGAAAAGCAGAGTTGCCGATATTTTAAGTGAGTATGCAATGAGGTTACGCAGGTATTAAATGAGAGAAAGAATTGTTTTATTTGCAATAATTTTTGGACTCGGAGTGTTTTTATATGTTTTTCAAAATTATTTTAACACTCTATGGGGGCTTGTTTTTTTATGTGTTGCAATGCTTATTTATACTTTTTATATGCACCTTGCAACGCTTCACAGAAAAAGGAAGTTAAGAAAAAATCCGCAGGTGATAAACGAAAATTTTAAACCTCTTGTCACTGTTATGATCCCCTCACATAATGAAGAAGGAGTTATCTCAAAAACTGTTGAAAATGTTTTAGCCATGACTTACGAAAAATTTGAAGTCATAGTAATTGACGACAGAAGCGATGATAATACAGCATCGGTTATAAAAGATTTAGAAAAAAAATACGATAAAGTAACGGCAATGGTTCGCCCAAAAGATGCTTATCCTGGCAAATCCGCTGTTTTAAACGAAGCAATGGCAATTGCAAAAGGTGAAGCAATACTTGTGTTTGATGCAGATGCAAGAGTTCAGCCGGATTTTCTTTCAAGACTTATACCTCACCTTGAAAGTGAAGATGTAGGTGCTGTTCAGGCAAGAAAAGTTATAAGCAATAAAGACTATAATTTTTTAACCCGTTGCCAAAATAATGAATACACTTTAGATACACACTTTCAAGTCGGCAGAGATGCTGTTAAAGGAGCGGTTGAGCTTCGAGGCAATGGCGAATTAATAAAAAGGGCAGCACTGGAAGATATCGGTGGCTGGAATAACTATACAATTACAGATGATTTGGATATGTCCACACAACTTCATATAAAAGGCTGGGACGTAAGATTCTGTCCGGACACAGTTGTTTATGAAGAAGGTGTAATCTATCTTATGCCGCTTTACAGACAACGCAGAAGGTGGCTGGAAGGGAGCATCAGAAGATATTTGGAACACTTTGGCGATGTTTTAAATTCAAAAGAAATGTCGTTAAGAGCAAGTCTTGATATGACAGCTTATATTTCCGAGTTTTTGATGCCGATTTGGCTTTTAATGGAAATATTTTTTCAAGTCGGACGTGTTGCAACAGGAGTTAAACCTATAAATTATGCGTTTTCTTCCTTGGCAATGGGGCTTGCAATCGCTGTTTGTTTTGTTCTAGCCATAAGGTATAGTCTTAGAAGATATGATAATGTCCCGAGAACACAAGCCCTAAAACAAGCGGTGGAAACAGCTTTATATATGCTTGCAATTTGGTTTCCTATCGTTATGTGGATATGTTTTAAAATATTATTTTGCAAAAAAGACATGAATTGGGGAAAAACAACTCACGGACTTGTTTTAGAAGAAGAACAACATTTAAAAGAACAAAAAGAACTACAAAAATTATAAATTTAGTTGTCATCCCGAACTCGTTTCGGGATCTATCCAATATTTCTTGTTGGAAAGATGCTGAAACAAGTTCAGCATGACGGAGGATGAAGATATAGGAGAATTAAAATGCCGCAAATAGCACAAAATGTTAAAGACAGAATTAGGAATATTCAGGATTTTCCAAAACAGGGAATAATGTTTAGGGATATTACAACCGCGCTAAAGGATCCGCAAACCCTCAAATTAATGGTTGATTTCTTATGCGAAAAGTTCAAAAATGAACAAATAGATTACGTTGTAGGAATGGAATCCAGAGGATTTATTTTTGCCATGCCTGTTGCTTACAATTTAAACGCAGGCTTTGTACCTGTGAGAAAACCAAATAAGCTTCCTGCAAAAACGATAAAAGAAACGTACGAACTTGAATACGGCACGGATTCTTTGGAAATCCACGAAGATGCTCTTAAAAAAGGCGACAGAGTTCTTATATTGGACGATTTGCTTGCTACCGGCGGGACTGCAGCGGCAGCTTGTAATCTTGTAACAAGAACAGGCGCGCAAATCGTGGGCTGCGGTTTTGTTATTGAATTGAACGACTTGAACGGCAGAGAAAAGCTGCCAAAAGATGTCAGAATCGTTTCAATGGTTAATTATTGAAGTTTATAAGTCGATAAATTAATAAGTTAGGCGATTTTGCAAAGCAAAATCGCCTTCTATTTCCTATTACCTATTTACTATTTGGCTATTTACTTAACTTCTGCGATTTTTGTATAAAAATCATGCGCCTGTTCAAATTTATATGCTGCATTAAACAATTTTGTTTCCTGAAGCACGGGTGCTAAAATCTGCAATCCGATTGGCATGTCTGAAGAATCAAAGCCTGCCGGAACACTCAACCCTGGAATCCCCGCCAAGTTTGCGCTAATTGTAGCAATATCTGTCAAATACATTGCAAGCGGGTCATCTGCTCTTGCGCCCATTTCAAATGCGGTGTTGGGGCATGTAGGAGAAACTAAAATATCAACTTCCTTAAAGACTCTGTCAAAATCTTGTTTCACCAAAGCCCTTAATTGTTGGGCTTTTCTGTAATAGGCATCGTAATAACCTGAGCTCAGCGCATAAGTTCCGAGCATTATACGGCGCTTAACTTCGGGGCCGAAGCCTTCCGCTCTTGTTTTAGTGTACATTTCCATAAGATTTTTGGCATCTTTTGCCCTATATCCGTATTTAACTCCGTCAAAGCGCGCCAAATTTGAACTGGCTTCTGCTGTTGCAAGGATATAGTAAATTCCTATAGAATATTTAAGATAAGGCAGTGAAACTTCTTTGATTTCACAACCTGCCGATTTATAAAATTCAATCGCGTTTTCTATTGCTTTTTTAACGTCCTCTGTAACGCCCTCTGCAAGAAGTTCTTTTATAACGCCCACCTTCATTCCTTTTATGTCGGTGTCGAGCATTTTTGAATAAGGCTCTACCGGCACGTCTAAAGATGTTGAATCTTTAGGGTCAAGGCCTGCGATGACTTCCAAAAGCATCGCCGCATCTTCAATTGTCCTTGCAAAAGGTCCTATTTGGTCAAGTGATGATGCAAAAGCTATAAGCCCGTATCTGGAAACCCTTCCGTAAGTGGGTTTCATCCCGATAATTCCACAAAAGCTTCCCGGCAGACGAATACTTCCGCCTGTGTCAGAACCCAGAGATAAAGCGGCCTGACATGCCGCAACGCTTGCCGCTGAGCCTCCTGACGAGCCTCCAGGTACTTTTTTTAAGTCCCATGGGTTATATGTTTTTTTAAATGCAGAATTTTCGGTGGAGCTTCCCATCGCAAATTCGTCTAAGTTTGCTTTACCCACTATCGGAACAAGGTTATTTAAAAGTTTTTCTGTTATTGTTGCGTTATAGGGAGAAATAAAATTTTCAAGAATTTTGCTTGATGCCGTTGTAGGATAACCTACTAAATTCATGTTATCTTTTAGCGCAAGCGGAACGCCTGCAAGAAGCGGTAATTCTTCATTTTTTGCAACTTTTTCGTCAACTTTTTTTGCCGTTTTAAGGGCGATTTCTTTTGTTAAACAATTAAACGAGCCAATTTTATCTTCAACTTCGTCAATTCTGTCATATGTGGCTTGAATTAATTCTACAGCAGAAATTTCCTTGTTTTTAATCATTTTGTGCTGCTGTGCGGCTGATTTTTTTAAAAGCTCTTTCATAATATCTCCTTAGCCTATAACTATGAAACAATTATACCTCAAAAAATAAGCTTTTAAAATTTTATTTTATTTCTTTCAAATTTTTAGAAATCTGTGCGTGGATTGAATTTGCTTTGTTAATATAGGCAGTTAGTTTTTCGTACCTGCTAAAGGTTTCGCCGTAAGGAGTGTGCATTGTTATTAAATCATCCACGTTGGAATTAATGCTTGAAAGCTTAATCAATGCTTCTTTAACACTTTCTCGATAACCAAACTTTTTAAATATTTTGGCTAAGATTTTTTTTGTGATAAATTTTTTAACTCTTGAAAAAATACTTGTTTTATTTTTTGAAGAAAAACCTATGACAGAAGCTATTTGTCCTGATATTCTTGCGCTCAAACCCAGCTCTGAATATCTATTGTTCAATTCTTCAATTTCCTCTTCAATAAGCCGTTTTTTATCAATCAATGAATTTACCTGAATTGAATCCCCGAAAGATTGTAGAGCCTCAATTTCAGCTGTTGTTTTTGATAAAGTCCCCTCAAGTATTCCTATTCTATGCTCAATCTTAAGCATTTCATCCGATATTTTTTGATAAGCGGTATTTTCTAAAATAGTCGAATCATAGTCATTAAGTCGGTGAAGGCTTTGTTTTTTTTGCTCAATCGGATTTTGAAGATTACCAAATGCGGCAAAGAAATTCCCCTGCGCAGTATCAACCTGCGCAGCGGCGAAAAAATTATTTCCGCTTGCTTTTTCAATATCCATATAACTAAATTATATGGACTTTTTTCTTAATTTATAACCTACACTCGGAGTATTTGAGGATGCAGAAAAATTTTCAATTATTCAATGTCCTCTTTAACTTTTATGTTTTTTCAATGCGGCCAATTCTTCCTGAAAAGGTGAAATTTTAATCAATTTGTTGATAACTCTGGGCACAACAGAAATTACATAATCTATTTCTTTTTCTGTAGTAAAACGGCTTAAACTAAATCTCACGCTTCCATGAAGTGCCGTAAAAGGTATTCCCATAGCTTTTAAAACATGACTTGGCTCAAGCGAACCGGATGTACATGCACTTCCTGAGCTCGCACAAACACCCATATCGCTCAAATGGAGCAAAATAAGCTCGCCTTCGACATATTCAAACCCGATATTTGTGGTGTTTGGAACCCGATTATTTAATGAAGTATTAAGTCTTGCATTAAATATATTTTTTACCAAAGAATTTTCAAGCTTATCTCTTAAATGTTTTACAGTGGTGGCTTCAAAATCAAGTGCTTCTTGGGCAAGCTGTGCTGCTTCACCTATTGCGACAATGTATGGAACATTTTCCGTACCTGCTCTTTTGCCTCTTTCCTGATGCCCACCGACTATAAGCGGTGAAATTAAAGTATCAGATTTTACATAAAGCGCACCGACACCTTTTGGAGCGTGAAATTTATGTCCTGAAATTGCCAAAAGATCAATCCCTGCATCTTCAACATTCATAGGGATTTTACCTGCTGCCTGTACGCCATCGACAAAAAGCTTTGTTTCCTTATTTTTTGACTTTATAATGTTAGAGATTTTTTTAATCGGAAAAATCACCCCTGTTTCGTTGTTTGCCCACATACAAGACACAAGAGCCGTATCAGCATTTACGGCATTTCCTAATTCGTCCAAATCCAATTCACCGTTTGCATTAACCCCTATGTAATCCACCTTGTAGCCTTGTTTTTCAAGTGTTTTATAAAGACTTAAAACGCAAGGATGCTCGACTTTTGTTGTTATTATGTGTTTTTTTGTTTTGTTTACATCCAAAACTCCCTTAATAGCAGTGTTTGCACTTTCAGAGCCGCAGCTTGTGAAAATTATTTCTTTTTCACTTTTTGCGCCTACAAAATCTCTTACTTGCACTCGTGCCTTTCTGATTGCCTGAGCCGCAATGCCTCCAAAGCTATATATGCTCGAAGGGTTTGCATAATTTTCTTTTAAATACGGAAGCATCACTTCCAAAACTTTTTCATCAACTTTGGTAGTTGCATTATTATCTAAATATATCATTTTCTTTTGCATTTTATACCTCAATGACTTCGACATCTTCTTTAAGCATTTCTCTCAAAGTTGTTTCGACAAAATTCTTTAGCGTAAGCGTTGAATTTTTGCAGCCTGAACAAGCACCTCTGAGTTTGACATAGACTTTATTTCCGTCAATATCAACAAGCTCTATATCGCCACCGTCTTTTCTTAACTCGGGAGAAATACGGTTTTCAATAATTGTATTAATTTTAAGAATTTTTTGAGCCGGAGTAAGCTTTGGTGCTTCTTCCACTTGAGGTTTCATATTATAAAATTTATTTAAAATAGCCTGGATATCGCCTTTGCAGTGCCCGCAAGCCCCGCCTGCTTTTGTATAATTTGTTACATCTTCAACTGTTTTAAGGTTATTTTCCTTTATAGCATTTAAAATCTGATTTTCAGTAACACTAAAACACTTACAAATTAATTTGTCCTTTTTTGCTTCAGAGGTTTCTTCACCCAAATATTTTGCAAGAGCATCTTCCAGAGCTTCGTGCCCCATAACAGAACAGTGCATTTTCTCAGGAGGCAGTCCCCCCAATTTATCTGCAATATCTTTATTTGTAATTTTTTTGACTTCATCAAGAGATTTACCGATAATCATTTCCGTCAAAACACTTGAGCTTGCAACTGCAGAGCCGCAGCCGAAAGTTTGAAATTTTGCATCGGTTACAACATTGTTTTTGTCTATTTTTAAATATATTTTAAGAGCATCTCCGCAGGCAAGAGAACCCGCTTCACCGATTGCATCCGCATCATCAATTTTGCCCACATTTCTGGGGTTTCTGTAATGATCCATTACTTCTTCTGTATAATCCCACATATCTTTATCCTTTAATATCTTACTTTAAACATTTTACCTCAAAAAATTTTTATACTCATTAACTTAATCTAAAATTAATTTTTACATTTACCTGAACAAAAAGTTAAGTTTTGTATAAATTTTTTCAATAAAGTAGCAAAAAAAAATATTATGCGGTTTATTTAGAGTGGAAAGCTAAAAGTGTTTTAAAAGGAGAAATTATGAACATTATGCCTGTTATCCCTAATATCAAAGTTTCAACAAGTTACAGACCAAAATTTGGGAACAACCCTCAAGAAATGCCCGTAAGACACGAAAATACTTGTGAAAATTTCTGGAACAGTAAAGACTGTTATGATAATTTACTTGAAAGAAAACGAGAAATCCTGAGAGAATTGAGAGAAAATTCTGAAGAACTTAAAAGACTGTCAAACATATGCCCGTGCCTTAATACTGACGATTGTGATTGCATCCCTGTTATGACTTCAATTAAAGAATATCAAGAAGATATAAAAAATTTAAAGGAAGAACTTGGAGAAATAAATTCCCAACTCGGTATTGAAGTTTAAGAAACATACTTTTTAATAATTAATTTTTTAGAAATAGTTGAAAAATGACCTTGCGCACCATATGGCAGGGTTATTTTTTCGTGAGCGTGAGTTATTTTAAATCCCGACAAAATCGGTATAGCAAACTTACCCCCTATTTCAAAAAATAGCTCGTCAAAATATTTTTTGCTTCCGTTTTTTAAAAAATCACCCAAAATTATCCCCTGAATATTTTCTTTAAACTTTTTTATATTCAAAAGCTGGGTCATCATTTTGTCTATTTTATAGACAGGTTCGTTTAAATCCTCAACAAAGAGAATGAATTTTTCATCGGGTATAAAATCAAGCCCGCACAAAGAAACAATTGTGGCAAGATTCCCACCGAATAAAACGCCTTTGACTTCTCCTTCAAAATAAACCTTTGCACTTTTTCTTTCAGGGCTAAATTCGAGGTCATCAGCGTTTTCCAATGCTTTAAAAAAAGATTTTTCTGTAATTTTTGAAACTTCTTCAACCCCGAAATCACTTTGTGCCATAGGAGAATAAAAAGTTATAAGCCCTGTTTTTTTAAAAATCATTGCCTGGAGCGCACTTGTGTCTGAGTATCCGGCAAAAATTTTGGGATTGTTTTTTATTAAATCAAAATCAATTTTGTCCAACAGCCTTATTGCGCCGTAGCCGCCTCTTGCACACAAAATTGCGTTTATATTTTTGTCCTCAAAAAACCTGTGTAATTCTTTAACTTTATCTTGGTCGTCTCCTGCAAGGTATCGATTTTTATCAAAAATATTTTTTGAAAAGACAACCTTATATCCTTTATTTTCAAAATATTCTTTTGCCCTGTAAATATTTTTTTCTTCTTCAATAGCACCGGAAAGTGCTATAAAACCTATTGTATCGCCTTTTTTTAATTTTTCAGGTTTAATTAAATTCATAATAACTACCTTTTTAAAACGGATTAGGATATAATCGTAATAAGTTTATTATACACGAATTAAAGATACCGCAACAAGTGCGGGATGACAAAATTAAGCAAAAGGATAAAATGAGCGACAAGTACGTTCCACTATACAGAAAATACCGCCCGCAAATGCTGGAAGAAGTTGTAGGTCAAGAGCATATTAAAAAATCTCTTGCAAATGCAATAACTTTAAACAAAATTTCTCACGCCTACTTGTTTACCGGTCCCAGAGGAACGGGTAAAACTTCTACCGCCAGAATACTTGCAAAATCACTTAATTGTATTCAGGGACAAAGTGTTACGCCCTGTGGCTTGTGCCCCAGCTGTGTTGAGATTACAAACTCAATTCCCGTCGATGTAATTGAAATTGACGCTGCCAGCAACAGAAAAGTAGAAGACGCAAGAAATATTTTGGAAAAAATTCAATATGTGCCGGTAAACGGAAGATATAAAATCTATATCGTAGATGAAGTTCATATGCTTACAAAAGAAGCTTTTAACACCCTCTTAAAGACTCTTGAAGAGCCGCCTGAGAATGTAATTTTTATTCTTGCAACAACAGAGCCTCACAAGGTTTTAGAAACCATTACAAGCCGTTGCCAAAGATTTGATTTCAGAAGAATTACAACTGACGACATAATTGCCTATTTAAAAGAAATCGCCAAGAAAGAAAAAATCAACATTGATAACGACGCTCTTTTTACCATTGCCAAAAATTCTGCCGGCGGCATGAGAGATTCGCTTGCGCTTTTGGATCAGGTAAGTGTTCTGGGGGATTCGCAAAAAATTACTGCAGAAGATGTAAACAATCTTTTGGGAAGGCTTTCTTTTGATTTGTTACACAAACTTTCGGATAATATAATCAATTCACAAGCGCAAGAATCAATAGAATGTTTGGAAAGAATTTATAATTCTGGAAACGAACCCATTCAAATTATGCTCAATATGCTCGGATATTTCAAAAATCTTCTTATTATAAAAAACTGTACGGACAAAGCTCTTTTGATTGAACTTACGCAGCTCAACGATTCTCAAATGAAATCACTTCAACAACAGGCACAAAAAATCGACACTCATCAAATAATTTTTCTTATTGAAAGAATTTCTTATTATATAAAAGAGCTTAAAACCACAAATTCACAGCATCTTTGGCTTGAAGTTGCAATGATTGATTTATCAAACCTTGCTCAAAATTCTTCGCTTATTGAACTTCAAGAAAGACTTTCAATGCTTGAAGCAGGCACTGTAAACATAACCCATCAACAATATACAACTCAACCTGCGCCCATACCCACAGAACCCATAAAATCGTTTACAGAAAGTGCCAAACAAACAGAAGCAGCAAAAAAAGATGAAAAAATAAGTGTGGAAAAAGTTATTCAAAAGATTGAAGAAAAGCTTGAAACAAAAGACTTTTCACCAATGCCAAAATCCGAACCAAAACTTCAACCAAAGCAACAAAACGAAGATAATTTTATGGAAAATTGGAATCAATTTTTAAATTTCCTCAAACAAAAAAGTCCTCCGACTTACGCTATGGTAAGCCAACATTCAATTCCAATCGATTTTTCTCCCGAAAAAGTCACCATCGCATGCAGAAATAATTTGCTTTTAAACTCCGAAGAAAAGAAAAAATCAATCAAAAATGCTGCTGAAGAATTTTTTAATGCGCAGGATATAAGCGTTGTCATAAGACTTCAATCCGATACTGACAAAATAATTGAGCCGACTCCCGCTCCTGTTGAAAAAAAAAAGCTGAATGAAACAGTGCAAAATCAGGCAGAAACTTTGCCCGAAGAACAAGAAATTCAGCAAGAAGATTTAGAAGAGGTTGTTTCAACACAAAGTTTGCCTGAAAAAACAACGCAAAAAGTTATGATGTCTGATCAGGTAAATATGGTTATGGGACTTTTTGACGGAAAATATATTGATTAATTAGGGTTATAAATCCCTACGAATTTTACCCTATACCAAGGGATTTGCAGGTCTTCGTTTTGGGTTTTGATTTTTACCCCGCCAAAATCTTTGAAATAAATTTTTCCTGAAATTCTTTGCACGACTTGTTGTTTAACAAATTTTACCCTGACATCAACATAATCGTTAAAAACAGGTTGTTCAAAAGTTCTGGTAAAACTATATAAACAGCCATTTTTTTCGTATTCGACAAGCCCATCGGCAACGGTTACAATTTTGCAAGGCAAAATATCGCCTTTTGAATTAATTATCTCATCTGCAAGCACAAAACTTTGCGCAATTAAAAACAGAAAAACCGTTAACAAAATCTTTTTCATCATAAACCCTCAATAATTTTACAAAAAAATTATAACATAGATTTTGCAAAATCGGACAATATTAAATTTTTAACGAAGAAGAAAAGTTTTTAAAAATAGGGTTTTTTGGAGTTTGAATGATTTTTGGCTTTTTGTCGATTTGTTTTTTCATAAATTCAGATTGAACATCTGCCCCGAATTTGTTTCTGATAATGGGCGAAACTATATTTACCGCAAGAAGCGAGCCTGCAAGATTTGTCACGGCAGCAAATTCTTGGTTGAAATTTTGTTTGTTGCCAAAAGGCTTAATTACATTTTTATCAACAAGTTTTCTTCCTATATGCTTAAAACTTTGCGCAAAGACAACAAAAGTAGCAAGGTTAATCACCCCATCCATAGCCTCCTGCGGAATTAAAAACGCTTTTTCTTTTTTTGGCGTGTCCTTATTTATAGCTATTATTAAAATTTGGCACAGATGGTAAACGCTTATTGTTAAAATCGCAGCCGCTTGCCAAAAATCCGCAGGCGAATTATAACAACTTTTTGCAGATTTTAATATTGAATTTTTAAATAATTCAGCTGCCTTATTCATTTGCCTGCCTTAATCTTTTTATTGAAGTAACTCATCAGATAATTTGAAATAACAATATCTACGCTAAACATTGCAGCAATCGCACCTATAATGGAAAAAACGTTTCCTACACAGGATTTAAACCTTGCTGTGTCAAGATTTTCTGATAGAACTTTTTTGCCGAAATATCCTTTTTCAAACAAATGTTCGCCCAGTTTTTGAAAAGGCACTCTTGAAACAAGCCCGACGGACGTTCCGACGATAATTTTTATAAGCGTTTTGTTGAGCGAAAATTTTCTTGTGTCTTTATCCACCGAAGGGTTATAATAATCAAAAAACGGCTGTGAAAGTAAAGCAGAAACCCCGTAAACAGCACGATTTTGCCAGCCGTTTATTCGGCTGATTTTTGAAATGACATCAGTGGCTTTTTCCCCAAGTTGAATTTTCATTTTCTAATTCCGTTGTGGTTCTGTTGATTATAACATGAGGGAAAAATTAATTGAATTTATTTAGTGTTTTCTTTTATAAATTTTATCTCGTCATCATCAACATCGACGATTAATTTGTCGCCGCGGATGAATTTTTGCGCCAGAAGCAATTTAGAAAGCGGGTTTTCAACCAACTTCATAATCTCACGCTTAAGCGGTCTTGCCCCGTAAATCGGATTAAAGCCTCTTGTTGCAAGAAATTCTTTTGCCTCTTCGCTTATCTCAAGTTCAATGTCGTGTTCTTTGAGCAAATTTTTCAAATATTCAATCTGAATATCAACAATAGCAGACAACTGCGCCATAGTAAGCGCTCTGAAAAACACGGTCTCATCAACCCTGTTTAAAAATTCAGGTTTAAAATGGTCGCGCAGTGCGAGCATTACATTTTCTTTAACGGTCTCAAAGCTTTTTTCTGATGCCATTGCACTCAGTGAGCTTTCCAAAATCATGTCGCTTGCTATGTTTGATGTCATTATAATAACAGTGTTTTTAAAATCAACCGTTTTGCCTTTAGAATCAGTCAATCTTCCATCATCAAAAATTTGAAGCATAATATTAAAAACATCAGGATGAGCCTTTTCAATCTCATCAAAAAGTACGACAGAATAAGGTTTTCTTCTGACCTTTTCGGTTAACTGTCCGCCCTCTTCATAACCCACATACCCCGGAGGCGCACCCACAAGCCTTGCTACGTTGTGTTTTTCCATATATTCAGACATGTCTATTCTTATAAGTGCTTCTTCATCATTGAACATAAATTCGGCAAGTGCCTTTGCAAGTTCAGTTTTCCCCACACCTGTCGGCCCAAGGAAAATAAATGTTCCGATTGGCCTTTTCGGGTCTTTTAAGCCTGAGCGCGCTCTTCGGATTGCATCTGACACGACAGCAACAGCTTCATCTTGGCCGACCACCCTTTTATGCAGGGCATCTTCCATGTGCATAAGTTTTTGCATTTCACTTTCAACAAGGCGGGTAACGGGAATCCCCGTCCACTTGCTTACCACATTTGCAATATCTTCATCATCAATTTCTTCTTTAAGAAGCTGATTTTCTTTCTTTTCCTTTTTTTGTGTCTGAGCTAATTTTTTTTCAAGTTCGGGGAGTCTTCCGTATTTAAGCTCTGCAGCAGTTTCAAGATCCGCATTTCTTTCGGCTTCTTCTATTTTTTGTTTAATTTGTTCGATTTCTTCTTTTGTTGAGGCTTCGCTTGTTATTGTGCTTTTTTCCAAAGACCATTGGGTTTTTAAAACATTTATTTTCTTTTCGAGTTCGTCAATCTGTTTTGAAATGTCTTTAATTTTTGCTTCAACTTCTTCACCGGATTCTTTTTTAAGAGCTTCGCGCTCAATTTCAAGCTGAATTTTTTGACGCATCATTGTATCGATTTCTTCGGGCATGGAATCTATTTCAATTCTTAAAGAAGATGCCGCCTCATCAATCAAATCTATTGCTTTATCAGGCAAAAAGCGGTCTGTAATATACCTGTCGGAAAGCTTTGCAGCTTGAATTAAAGCAGAGTCCAAAATTCTGACGCCGTGATGGACTTCATACTTTTCTTTCAAACCTCTTAAGATACTTATTGTATCTTCAACGCTTGGTTCGTCAATCATAACGGGCTGAAACCGTCTTTCAAGCGCAGGGTCTTTTTCGATATATTTGCGATATTCGTTAATAGTTGTTGCGCCGACGGTTCTTAAAACACCCCTTGCAAGCATTGGCTTTAAAATATTTCCCGCATCCATAGAGCCTTCGGTGGCTCCTGCACCGACAACTGTATGAATTTCATCGATAAACATAACAATTTCACCTTGAGAGTCTTCAACTTCTTTTAAGACGGCTTTCAGACGTTCTTCAAATTCGCCTCTGAATTTTGCACCTGCAATTAACGCGCCCATATCAAGCGAAATCAATTTGACCTCTTTTAAGCTTTCAGGCACATCACCGCGCACTATTCTTTGGGCAAGACCTTCTATTATGGCGGTTTTGCCCACGCCCGGTTCTCCGATTAAACACGGGTTGTTTTTTGTTCTACGGTTTAAGACTTGAATGATTCTTCTGACTTCTTCATCACGACCGATTACAGGGTCAAGCTTGCCTTTACGGGCAAGTTCGGTCAAATCTGTCGAATATTTTTCAAGTGCTTTATACATTTCTTCTGCATCTTTGTTGTCCACTTTTTTATTACCTCTTATGTTTTTCATCGCTTTTAATACTGAATTTGTGTTCACACCGAATTCATCCAATAATTTTTGAATATTGTGTTCGATTTTTGTCATTGCAATTAAGATGTGTTCAATACTTATAAATTCGTCTTTAAGTTCTTGTGCCTGAGCATCAGCAATGTCCAAAAGTTCGTTTGTTTTTTGCGAAAGGTATAATTGACCTGCGTTAATAGGTCCTGATACCGTCGGGTAATCCTTAATCGCTTTTACGACTTTATCAATGAAGGGCTGTTGTAAAAGTTTCAGCTCTTTAAGATAATCGCCGGCAACGCCTTCCACATCTTTAATCATTGCCATTAAAATATGCTCAGGCTGGAGTTCAAAGTTTTTATTCGAACTCATTATGTTTTGAGCCGAAGATAAAATTTCTTGAGAATAATTGGTAAATTTGTTGAAATTCTGCATTGTTTCACCAAATACGGGGATAAATTCCCGCTCCTTACTAAAGTTTTAATGAGACTATATTTTTTAATATAAGGCTTTTTTTTAAAAAAGCATCTAAACTTCATTTTTTATTAATAATTTTAATTTTTAATCGGCTTTAAATTAATAAATTTAAATCTTTTAAAATGTAAACAAATTTTAAGAACAAATTGTAAAGATAGCAACTTATTTTATTTTGCGAGTTAAAATATTATGTAAAACCAAGTAAAGAAGAAGGAGAAGAAGAAGATTAAAAATGAAAATCTCCAGTCAAATCCAATTTAGAGGAACCCCTCTATATTTTCTAAAACCTTTTACCTCTAAAACCGAGCAGATAAAAATTAAATATTCTTGTGCATTCGGTGATTACACTCCGGCTTATTGCGATAAATCAAGTGTGAGTTTTTGCGGCACTCATGATCCGAGCAAAAGTAAAATGGGTGAAATTTATTCAGGATTAAACGGTTTTAGTGACCAAAAAAGACTTTTTGCTCCAAAATATTTTGCAAAACCGTCTGTATCGAAAGACCTTTTGAGTTTTATCAGAGGTGAAAACCCTACAAATCCAAAAACGATTGAAACAATAATGCAAATGAAAACCAAAGCAGCAAATTTTCAAGCGTTTTTTACCAACAAAGATGTCAAAACAGTTGGAGATTATAAAACAGATACGCTAAATTTTTTATCCGGCATCAAAGAAAATGTTAAAATGATAAATAAAACCATTGACCAGGTAGGGCTATCACCGCAAGAAGCACATCTATTGTATAAAACCATTGCTGAAACCTCACCTATTTTATTCACTATGGGTTTTGGAGACGCCATTCCTCATGCGGCACAAGTATCAAGAAAGTGCATGATAGAAACTTTTAAGCAAGGCGGCTCTAAAGAAGAAATACTTCAGGCAGGATTAATAGGCTGGCTTCACGACCCTAAGTTTCCGCTGGATTTTTGCTGGAACAATCTTGCTACGCACCCTATTATTGCAGGTTCTTTGGCTTACGGAATCTTAAATAAACCGGAAAACAGAAGAGAAATATCACTTATCTTTAACGGCAACAAAGAAAAAACAGACAAATTCATTAACGGCATTACAGAGACACTTTTTATAAACAATGACTCAGCCTTTGTAATGAATAAAGTAATATTGCATAAAATTAAACTTCCTCATGCAGAAGAAGGCATGGCCGATTGGATTAAAATTTCTGACAAAACAGCTCAAGAAAGACTTTTGGCACCCTCCCAAGGCAAAAAACCGGCAGAATTTTCTAAAGACGTAAGAAAACAATTACAAATAGTTTCAATGGATACCGGAATAAGCGGAATAAGTATAGATAAACTTGAATTAATTTTAAGAGATACCTATAAAGACTTTCCCGAACTTAAAAATAAAACCTCTGTAGAGTTTCTTCAAGAATTATCAGAAGGGCTTATAAACGATAAAGTACTTTTGAATAAAATCAGAGAAAAATTGGAAGAAAATCACGGAATAATAAGTATTAGAGTTCCAGGAGATAATCTATTTTGCCACCACCAAGAAGTTAAAAATGCAAAACTTGCGGCAAAAAGTTTGATTATTGCAGATCCTATGCTGCTAAGCCCTTACAAAATAGTTTTAGAAGGTACCCAAAATACTGCTTTGGGAAGAATCTTGTCTTTCTGCGATTCTTTTAACGACAATGTAAAATATGTTGCGTTGGAATATAAATATACGGCAAAAAATTGGCAAAAAAAATTGTATGAAAGCATACTTAAATCTGCTGATGAACTGACCGGAACATCTACATTAAGCGACTTTCAAAAAAATAATGAAAACACAAGTCTTGACAGTCAAATTAAAGAATTATTCAAATTGATTAAAAATAATGAAAATTGGGGAATATATGCAAACATAAGCCCCGCTGATAATGAACAAAGGAAAGAACTTAGGACTTTGGCTCGTACTATCAAAAAATATTACGATGAAGCCGCGGAAAACAGTCCGGAAATGTTCGGTGTGTAAATAATCAACAGGGCAGAATTTTGCCTTCTTTCTCCGTTTAGAGCTATGCTCAAAATTTGAGAAATGACGTCACGGCTTACGAATGTAACCCACTCTTTGCTTTAATTTTGCAATAGTGACTTGTCCACATAAAAAGAGAGGCGTATTCCCGCCACGCTAATTCTTTGCAACACTTTGTTACAAAGAAGATTAAAAACTAAAAATTATGGTATTATTTACTTTGTAAAACATCAAATAAAGGAGAAACGGCCATAGCATACGAGGATAAATCAGGAAAAAACGCATTGTTAAACAACAATATACGCGCAAGAGAAGTAAGATTAATAGACAATGAGGGGGAAAATCACGGGGTAATAACAACTTTGCAGGCATTAAAGATGTCACAAGAAGCCGGATTGGACTTAGTAATCATAAGTCCAAACCAAGAGCCTCCGGTTGCAAAGATTTTAGACTACGGCAAATATAAATATGAAATGGAAAAAAAGGCAAAAGAAGCCAAGAAAAAACAGCATGTAGTTGAAATTAAAGAAATAAAAATGAGATATAAAATCGATACCCATGACTATCAGGTAAGGGTTAAGAATACAAAGAAATTTATTGCCCAAGGAAATAAAGTTAAAGTAGTTGTAATGCTCAGAGGGCGTGAAATGCAACATTCTAACCTTGCGTTTGAGCTTGCGGATCGATTTTTAAAAGATCTTGAAGGTGAAGCTTTTATAATTGAGAAAAAGGCTCAGCTTGAAGGCAGAAATGTGACATTATTCCTCGCGCCACAGCCTGTATCTTAAAATTGGCTTGACTGAGATGTTTTTTTTGGTAGGATAATTGTATGCTCGGATGTATTCGGTATGCAAAAAATTAATGGATATGCCACAATAGCCTCGGTGAGGCGAAGCCGGACCGAAGTTCAATTGAAAAGAGCTTGCTCTACCAACTGGACTTGATAATTAAATAGAATATGCCGCAATAGCTCAGTTGGTAGAGCAAGGGACTGAAAATCCCTGTGTCCTTGGTTCAATTCCGAGTTGCGGCACCATCTCAAAAGATAGACTATTATTATAAAACAGACCCTTTCACGAGGTCTGTTTTTTTGTGTTTATTTTTCAACATGTGTCATTTGTGTGTCACTAACTGAAAATTTTAATTCGAAAGCATAGTGCGATTTTTATTCTCTTTGTTTTAATGTAGCTTCTGTATAGTTAAGAAAGGAGAAAATACCTATGGATATTGATATTTTGGGTTCTGTTGAGTTTGATTTAACGGAAGCGATTAAGGATTTGATTTTTAACATTAAATCAATCAAACAAGATATGGACATGGTTAAAGAATACTTGAATTTGAACAAAGAGGTCGAAAATCATGAATGAAATGATAGAAGCAATCTGTGAAGATTTCAAAGATTCAATAGATTCTTTTTTGAAGGAATACAAAAGAGTTAAAAGTGATATACATAAAATCAAGATTAAGCTTGATATGTATAAAGAAGAAGATATTTTGGATTAGTCAAAATTAAAGAGTTCTGACATCTTAACTTCAAGAACCTTGGCGAGCTTAAACACTTTTAACAAAGATGTACTTCTCTCTGCACGCTCAATCATACCAATATAGTTTGCAGATAGACCCAATTTCTCGGCTAACTGTTCTTGGGTTATACCTTTTTCAAGTCTTAAATCTTTTAATCTATTTCCAAATTTCTTTAAATCTCTGTTGCTCATATGTATATTTTGCTGTATGATAAAACAAATTACACAAACTGAGCGTGTGATTATCCTCTAGAATAATTACTGTTACTTGATTTATAACTTTTTAATTATAGGAGTGAAAAAATGAAAAAAATTTCAATTATGATACTGATTTTGTTATTGGGCAGTCGAGCACTTGCTGATAACACTGAACTTATTAATAGTTTAATAGATACACAACGAGAACACACGAAAGAGACTAATAGAAGATTAGAGCGCCTGGATGACATGACCTACAAGCCTCTAAAAACTATTCCTTCTCAAATCGATATAACACCTGTTTTATATCCACAACCAGTTCAAAAAGTTATTGTTGTTCCAGTATATGGCGGGTATCCTGGAAGCGGCTTAGATCGATTAAAATATGGGTACTAATGATTAAGTTGTTTTCAGGAATTATAGGAATATTTGGATTAATTATTAATAAAAAATATGTGTATAAGGCATATTTAAAAGAGTTGTTCAAAAAATCTGAGGGAATAGATATAAGAAAATTCCCTGACGATTTTTTTGAAGAAATTGTAAATGAAACTCTTGAATTAAATAAGTTTAATGAAATGATAAAGGAAACATCTTACGTTGATATTATACAATCCTTAGAGGCATCTGCATATAGGTATTTTTGTGTACTTGAACCTGATTTACATGATATCGGCAAAATTGAATTTTTTAAACAAAATTACGAAAATGAAAAGGAAATGCTTAAAAAGTATAATATTCTTTGATTTTACTCACTCTAGGGTGTCGGGTAAGGCACTTTAAATAAACTGGGTATATAAACCTACCCCTGAGTTAATATAAACCCTTTAGGCGCTCCTGAAAGTGACTAAATTATTCACTGATGCGTACCTGTTTTCTAACTTACTCATGGCGGCTTTAATGTGTTCTCCGTTTTGATGTGAGTATCTCATAACCATTTGAAGCGTTTTGTGTCCTGAGATACGTTGAACGGTTGGTAAGTCAACTCCTGCCTGCACTAAATGGGTAATCGCCGTGTGTCTTAAGGTGTGCCTGACAATGATTTTGGGGTCAAGTCCTGACTCTTTTACAATCTTTTTAAAAGACTTGTCTATGTTTATAAAATGACCTGTTTTTGAATATTTTGACGGGAATAAAAATTCCTCGTTTTTATCGAGCATGCTGATGTAAGATTCTAAATAATCCGCTAACTCCCGTGTGATAGGTTGAGTTCTCGCTCCTGCTTTTGCTTTAGGGATATAAATTGTTTTATTTTCGATGTCTATATTTTCAATCTTAATAGAGAGGATTTCTGACCTTCTCATTGAGGTAGAAACCCCGATAAGTATAAACGGATAGGCGAAAGGACAAGTGCTGAATTTGGCATTTTCTAACATCGTCTGTATTTGTTCAACGGTTAAATAATCAATTCTTCCACCCTGTTCTTTGAATTTTTTAGCTTTGCAAGGGGCACAAGAAATAATTTCCCATTCGACTAATTTATTCATCATATGCGTAAATACCGCAATATGTCGGTTGGCTGTGGCTTGAGCATACCCTTTATCTAGCATATCTTTTTTAAACTTTTCAACATCAAAAGATTTTATCTTTTCAACCGGTTTTGTACCAAAGAAGGGGTTTAGAGCGTCTCTGAGCTGTTGTTCTTTGCGGTCGACGTTCTTGCCGCTTTCCTGTTTTAATCTTTCAATATAGAGGACTCCTGCCTGCTTGAAGTTTAAAGCGAGTTTACGACCTTTAGGCATGCTGAAACGGTCAAGGCATGCATCATTTTTAAGTTTTATAAGGTACTTTTCGACCTCTGAGCGTGTCATTCCGTCTGATTCTCTACCTACAACCCTGTGGATCCGTTGTCCGTTGGCTCTGAAATACACTGCATAACGCCCGTCCCCATTACTTAGGCGGGTGAAAATAATCCCGTTTTCAACTATTTGTTGATTAGGTTTTAATTTTTTCATTTTATCAAGTGTCATTTTGTTAAACTTAAGTGCCATTTTTAAAAGTCCTTTTGGGTTGGTATTACAAGGTTTAATCTATATTGTAAGGGGATTTTTGTACACTATGCTTTGGGATAGAATAGAAAAGAAAAGGGGGCGCAATGCCCCCGAATGAACGAAGAAGAAAGGTTAATATATGTCTGATAATTTTGTTGGATTACCGACTTGTACATTGAGGAATCTTCCCTCACGATTTCTCAATGTTTCAAGCTCGGGAAGCACTTTTTTAAAGCGTTTCGTGATTTCTGTCGGTGCCTGTATGATTTTATCGAATTTATCGTTGTGCAAAGCTCTTTTGAACTTGTTTTCTTCGTTAAGCTCAATAAGCCCGTTTTTGGCACACCACTTATGGTATTCGCTAAGTAATTCTTGAGGGTGTAGCCCTTTGTAGCCCTCGTCATTGCATATTTCAATTTTGGCATCTTGAATAAATTGAAATATGTGACTGTTATCCTGTCTCACCTGAAACATGATTTTGTTGCTCTCTGTATAGTTAATGCCGTCTTTCAAAGCGTTTTTGAATTCACTCATCAACCTGTTGAGCAATGCCGGAAGTACCTCTTTTCTCACGTATTCTTTATCTTCTTTGAGCTTAGGATCTGCTTTTTTCTCGTTTTTATTAAGTTCCTCTTCTTTTTTGTCGACAAAGGAGTACTTGAAGTGAATAATGGCATAACGGCTTGTTATCGCCTCTGAGGTGCTTTCAAGGTAAGGTAATTCGTTTATGTTGAAGATTCCTATCGCATTTGGCTTAATAATCATAGGACTTTTGTATTTTTCTTCAACTTTCATTGAATCCCCTGTGACAAAGTTCTTAAGTGTCTGACAAGAATCTAAGGCTAATGCGGCGTTTTCTGACGACCAATTAACTTTGCTTGTGGCTAAGCAAGAGAGAGAAAATTCCCTGTTATTATCGGCACTTCTGAACGCTTGCAAAGGCAAGGCTGTTATACCGTGTCCCGCATACAAAGATTCAATCCATTCCTTGAGCGTGTCTTTGCCGTTGCTCCCTTGCCCGTGCAACATGAGCAATCTAACTGCTCTGTTACGGCGTTTCCTCATTTCTTGTAAGTCAAAAGACGATCCGAGAACTCTGAACAATATTTTTTGATTATCTTCGTCAAGCATATCGTTCATTACTTTGTCAAACACTTTTGATGAAGCTTTTGGGTTGTAATCAAATTCCGCTTTGTATGTAAAACAGTATTCGGGTGAATGGGCAAGTAACTCAAATTGTGGGTTTTTATTTTCGTCATAGGTGAGGTGTAAATAACCATTTTTGACGTTTATCCCTACCGGATTGATTTTTTCTTGATCCACATAAGTTTTTCTGAGAATGTATTTGTATGCCTCGTCAACATGTTTTGTTCTTGCAAGGGGAGCATTCCCCTCTTCATCAATAAACGTATCAAAGAAATGTGTAATTTTACTTTTTAACGGGTGTTCACTAATTTTTTGATAATACCCGTCTTTATATCTGTACAATTCTTCTGCAATGGTTATGTACCCAATACAATCGTTGAATAAATATCTTGCGACAACATGTCCGGGATTATTACGACTTACATCACTTGTCGGTAATTTATAACCATTTTTAGTGGCATACCAAATCAATGTTTTTACGGTTATTTTGTTACTACTTCTATTTGATCCCCGACGAACCAAATCTTTTAAATGTTTACCGTTTTCTTTATAATCCGGACTCCACTTTTCGATAACCTCTATGGCTGCCTCTTCGTCCTCTAAGGCATCGCAAACTGCCCATACAATGTTTCGCCAAGTCGCATAATCTGATATTGACGGAATGAATCCTAGCATTTCTTCAACATCTTCTTTTTTAACTTTGTAATCACTTTCGATAGATAACATTGCCGGTGAAGCTTCAACGTAACTCTCTATTAATTCATTGGCTTTATCTTTGTCTAAATGAACATTATTGACTTCGGGATTTGAGCCTTTTGAGCCAAAAAAGAATCTTGATACATCGTTACAAGCCTGATCTGCTTGAGGGAAAAGTTTTAAAATGGATTTGATTAGTTTTTTGTATTTGGTTGCATCATCAATGGCTTCTTCAAGAATAATTACAACTCTGAATCTGTCGTGTCCGTCTTTTCCGTGATTAGGTGTTGTGTAAATGATTGTTCCGTATTGTTTTACGAACTCATTTTTTTTGATTTCATCTAACTTTGCATCTCTATCAAAGTCTAATCCTACAAAGCAAGCTGATTTGAAATTTTTAGCACAACGGCTATTTGATGTTAACTCTGCACAAAAAGCGTGTCCTTTATTAATCTCATCCACAAATTCTGAAATTTTACCCTCAAACGGCATAAAAGATCTGTCCTTGTGCGCTGTAACTTCCTCTTTGTTTACGTATCTTCTATTGATACTCAATTTGATTGTTCTTTCCATTGTTTGTGTCTCCTTTTTTTCTACTACTAAATTTCCTGTTTTGTCCTTAATTTTTGTCATTGTTTTTCTCCTTTTTCTTTTTGTATCTTTGTTGTGCTGTACTTGTGTGTTTTCCTTGATCCGTGAGCCAAGAATCGAGATCTTCTTTGAAATAAAAGACTCGTCCTTTTTTGATGTAAGGGGGACCTTTCCCCCCATCTGATCGCCATTGGTCTAAGGTTTTCTTCGAGAGCCCTAAGTACTTACTGGCGTTCCTTGTGTCCAATCTTCCATCTGGGAAGATAAACAATTCTGTCATCGGTGTTTCCTCCGTTTTTAATGTACTGTTATTTTTGAAATGCATTTCCCAAGTTTATAAACCAATTTATAACACGGAACGCTACAATGTAGTTACCGTCAGCATTTCGACCTTAATACGACACCTTTACGACAAAATTTTTGCAACAAAAAAGGACCTAAAAAGGTCCTTAAAATAGTTATAATTTTTTATTTATTTATTAACAAGCACTTATTAGTTTAAACTTACTATTGATTTTATTTCCATAACTTTTTGTATTCACTATTAAATCTAAATCTTTGCTTTCTTTGTTATCATCAACAAAAAATGGAAAGTTCTTAAATTCTTTGTTAATACGTTCTTTTAATTTATCCGCTGATTTAAGTGACATTTTTAGTTTATCCTCAAGTTCCCGAGATAAAGTGTATTTACCCTTTTTGGTATTGTTAATTAATATCTTTAAATATTCCAAAGAAGATTTTCCAAGATGAATTGTGTTATTTTTATACAAACAAATACCTTCTTCAACATTCACGTATAAATCATAAATTGAGGGTTCATAATTCATAAACTCTTCATGGTCAACATCTTCCCACATATTATCCAATGCTTGTTTTAAATCTTTCGTATCCATATTCTTATTATAAATCATTATACAAGAAATCAACTGTTCTTAATCCCAATATTTACAATGATTAAGATTGTCATGATGTCAAGTCGATTAAAAAAAAATTAAAAAGGAAATATATAAATATATAAAAATATATTTTTTCTATAAAAGTTTTTCAAGGGTATATGTCAACATGACTACATGACAATATATTTAAAAACATGAAAGGTATACCCTTTTTGCTTATAGCTTTATGCACTTATTCTATTTTGTTGTTGCAATCATATAATATTTCCAATATTTTTGAAGTAGTTGCTTGAACTGCAGGAATTGCAACAGAATTCCCAAATTGTTTATATGCCTGAGTATCTGAAACAACAATTTTAAATTTATTAGGAAATCCTTGTAATCTTGCCCATTCTCTGGGAGTCATTCTTCTAATATATTTTTTATTAACCACACCTCTGATATTAGTCACCGGTGTAAAGTCTTCTAAACGGTCATCTATCAGAAGATTACGCTCTCGGCCCATTCCTCCGGTCATAATTGCATTTGAAATATCATCTTCATTTAAAATTATATAACCAAAGCCTTTTCCTTCAATTTTACTCTTTTCCTTATGCTTCTCTAAACACTCTAAGTATTGAGTAGATAAATAATATTTTACCGAAACAGATTTTTTTTCTTTTATATCTGAAACGCAAGTTTTTTTGTTTAATGACTTAGGATATTCAAAATCTTCTTTTTTAACTTCTTGGTCATTTCTAAAGCCAACTATAAAAATTCTTTCTCTATTTTGAGGCACACCAAAATCTTTTGCGTTAATTATTTTAGGGTCAGGTACAATATAGCCCAAATCTTCTCGAAGTGTATTTAAAATTGTAGCTAAGGTTTCCCCGCCTTTATGATTGACTAAACCCTTTACATTTTCTAAAAAAAAAGCTTTAGGTTGTTTTGCCTCAATTATTTTTGCAACATTAAAAAATAAAGTACCTCTTGTATCTTCGAACCCCCCTCTTTTTCCGGCAATCGAAAAAGCCTGGCATGGAAAGCCGGCTAACAATATATCGTGATCAGGAATTTCATTTTCATTAATCTTTGTTATGTCGCCAAAAGGAGTTTCTCCAAAATTAACTTCATAAGTTTTTTGAGCAAATTCGTTAATTTCGGAACTAAATACGCATTTCCCTCCCAGATTTTGGCAAGCAAGCCTCATGCCACCAATCCCGGCAAACACGTCAATAAAAGTAAACCTGTAATTTGTGGGAGCAGGAAAAGGTACATTATTTTTTATATAATCTTGAATTTGAAAAACTTGAGGCTTGCTTGATGCTGAATCCTCTTTTAGATCTCTTGTTAATGTGTTACTGACCATTCTTACCCGCTATTTCTTCAATTTTTAGAATGCAGCCGTCAAGGTTTTTGTCTATCTCTTTACCCCAAAACCTTAAGACATGCCATCCTTGTGATTTAAGTGTCTCATTAACCTTTTCGTCTCTGACAATGTTTGCTTCAATCTTTTTTAGCCAAAATCCTTTGTTTGAATGAATTTCTTTTTTCTTGACTTGCCAATTATAGCCATGCCAAAATTCACTATCACAAAAAATAGCAAGCCTATATTTTGCAAGGATAATATCAGGTTTACCTTCAACTGTCTTACAATGTTTGCGATAGCGATAGCCTTTTTTCCAAAGAGCTTTGCGAAGTTTTAATTCAATCTTACTGTCTTTGCATTTGACAGCTCTCATGTTTTTGCTCCGTTGTTCTTTAGTAAGCCTATCCATAAATTGATTATAAAACAAGAGCTATAAATAAATATTCTTTTTAATAGAAAATTTATAAAAACTTATAATTTGTGGCTCAATTTAAACAATGGTAGTTTTAGAGGTGATATTAATATTTTGCTTCATATACTCGTTTACAAGATTTTGAATTTCTTTTTCATCTAGTGCATCAATTATTGTAACTGCAGAGTAACGTCTTAAATATTTCATACAAGATCGAACTGTTTCTGTTAAATTTTTACTTTCAGGATTATTTATGAAATCTTTTATTCCAAGCAAAATTCCTTTGATAACATTTTTGTTTTTACTAAATGGAGTATCCATAATATCTGAACATATTTGTTGATATTTTAATAGTATTTCAGTTAAATGGTAAGGGTTTTGATTACTCTCATCATAGGTCAAATAGCCATACCACCACAATCTGGAAATTGCATTATCATTTAATAAGCTTACATCCCCAGTTGCAAAAAACCTCGTTAAAATGGTATTATCTCTTGGATTTTGCATCCATCTCGAAAGAACATAATCTTTAAATGTAACATGTGATAAATATGTCCACATATATTTATTTGTAGCTTGCAAAGGAGTGAGATTTTTAAATGCATTATGTAAAATCCTTGTATTGCAAAGATCATCCATTGGGTTAAACATTAAATCGGGGGAATTAACAACAACACCCGACTTCCTATAATAATTTTCTGAACCATTAAAATAATCACCTAGCCAATTTTCACCTGAAGTATAAAATTCAGTATTTTTGTCTATATTCTTCTTTAATTCATCATAAGCCACTTCTTCAAAATACATTAAATTCATAATCAGTCATTACCCCCTATTTGAATAATTTCCCCTTCATTACAACTATCAATTGTTTCTTTAAAATTTAACAAAGCATCTTGTACAATATCCCCAAGCAATTTGTTTGCGATATAAGTTGAAGATTCATTATAGCTTATATCATATTTTTTAATTTTTGTTTTTATTGAGTTATACCAGCGTTTTTCACGTAAATCTTCATCTATTTTGTTTTCATCTTGTTGTTCATTTCCCTTAATTATATCTATAGCCTCAACTAATACAGGAAGAACAATAACCGCAGACAAATATCTTCTAAATGTTTC
>CAZXID010000015.1:0-45063 GCA_964640325.1 uncultured Muribaculaceae bacterium | reverse complement strand
AGGTAGCGAAATTCCTTGTCAGGTAAGTTCTGACCCGCACGAATGGCGTAACGATCTGGGCGCTGTCTCGGCGAGAGGCTCGGCGAAATTGGATTATCCGTGAAGATACGGATTACGTGTACCAGGACAAGAAGACCCTATTGAGCTTTACTGTAGCTTGAAATTGAATTCGGGTTCTTATTGTGCAGTATAGGTGGGAGACTTTGAAGCAGGAGCGTCAGCTTCTGTGGAGTCATCGTTGAGATACCACTCTGTAATGATTTGAATTCTAACTCTGATCCCTCTAACAACAGGGCAGAGGACAGTTTCTGGTAGGCAGTTTGACTGGGGCGGTCGCCTCCTAAAATGTAACGGAGGCGTTCAAAGGTTCCCTCAGGTTGGTCGGAAATCAACCATTGAGTGCAATAGCAAAAGGGAGCTTGACTGTGAGACATACAAGTCGAACAGGTACGAAAGTAGGATATAGTGATCCGGTGGTTCTGTATGGAAGGGCCATCGCTCATCGGACAAAAGTTACCATAGGGATAACAGGCTTATCTCCCCCAAGAGTCCACATCGACGGGGAGGTTTGGCACCTCGATGTCGGCTCGTCGCATCCTGGGGCTGTAGTAGGTCCCAAGGGTTGGGCTGTTCGCCCATTAAAGCGGCACGCGAGCTGGGTTCAGAACGTCGTGAGACAGTTCGGTCCATATCCGGTATACGCGCAAGAGAATTGAGTGGAGTCTTCCTTAGTACGAGAGGACCGGGAAGAGGGAACCTCCAGTGTACGGGTTATCGCGCCAGCGGTAAACGCCCGGTAGCTGTGTTCCAAGCGGATAAGTGCTGAAAGCATATAAGTACGAAGCCCACCACAAGATGAGTTCTCTCATAGCATAAGCTAGTAAGTCCCCAGACAGATTATCTGGTTGATAGGTCAGAGATGTAAGTATGGCAACATATTCAGTCGACTGATACTAATCGGACGAGGGCTTTTCCTAAAATCCGGCAGGCGGAGTGAAGTCCGAAACGGCACGTAGAAGTACGTGACGTTGGAGGACGTAACTTAACGATAGCGACGTAAGAGTTTTCTTACGAAAACTCCACATGAGCTATTTGCCCAAAGGAAGTTAGAGATGATGCGTTTGCTTATAATTTCTGTGCAATCTTCAGCGTACAAGGACAGAGTCAATTTTGACAAAATCCTGCAAAAGTTCGCTGGTGATCAAGCGTGAGGATACCACCCGTTCCCATCCCGAACACGGTCGTAAAGACTCACTGCGGTAAAAATACTTGGAGGGCCACCTCCTGGGAAAATAACTCGTTGCCAGCATCTATTTTTAAAAAGCGATTAAAACAGTTTGTTTTTAATCGCTTTTTTGTTTAATTTTTGTTACAACTTCAACATATAAACGCAAAAAAAAACTTTACAGGTTTTAAAATAACTGCATATAGTTTATAATCATGTATAAAATATAAGGAGGTTTTATGAACATAACTAAAATCAACGGATTCAAACCTATTCATTTCAGAGAAAATAACGAAAAGAAAAGTGATTATGAAAACCCGATTTCCCGCTCGACCGAAAGAAACTTAGCAATACTGGGCTCTGTTGGGGGCGCTGCCGTCACAGGTGGAATCATAGGGGGGTTGACATCATTTTTATTGCAAAGCTCTAAGAATAAAACAAAATTTTCTGTTCTGACCGGAGCAGCCGCAATGCTTTTATACTTAGCCGTATCGCTTCCTCCAAAATTGTATAATACAAAAGTGGGCGCATTTTTAAAAGAAAAAGAAATGGATGTCTTTTCTCGTGACAGAGCTTTAAAATCAAACCTGACAGAAGAAGTAAACCAAGAAGTAAAAGACCCTGAAGTTTCGCTTGATAAAAAACTTGATGATAATTTAAAATTGCAAATGGCTAATAAAGGCGGAGTTCTTGGTATAGCAAACGTTACACCACAATCATAATTGCGAAACAAAAATGATAAAAGCATTAACAAATGTTCAACCTAAATATCATGCTGCGTTTTGTGCACAACGTAAGCCGTCTGATAATAAAAACCCGATAAGCAAAGCAGGAGAGCGCTCCACTTTGTTTAAGGCTACAGTTATCGCCGGCATAGGTTTCGGCGCAAGAGCCTTGTTCTGGCTTCTTGATGACGGATTTTTACTTGATTCTGCATTAGAAGCCGGAGCAAAAATTACCGAAAAAAACAATAAAAATATTAACGGGATAAAAAAACAACTCCTGAGCTTGGGTGCAGGTGCTGCAATTTTATTGGGAATAGTGGGACTATTTGCAATGCTTTATTCCATATTCCAAGCGCCCAAGGTAATGTATAAAGGTAAAATTAATGCTTTTACAAAAGGTAAAGACATGGACATTTACATAAAATCAAACGACACCGAAAAAAGTCTTTACGATCAAATTAATGAAAAAGCAAAAAATGCCACGCCTGAAGAAAAAATGCTATTAAAACAGCAATACCTGAAATTAAAGGCAGCAAAAAATCAATTACCTGCTTTTGCGGATATTCAAAGAAAAAATTAATTTTTAATTTTATTTTTCCGCACCTGTCTTAAATTCTTCTATAAATTCTTCCAGAATTTGTGTCAATTTTACTTCATCAAGTTCTGATATATCAAGAGTAATTCTTCTATTTTCAGGGGTATCAAGCCCATGGTGAATTATATCAATATTTATTTTTGAAAATCCGGGATAGGTGATTTTTAACTCACTTTCATAAGACTCTTTTTTTAGTAAAAAATTACTTGATGAAGCATTTGAATACTGTTCAATCAGAGTTTTATAAAGTTTATCTTCATACAATTTTTGTGTTTGGAAAAATACCGGCGTAATTACTTTTTCAAGCTTTTTGTTAAATGCCTGCTTAAAAAGTTTAAAATTCTTCTGAGCAGAAGTCATTTTTTCCATCCAATCACCCTGATTTTCTTCAGGCTCGCTTTCGACAATTACAAAATCCTGCTTAGAATTTTCCGCCTCAATTAATCCGTTTAAAAGTTCATTTTTTATTGTTGCAAAACTTTTTTGAAGAATATTCGTTGCACTTGCGATAAGCGAATCTTCACCGAGATTTTCTTTTATCTTTTTGAAAACCCTTTGTGCACCCTGAAAATGTGTTTTTGTAAGCAGGATATAAAACTTATTTTGTATGCTGTGTGCTATAACATCAGAAATTCTTGTCGATGCCTGTATTGCCAGTGCAAGATTTTTCATATTTATTTTTACTTTTGCCTCTTCTTTAGGCGAAACTTCAATCATTATTCCACTAACTCTGTTTTTTTCACTGAAGTGAATTTCGTTTTCAAAAACCTTTTCACAAAATTCTGTAGTATAAAATCCCGTTTCTTTATCAACTACTTCAAGTTTTTTGAGCAGATTATACTGTTTCCTAAAACTCCCTCTTAAAACATTATTTTCAAGGCACCATATCGTGCGCATTAAAAACTCGGCAGCATCACTTTTTAAAGTTACAAAATCTGTTATATTTTCATCATAGGCATTGAGCATAAAATCACGTTCATACTCGTCTGCAACAAGTAAAATCGAAATATGTCTTGTTGCGATGTCATTTTTGATTAATTTTATCAAATCTATACATTCTTGCTTTTCTTGTGCGCAATGTATAATAATCGTATCAGGCATATCTTTTTTTATACTTTCAATGGCATTAGAATAATTTGAAGTCAAAAGATTATCAACTTCTCTGAGCAAAATCAGCTTCGGCTTTAATATTCGAATAGCATCATCGTTATTTGTAATTAAAATTATATTGCTCTCACTTGACATAAACCCGCCTCACGTAGAAAGTTCGTTCAAAAGCACATTTGCTTTGGCCAAAATTGTTTCCCTCAATATTTCAGGATGCTCAACATTAATTTTTAAATTTTTCATAATATCGGAATCCAAAGGCTCCTCAACCCAATTATCCTGAACCATTTTGTCAACAATCCAGACCAAAGAACATTCAGTAGGAATAGAAGACAAATTCGGATCATGGTGGTATTTTATAGCATTTGCAACCAAAATCGGCAGCTGCCATTTTTTTGCAAGCAAACTTCCCATTTGGCAGTGGTCCGTTCCAAAAAATGCCTGTTCAACTTCAAGAATGTTAGAATTTAAACTTACCATTTCTTTTACTTTTTCGTACAAATTAGCGTCTTTTATATTAAGAACTATTTTACCCAAATCGTGTAAAAATCCTATTACAAAAGCTTCATCTGAATCCATTATTCTTAAACTTTTAGCCATATATTCACAACCGACAGCCGCTCTTATAGAATGTTTCCAGAGCTCTTTGTCCCCTTGTTTTATTAACATAGGCTTCATTGCAACCGTAACTATTATATTTTTTGCTTTAGACATTCCTATAAGCGCCAAAGCCCTTCCTATAGAAGTTATCTGCTGCGGAAATCCGTAATAAGCAGAATTTACAAGCGTCAAAACTTTTGTGCTTAAAGACTGGTCATAACTTATTATCTGCGCAAGTTCTTTTGTGCTTGATTCAGGGTCTTTCATTATATTAAGTGCATGAACAATGACATTAGGCATTGCCGGAACATCATTTAAAGTATTGATTAAGTCATTTGGATTATTCATAATTACACCTGAAGATGTTTTTTAATTGAAAGCAAACTTCCGCCCGCCCCAAATAAAGTACCCATAAAAAACATTATTAATACAACCAAATTTCCCGCAAACAAGGGGTTTGGAATTAAGAAGAACTTGTGAACATTTGCAAGCATATTCTCAACCAAATTTAATGGAATAAGAGCAAAAGCAGAGCCTAAAAACCCGTACATTGCACCTTGCATTACAAGAGGAATTTTTATATACCAGTTACTTACCCCCATCAATCGCATAATCTCAATTTCATCTTTCCTTGATTGAATTACAAGCTGAATTGTATTATTTATAATCGTCATTGTCAAAATTGCAACAATTATTACAACAAAGACAGTCGTGGTGTTTACAACATGATTTAAAAACTGAATTTTTTTAGCAAGCTCCTGAGCATAACTCATATCAGCAACAACAGACATCGTTTTCACTTTAGCAAAAACCGAATTGATATTCTCAGGCTTATCCACTTTTACATGAAGTGTATCAGGAAGCGGATTTTCAATATCGGGCATATCAATCTCACGCCTTAAATCATCCCATGATTTTTCTTTTGGAATAACTCTGACTCGCTCAACGTGCTCAAAAGTTTTAATCCTATCTTTTGCAACATTTGCATCTGCGCTCGGCTTCAAGTAAACAGAGATTTCAAGCACATTCCCAAGTTCGTGTGCAAATGTAGAAACTGAAAGTGCCGTTCTGAAAAGTGCCCCAAAAATTGTTAAAATTGCAGCCATTGTAGTTATTATAACTATGTTTACAAGTCCGGTCCTTTTCAAATCGTTAAAAGTTTCCATAGCTATTCTATAGACAATTCTCAGCTCTGTAAGCCAGTCTTTGGGAATATGTTTTTTAACTTTTTTCTTTATTTCCTGTTTATTATTACTCATAAGTACCTGCTTGAATATCTCTTACAACCTCTCCGTTTTCAAGAGTTATGACACGTTTTCTGAAGTGATTTACCATCGCGCTGTCATGGGTTGAGATTATTACCGTAATTCCTCTTTGATTAATCTGATCTAAGATTTGCATAACTTCCATAGAATTTTTAGGATCTAAATTCCCTGTCGGCTCATCTGCTATCAAAAGCGGAGGCCCGTTTACTATTGCCCTTGCAATGCTTACCCTCTGCTGTTCCCCGCCGGAAAGTTCCGTCGGTTTTGCCCTCATCTTATCCGAAAGCCCTACAACTTTAAGCGCACCCAAAACCCTTGCGTTTATTTCTTTTGTACTTATGCCCAAAGTTCTTATAACATAGGCAACATTATCATATACCGATTGATTTTGAAGCAATTTGTAATCCTGAAAAACAATCCCCATGCATCTTCTAAGGTTAGGGACTTTTTCGGGCGGGAGGTTTGCAATATTAATTCCGCCTATCATAACCGTTCCCGATGTAGGAGTTTCTTCCTTATATAAAAGCTTCATCAGGGTTGATTTTCCGGCACCTGATGCTCCCACAACAAATACAAATTCACCTGATAAAATATCTAAGTTAACGTTTTTAAGCGCGTAAGCGTTTTTATATTTTTTTGTTACCGAACGTAATTGAATCATTTTTCTTTTAGGTGAATAGGTGAATAGGTGAATAGGTGAATAAGTTCATTTCCAAAAAAACTTCTCAGCTGTTCAATCTTTCAACTCTTTTCACATTTTACCTTTCTTATTTTTTCTGCTAACTTTTGGGCGGTAAGTCCATAGAATTCCATTAATTCTCTTTGTTCCCCGCTTTGGCCGAATTCGTCGTTTATCCCGATTCTATAGACTTGAGTTGGCATTTTTTCACTTAAAAGTTCACAAACGGCACTTCCAAGCCCGCCTATTGTGGAGTGGTTTTCAACAGTAACGATAAATCCCGTTGTTCTTCCCCCCTCTAATATTGTATCATTATCAAGCGGTTTGACAACAGGCGCGTGAATAATTTGTGCCGAAATTCCATCATTTTCAAGAATATTTGCACATTCAATAACTTCTGCAAGGGTTTCGCCGTTAGTTACAATTGTAACATCTTTCCCGTCTTTTAATACTTTTGCCTTGTGTAGATCAAATTTATAATTTTCATCAAAAATATCCGGAACGTTTGTTCTTGCAATTCTTATGTACATCGGTCCATCGTGTTGTGCTGCAAATTTAATGACTTCTTCACATTCCTTACAATCTGCAGGCACTATAACAGTCATATTCGGCAAACCCCGCATTAAAGAAACATCTTCAAGTGCCTGGTGGCTTGCACCGTCTTCTCCTACTGTTATTCCGCCGTGAGTTGCAACTATTTTTACGTTGAAATTGGGGTAGCAGACGGAATTTCTTATCTGGTCATATGTTCTTCCCGTTGCAAACATTGCAAAAGTTGAGGCAAAAGGAATTTTACCTTGGCTTGCAAGCCCTGCAGCGGTTGCAATCATATCCTGTTCTGCTATTCCCATATTAAAAAATCTTTGCGGAAATTCTTTTGCAAAAATTGAAGTCTGGGTGGAAGAAGACAAATCCGCATCAAGTACCACTATATTTTCATTTTCTTTGCCTACTTGTACAAGAGCTTTGCCGTAAGCCGAACGAATTGATTTTGTTTTTGTTGTGTCTATTTTCACTTCAACTCCTCCATAGCAAGCCTACAGTCTTCATCGCAGGGGGCTTTGCCGTGCCAACTGCATTGATTTTCCATAAAACTTACGCCTTTGCCCTTGACAGTATTTGCAATTATTGCGGTCGGTTTTTCCGAAATCTTTGAATTTTCAAGTGCGTTATAAATCTGTTCAACATCATGCCCGTCAATAACTTTTACCTCCCAATTAAAAGCTTTTAGTTTTTCCGCAAGAGGTTCAAGAGATTTGATATTTTCGGTGGCACCGTCAATTTGAAGCCCGTTTCTGTCAATTATTGCGGTTAAATTGTTTAATTTTCTGTGAGGCGCGTGCATAAACGCTTCCCAGCAGCTTCCTTCCTGCAGTTCGCCGTCTCCTAACAGTACAAAAACATGTACCGGATTTTTGTCCAATTTTAGTGCCATTGCAATCCCGCAGCCCATGGAAAGCCCCTGCCCCAGAGACCCTGTAGGAACTTCCACCCCCGAAAGGTGAGTATTTGGATGCCCTTGTAATTTTGAACCTAACTGCCGAAAAGTCATCAATTCTTCTTGCGCAAAAAATCCTCTTTGAGCCAAAACCGCATAAAGAGCAGCCGAGCCGTGCCCTTTTGAAAGCACAAAACGGTCTCTTTCATTATGTTTTGGCGATTTGTCCCAATTAGAAAAATTTTTCATCACTTTTTGATAAAGTACAGTCAGAATTTCAACCGAAGAAAATCCACCGCCTACATGCCCGGATTTTGCATTGTGAATCATTTTCAAGATATTGCAGCGATTTTGCCTGCATTGTTCTTTTAATTGTTCAATTTCTTCTTTGTTCATAAATCTATTTACCATTTACTATTTACTGTTTCCCAATAATACTCTTAACAAAAACTTCGGTAAAGTCGGGAAAATTCTTTTAAATCTTTTGGGCTCTTTTACAGTCCTATAAAGCCATTCTGTGCCTGTTTTTTGATAAATTTCGGGTGCTCTTTGAACATCTCCCGACCAGACGTCAAAGCTTCCGCCGACCCCTATCATAAGCGTTTGAGGGAAATTTTTTCTGAATTCATATATAAATTCTTCCTGCTTGGGACTTCCAAGTGCTACAAGCACGAAATCAGGCGCGTTTTTGACAAGCTCGTCAAAAACGCGCCTGGTATCTTCAAAATATCCGTCTTGAGCATATACGATATTTAAATTTTTAATTTCACGACAAAGGTTTTTAGCGGCTTTTTCAAGTATTTCGGACTTTGCACCTATAAGTGCGACTGAAAAATTATTCTGAGCACAAATTTCAAGTAATTTGTGCGAAAATTCAATCCCCGGAATTCTTTTAATTTTTGCCCCTTTTATTTTAAGCCCGATTTCAACTCCTATCCCGTCAGGAATAACCAGTTGGGCCATATTAATAATATTCGCAAAAAACGGGCTCTTAAGTCCTGTTTCAATCATCTCGGGATTAATAGTAACAATCTGTCCGCCTCTTTTTTCTTCAAATAGAATTTTTGCATAATCTATTGCACTTTCAAAATCAAAAGTGTCAATATTAAACCCCAAAAGACTGAAAACTGTTCTTTCCATAGCAAAATTATATCTAAAAAACACCCTTTCGTAAAGTTTTTTTAAAATTCTTAGCAATAATTCATGAAAAAAATACTTTATACAAATAAGGGGAATATATTTAATTTTAACAAGAGGTTATTTTGGACAGTTTAAATCTTTCAACGGCGAATAATTTTAATGTAAACCCGTTTCTGAATATAAATAATTCAGGAATTGCTTCAAGTGACAGTCTTTCTTTCAATCAATCAGACTTCATGAGCTCAGTTTATTTTCCTTCAACTTTTGTAAACACTCCTTTTCCAAATTTGCCTTTTTCAGGAACGAATTTTAATATGCCATTTATGGGGACAAATTTTAATCCCCCATTCATGAATATAAATTTTAATCTGCCTTTCATAAATTATTTTAGCACTTTGCCTCCTGCGGCGCCTACGGCCCCAACCGGCAATTTCAACTCAAATATTTCATGGACAAACAATTTCAGTAGAAAAACTTTTACTCCAAGAGAAAATCAATTAATAAACGAAATCGCACAAAGAATCAATTGTAATCCAAATGATTTGAAAGCTTTAATGTATTCAGAATCAGGGTGTAGACCTAATGCAGTTAATCGAAACGGTGGAGCAACCGGAATAATCCAATTTATGCCTGCAACTGCAAGAAGCTTGGGCACAACGACACAACAATTAAGAAATATGAGCATTGAGCAACAACTGCCTTATGTTGAAAGATATTTAGCCAGAGTAAAAAGAGATGCAGGAATCCCATCAGGTCAAAGATTAGATGCGGGTACCCTTTATGCTCTTACATTTTTACCTGCCTTTGCCAAAAGAGAAATCCTTTGCTCTGCAGGAAGTAACTACTACAATGCAAATAGGGGACTTGACAGAAACAGAGACGGACATATAACAAAAACCGATTTGGCTAATCGTTTGGCATCTTATGCCTAAAGCCTTTTGCGTTTGAAACAGTTCTTTTTATGCTTGAAATTTTACCGCTTATACAACCTCTGCATTTTGCAGGGGTGTCATTTATACAAATTTTGCCCGGATAAATTTCATAAAGTTTTCGGTACTCCCCTTCTGTAACATTTGGCATAACAACATTTGCGCCGCACTGAAGAGCAATTAATCTTCCATTGGGGTCAAGTGTTTCCATAGCCGTTGTGGCAGGGATATTGGCATCAGGACACAAAAGCCTTGTTATTGCCATAACTTTAAGCGCGAGTTCAAAACTCCCTCCCTGAGCTTTACTTAAAGGGGTGTTTTCATTTGGAATAAAAGGCCCGATTCCAATCATATCGGCATCAATTTTTTTGAAAAACAAAATATCATCGGCAAGAGATTCCAAAGTCTGCTCGGGCAAGCCCACAAGGCAGCCTGTTCCGACTTCATAGCCCAAGTTTCTTAAATCTTTCAGGCAGTTAAGACGATTTTGCCAGTCCATGTCAGGATCAAGCTTTGAATAAAGGGTTTTGTCGGTGGTTTCAATTCTGATTAAATATCTGTCTGCCCCCGCTTTTTTAAAGGCCCTATATTCTTCAAAGTTTCTTTCTCCGATACTTAGAGTTATTGCAAGGTCGAATTTTTTTATCTCGGAGATTATTTTTTTCATCCTCTCTACTGTAAAATAAGGATCTTCTCCCGATTGAAGAACAACTGTCTGATAACCATAACTTTTTGCCTTTTGGGCAAAATCAATAATTTGCTCTTGAGTTAATCTGTATCTTTTAATTTGTTTGTTATCGCGCCTGAGCCCGCAATAAAGACAGTTTTGTTTGCAGTAATTTGAGAATTCAATTAAACCTCGAAGATGAACTTCATCACCGACATATTTTTGACGCACTTTGTCAGCAGCAGCAAAAAGAGGTGAACAGGTGAACAGGTGAACAGGTGAACAGTTATCCTGCTTTGCGTCTGTTTTAAGCAGTTCGACAATTTCATCTCTAGTTAATTTGTGTTTTTCCTGTGCTTTTTTAATAATTTTTTCAATCATATTGTTATTATAACAGTAAATAGTAAATGGTAAATAATAAATAGAAGTGAATAAGGAGTTTAGCAGATTGGAAGCTTAGCAATATTAAACTTATAAACTTTTCTGCCAATTCAAAGCCTTGTGGTTCTCAAAATCATGTAATACTTAAATTCTTTGTAATAAACCACGATTGAAACAAAGTTGTTGTCCAAATCCGTTATTTCAAGAAAAGACTTGGGTGCCGGAGTTCTTTTGGCGGATTTGAAATGTTTTCCTACAAAGGTGTAGATTCCTTCCATAATTTTTTGTCCGGTTGTAAGCCTTGGCTGCGGCAGGTTTTCTTCATAAAAAAATTCAGGTACAAAATCTTTTTTGTAAATCGGAATTATATATCTGACAAGCCCTGATTCTTTAAAGAGCATATAAAGCTTTCCTTTATTTTCTCTTGGCGTAAGATTATAGTATCCCGGCTCAATTACTATATTTTTAAAATAAACAGGGGAGTTTAATCTCAACAAAGGATAAGGCGTCCAGCTGTAATCTTTGCACTCATAATATTGGCCAGGGTCTACATTATGAACATAGGAAAAATCTGCCGGCTCCATTTCTCTATAAATTTTTTGATAATCAAATTCCGCGCAAAATGCTGTCATTGAACTTAAAAATAATAAAAATACTATAATAAAATTTTTCATATATTTATTATTAAGCTATTTTTGAAAAAAATCAAAAAGTTAATATATTTTTGTAACTAATATTGAATTGCCACCCTGAAACAAGTTCAGGGGAAACTTCCTCGCAATAAGATATTTCTAAGGCTCGGCGTTGCCTCGCCGAGAACTATCTCACCTTATTTTCTTCGCCTTTAATTAGCCTTTTAATATTTTCCCGATGAAGATAAATTATATAAACCGCGCCCAAAACACAATAAAAAACGTAAGAAACAGGCTCTTCAAACAGGTACATCAAAAACGGAGAAATGCCAAGTGCTATAATTGAGCCCAGCGAAACATATTTTGAGATATAAGTGATAATTGCCCAAATTACAGCAATAGTAAGCCCTATTACCCAGTTTAGAGCCAAAATGGTTCCTATTCCTGATGCAACAGATTTGCCGCCTGTAAAGCCCAGAAAAATCGACTTACTGTGTCCCAAAATTACCGCAATCGAACACAAAACAGGCACTAGCCCTATCGAAAGAAAAACCGTTGCAAAGGTTTTAGCTAGAATAACAGGAATGGCGCCTTTTATTGCATCTAAAATCATTACCGTAAAAAACCAGCCTTTTCCCATAACTCTTTTAACATTTGTTGCGCCTGTAGAGCCTGAACCTATGGTTCTTATATCTTGCCCTGTGAAAAGTTTTACCACAATGTATCCTGTGGGAATCGAGCCTATCAAATAAGCTCCTAAAATAGCGATTAAAAGTTCGATAGCTGTATGTAACATAAATTTTTCCTCCGTCGTTGCAAGGGGTAAATGCTTTTTTGCTTTTTATACCACACTTATGTCATTGCGAGGCTTTGAAAAAGCCGTGGCAATCTATCTGGTTATTTTATAGTATCAAATTTTTCAAAACAAACCAAATTTGTTACATTATTTTTTCAAGTTTTAATAAATTGACTTTCCTCGGGGGGGGGGAGGGGGGTATAATTGTTATGGCTTTAAAAAAAATTATTGGAGTTGTTATGAGAAGAGAAAAGGGTTTTATAGGGTTTACCTTAGCGGAGGTTTTGATAACTCTCACAATAATTGGGGTAGTTGCGGCTTTAACTATACCCAACTTGTATGCCAATTACCAAAAACAGCAGTATGTGACACAATTAAAAAAGGTTTATACAGAACTTTCTCAGTCGCTTAAATTATTGATGGCAGATGAAGGGGTTAATAAAATTACTGATTCTGACACTTTAACTTTCCAAGAAGGTGAAGATATCGTAACAATAACTCAACGAGTAGGCGATAATTTTTTTAAAAAATACTTCAAAGTAATCAAAGATTGCGGTACTGGCGACGGATGTTTTGCTAATAATTATAGATATATTGCAGGAGGTGAAAATATTGCCGATCCGGAAATTCATTATGCTATTACTATTGCAAATGGTGCAAGTATTGGATGGCATTTAAATGATAGTCTGTCTGCGATATATCCCAGTTATTTTGTCGTTGATATAAATGGATTAAAATCGCCTAATATTGTAGGGCGTGACTTGTTTACTCTTTCATATTATTACGACGGTTCAATAGACAGCATTGATGTCACTCCTGAATGTAGAAAGGGGAAACCGACTAAAACTAGAGGCGATATCTGTGTTGGACAAACCAATGCAAGCAACCTTAGACAAAATTTTTTTGAAGTTGGGTGCCTTACTAATGGTTATAATTATGGTTTAGATGGTTGCTTCGGCAAAATCCTAAACGACAACTGGAAAATGGATTATTAACTTCGTCGTTGCGAGGGGTTGAAAACCCCGTGGCAATCTATCTGGTTATTTTATAGTATCAAAATTTTCAAAACAAACCAAATTTGTTACAAAAAAATAATTAGACAAGCTGTGGCTTTTGAAATATAATTTATAAATTACAAAGGGAGTTTTTTATGAGAGATAAATTTATAGGCTTTACGCTTGCAGAGGTTTTGATAACACTTACAATAATAGGGATAGTAGCTGCTTTTACTATACCAACGCTTTATTCTGCGTATCAAAAAAATCAATACGTGACTCAACTTAAACAGGTTTATACAGAGCTTTCTCAGGCAATAAAACTTATGATGGCAGATGAGGGGATAAATAAACTTTCAGCTTCAAACACTTTGACTTGTCAAAATTTAGATGGAGAAGATTGTAATTCAATAGAATTTAAAAACAAGGTAGCGGATAATTTTTTTAAAAAATATTTTAAAGTAATAAAAGATTGTGGAGTAGAGAGTCCGAGTACATGCTTTCCTGATGATATTAAAGATATGGTAGGGAATGATAATGGGGGAATTTACGACAAATATTGCGTAATAATAGCAGGCGGACAGAGTATTTGTATAACCCCTGCAGCATCATATATGGGAGGTACTTTTATAGTTGATGTGAACGGTTTAAAAAAACCCAATGTTGCAGGCAGAGATATTTTTGCAATGTCGTTTTATTATGACGGCTCGATAGATGAAAGTGCAACTCCTGAGTGCAGAAAAGGTATTGCAAACCCTAACGGATTATGTAATTATGGTCATACTGATGCAGTAGCATTAAGAGAAGAAAGATTTAATGCCTTTTGTAATGACGGAGCCTCAGGCTATGGCTACGGTTGTTTCGGCAAAATATTAAACGACAACTGGAAAATGGATTATTAATAATTTTATCTGTCTTTTTTTGCCAAACGTTCTCTTAGTGCAATTCTGATAGGTGTGCCGAAAAAGCCGAAGGCTTCTCTTAATTTCTTTTCCAAATACCTTTTGTAATGGTCTTTCATCAAATCGCCGTTGTTGGTAAAGAGCACAAAGGTTGGCGGTTGAGTGTTAATTTGGGTTGAATATAAAATTTTAAGTCTTTTGTTTTTAAAGCTTTGAGGCGGGTTCATAGCATAAGCCTCGTTTATGATTTTATTCAAAATTCCTGTCGAAACTCTTTTTGTACTTTGCTCATAAACTTCTGCCGCTTTGTCAAAAATCTGATTTAGCCTTTGTTTTGTGACTGCACTTATGTAAATTTTAGGAGCCCATTCCAAAAACGGAATGTCGTTTGCGATTTTTTTCTCGAATTGATTCATGGTATTTGTCTGTTTGTTTTCAACTAAATCCCACTTGTTAACCGCTATTATAATCCCTTTTCCCGCTTCTGTTATTATGGCTGAAATTTTCTTGTCCTGATCAGAAATCCCTTCTGTCGCATCGATTACCAAAACCGCCACATCACAATCCCTGATTGAATGAATGGCTCTGTCTACGGCAAATTTTTCCACACCCCAATCAACTTTTGCCTTTTTCCTTATCCCTGCAGTATCCACAAGCACAAAATCTTTTTCTTTGTATTTGATTTTTGAATCTATACTGTCGCGCGTTGTTCCAGAAACTTCAGAAACTATAACCCTTTGCTCGTTTAAAAGAGAATTCACGATAGAAGATTTTCCCGCATTTGGTCTTCCTACGATTGCAATTTTAATTGTTTCTTCATTTACTTCTTCGTGTCTTTCAAAATCTTCTGTAATGACTTCAAGCAAATCACCCACCCCGCCGCTTCCATGCAGCGCAGAAATTGCCATGGGCTCTCCCATTGCAAGCGAATAAAAATCGGCTAACATAGCGTTTTCTTTTATTGAGTCAATTTTGTTTACCACAAGAAAAACTTCTTTTTTATTTTTTCTCAGGATATTTGCAATGTCTTTGTCCGCGCTCTGTGCGCCGTCTTTTCCGTCAACAAGAAAGATTATTTTGTCTGCTTCGTCACAGGCAATTTGTACCTGGTCAAAAATAGAGAGCATAATCTCATCCTCATCGCCCGGGATTATTCCGCCTGTATCGATTACGGTAAAATATTTATGCTGCCATTCAACGTCAAAATAAATTCTGTCGCGGGTGACACCGGGCAGGTCATCAACTATTGACTGTCTTGAACCTACAAGGCGATTGACGAAAGTGGATTTTCCCACATTCGGACGTCCTACTATTGCAACTATCGGTTTTCTTTTCATTTTTTTATTGTATCATGAACTTGAAAAGGAAAAAGCGCGAGGATAAAAAAGATGGAGCAACTTAGAATAGCAATTCCCAACAAAGGAAGATTATCAGAAAAAATTTATAAACTTTTAAACGATGCGGGGCTTTGTTTTCCTTCAAAAAGCGAAAGAACGCTTCAGGTTACAACCAAAGACGGCAAATATTCGCTGATTTTTGTGCGCACGCAGGATATTCCGCGTTTTGTCGAGGACGGCGTCGCAGACATCGGTTTTACCGGCTTTGACATTGTTAAAGAAGAAGGCGCAAGCGTAAATAAGATTATGGATTTAGACTTTGGGCAATGCGAAATGGTAGTTGCGGTAAAAGAAGAAGATAAATACAAATCCGCTTCCGACCTGCCTATTGAGATAAAAGTGGCAACATCTTTTCCCAATATTACAAAAGAATATTTTAAAAAATTAGGTAAGAAGGCAAAAATAATTGAGGTTTCAGGCGCAACAGAAATCACTCCGCGACTGGGGCTTTCAAATGTTGTTGTGGATATAACATCCTCTGGCGAAACCCTAAGGTCAAACAAACTCAAAATTATTGATAAAATTTTAACCTCGAGCGCGGTTGTTATTTCAAGAAAAGGACTATCTGATGTTCAAAAGAAAAATACAAACACGCTTTTGACTGCGCTCAAATCTGTTTTAGACGCACGCGAGAAAAAATACTTGATGGCACATGTTCCAAAGTCAAACCTTGAAAAGATAAAAAAGTTTTTGCCGGGGCTTTCTTCTCCTACGGTTATGCCGTTGATGAATGACGATAAAAATGTTGTAATTCATGTTGTTGTTGATGCCGATAAAGTCTATGACAGCATCGGACATCTTAAGGAGCTGGGCGGTCAGGGGATTTTGATTATGACCGTCGATCAAATGGTGAAATAAAGCTGAAAGGCTGAACGGGTAAAAGGCTGAAAGGTTAATAAATGAAGGTTCTACCCTTATTTTCTTAGAAGTAGGTTGGGCTTTCCAGCCCAACAACATATTGCTTTTTAGTCGCTTAATCACTTCTTTGATTTTTTGCTATAATATTTTTATGAAGAAGAATCTTTTTGTTGTCTTAAGCATAATAATATTGACTGTTATTGTCGGACGAATACTGTCCGAAACTTACTTTTTCAAACATCTGGAGCTGCTTTCTTACGATTTTCGCTCAAGATTTAACACCGACAACAGTTTTTGGAGCAAAGATGCAAACACCGCAGACAGCGACATTGTTATTGTTGCAATTGACAATCATTCTGAAAGAGAACTTTTAAAAAGCTCTTCAAAAAAATCGGGTCAGCAGGAATGGGAGCATGATGTCTGGAAAAACGTTGTAAATTTTATTGAACGCGGAAACCCCAAAATGGTAATGTTTGATATGGTTTTTGAAAAACCCGAAGACAAGCCTTGGTATGATGCCTCATTTGCCCAAACCTTAAAAGCTTATCCGAATATAATTTTAGGGACTTACTTGGATGACCCTTTAATAAAAGAAAACAACTTCACCAGAAAAATTGAACTTGCCAAAAATGATTTTACACCCACTTCACAACCGATTAATATCAACATTGATAACAAAAAGCTCGATGAGATTATAACTTACACGACAAATGCGCCCGTTGATGATATTTATACAAAGCACAATACCATAGGCGTCATAAATAACGTGCTGGACGATGATTCTGTCGTGAGAAAAAACCAGCCGATATTTAAGTTGGCAAAAGAAGGGAAAACTTATTATATGCCCTCTTTGGCGTTTGCTGGTTTTATGAAATATATGGGCGAAGACGGCAAAGTCGAAATCAAAAACGGACAAATTCACTACAAAGGCAGAATAATCCCTATTGATGAAGAAGGCATAGTAAACATAAGCTGGCACAAGCTGGGCAGAAGTTATATTTATGTTCCCATTTCAAGAATTTTGCTAAGTAAAGGCGGTCAAAAAGACCTTAAGCCTGAATTTTTTAAAAACAAAATGGTAATAATAGGAAAAACCGCAACAGGTTCAAAAGTAGATATCAACTCAATTGTAGATAAATCATTTACGGGCCCTGAAGCAAATGCGGTAGCACTTGACAACTTTATAAACGATACCGACCCCAACAACAAACAGTCAAGAAAATTTGTCCATGAGCTTTCTAAACCTTTTGAAATTTTAATGACGGTGGTTATTTGCCTTGTGGTTGCGCTTTTGGGACTTGTTCCTCAAAGTGCTGTTATAGGATTTTTAAACGGATTTGTTTCGATAATTTTTTATCTTTCATTTTCTTTTTGGATGTTTGTAAATCCTGCCTCAAGAGTTTGGCTCCCTATGGTTGAGCCTCTTTATTACCTCGCCATGACGGCGATTGCGGTTTTTGCATTCAGATTATGGGGCGAAATGACAAGAAAAGCATCTATTATGAATGTTTTTGGCAAATTTGTCGCACCAAAAGTTCTTGCAAGCGTTTTAAAAGACCCTGACAAGCTTGTGCTTAAAAATACAAAAAAACGTATAACAATTTTATTTTGCGATGTAAAAAACTTTTCAAGCCTTTGCGAAAAATATCCTCCCGAACAGTTGGTAAACAACTTAAACGAACTTTTTAAAGAAATTGTAAATATAATTTTTGAAAATAACGGAACAGTAGATAAATTTATCGGCGATTGTATTATGGCATACTGGGGCGATTTAACAGATTCTGCCGATGAGGAGTTTTTAGCCGTAAAAACCGCGTTGGAAATCAAAAAACGAATTAACGAGTTAAAAATTACAAACTCACAACAAGGCAAAATAGTATTTGACGTAAAAATCGGTATAAACACAGGTGAAGCAGTCTTAGGACTTGCAGGAACAGATAAAATCATGAGCTATACGGCGATGGGAGATGCGGTTAATACCGCGTCGCGCCTTGAAACTTCCTGCTCTGCTTATAAAAAAGATATTTTAATTTCAAAAAGCACTTATGATGCGATTAAAGAAAAAATTATCGCTTTTGAAATCGGAAAAATCTCTGTTAAAGGCAAGGAAGAACAGATTGAAGTCTTTGAACCCGTTGATTTTGCATAAATTTTTAAAATTATATCTTTTAAGTAGCAAAAAAATTTTTTACAGGTTTTATATCCTTAACATAAGGAGAATTTTTAATGAAAGTTTTTTTAAGTACAACAAATCAATTACTCTCAAGAAATTTTAAAAATGATTATATTTCTAAAATGGCATTTAGCAGTCAAAAAATTTCTTTTGGAGACAGTTTTAAAAAAGATACTGAAAAACAAAACCAAATAGATTTTTTAATCAAAAAGATAGCAAATTTCAGGGCTGCAGGAAACAATAATTCTTATGCCGGCTCACTTTATTATGCAATTAATTATTTTAACGAATTAAAAAAAATGAAGGTAAAAACAATCATTTCTCTTTCTTATGACTGTAGTTCTGAATGCAGGCAAGCAGGTTTAAAATATTTTGGCTTTGATATTCCGAATTCTAATCAATATGACTATAATAATTTAAAAGACCAAGAAGAAATAGCAAAAAATACCTGTGAGTTTTTTGAATTTATAAATAAAGGAAATTTCTTTATAGGCTGCAACAGTGGGAAAGGAAAAGTTAACAAAGCACTTTATCTTAACGCGCTTTTAAATCCCAAATTTGACGACAAAAAAATTGATATATATGAAATGAGTAAAGAAACAGCATGGGAATTTCTTAAAATACATCAATTTCTCTCAGAAAAAGACAAGAAAAAACTCGGTTACACAGAAGAATTTGAAAAAAGAATAAAAAAATTCTCCGACGAAAAAGGCATTACTTCTTATTTGTAATTTTTGATTATTTCGACTATTCTTTTGGCTGATTTACCGTCTCCGTAAGGATTCTGAGCGGTTAAACGGGTTTTTGATTTTTCTTTTGCAAGGATTTTTTCGCTTTCATCTATAATTTTTTTATAATCGGCTCCAACCAAAATTGAAACGCCCGCATCAATTCCTTCTTTTCTTTCAGTTTCATAGCGCATCACTAAAGTTGGACAGCCAAAAGACGGTGCTTCCTCCTGAATTCCTCCAGAATCTGTCAATATTAATTTTGAATTTTTCATCAAATAAACCAAATTCGGATAATCAAGAGGTGCTGTCAAATGAACATTTTTAAATTTGTCCAAAGCTTTGTGTACTTTATTTTTAACATTGGGATTTGGATGAACAGGCAGGACAAAAGTATGGTCACAATATTTTTTCGCTAAATCACAAATCGCTTTTAAAATTCTGTCGATGCGCTCGCCGTGATTTTCTCTTCTGTGGACTGTTATCAAAACCAGTTTTTCTTTATCAAATTCAAAATCAAAATAGTTTTGTGCTTTTTTCATTGTTTCTTTTGACAAGCAGAAAAGGGCATCTATTACAGTATTTCCAACCACATGTATTTTTTCTTTATTTACCCCTTCTTTTAATAGAGCATTTTTATTTTCAACAGTCGGGGCAAAATTCAAATCAGCAACCCTGCTTGTCATCTGGCGCATAGCTTCTTCGGGGAAGGGTTCAAACATATCATAAGAGCGAAGCCCTGCTTCAACATGGAATATGGGAACTTTATGATAAAAACTTACCAGAGAGCCCGTCAAAACGGTTATGGTATCGCCTTGAACAACTGTTGCATCAATTTTTTTCTCATCAAAAATTTTATCCAGTGCTGTCAAAATCCTTGACTGCACACCTGCCAGCGTTTGGTCTTTTCTCATGCAATCGAGGTTAAAATCGGCTTTTAGCCCAAAATAAGACAAGGTTTGATTTGAAAGTTCCTTTTGTTGTTCGGTATTGCATAAAATCACATTGTATTCTTGGGGATGTTTTTTTAATTCCAGAATCACGGGGGCTAATTTGATAACCTCCGGACGTGTTCCGAATACAAATAAAATGTTTTTCTTCATAGGATTTATTATATAACAAATATTTTTCACGTCATTGCGAGGGGGGAAATGTATTTTGATTTTTCACAGCCCGCTCACGTCTTTGCGAGACGTAGGTTATCGGCTTTTACAATTATTGTCCACCGAAGCAATCCAAAAATTACGTCATCCTGAACTTGATTCAGGATCTCATAAACGAATGATTATTATAATTATTTTTTATAAACCTACTTTCTTGTGTCGACAAGAAATGAATGTTTTTTATTTTGTCACTTTTTCTTTTTTATATCGACGAAAAAAGAAAAAGTAACCAAAAAGAAAAATCACTCTTTTGGCTGCGCCGCCTGCTCGAGCAAGCTCTTGCTAAAGAACGAGTTGCTTAATGAGTTTATTCATTAAGCACTATGGGGTTTCAGAGTGAAACCCTAACCGTAACTTATTCCAACAATTTCGAAATAAGGAATTAATTGGGGGTTCGGAGGCTTGCCCCTGAAGACTTGGCATTTTGTTTGCGTATTTCTCTTTCTTTTTGTCTATTTCTTTCTCTTTGCATAGCAAACAAAGAGAAAGAAATAGACATACAAAGACTATTTGTTATATAATAAATTTTATGAAAAAAAATACCTTTAAATCAGGATTTGTTGCGATAATAGGCAGGCCCAATGTCGGCAAATCAACCCTTTTAAACCAAATTTTAGGGCAGAAAATTGTTATTACAACAGACAAGGCACAAACTACAAGAAAAAGAATTAAAGGAATTTTGACAACCGAAAAAGGTCAAATTGTTTTTATCGACACTCCGGGTGTGCACAAACCCCTTAATAAATTAGGTGAATTTTTGCTGGATGAAGCAAAAATTGCAATTCCCGATGCCGATTTGATTCTGTTTTTAGTTGATGGGTCAGAACCCTCAGGAAAAGGCGACAAATGGATTGTAGAAAACATTTTAAGCCAAAACAAAACACCCGTTATTTTAGTCTTAAACAAAATCGATAAAACCACTCTCGAAAAAATTAATAAAAACTTAGAAACATACAAAAATTTAACCGCTCAGCCATTTAGCCATTCAGCCATTCAGCTGTCCGCCATTACCGGCAAAGGTAAAGAACAATTGATTGATACAATTTTAAATCTGCTCCCCGAAGGCCAAAAGCTTTATGATGAAGATATAATAACAGAAGAAACGATGAGAGATGTTGCAAGCGAAATTATCAGAGAAAAAATTTTGATTAACACAAAAGAAGAAATCCCGCACAGTGTTGCGGTAAAAATTGAAAATTACGAAGAAAAACCCCAAATCGACAGGATTTTCGCAAACATTTATTGCGAAACCCCAAGCCAAAAAGGAATTTTAATAGGAAAGGGCGGCTCTCTCTTAAAAATAATCGGAACTCAAGCACGGTTAGAGCTGGAGCAAATTGTCGAAAAAAAAGTTTATCTCGAATTAAACGTAAAAGTTGAAAAAGACTGGCGAAAAAAAGAAAAAATGCTTAAAAATTTCGGGTACAAAAGCCAAAAATAAAGCTATTCTTCCTCTCCACCCAAGATAATTTCATCTTCTTTTATTGCCATTTCAAGCAAAACATAAGTCATATAAGCACCGAGTGCTACCGCTTTGGGGTCTAAATCAGTGTTATTTGCGGCTTCAATTATGGCAGTGTTAATTTCGGGATTTTCTTCTTTCAGGTAATGAATCATTTTTTTGCGCCAGCTGTGAACGTCTTGAAAAATCTCAGCAAACGCCAATGATGAATGTTCTTCGGTGATTATAGGTAGCATAACTCCGCCTTATATATCAAATCGTATATTTAAAATTATATATCTTTTTTAATTGTCAGGCTAATTGTAAAGATTTTTAACTGGTTTTTATTGAATAAATTACTTTAATTATCAAATATCTTCTAACTTCTCACATCTCACTTTTCACTTTTTTCTTTACATTTGGACTTTTTTATCAAATATTGCTAAATTTATGGTATGACAGATGAAATTAACAAAAAAGTTATAAGCATTTTTTCAAAACACAAAAAAGATATCCCATTAAAAAACGAAGAAAGGGTAAAATTTTTTGCAGGCTTTGATTACGTAAGGCTTGACAGGGACAACAACGGTAAAAAATTTAATGCCGAACACTTAAACAAATATGCTCAAAAATGCCATTATATAGTAAGAGTTATGAGAAATATTGATAACGAAATTTTGCTGTACAATTACGATGTTTCCAATGAACAACTTTTTGAATTTATAAAAGCGTTTGAAAACAATACTTTAAATGGTACAATAATTGAAATTGACAAATACTTCCCTGAAGATTTAGCCTAAACAGTTGATAAGAGCATAAGATTATAAGTTTATGTGTTTAAAGCTCAACTTATAAACTTATAATCTTATAAACCATTAAAACCATGAATACATTTTTAGAAAAATACCATGAATTATTATACAACTGCAACAAGCCGTACCAATACGTTGGTGGTGAATTTCTGTCTTACAACAAAAACTTTGACGATGCAAAAGTCCGACTTTTATTTGCATTTCCCGACAAATACGAAATCGGAATAAGCAATCTGGGACAGCGAATATTATACGAGCTTGTAAACGATAATCCCGACTTTATGGCGGACAGAGTTTATGCCCCCGAAGCCGATTTTAAGCAGGCTTTAGAAAAAACAAAAAAAGAGCTTTACTCTCTTGAGTCAAAAATATCTATAAAAAACTTCGACCTGATAGGTTTTTCTCTCCAATACGAACTTTCTTATCCCACAGTTCTTGCAATGCTTGAGATGGGGAGAATAAACATAAAATCAAAACAAAGAAACGAAGATGAGCCGATAATTTTGGCAGGCGGACCTTGTGCTTATAATCCCTTACCTCTGGCTGATTTTATTGACGCATTTCTAATCGGCGACGGAGAAGATTTGATTTTAGAAGTATGCGAAGTGATTAAGCGCGGCAAAGCCCAAGGGCTTTGCCGCGCCGAAAAAATCGCTAACCTTGCACAGCTTGAAGGAGTTTTTGTTCCGTCTTTGCACAAACAAGAGAAAATTAAAAAACGCATTGTACAGATAAATTATGACAATGCGCTTAAGGCTTATCCCATACCTTTTTCGTCGTGCATTCACGACAGAGCAATTGTCGAAATAAGACGAGGCTGCGGCAGGATGTGCAGATTTTGCCAGCCGGGACACGTTAATTTACCTGTAAGAGAACGAAGCGCTCAAGATATAATCAAAATCGCAAAAGAGTTAATCAAAAACACCGGTTACGATGAATATTCCCTTCTTTCTTTGTCTTCAAACGATTATTCAAACATAAAAGAGGTTATAAAAGAACTTTGTATCGATTTTAACGAAAAAAAAATATCCGTTTCTCTCCCGAGCCAAAGGATTGACGGATTTAATCTGGAACTTGCAAACCTCGTGCAAAGTGTTCGAAAATCCACCATGACACTAGCTCCCGAAGCCGGAAGCCAAAGGCTCAGAGACGTTATCAGAAAAAATATTACAGAAGAGCAAATTTTAGATTCCGCACTTACTTTGTATGAAAACGGCTGGTCAAAAATTAAATTTTATTTTATCGTGGGGCTTCCAACCGAAACCTATCAGGATTTAGATGAAATGGCGGCTTTGCTTGAAAAAATAAAATACAGGGCAAAACTTTTGAAAAAAGAGAAAGAATTGAAACATTCTCTCGATATAACCTGCACCCTTTCGATTTTTGTACCTAAACCTTTTACGCCTTTTCAGTGGGCGCCTCAGGCAAATTTAGAAGAATTAACTTCAAGAATTCATTATTTAAAAGATAAAACAAAGCACATAAAAGGTTTAAAAATAAACTATCATGACAAATTCACCTCCCAAATTGAAGCGGTTTTGACAAGAGGAGATAAAAAACTTTGTTCTTATATCGAGCAACTTTTTAAAACGGGGTGCTACCTTGATGCATGGAGTGAGTATTTTGACAAAAACATTTGGCTGGATTGTGCAAAAAAAGTGGGAATTTCTTTGGACGAATTATCTCAAAAAGAATATGAACTAAATCAAGAGTTACCTTGGGATTTTATTAATATAGGAATAGAAAAAGACTGGCTGATAAACGAATATAAAGACGCATTAAAAAGCAAAACAAATCCTTCATGCCAAAAAAACTGCGTAAAATGTGGGGTATGTGAAAATTTTAAGACGAAAAAAGTTATGGACGTGTCTTATAAGAGTAAAGGGGAAATAGTAAATAGTAAAAAGAACCCTATTCACTATTTACCATTTACTATTCACTCCGTAAAATACCGTATAAAACTTACAAAATCAGGTATCTTGCGCTATTTTTCCCACCTTGACTGGCAAAACACTTTTCACAAAGCACTTTCTCGCTCAGGATTAAAAATTGCATATTCGCAAGGATTTAATCCTACCATGAAAGTCTCCTTGGGCGTTGCGCTTCCTTTATTTATAGAAAGTGAATGTGAACTTGTCGATATAGAGCTTTTAGACGAAATTTCGGAAGCTCAAGTCAAACTAAAGTTGGAGAAAGTTCTTCCCGATGATTGCAAAATAAAATCAATTGTTAAGATTGATAAATCAGCCCAAGCAATCGACAATACTGTTCAATGGGCACAATACAAAATTAGTCCCTTGAACTTAACTCTTCAAAATTTAGAAAGTTTAAGATATAATATAAACAGAGTTTTATCTTCTGATGAAATTTTACTGACGAAGAAAAACAAAAAAGGTTTAACTAAAACAATAAACATAAAAAATGCTATTAAATCTTGGCGATTTAATGCTGATAGTTTATTCATAGTTTTAAAAACCGGGCAAGGAATTGATATTCCTGCGCTCAGGGCGGATGATTTAATGAAAATCATCGCACCCGATATTTTGTTTAATATCAAACGTGTCAAATTTTTTGATACAGATATGAGCGAAATATAAAAAAGTTTAGACACAGTTGCAAATGCTAAACATTTGCAAGAAAGAAAAAGGATTTTATGGAAAACAAAGGGAAAAAAATCATTATCGCCGAGCGCGATAATATTGCCGCTGTCATGAAAGGCAAAAAAATAATGGAATTTTTTGTACACAGGGGCGATGTTTTGCTGGGTGATATTTACCTTGCAAAAGTAGACAACATTTTACCAAGTATTGATGCAGCGTTTGTTGATGTCGGCGTGGATAAAATGGGGTTTCTACACGCAGAAGACGTTATAGGAAAAGGTGCGCTCAGAGAAAAACTTTCTCCTAAACAAAAAATTGTTGTTCAGGTTGTAAAGGAACCCACAGGCCACAAGGGCCCCAGAGTCACTACAGAAGTGAGCCTCCCGGGAAGGTTTTTGGTGCTAATCCCCAATGAAACAGGAGTTAACGTAAGTAAAAAAATAGAATCATCCAAAGAAAAAGCGAGACTTAAAGCACTTGTGAGCCTTTTAAAACCGGTTGGAGTCGGAATTATTATAAGAACAGAAGCAGAAGGACAATCAGAAGCAGATATTCAGGAAGATTTGGAAATTCTGCTTGAAAAATGGAATAACATAGTAACTTCAGCCGACACTCTGACTCCGCCAAATTTACTCTACAGGGATCAAGATCTTTTATACAGAGTTATCAGAGAAGCCTGCACTGAAGACATTTCAGAAATTGTCGTTGACACGTCATTTGCCCTGAATCGGGTTAAGCATCTTCTGCAAAACTGGCACATGAATAAAAATATTAAAGTTACACTCTACAGGGGCAAAGACCCGCTTTTAATTGCTATGGAAATTCATAAAGAAATTAAAGCGTCGCTTCAACCCAAAGTTAATCTTCCTTCCGGAGGCTATCTTTATGTTCAAACAACAGAAGCTCTTACAGTTATTGACGTAAACAGCGGCAAATTCATCAGCTCTGCCACTCAAGATGAAACTATCTTAAAAACAAATAAAGAGGCGATAAAAGAAATTGCAAGACAGTTAAAATTAAGAAATATAGGCGGAATGATAATTATTGACTTTATTGATATGACTTCGCGCATTGATAAACTGGCAATTTTGGAAGAACTTGAACTTATGCTTGAACCCGATAAGTCAAAACCTCAAATCGGTCAGCTTTCGGACTTAGGCCTTGTTGAGCTTACAAGACACAGGCAGGGACAAAGCTTGGCTGAACTTTTTGCAAAAAAATGCCCGCACTGTCAGGGTAATGGCTATATAATGGAAGAACTGCACTTTTGTGCTCCGATTATAGAAAGTGAGACTGCACAAAATCAGCCTCAGATTCAGCCTAAACATAGAAAACCTCAAAGCAGTTTCAAAAAACAATTTAACCGCGGTCAAAACAATGAGCAAAATCAACCCCAAGAAGAAATTTTGCCTCAAGAAAACATTATTGAACCGCAAATAAAAGAAGAAACGCCGCAAAAAGAAGAAAAAAGGTTTAACAAAAACAGAAACCACAGATTTAATAAAAACAAGAAAAAAGATTACAGACAGCCTGAAACAACTTCAACTCAAGAGCCTGCCTCTGAACATGAAACACATTTTCAAGAAGTTATTAAAGAAGTGATACAAGAAGTAATCTCACCCAAGCCTGCAAAACAAAAAACAAAAAAACCGGTTGAAGAAAAACCGGTAAAAAGCGTAAAAAAACGTGTTCCTAAAAAAATTCAAAAACAAGAGGTGAAACATGAACAACAAATTATGGCTTAATTTATTATTTTCATTTTTATTTTTAATGTTTTCAACGGCACTTTTTGCCTGCGCAACAGAGCCTGTTGTGCCCACAGCACAAAGCGTGCCTGCGGAGCAAAGTGCGCCTGTTGCACAAAGTATTCCGGCACAATCAAACGCCATGCCTGCTACAATACCCCAGAAAAATGCTTATGAGCTGACTCATATGGAAAAAGACGGGTTTAAATACGGTATCCTTAAATTTCTGCTTGCAATGACAGGCGTTATAGTCTCTGCACTTGCAATATTTTTAGGGCTTAAAATCTATCAAAAGTTTGTTTTAAATAAAGGAACCATGCCTGCAAAAACCGTAAGCGGCTCAGAGCTTGAAACGCCAAAAGATTTTAAAGACGCGCTTAATTTATTCTTGGATAAAACGGATAAGTGACGTGGTTCTTAACGAAGAATGAGTTTTAGAACCACGTCATCCTTAACTTGATTGACATATATGGATTGTTCATTCTTTAGCTTTTGTTGTCAATAGTATCAGGATCTTCTATTAATCTTCCTTTTGATACGCCCAGGCAGAATGGTTGTGAATGCTTTCAAATGCTTCACATTCGACTTCAAACGAATTTATAATTTTATTTTCTCTCAATTTCAAGACGGCTTCTCTAAGCACATCTTCGACAAATTTGGGGTTATGGTAGGCTTTTTCTGTTACGTATTTTTCGTCTGCTCTTTTCAAAAGAGGATAAATCGGACAAGAACCGCACTTTTCAATCATTTCAATCAAATCTTCAATCCAGATGTGGCTTTTTTCATCGTAAGAAATTTTAACCGAAATAACTGCCCGTTGGTTATGTGCTCCTTGGGAAGAAATTTCTTTTGAACAAGGGCAAAGTGTTGTTACAGGTACTTTTACGCCTAAAGTAAATTTATAATCTTCGTCTTTTTTGCCGAAATTTGTAAGTTTTCCTTCAAACGAACAGTCATAGCTCATGGGGGATAAAATTTTGCTCACGGGGGATTTTTTATCAATAAAATATTTGAAATTAAATTCGAGTTCCGCGCTTTGGGCATTCAATTTTTTTGCTATCGTATGAAGGCAGCCTTTAATATCAACACCTAAAAGGTTTTTGTTTTTCCATTCGCTCAAAACCTCAATAAAGCGCGACATGTGAGTGCCTTTATAGTGTCTTGGCAAAGACACGTTCACCCCTGCTTTTGCGCTTACAACCTGATTTGATTCGTTTTTTCTTTGAATAATCAAAGGCAATTCAAGGTGTTTTATCCCTACTTTTTGGATGTCAACGCCTCTTGTGTCTTTTAAATTCTGCACATCTTTAAGGTTTGTATTCATTTTTGTGCCGTAATTATTCTTCTAATTTTAAATCGAGATTGTCAAAACTTTGGTCCTCAAGTGCCAGCAAAAGTTTTAAGGCAGCTTTTCTTTGGGTTTTTTTAGGGGCAACTCTGAGAAGTTCTATCGCCTTCATTATCACAGGATCTGTATCATACCAGCGTTTTCCGCCGCCTTCGTACTTGGTCATTATATCATAGACGTGCTCGATAACCTCTGATGCAACCTGTTCTTGAAGCTGCAAAATAAAATTCGCGGCAGATGTTTTTGTTTCATCGCAAGAAAGCTTTAAAAGCTCCAACGCTTCTTTTAAAATCGGGTCTTTTTCATACCAACGTCTTTGATTCATACTCACCTCGTGTTTTTAAAATATTTTACTGAAATTTTATCATAAAATATTCATTATGTCTTTTTTATTAAGTTAATGATAATAATGTGGGAATTTTTTATTGTCCAAAAAATTTTATAACCGCTTTGTTTTTCTTCGACACAAGTGAGTAAAATCTCTTTATTGTCGTATGTTTTAAGATTTTTTAAAACGATTTTTTCTGCATTTTGAGAACTTATTTTTTTAAGTGAAAATTTTATATTTTCAAAAACTTTTGAATTATTTTTTGAAATAATCGGCTCTAAGTTTTTCAAAAATTCATTTGTGTATTTTAAATCTTTTAACTCTTTGTCCCCGTCCCAAAAATCATTATCAATTTTTGTCACAAGCGCCTTTTTTAAAGACAGCAAACTCTTTTTAAGATTTTTAAGCACTTTTTTGTCTTTATAAATCCAAGCTTCTTTATCGCTTAACGAGGATTGAGGTCTTAGGATTAAAGTCCCGTCTGCTTTTTTTTCCACCTCAAAAAAAGTTGTGTCTTTGGAGATTAATTTCCCCAAAGTAACCCTTTTTTTGCCGTCTAAATGTAATCTTTTTTCCCCACTTTTCATAAATTAATTATACACAAAAAATTGCTATTTTGGAGTAAATATTGTAAACTAAAAAACGAGGTATAGATGAAAATATTAATTATTAACGGACCTAATTTGAATATGCTGGGAACACGCGAGCCCGAAAAATACGGGTTTGAAACCCTTGCAGACATTGAAAAAGAGCTTTACGCTTACTCTTTTGAACTGAGCATTGATATAGAAACATTCCAAAGCAACGTTGAAGGCGAAATTATAGACAAAATCCAAAAAGCAAATTTCGGCTTTGACGGGATTGTGATTAACCCCGGCGGTTATTCACATACAAGTGTCGCCATAAGAGATGCCATTTCTGCTGTGAATTTACCATGTATAGAAGTTCATATGACAAATATCCACGCAAGAGAAGAATTCAGACATAATTCCCTTATTGCACCTGTTTGTATAGGACAAATCACAGGATTTAAGAAAAATGTTTATAAATTGGGATTAAGTGCAATTTGTGAATATTTGAATAGTAAATAATAAATTAAAGAGATTATTTAGATATATTTTTTTCTTAGCCGCTTTTGGTGGCAAAAGCGGCGCAAAAGCCACGACCTAGATCTTCGTTCGCTAATTCTTACTAAACTCAACCCGAGCTCGCGAACTCGTGCCTTCGGCACTCAAACACACTCGCTCTGCAGTTGTTTCGTTAAGTAATAATTGCTCACTCCAATACGGTCGGGGGTAAAATTTTAACTTTAAAAATCAATAGTAGATTTTAATTTAATAACTAGCCCTTTTTATTCAAAACCTGTTCTTTAATCTCTTTTTTCACCTGAAATTCTTTATCTTTTCTCAAAAGTCTCACAGCAAGCATGGTTCCGGGGACTATAATTCCCAAGAAACCGATACATGTTCCGATATTTTTTAAAATTGAAAGTCTTTTGAGTTTAACCACTTCTTTAAAATATTCATCAACACCACCCAAGCCTTTTGCTTTAAATTCATTAAATCCGTCAAGAAGTGCCTGAATATTTTTATGAACTCCTTTTATTTTTTCAATGTCAATGTAATGGCCTGTATTGATTTTAAATTCTTCACCTTCTTTAATTGTTTTTATTATGTCTGATTTTTTAGCGGTTTCAACCACTATATTATTGTTATTGAATAAAGATTCATAAATCTCATCATCAGAACCATTAAGCGAAAACTCTTTAAGTTTCGACTCTATTGTGCCGTTTCCAAACAATGCCTTAAGGTTTTCGTTTTGAAGCGCTCTTATATCCAAATCAATCGGTTTATGCTTAGCTGCAGCCCTATTTTCAAAGAATTTTTGAATTTTTTCACCCGCAAAATACATAAAGAACCAAAACGCGCCTTCTTTTATCGTGTACCCGATAAAATCCTGAAGGTTTCTTGAGCTTGCAAGCCTTTGAGAAGAAATTCCGCCATCAATTATCATCATATTTTTAACCGGATTGAACATTACATCTTGAATTCCGCCTTTAAATGCAACAGGGAATTTATCCAAAGATTTTTTATTTTTGTTTTCCAAAAAATTCCGATTTACTTTTTTGAGCTCTTCTTCCCTTTTTATTTCAGTCAAAACAGCTTTTTCTGTGCTTTTGTGCCTGAAATAAGTTAATGCGTTGTATGAAGCAAGAGTTAAAACAGTCGAAGCCAAAAATCTTGTTTTATGAAGATTTTTAAATATTTTTTGATTTTTTTCGCTTTTAAGCAATTTTTCAAACCCCGCCTTAAGGTGCTCGGGAGCTTTTTGAGCCGCCTTTTTTAAAATATCGGGATTATTTAAAATTTCTACGCTTATTTTAGGATTGAATCCGAATAATTTATAAAGCGTTGAATCTATTACCTTTTTATAAAGCGGGATTCCGCCTATCCAAATCGCCTGAGTTCCGAATTCGTCTATAAATCTGTCTTTGCCTTCTATTTTATCACCTGCAAGATATGAACCTGCAGTCTGTCCAAGGGCGTTGCTTACGTCTTTTATCCCCAATGGGATAATTGAAGCATTATTTCCTAATATTGAATATATGGTTGATCCGATAGTCATTTTTCCTTCTTTGGCACAAAAGCCTGTGCCGGCTTACAATCTAAATCACAAGCCCCAAATTAAGTTCATTAATTTCATAATTGGAGCATTCGCTTTTATGATTGTATTTCGTCGAATATTTTTTATCATAGGTTTTCCTTTCCTTTTTTAATGTCTGTCAATATTTATTCATGCCTTTTTTTTGTAAAAATTTCATAATTTGTAACAAAAAAGACCTTTTTCATCTAAAAGGTCTTGTCTTAAATATATTTCCAAGCAAAAAACTCAGGGCTAAAACAAGTCCTTTCCGATACGTCTTATACGTCGTGTTGAGTTTTTTACTGTCATAAATTTTTCCTTTATTGTCTTATTATTATACAATAACAACAGGCTTTGTCAAGACCTGCTACAAAGATAGCAGTTCAATCCTTTTACGGCCATGGATAATCAGGTGCAATTTTCCACCCGTCATGAATAATAAGCGCCCCACAATACAAACCATAACGGGTGGATTTGCAAGGCGCAAGGTCTGCAGGTGTATTTGTGGTTAATGTAGTCCTGGTTTTGCCCGTCCCCGGATAAGCAACAATTGTCCCTTTACTGGGGGATAAAGATAACACAAAAATGTCTTTACCAAAGATATTGGGCGGTTTTAGTCCATTTAAATCAACATAAATATTGGCACGAATAGCATATGAATCAATAAAACATCTACATCTTTCAGCATGTCCGGGAATTAATTCTCCAAGATCATTGTAACTGTCAGGCACTGCCGCCTGTAAAGAACATGCCGGCGCGGGAGACGGACAAACTCCGGGAGTTGTCGTATTAAAGTAATTATAGAGCAATTCATCGGCAAAATACATTTGAAGCAAAGTGCCGTCTTTCAATAAAAGCCTTGAATAAGACCCGCTAAATGGATTTACTTCTTCTGTGTTGGAAGAGGGACAAGAATTAATTCTAGCGGCACAAAGATATTTCATGGAATAATTTTTATATTGTCCGTTCCCGCCGCCGCATTTTGCCCGCCAACTCGGATTAAGCACCCTTGCAGAGGTATAACTGCAGTCCTCTTCAACATTCAAATATGGTCTCAGGTAAGTATCAACAAACTTGTGTTAGGGATAATTTAAAGCCGTATATCCCAATGAAACGCCGCCCAAGCCAGCTGTCTGCAAAAAATCCCAAGCCGTAACATCGGTGCCATAATCTGCTTTTGCTCTATCAACCGCCTGATTAAGAGTTGAATAAACCTTTTTTAATCTCGATATTGTTTGTTGTTTTTCAAAATCTTTTATCAAATTGGGCAATGCTAAATCGGCTATCATACCAATAATTCCGATAACTATCAAAACCTCGACCAAAGTAAAGGCTGCAAAACTTTTAAGTGTCATATTTTTTAACCGCATTTTAATATTATGAGAACTTTGTTTTATTTTGTCAACAATGTAAAAAACCTTTCTTGAACAAATATTTTTTTTAAGTTACCATTTTCTTACAACAGAATTGAGTTCAAGGATTTAAAAATGTCAAAATATTTATTGGAAATAGGAACAGAAGAACTTCCCTACAAATTTATCCCTCAGGCAACAGAGCAGCTTAAAGAAGGTTTTAAAAAGTTTTTTAATGATAATAATATAAAATTTAAAAATGTAGAAATTCTTGCAACCCCCAGAAGACTTGCCGTTATTATTGACGGCTTAAGCCAAAAACAACCCGATGAAGAAAAAATAATTAAAGGTCCGATTAAAAAAGTCGCCTACGATGAAAGCGGCAATTTAACTCAAGCAGGTAAAGGCTTTTTAAACAAAAACGGCTTAGATGAAAAAGGTGCCTACATCCAAGATGATTACCTGCATGCAAAAGTTTTTATTAAGGGCAAGTTAACTTCAGAATTGTTGCAAGAAAATGTAGCACAGCTTGTTTTAAAACTCCAAGGACCTTATTTTATGCGCTGGGGGTCAAACGAGGAGAAGTTTTCCAGACCTGTTCGCTGGATTGTTTCAATTTTAGACGACAAAGAAGTGCCGGTTGAAATTGTGGGGGTTAAATCATCAAAATTCACCCGTGGACACAGATTTGCCGCTCAAAAAACCATTGAAATAAACAACCCCAATGAATACGTTGAAAAACTGAGAGAAGCGAAGGTTATTGTTAATCAGGATGAGCGAAGAAATAAAATTGAAAATATCGTCAAAAAAAATTGTTACAGAATAAATCCGAAATTAATCGAAGAAGTTACTTATTTGTGTGAATGGCCTGTCGCTTGTGAATGTGAGTTCAATCAAAAATATTTGGATATACCCGAAATGGTTACAGTAACGGTTATGCAGTGTCACCAAAGGTATTTCCCTATTTATAAAGACGGCCAATTAACAAACAAATTTATCACCATAACAAATTATTTGGGCGATGATTTTTCCAACATCAAAGCCGGAAACGAAAGAGTTGTTACAGCAAGACTCGAAGATGCAATATTTTTCTTTAAAGAAGACACCAAAAAACCATTGATTGATTATGTCCAAGACCTTAAAGGAATAACTTTCCAAAAAGGCATGGGCACAATGAATGACAAAACACAAAGAATTGTTGAGCTTTCAAAAGTTATTTGTGACAAAGTAGGGTGCAGTTCACTGCACCAAGAAAAAATAGAACGTACTGCTCTTCTTTGCAAAGCTGATTTAGCTACAAGCCTTGTATTTGAATTTACCGAACTTCAAGGATTTATCGGCGCCGATTATGCAAAGATTTCAGGCGAAGACGAAAAAATTTTTAGAGGAATAGAAGAACATTACTATCCTTTGAGCGCAGAATGTGCTCTGGCAGATGGTATTGAAGGACAAGTTGTCGGTATCGCAGATAAACTGGATACAATTTGTGCGGTTTTTGTCGGCGGCAAAATCCCCACAGGCTCATCTGACCCGCTTGGTGTAAGGCGTGCGGCACTGGGGGTTATAAAAACAATAATTGATAAAAAACTGGATTTGAATTTATCTGAATTAATTAAAAAATCACTCGATTTACTGCCGCAAAAAGCTGAAGTTGCAGATAAAATAGAAGAATTTTTTGTCCAAAGACTGATTATTTTACTCTCTGATAAATACCGAAAAGATATTTTAGAGGCATGTTCTAAAAATAAAAATCCGCTCAATGATTTAATGGATTTTGTCAAAAGAACTGAATTCATTGAAGAGAAAATAAATACAAAAGAATTTTCGTCAATTTTTGAAAGCGCAAACAGGATTTCAAGAATTTTGGGGGCAAATATTATTGAAAAAGAGCCTGAAATTGAGCTTTTTGGATTTGATGCAGAAAAAAAATTATTTGAAAAAATAAAAAAAACAGACCAAGGAAAAATCAATGATAAAGAATATAATTACTTATTTGATAAATTAATCGAAATTAACCCTGCCATTGAGAAATTTTTTGAAGATGTTTTGGTCATGGACAAAGATGAAAAAGTTAAGCAAAACAGATTTGCTCTGCTTACAAAAATCAAAAAGATGTATGATTTAATAGCCGATTTTTCTTCTTTACAAATGTGACCTAATGTGTTAACATGCTCTACACAGGGGTTTTTTAAAAAATAATTTAAGTTTTGTAAACTTTATATCCAAAAAGGTAAATATTTTTTTTGAGGGGACTTTAAATTAGTGAACATGACAACATGCCCCCCGAAAAAACACTAACAAAACTAACTGATAAAGAGGCAAAAATGCTCAATCGATTCAAAAATTTAAAAATCGTTCAAAAATTAAAAGAAATCAGCCCAAAATTAAAATGGCTGATGTTCAACCAAATGCAAGATTACAAAATCAATTCCAAATATATCGACATGATATGTTCGGATGAAGGAAAAGAGATAAATTCTGACGAACAAAGGCTGGAAGCAATGGTCAGAGAGTCACTCATAAAGGAATTTTCGCCGGAAGTTGAAAATATGAAATCTTATGAGTTTCTTGTTGATGCAGTAGTGCATAACTTAAAGAAAAAACAGCTTCAAGCCACTGACGGTGAAGAAGAAATCGCGGGGTAGTGATTTTCCGTCCAACAGTTTTAAACTTACACAATAAGCTTAAAACCAGGTTTAAAAAAATAATACTCGTATGTATAGTATGAGTATTATTTTTTTTATGATAGTATCTATTAGAAAAAGGAGGGCATGATATGACTACAATTATAGGCGTAAGACTGGACAACAGAACTCAAACTGCAATAGAATTTCAAAAAGTTTTAACACACTTCGGTTGTTCAATAAAAACAAGACTGGGGCTTCACGAAGTAGCGGCAAATGTATGCGCGCCAAACGGGCTGATTTTGCTTGAAGTAATCCACGACGATGAAGCTCAAAACCTTAAAAAAGAACTGAAAGAAATTGAAGGAATAGAAATACAATCAATGAAATTTGATTAATTTTTTAAAATAAAGCGGGCGCAGCAAGCTTGCTGCGCCCGCTTTATTTTGCCTTCGGCTTGCAAAAAAAACTTCAGCAAATATAATTAAAAAAGCGATAAGTAAGTTGGGTTTTCTAACCCAACATCTTTAAACCAGACAAAATGGGGGCGTAGCTCAGTTGGTTAGAGCGCATGCCTGTCACGCATGAGGTCGCGGGTTCGAGCCCCGTCGTCCCCGCCATTTAACAAAAAAGACATCTGATTACAGATGTCTTTTTTGCTTAACCCTTTCATAAATCATTTAACGTCTTAAGACTTTAAAATCGCTAATTCATTTTTAATTTGAATTATCAAATCAATACAAACTTCCCTGTTTTGATTAGTCTGTTGATTTTCTATTTGTGCGCTAATTTGAGATATTTTTTCAAATCTTAAATTTGCACTTGCTCCTTTTAGTTTATGAGCGATTTTCCCAAGTTGTTCAAAATCACCTTCTTCTACTGTCTTTTCCAATTCCTGAATGGTTTGTGACAAAAATTCCAAAAACTCTTTATACATTTGATTGGCTTCTTCTTGGCTAAAGCCTGTTTCTGAGATCATTTTATCAATGTTATTTTTTATAAAAACATTTTGCACAAAATTTTCTGAAAAAGTTTCTTCAACTTTGACATATTTGCTTATTAAAGATAATAATTCTTGAGTTTTTACGGGCTTGGTTATATAATCATCCATCCCTGCGTTTAAACATTTTTCACAATCTGTTTTCATTGCATTAGCGGTTAAAGCGACAATCGGAATATGAGAGTTCTCCCCTTCAAGTTTTCTTATTTGTCTGGTAGCTTCATATCCGTCCATTATCGGCATCTGACAATCCATCAAAATCAAATCGTATTTATTTGTTTTAAACGCTTCAATTGCGCTTTTACCGTCATTTGCAATATCACAGCTTAACCCTGCCTTATTCAACAACTGCAAGATAAATTTACAATTAAGTTCGGTATCTTCAACCATAAGTATTTTTGTCTTTGAATTAAATTTATTTTCCTTAACAATATGTTTAGTTATAAATTCATTTTCGATTTGCCCACCCTTTTTGTTAATTGCAAGGGCAAGACTTTCAATAAGCTCTTGTTTTTTTATCGGCCTTGAAATATATCCTGCAAATCCTTGTTCTTTTGCGCTGAGCGCATCTCCTCTTTGAGCAATTGATGTATATAAAATTAAAGGAATATCCTTTAAACTTTCATTTGATTTTATTATATTGCTTAAGGGCATTTCGCCTGAAGTTTCCATTTCATAATCAATTATTGCCGCTGATATTTTTTGATTTTCTTCATTTATTAAATTTAATAATTCATTATAACTATGGGCTTCTTTTACAATACAATTAGATTCATTCAGATAATATTTAATTATTTTCAAATCCATGCATTTATTTTCAACTATTAAAACGGTTTCATTTTCTATTGATTTTATTAAATTCTTTTCAGCGCCCTGTGATGTTTTATCTTTTTTAAATCTGATATTTACGCTGAAAGTGGCGCCTTCACCAAGGACGCTTTCAACATCTATACCTCCACCCATAAGGCTAGCTAGTTTTTGTGAAATAGCCAACCCAAGCCCCGTGCCTCCATATTTTCTGGTAGTGGAGTCATCTGCCTGAGTAAATGTTTCAAAAATCATTTCCAGCTTTTCTTTTTCAATTCCGATTCCGGTGTCTTTAATTTTAAAATCAATCAAAACTTCTTCATCTGTCTCGGATTCCATATTAACATATATAGCCACTTCGCCTTTTTCGGTAAATTTTATGGCATTGCCCACGAGGTTATTAAGAATTTGTTTTACTCTGCCCGGGTCTCCAAAAACTCTTTGCGGGACATCAGAACAAATTAAAGAATTTATATCAATTCTTTTCTGGCAAGCAGCAGGTATATTTATCACCGTAATATCTTCAACCAGCGAACGAATGTCAAAACTGACATTATCAATTTTTAATTTTCCGGCTTCAATTTTTGAAAAATCTAATATTTCATTAATGATATTAAGCAAAATATCAGAAGATTTTTGAGCATCTTCAATAAATTCTTTTTGTTCTTCTGTGAGCTCCGTATCTTCAAGTAATTGCAAAAATCCCAACACTCCGTTAAGCGGCGTTCTTATTTCATGGCTCATATTTGCCAGAAAATTACTTTTCATCCTTGTCGCGTTTTCAGCTGCTTCTTTAGCAATTTCAAGCTGTTTTTGCTCATTATGTTTTTGAGTTATATCAATTGCATTAATCAATATTCCTATAACCTGATTATTAATATCCAGCAGCGGAACTCTGAACTTTGCAAGTAAAACTTTTTTCCCTGATTTAGTTGTGTGCCAATTTTCACTAACTCTTAATTGCTTTGTTCTTTTGACAATCTCATCCTGTTGCGTAAGAATATCGGCTGTTTCTTTAGAAAAAATTTCGTAATCCGTTTTGCCTATAAAATCTTGTCTTTCTACATCCATAATTTCAAGGAGCTTATTATTACAATCAATATAAACACCTTCTTTGTTTTTAATAACGATAGCAGTAGGTGCGGCATCAACAATCGTTTTTAGCTTAAATGCTTCATTTTCCAGCTGTTTGTTAGCTTTTATAATTTTTTGCCTGTTATAAAAAGCCATGCCGGCTAAAATAATCAATACTCCAAATATAAAATAAACCGTCTTGAAAAGGCGGTCAAAGCCCTTAAAAACAGCCATATGAGGAAATGTTATAATAACTTTGTATTTATTTGATAAAGGAATTATAATTGCAGTTTTGTCAACGCCTTCATCCAAGTACTCTATCATAGATTCTTTATTAACAGATTGATATTTATTTAATTTCAAGAAAGCAAATTGTTTAAGATTTTTTTTTGCACCTGAAGAAAGTATTATTTTATCACTGTTATCTAACAAAAATGCTTCTGAATCTTCAAATGAGGTCTGCATGTTTTTTAATGCCTGCTCAAAATCAAATACAGAAATATCTATCCCGATAACACCTATAAGCTTGTTTTTTTTATATATGGGCTTTGCTATGGTTATCATTTGAGTTTTTATGTCAGGGTCAGTATATAAATCGCTCCAAATAATCTTTTTTGCATTTATGGCTTCAAAATAATAGGAATCTTCTTCAGGATTAATTTTTCTGTCATTGTTTTCTTTTTCAAAAAATTTTCTTAAATTAACTATTTTGCCTTCTCTAATCCCATGCCAATTATAAATATCAGTAGAAAAAGGAACATCAGCGTTCAATTGAAACCAAATCCCGTTGATGCCAGGAGAATTTTTTAGCGCAGAACGGGTCAAAACATCGTTTTGTTTTATATACTCGTAATTATAATTTCTATCATAAAGTTTATTTATATCATAAGACCTTTGAATAATATCTGAAATAATATTTAAACTTACTTCTGAATTTTCAATTATTTTATCGATTTTACTTATTGAAGCCCTGATTTTTACCGTATATTCAAAATTATTTTTGTTTGTTTCTGAAACTATTTTTAAACTGTCTTTAACAAACAAAAAAAGCCCTAAAATTAATAGGCAAAGAAAAACAGGCAAGGCAACATTTATATATTTTATTTTTTTAAATTTTTCCAAGAACAATTTTTTAATCCCTCGACTTTAAGTATTTAAAATTAATCGATAAGCTTAAAATCTTTTAAAATACTTATAAGTTTTGATTTACTGATAGGTTTAATCAAATAAGATTCACACTGTTCTCTGAAGGCCTTTTTTATATTTTCACTATCATCAAGAGCTGTGGTCATAATTATTTTTACGCTATCACTTCCGAAGATTCCTTTTCTTTCTTCAAATTCGCGGATTTTTTTCAAAACTTCCTGTCCGTCCATCTCGGGCATCATTATATCAAGACAAATTACATCATAAGGCGCTTCTTCTGCTGTTGCCTGTTCAAAAGCAAAAAGAGCTTCTTTCCCGTCCACGGCAACATGACATTCACCATAGCCTGAAAAAATTGTTTGAAGTATCCTTCTGCTGAAAAAATCATCATCCACTATTAAACTTTTCATAAAATTCTCCTTATATACAAAATAATCGGTTTTTCAAGACCAATTCTAGCATAATTTTTTTTATAAAAAATCATACGTTCTTAGTATGATAAAAGAATGTTTTAAGCAAATAAAATAATAAAAAGGATTGACATTTTTTAAATATATGTTAATATTAATATATGAATATTAGCATATAAAGGAGATGTATTATGACAAACGTGATTGAATTAAATGATGTAAATTTTGACCTGGAAGTTAAAAAAAGTGCCCAGCCGGTTTTGGTTGATTTTTATGCCACCTGGTGTGGGCCTTGCAGGATGCAGCTTCCGATTATGGATGAAGTTGCAAAAGATTTCTCGGGAAAAGCTATAATAGGGAAATTAAATGTTGACAACGGAAAAAACAAATCTGCCCAATACGGCATCGCAAGTATTCCTGCGCTTTTAGTTTTTAAAAACGGAAATGTTGTTGAAAAGCTTACCGGATTACACTCAAAAAGCCAGCTTACAGATATTTTAAAAAAACACATATAATTACTGTTTAAAGTAAGCCGATTTTATGTTTAAATAAGTCATATCCGAAAATGTTGGAGGCGACTTATGAACAATGTTATAGAAAATATTTTAAACAGAAGAAGTGTCAGAATATATTCTGATGAGCCTGTAAAAAAAGATGATTTAAATTTAATTCTCAAATCCGGAATTTATGCCCCAAGCGGTTGTAACATGCAGCCATGGCTTTTTACAATCATTCAAGATAAAGAGCTGATTAAAACCCTCAGCGATGAATCCAAAAAGGAATTTATCGCCCACGAAAACGAAATGTTTCGTAAAATGGCGCAAAATCCTGATTACAATATTTTTTACAACGCCCCGATGATAATTGTCATATCGGGAGAAAAAAATTCCCCCACAAATATAATTGACTGTTCTGCCGCAACTCAAAATATGCTTTTGGCTGCAGAATCTCTGAATATAGGCACCTGTTGGATTGGACTGATTACTTTTCTTTTCAAAGGTAAAAATGGATCTTTTTGGGCTGAAAAACTCAAAATTCCGCAAAATTATGAGCCTTTTTATGCCATAACTTTAGGCTACAAAAAATATCCCGACCCCAAAGCTCCGGAAAGAAAAGAAAATGTTATAAATTACATTTGAGAATGCAAAAAAAATTTACAAGGAACAACAAATTTGCCACATCCTCAATGTTAACTTTTTTAAATAACCTCTGTTAATCAGGCAATTTTTAATTTTATATCCCTTTATAGTATTGTGTGTAAAAGGATTTTCTAATGCTGGCAATAAATTCTAATTATAACCAAAAAACAAGTTTTACGGGGCTTACGACCTATCTTCAAAAAACTGTTTTTTCACCTGCTGATGTTAAAAAGCTTGCTGAAAAAGTTTGTAAAAATAACTTTGTAGGAAATTTGCCTCAAGAATGGATTGAAAAAATACCCAAACAGCAACGACCCCAGACCATTAAAGAAGTTTTTGAAGGTTTTAGAAACTTTGCTCATCTTGTTGATACAAATCCCCAAGTTGCTTTGACTAATTTGGAAACAACGCTTAAAAATGCAAAAATTTTATCTGTAGATAAAAGTATAAAGCTAAAATTTGAAGGGAGCGGAACTTACGGAAGAGTTTACCGACTTGACGGCTTGGAAAATCAAAAAACAGGCGAGCAATACGTTATAAAAATGTATAACGAAAACGGAAATCATGCCCAAGCCAACGGAATATTTGCCGAATTAAACCGAGGAGGACTCTACTGGCCCAAAGCAGCCGGAAATAATACCCAAATGGTAAGAACATTTTTTGGAGATTTAGAATCAGGATTCGCCGTAAATAAATTTATAGATGATTCTCTTGAAACTCCCAAAAGAATAATACCTTCAAAACTTGTGGGACTGGAAAGCTATGATGATTTACCAAAACAAAATCTTTTGAATAATTTATATTCCCTAAATGTTATTAACGGTCATGTTGTTGACCATGGCTGTCTGAGAGTAGTTTGTCCCGAACTTACAAACAGCAAGGATGCAAGATATGTAATAAAAAAGATTTTTCTTACTCCAAAAGATACAGCTTTTGATAAATGGATTGAATTTCTTAGCAATCCGGCTTATAAAAACGATACCAACGTAAAAGTTGCTCTTGTTGAAGCACTTGAATATTTACAACCGTCTGACAGAACAAAAGGATTTGAAGAACTCTTGAAACGCTTTAGTAAAAATCAACACATTCGTAAATATTTAGCAAAAAATATAAAATTCATTCAAGATGAAGATTTTACTCAATGCTATTCAAAACTCTGGAAAATTTCCGAAACCCCTCAAAAAATCGAATTGCTTGAAAATATAGGTAAATTACCCGAAAAATTGCAGAGGCAATATCTTACACAAGCTTCAAGAGAAAAAGAACTTATTTTTCAAGTCGTGAATAAATTTGATAGCCTTCCCCAAGACGAGCTTATTCCTTTATTTAATTCGTCAATTAGAACATCAGATGACGAAAGCAAAATAAAACTTTTTCAAAAATTGTTTTTATTGCCCAAAGAAATGCGCTTAGAATATGCTAAACAAATTCTGCAAAATATCGAAAACGCAAATAGTCTTGGAGAAATTGAACAAAAAACCCATATTTTAGGACTTAATGACTCACAAGATTACAAAAAAGCTTGCGAATTTTTAATTACAGATGCAAAAGACACGACAAAAATATTTATAATAAATAAAATTTTAAAAAAACTTGAATTTGAAAATTATTTGGAAACAGTTAAATTATTGGCTAAAGATTCAAGTGAATCTATAAAATTTAAACTGGCACCAATTCTTAAAGAAATAGTCCAAAATAAAAAAATAAAAAAAGAAGACTTAGATTTTATATACCGAGAATTAAGCAAAAACACCGATAACCAAAGGTATTTAGACTATTTACAAGAAGTTTTTAGACATTAAAAACTTCTTTATATCTGAAACAATCAGTTGTATGATCATTTACTATACCGACTGCCTGCATATAAGAATAAATTATGGTCGAGCCCACAAAAGACATTCCCCGTTTTTTTAAATCTTTTGAAATTTTATCGCTCAAAACCGTTTTTACAGGGAGTTGGCTAATCGAACGAATTTTATTAACTATTGGGTTTTGAGATACAAAGGCCCAAATGTAACCGTCAAAACTGCCGAACTCCTTTTGAATCTTCAAAAAAACAAGCGCATTTTTTCTTACCGAAAATATTTTCAAACGATTTCTTATAATTTCAGGATTTTGCATAAGTTTTTCAAGTTGTTCATCACTCATTTTTGAACATTTTTTTACATCAAAGTCAAAAAAAACTTTTTTATATCCTTGCCTTTTTTTTAAAACAGTTTCCCAACTCAAACCGGCCTGTGCACCCTCTAAACAGAGCATTTCAAAGTGTTTTCTGTCATCATGCACGGGAACACCCCACTCTTGGTCGTGGTATTTTTGATATAAAGAGTTGTTGTCAGGCACCCAAGCGCAACGTTTGAATTTTATCATATTGGTATAATCTTTTTATTTCTAAGAAATTTTATTCCTCAGCCTTACCATCTTCCGACAGAAAAGCTTTAAGCTGAGCTTCAAATTGTTCTGTTGCGCCGTCTAATACACTTTGCAAATCCGATAAAGAAGAATAGATTTTATTTGCTTCTTCCTTAGATTTTTCAGCAAGTGATTTAACTTCTTTGGCGACAATATCAAATCCCGCCCCAACTTCTCCTGCATGTGCAGCTTCAATCGAAGCGTTTATTGACAGAATAGATGTTTGAAAAGCTATTCCCTCAATCGCTTTTACGATAGGATTAAATTTGGCCAGCAATTTTTCTGCATTAAATTCATTAAGTATCAAACTTTGGAATTCCGACATAGCTTTTCTTCTCTTTTCGGAATTTGTTTCAAGCATTTTATGCTGATAATAATGGCAATTATGAGGGTTATTCAACCCGTTATAAATAGCTGTTGCCATATCTTTACAATTTCCGTAACCACATGCCGAACAATTTTTGTGATCTTCGGGAGAATATTTATGCATAGCATGATAAATTTCCTCTAAAGCACTGTTTGGCACCTGCGTAACCAATTTATTTTTAGAGCGGTCCACATAAGTTCTATCATAAAGCCCTGTTTTCCAATGTTCTTCGATTGAATCTTTTATGCGCTCTTGTATAATTTCATCTTTGTCCGCTTCAGACATTCCTAAGGTGCTTTGTCCATCCAGATACAATCTTTGCATTTGCTGTCTTCTTGATTCTATCAAGCTTTCAAGCGCGCCCATTGATAATTCTTTACAATCAGTACCTGTACCACCATTGCAACCTTTTTCGCAATTAAGACAGTCCACAATCAAAGGTGCATGACCGTTTGCAGCATCTCGGTCTAATTCTTCCAAATATTCATAAATAGTATGAGGACCCTCTATTTTCTTTATTTTTGAACGAATACCGTGAGCCCATCTGTCAGCTGTTTCCATTAACCCGCCGGGTGTTGAAAACAATACGGCACGCTCTGCAGGCGGATTATCATAATCAAGTTTACTGTAGCGCTCAAGTGCAATCCCGTTTTGTTTTAAATACTCCTTAAGATTTATCATTGTAACGTTATAGTCACCATAGCCGGTTTCTTCAAATTCTCTTTTTTTGGCGATACAAGGAGAAATAACTGCAACTTTGTGGTTTTTATACTCAGGATAAAATTCTTTAATCATTTTTATAGTATGAAGCATAGGACTATCGGCAGGCGCCAAATATTTGAGCAATTCCGGCTTATAAAGTTCTATGTACGAAACAATCGCAGGACAAGGTTGTGCAATAACGGTTTTAGGATTATTTTTTTGAACATGCTCCAAATAACTTTTAATTGTAAGCTCTGCACCAAAGCTTACATCAAAATTAGCGCTTACCCCTATTTGCTTAAACCATCCGTTAAGGTTCAAGTATGTGCTTGGAAAAGATGCTGCAATGGCAGGAGCAATAACAGTTACTATAGGAACCCCTCGGCTCAAATCGCTGAAAAATTGCTGAGTATCATCAATTATAGTCCTTGCGCCCCATGTGCAAGCCGTTAAACACTGCCCGCAACCGATACATAAATCAGGATTTATATTTACATGATCACCGCTGCCATCATTACAAAATTTAGAAGGACAAGCTGTAATACAGGCATGACAATTCTGACACTTTTCGGGATCTACATCAATAATTTTAGCTAAACCCATAAAAAAACATCCTTTCTCAAAACTTCTTCTTATTCAAAATATTCCAACACAACAATATATTAGGGGCTTGCCTAGAACAAATTTTCATGAGAGGGTGAGAATATGTTCAAATACA
>CAZXID010000014.1:0-45445 GCA_964640325.1 uncultured Muribaculaceae bacterium | reverse complement strand
TTGGGTTGATGTTTTAATCGTTGAAATTTGAAACAATATTTGAAGTCATTTTAATAAGGAATTGTATGAATCTGCACGAGGAATGTCTTTTGAGATATCTCAAAGCCCCTGATGAACTTTCGTTTTCGACGGATGTGCTTAAGCTTAATAACCAAATTTTGGAACAACATTTTCTTTTGGAAAATTTTCTTACCAAAAATATAAAATTGAACTATAATAATCATGTAAAATAATTTTTTAGTGTTGAGGTATTGTTTTGAAAAAGATTTCTATAAGTAAAAGGGCAATTAACAGCTTGGTATACTTTTTTTCATTTTTGGTAATTATATTTATGATTTTTCTCTTTTTTAAAATCGCAAAAATTAATGATTTTTTTACGCTTATAGAAAATAGGACTTTTGACTGGCGACAAATTTTGCTTACAAACTCGGGACACAAAAAAGTAAATGATGACATTGTAATAATAACAGTAGATGATGCGAGTTTTGAGTATCTTCTTGAAAAATACGGAGAATGGCCGATTCCAAGGGATGTTTATGCAAATTTAATAAATTATTTGGAAAAGCAAAAACCCAGGACAATCGCATTTGATTTTATGTTTGTAAAATCAATGAAAAGTCGTCATGAGGCGGATTTGGCTTTGTCTAAGGCGATAAATAACAATCCTAATGTTTTTGTAGGTATGAATTTTGATAACCAGTCTTATGAAATAAGAAAGCCTGTAAAACTTCCTAAAAGGCTTTCGATAAGTCTAAGAAGTGATGCAAAAATAAATTTTTATAAGGAATTAGAATTCAGTAATTGTAGAATGATTTTACCTCAACTTGTAAACGGCAGAGCAAAAATAGGAATAATAAATGCTTCAAGGGCGGACGATGGAATTTTAAGAAAATTACCTCCATTTTTAAATTATCAGGGAGCTTTTTATCCTCATTTGGCCTTACTTGCATCGCTTGATTATCTTAAAAAGACAGAAAATATTGATATGAATACTTTTTATATCGATAAGCATTCAAATTTAAAAATAGGTGATAGAATTATTCCCCTTGAAAACGACGGAGGAGTGTTTCTTAACTGGTATGCTCCTGCAGGAAAAGCCTTTCGCTATATCCCTTTTTATAAAGTCATAAAAGCTATGGAAAATAATGAAAAGATGTCGGAGGTAGATTTTAATAACAAGCTTATTTACGTCGGGACTACTGCGGTTAGTTTATATGATACAAAAAGTGTTCCGATAGATAAACTTTACCCCGGGGTTGAGGTTCACGCGACTTTTGTCAATAATTTGCTGGACAATAATTTTATTAAAAAATCAGATGATCGGATTAATATTGTAGTAAGTCTTGCGCTTGCTCTAATTGTAGGAATAATTGCTATAAGTACTGCCTCAACTTTTATTTCTCTTGGTTCAGCCATTTTGATTACTTCAGTGTATTTGATATTTTCTTACTATATTATGAAATTTGCAAATATTTGGATTGCTATTGTTATGCCTATAACAAGTATTGTTCTTGTGTTCGCCGTTGCTTATATAATAAAATATTTGCTTAAATCAAGAGATTTTGAGCAACAGTATAAGCTTGCGACAACAGACGGACTTACAGAATTGTATAATCACAGATTTTTTCAGGAACAAATGATTATGCAGGTTGAAAATTGTAAACGTTACAATTCACATTTTTCGCTGATTTTAATTGATATTGATTATTTCAAAAAATTTAATGATAAATTTGGGCACCAAGCAGGAGATGCCGTCTTGAAGCAAGTTTCTCAGGTATTGAAAAAAAATGTCCGATCTACAGACGTGGTTTGTAGATATGGCGGTGAAGAAATGGGGATTATTTTGCCTAATGCCGATAAAGATGAAGTTATTATAACTGCACAGAAAATCTGTCAGGCTGTAGCTGCAAAACCTTTTAAGCTGGGCAATGATTTTGAAAGTAATGTTACAATAAGTTTAGGAGTTGCCACTTATCCTCAAGACGGCTCTAAGCCCAGCGAGCTTATAGATAAGGCAGACCAGGGGCTTTATAATGCTAAAGAAAACGGAAGAAATCAGGTAGGAATTTAAACACTTGACCAAAAATTTGCAAAGGAGGCTTTTGGTGATAGAATTACCATAGTGTTGTTAATGGAATTTATGATTAGGGGGAAATATGGATCAAACGAATGTACTTTTGTTTTTGGAGAACAGGACCGAAGCGCTTGAGAATAAGATTGCTTTGGGGATGAAGTCAAATATAGGTTGGAATGAACTTACATTTAGAGGACTCGGGCTTTTATCCAGAAGGCTTGCCAATCACCTTATAAGAGTCGGGGTAAATAAGGGCGATAGGGTTGTTATTTTGTCAGAATCCATGCCCGAATGGGGCGCTGCACTTTTTGCATCGGTTTTGTCGGGGGCTATTACAATTCCATTGGACATAAAGCTGACCATCTATGAATTAACTTCAATTTTAAACGACTGCAATCCAAAAGTTTTACTTGTTTCAAATGCCTATCTTGAATTGGCGGTAAAACTTAAAGAAGAAATTTCTTCTATAGAACAGATAGTAATTCTTAATGAAAGTCCTGCAAGTTCGGGGTATTTGAGCCTTCATAATATTGAAGACGTTCCAGACAGGAAATGGCGGCACAGAGCAATAAGCAAAACCGCTTTTGTTATTTATACTTCAGGGACAACCGGCATTCCTAAAGGGGTTGAAATATCTTTTAAAAATGTTATGGCTCAAATGGAGTCTGTTACGCAATGCTTTGATTTGGGAATAAACGATAAATTTTTATCTATTTTGCCTATGAACCATTTATTTGAATTAACCGTAGGTTTTCTGTCATTTTTGAGTAAAGGGACTTCAATATATTATTCTCAAAGCTTGAAACCGAAAGACTTGTTTAACATAATTCAGGAAAAACAAATAACATTTATGATTGTTGTTCCGGCTTTCTTAAAACTTTTGAAATCAAGCATTGAAAATGAAATAAATCAAGCCCCCAAACTTAAACAGCTTATATTTAAAGGCATGTATAATTTAGCAAAAGTTGTGCCGTTGACAGGATTTAGAAAATTCTTGTTTTCAAATATTCATAAAAAATTCGGCGGTAAATTTAAGGGTTGTATTTCAGGCGGGGCACCTTTAGATGTTGAAGTCGGAAAATTCTTTAATATTCTGGGAATACCTGTATTTGAAGGTTACGGACTTTCAGAGGCAAGTCCTGTTGTTGCAACAAACAGGCATGGGAAAAATAAGCTTGGTTCTATCGGACCTGCTATTCCTAATGTCCAAGTTAGGATTGATTCTCAAACCGGTGAGCTTTTGGTTAAAGGCGATAACGTCATGAAGGGATATTACAACTTGCCGGAGCTTACGTCTCAAGTTATTGACCAAGACGGCTGGCTTCATACGGGTGATATTGCAAGAATTGATAAAGACGGGTTTATTTTTATTACCGGCAGAATTAAAAGCATGATTGTTTTAAGCGGCGGCAAAAAAGTATTCCCAGAGGAGGTGGAAGCTGTTTTGGAAAAAAGTCCAAAATTTGCAGAAATTTGTGTCTTTGGCGGAAAACGCTTCGGCGGGCAAAAAGACGGAACGGAAGATGTTTTTGTTGCGATTATGCCATCAGAAGCGCTTATGAATAAGGGTTTAAGCGATGAAGAGATTAACAATGAAATAAAAGCGGAAGTGAAAAGATTGTCCGAAAGGCTTTCTTCTTATAAGCGGCCGACAAATGTCATTGTTGTTAAAGATCCGTTCCCGAGAACTGCAACAAAAAAAGTTAAAAGAAATGAAGTTAAAAAAGAACTCTTGGGAGTCTAAATTTAATTTTGATAAGAGGGGCGGGTTTTCTTTGAAAACCCGCCCCAATCTTTTTTTATTTTAATTAATCAATTTTGCAAGTCTGAAAAGGTAATCGTCGTTTGTTTTATGAATCATCGGTTCAGGTATAAAAATTTCTTTGAATTTTTCTATCGCATAGCGGTCTGTCATGCCTGAAATGTAATCGCAAACAATTCTTAAGGTTTTATCTTTTGGGCAAGAAGGAGTTAAAAGCTCCACGTAGTAATTGAACAGTTCTCTGATTATTTTTTTTGCTTTGCCTTCTTCAAGTTTAGCCGGAGAATCAATGTAAACATGTTCAAACATCCATTGTCTGAGTTTTGTTGTGTAGGCCCAGCCTTCTTGGCTCATTTTAACTTCGGGTTTGTCGATTGAATTTTCGACAATTTCTTCAATCATTTTGTTAAGTCTTTTTTTCTGAATTGAAGAAAAATATTTAATGCAGTCTTGAGGAAGGTCGCTTTCAGAGATTATCCCCGCGCGGATAGAATCTTCTATGTCGTGGTTAATATAGGCGATTTTATCGGCAAGTTGTACGATTTGTGCTTCGGGTGTTTTTGGCGTAAATCCCCAGGTGTGGGTTAAAATACCGTCAATGGTTTCCTGACAAAGGTTTAAATCTTCCAATGCTTCAACCACTCGAACGCTTTGCAGGTTGTGGTGAAAACCGCCGGGCATAAGTTCATCCAAAACTCCCTCTCCGCAGTGCCCAAAAGGGGTGTGCCCCAAGTCATGTCCAAGAGAAATGGCTTCGACCAAATCTTCGTTTAAATTAAGCGCGCGCGCTATTGTTCTTCCGATTTGAGAAACTTCAAGTGTATGAGTCAGGCGGGTTCTGAAATGATCGTCAAAAGGCGATAAGAAAACCTGCGTTTTGTGTTTAAGTCTTCTAAAAGCCTTTGAATGGACAATTCTGTCTCTGTCGCGCTGAAAATCGGTTCTTAGAGGACATGAGTCTTCTTGTTTTTTTCTGCCGACAGAAAATCTGCTTTTTGTTGCAAATTCGCTCAGAGTATCAATTTCTTTTTGCTCCAGCCTGTATTTAATTGTATTTTCTTCTGTGTTAATAGCCATTTTATTACCTTTTTTGTCATCCTGAACTTATTTTATGATCTAACCGACAATGTAAATTGGTAAGAGGCTGAATTAAGTTCAGAATGACAGATTGATTTTAACATCATAATTATATCATAATCTTTTATGTATAATAAAATAATGACGGAGGAGCAAAATGAAAGAATTTTTTAATGATTACATTCAAAATTTAGAAACATACATTATGTTTAAAATAACCGAGGAAGTTGCAAGGATTAAGCCCGATTTGATTGCAAAGGGCAGAAGCCCTATTTCTTTGTCTTTGGGCGCACCGGTGGACAATCCGCCGCAGTTTGTCATTGACAAATTAAAAGAGGCACTTGATGTGGCAGGAATTCATTCTTATTCAAGCCCAAAAGGCGAGGCTTTTTACTTGGAGGCTGTCGCAAAAAGGATGAAAGAGCGCTTTGGGGTTGATTTAAATTCTAAAACCGAAGTTTTTTCGCTTATCGGTTCAAAAGAGGGGCTTGCAAATTTCATCAGGGCTTTGATTACCGCTAAAAAAGATGAATTTGAACGCGATATTATTTTGATTCCGGATCCCGGCTATGCTTCTTACAAAGAAATGATAAAGGTTTCAGGTGGCGTTGGTTATTCAATTCCTCTGACTTATGAAAACAATTACATGCCCGATATGGAAGAAGTTTTGGCGCAGCTAAAAAAGGAAGGCTACGACGAGAAAAAAATTAAAGCTTTGGTGATAAATTACCCAAATAACCCTCTTGGGGCAACCGCTACGCTTGATTATTTCAAGAAATTGGTTGAATTTTGCAAAAACCACAATATTTTGTTGATTTCAGATGCGGCCTATACGGATATGTATTTTGACGAAAATGACCGCCCGCACAGTATTTTAGAAGTCGAAGGCGCAAAAGATATTGCGGTTGAATTTTTCAGTTTTTCAAAGCCTTATGCTATGACGGGCTGGCGTTTGGGCTGGGTTTGCGGTAATGCCGAGGCTGTTTCAATCTTCGGCAAGCTTAAAACAACCATTGATACAGGGATTTTTAAAGCCCTTCAAAAGGCGGCATCTGAGGTCTTAAACTCAAAAGAAGGCGAAGAATATATCAAAAAAGCAAATGCCGGCTTTAAAAAGAAGCAAGATATTTTTGTAAAAGGGTTGGCAGAATTAGGTTGGGATATTGACAATATTAACATTCCAAAGGCAACTTTTTACCTTTGGCTGCCCATTCCGCCAAGATATAAAACCTCAAAAGAATTTACCGATGACCTTATGATAACTTCCGGCATTGTCGCGGTTCCAGGTGATGGTTTTGGAAAATACGGTGAAGGTTTTTTCAGAATTTCAATCGTCTGCAGTGACGAAAACATTTACGAAGTTATTGATAGAATGAAGTCGGATGGATTTAATTTTAAATAAATAATTTTTTTATATTATTTCCCTTCGGCAGGGTCGTAACCGAAAAATGATTTGTAGCCTGCTCTAATCCTTCCTCTGAAAGTTCCTGCTTCATCGTCTAGAGGTTTTTCAAAGTATTCCGATGTTTTTACATATTCATCTCTTGAAATTTTTCCGTTTGCAATATTTTTGGGATTATTTGCATCCATTGTGTATAAAAATGCGCTATATTCTCTTTCGTCTACTCTACCATTTTTATCTAAATCCATGAATATATGTGCCCTTAGAGATGTTGTTTGTGAATTATCTCGCATTTCTTCAGGTAAATTTCCATATTTATTTTCATATTCTTCCAAATCAAAATTTATTTGTTCTTCAGGACTTATAGCGCCGTCATTATCAGTATCATAATTTGATATTATTTCTCTTGATGTTTCTAGTGCTTTTTCTTTATATATTTGACCAGCATTTGCTCCATTGTTGTTTTGTATGTCATTTACAAATTCTTGACCGGCCATATCAAAATCCTCAACATTTTTACTGTAGATAGGCTTACCTGCCGAATCCACATTTGTAATTGAATCGGCACATTCTTGAGTCCAACCATTAAAGGCACTTGTGAATACGGAATTGACTTTTGAATTATTGTTGTCGGATTGTATAGATGTTTGATTTTGGGTTTTTGTTGAAATTTTTTCAACACCATTTACCGATAAATTACTCATAAAATATCCTCTTTTTTATGTTTATATAATTAATAAAAAAAAATTCGGCATAAAAAATGCTTAAATGAAAATATATTTACAAAAATTAACAAAAAATAGATTTAGTGTAGGGTGTGAGAAAAATTTATTGATGTTAAAATGTTAGTGAAGGATTAGGTGAGTATGAGTAGTGTAACGTTTGAGGATGTTGTATCTCAAATTAAGGATAGGCTTGATATTTTGGATGTCGTTTCAAAAGACGTTATCCTGAAAAAATCCGGTGGAAATTATTGGGGATTGTGCCCTTTTCACAAAGAAAAAACTCCGTCTTTTTCTGTTAATCCTGCAAAAGGCATTTACAAATGTTTTGGCTGCGGGGAGGGTGGCGACGCGCTCAGCTATATAATAAAAACCCGCGGGATAAATTTTTCCGAGCTTATAAAAGAGCTTGCAAGCGAATTCGGGCTTGAATTGCCTTCGACCTTTTCGGGAGTAAAAAACAAAGACGTCAAAGACCAGATGATTAAAGCGTGCTCCAAAGCCGCAGAATTTTATCAACATGCGCTTTTTGCCTCATCCGAAGGCGCTGTCGCCTTTTCGTATCTTAACAACAGAGGAATTGACGAGAAAATTATCAAAAGATATTCACTGGGGCTTGCCTCAAAAGAGCCTAATCACCTTTACGTTTCGCTTAAAGACAAATTTTCTGATGAAATTTTGGAAAAAGCCGGGCTTGTTCTTAAATCTTCAAAAGGAACTTACACAGATAGGTTTAGAAACAGAATTATAATTCCGATTCACGATGAAATGGGCGATATTGTAGCTTTTGGTGCACGCGCCATTGAAGAAGGACAAAATCCCAAATACTTAAATTCTTCCGATTCTTTGATTTATAACAAAAGCAAAATTTTATACGGGCTTTACTTTGCAAAAGAGGCTGTAAAGCAGTCTGACAGCGTGATTGTAATGGAAGGTTACTTTGACGTAATCTCTGCTCAGGCAAACGGAATAGAAAATTGCGTGGCATCTTGCGGAACATCGCTTACAACAGAGCACATAAAACTTATTTCAAGGTATTCAAAATCAAGAAAAATATATCTTTCTTTTGATACCGATTCTGCGGGAATAAAAGCAGCTCAAAGAGGCGCAGAAGTTATTAAAGAGGCATTTACCGGGCTTGGAAACATAAAACAGTTTGACGAATCCTATTCTAGCACAAGTAACGAAAAATATGCCTGCGAAATTCGTGTAATCACGCCTCCCGAGGGTAAAGATCCTGATGAATTTATAAGAACAGCCGGTGCAAAAGAGTACGCAAAATATCTTGAGCACGCCCCACTATTGCTGGATTTTCAGCTTAATCAAGTCTTAAAACAAAAAAACGAAGCAAAAACACCGACAGAAAAGTTGAAATTGGTTAAAGAAATTATCCCTATTTTAACTGAAATTCAGAATAAAATTATTCTTTCAGAGTATATCAAGATGGTAGCTTCAGCTTTAAATATCGATGAAGATGCCTTGCAAAAAGAAATTAAGGCTGCAGATGTCGAAAAACCCTTGCAAAATGGCGCTTTAAATCCTATTGTAACAAAATCTTCAAATATCATGGAAAAAGCGCAAAAAAATTTATTGAGCCTTTATTTAATAAATGACAATCATTTTACATTCCAACAAATAGGTGAAATGATTGGTAATATTAAATTTGAAAATGAAAAATTAATAATTGTTAAAACTACAATTGACAAATTAATATGTACCGTAAATAATGTAAAAGCATTAATTGAGCAACTATACATTAATTTTGTTCAAGACGAGGAAATAAAGGCAATTATTACAGATTTAATATGTATATCAGAAACTTTTAATAATCTATCAGCTATAGACTTTAACGCAGTTATTGAAGAAAATATCAATAAAATAACGCAATGTCAGCGAGAGATTGAAAAAAAAGAAATGATGAATTTGTATAAAACAGCCAACGATAACGATACAGAAGCCCTAAAGTTGCAAATTCAACTAAGAGATAAGATTAAAGACACATTTCGGAGATAATAATGAAAAAAAAGCAATCAAATACCTCAGTTATTAGTATAATGGAAGAAGATGAAAATTTAGATTTACTCTCAGCCGATGAAGAAAAAGACCAAGTGGATGAATTGGTTCCGGATGAAAACACCCCATATTTACATGTAGAAATAGGTACAGATAATATCGAGGATATTGTTTCATCTGCCAAAATGGGCAATAAAATTGGGTTTGATGATATTTTTGTTATGGAATCGGTTGAACCGGAAGAAACTTTAACTGATTTTGAGGCCACTAAAGGGATTGCAGTGGATGATCCGGTAAGACTTTATTTGCGTGAAATAGGAAGAATCAAACTTCTTTCTGCCAATGAAGAAATAGAGTTGGCAAGAAAAATCATACAAGGCGGAACCCCCGGTGCTATCGCTAAAAGAAAGCTTGTTCAAGCAAACTTGCGCTTAGTTGTGAGTATCGCTAAAAAATATGTAGGACGCGGAATGCTTTTCCTCGACCTTATTCAGGAAGGTAATTTGGGGCTTATAAGAGCAGCAGAAAAATTTGATCACGAAAGAGGCTTTAAATTTTCAACTTATGCAACATGGTGGATTAGGCAGGCAATTACGCGTGCTATCGCAGACCAGGCCCGTACAATCAGAATTCCTGTTCACATGGTTGAAACCATCAATAAGCTTAAAAAAGTTACGAGAAGACTCGCTCAAGAGCTTTCAAGAAAGCCTACCGAAGACGAGTTAGCCATTGAAATGAACGTAAGTATTCCAAAGCTAAGAGAAATTATTAAAATAGCTCAAGAGCCGCTTTCGCTTGAGACCCCTATAGGCAAAGAGGAAGACTCAAGATTGGGCGACTTTATTGAAGATAAAGAAGCTGATGCGCCTGTAAAGACTGTTGCGTCTGAACTTTTAAGGGAAGATTTAGCAGATGTACTTTGTACACTTTCTCCGAGGGAGCGCGATGTCTTAAGGTTAAGATTTGGTATGGATGACGGACGTCAACGCACGTTGGAAGAAGTCGGACAGCTTTTTGGCGTTACTCGTGAGCGTATCAGACAAATTGAAGCAAAAGCACTTAGAAAGCTCAGGCACCCTAATCGTAGCAAGCGTTTGAGAGAATATGTCGATGCTTAAGGCTTAAAATATTAAAAGAGGCGGTTTTGCATTTGCAAAACCGCCTCTTTATTTAAGTTATTCCAGTCAAAATCGGTTGTTCCCGCATAAAGGTTTTTGTAATTTTTCAGTCATTAGCCTGTTCAGCTTTTTTATCATTTCTGTCGTTGCGAGAGAATTAATTGAGCGAAGCAATCCAAAAATTCCTGTAGTTTCGTTCGTGCCTCTGCTTGCTTGGGCTGCGCTCGCAGTAAACGGCACCGCTCACAACAAAATCGAAAAGCGTGGTTTTCGATTTTGTTGTTCGACTCTCACTTCGTTCGTGCCTCTGCTCGCTTGTGTCACTATTGTATATCTTTACTAAAGAGTGAACTATCTAAGCAAGTCGTGACGGCATTTTCTATAATTCGAGCAAGCTCTCATTAAGAAAAGAAGGTAAAAAAAACCACTCTATTAATAGAGTGGGTCGTTTTCTGCATCCTAATGGTCTCTTTTTAGTGTTTATATTTAGGAGTTTATATGTTTAGGGTTAAATGTAATATTTAAAAACTTTGCTATTTAGTGTTTCAGCTACACTTAAATCTATATTCTTATTATGACACATTATTTTTTTTTGTCAACCCTTTATTTATATTTTAATTTAAAAAAAATTAAAATATAAATTTGTTCTCTAAAAACTACTACACAGTAAGTATTTACCGATTTTACAAAAATTAATATTTTTATAATTAATTGTTAAGTTTTATATTTTTTCACATATTCATTAACAAATGATTGTTTTTATACTAAAATTAAGGTAGAGGACACGGAAATTTAAAAATTTTTCTGTAAGTTCATATACATATAATCAAAGAGGAATTTAAGTTGAAAAATAAATATTATTTCATTGCAATTGGCGGAATCGGAATGAGCGGATTGGCAAAATACCTTGTGGAAGACGGTTTTGAGGTTTTGGGCTCTGATATAAAAGAAAACAGAAATATTATTGAATTAAGAAAATTGGGGGCAAAAATTTTTATAGGTCATGACGAAAATAATTTACCTCAAGATTGCATTGTTATTGCAAGTACAGCCATAAAAGAAAACAATCCCGAATTAATTAAAGCAAAAAGACTTGGTTTAGAAATTTTACATCGTTCTGACATGTTAACCAGAATTTCAAAAGGGCTTGATAAGCCTAAAAAGAAGTATTTTTTGGGTTATTCAGGAACTCACGGAAAAACCACAACAAGCGGAATTTCTGCCTATGTGCTTGAAAAAGCGGGGCTTTCGCCGTCTTTTGTTGTAGGCGGGATTTTACCCGAATACGGCATCAATTCTCAGGCGGGAAGCGGTGATTTTTTTGTCGCAGAGCTTGACGAAAGCGACGGCACTATCGTTAAATATCAGCCTGAAATAAGCGTTATAAACAATTTGGAAGTTGATCATGTCGATTTTTATATAGACGGCTTGGAAGGGATTTTAAATACTTTTAAAAAGTATTTGAACACTTTGCCTGAAGGTGCCAAAATTATTATAAACAATGATTGTGGCGGTGATTTGAAATTAATGGAGCAAAATCCGCACAAAAATTTTATCACTTTCGGGTTAAAAAATGCTGATTATATAGCTAAAAATATTGAATATAAGGGCAAAGAAACTTCTTTTGATATTTTTTATAAAAGCGAATTTTTAATTAATTTAAAAACTCAACTTCGTGGCAGACACAATGTTTACAATGCCTTGGCTGTTTTGGCGAGTTTTCGTGAAGTAGGGTTGGATCTTGAAGTTTTGAAAAAACATTTTTATACTTTTTCCGGTATGGGCAGACGATTTCAACTCACCTCAGAATTTGACGGGATAAGTGTTTATGACGATTATGCGCATCATCCTACCGAAATTAAAGCGACGCTTGACGCGGCACAGTCTTTGCATGATAAAAAGATTATTGCGGTTTTTCAGCCACACAGATACACCAGATTTAAGGGGCTTTGGGATGAATTTCTAGAGGCATTCAAAGGTGTCGATGAAGTTATTATTACCGATATTTATTCCGCCTCTGAAGAGCCTATAGAGGGGATTAATCCGCAAAATTTTGCGCAGGAATTTTCTCAAAAAACAGGAATAAAATGCACTCATTTGCAAGGAAATATTAACGAAGTTGCACAACAGCTGTTGGGAATGTTAAAATCAGATGATGTGGTAATAGGACTTGGAGCCGGCAGTATTACAAGCCTGGGGGCAGAACTTCTCAAAGCAAGAGAAAGTATTTCTAAAGTATGACAGATATTGAAGTTAAATACAATTTTGAGTTAAAAAATCTTACCTCGTTTAAGATTGGCGGGGCGGCTGAAAAACTTTACTTTCCAAAGACTCAACAGGAATTTGTTCATCTGCTAAAAACCCTTGATAATCCTTTGATTTTTGGAAGCTGGTCTAATGTTTTAGTGTCTTCAAAAGGTATAAAAGGTTATGTTATAAGCACTTCAAAACTTGATAAATTTGAAATTAAAGGCACAAAAATATACGTAGATTGCGGGGTGAAGGGTCCTTTATTGGCTAAAAAAGCTCAAGAAAGCGGACTCACGGGTTTTGAGTTTATGATAGGGTTTCCGGGATCTCTGGGTGGAAATATTTACATGAATGCATCTGCGCATGCTCAATGTATAAGTGATTTATTGGTAAGCTGCTGTGTTTTTGACACGCAAAAGAAAGAAGTTTTGGTGCTTGAGAAAAAGGATTTGTGTTGTGCTTACAGAACTTCTGTTTTACAAAAAAAACCTTACATTTTGCTTTCGGCAGAATTTGAACTTAAAAAAGCAAAAAGAGAAGAAATTGATGCTTTGGTTGAGCGAAATATGGAATTTCGGAAAAATTTTCAGCCGGCTTTAAATACTCCCAATGCCGGAAGTATCTTTAAAAATCCTGAAAATGATTCAGCAGGGAGGCTTTTGGATAAGGCAGGTGCAAAAAAACTTGAATTTGGCGGCGCAAAAGTTTGGCAAAATCATGCCAATTTTATTGTAAATGCCAAAAACGCAACATCTGAGGACGTTTTGGAATTGATGTTGAAGATGTATAATTTGGTCAAAGATAAATATACTATTGAATTGTCGCCTGAGGTAAAGTTTTTTGGCGAAAAATCAAAAAGAGAGGCACAAATATGCAATATTCTGTACGGTCAAAAATAAATAAAGGCGCAAAAATAGCAGTTTTATGCGGAGGAATGTCTTCTGAGCGCGAAGTTTCGCTTCGCTCGGGCAAAAATTGTCACTGTGCACTTTTGAGGTTTGGGTTTAAAAACGCTGTTCTTGTTGATGTTGATGAAAATATATCTCAAAAATTAAAAGAAGGAAAGTTTGAAATTGCCTATAACGCACTTCACGGAAAATATGGCGAAGACGGCTGTATTCAGGGGCTTTTAGAAATTTTGAAAATCCCTTACACGGGCTGTGGGGTTATGGCAAGCGCAGTGTGTATGAATAAAGAATATACGAAAAAAATTCTTTCTACCGCTCAAATCCCGCTTATTAAATCGGTTTTTATACAAAAAGACCAAGATATTCTAAAGGCGGTAAAAACGTTAAAATACCCGCTTATGATAAAGCCTGTTTCAGAGGGGTCAAGCTTTGGAATGAGCAAGGTTGAAAATGAGGCTGAACTTATAAATGCAGTTAAAGAGGCGCAAAAATATAATCCTGACGTGCTTATTGAAGAATATTTGGTCGGAATTTGTTCAACCGTAGGCGTTTTGGATGACGGGGATAAAACTTTCGCAACTGAAATCCTTGAACTTCGTCCAAAAAACGAGTGGTACGATTATGAAGCAAAATATACAAAAGGTATGACGGATTTTATTTTGCCGGCTGAAATTTCTGAGCAGATGACTGGAGAAATTAAAGAGCTTGCAGTTAAAGCCCATAAAATTACAGGTTGTTCAGGGGTTTCAAGAGTGGATTTTCATATAGTCGGTGATATTCCTTACGTTCTTGAGGTTAATACAAGTCCCGGAATGACCGATACAAGCGATCTTCCTGCGCAAGCTGCTTGCATGGGAATTGATTATGATAATTTGGTATTATTAATTTTAAACAGTGCGGGTTTGAATAAGTAATGAGTGATTTTCAAGAGGAAGAAAAAATAAGTCCTGTTAATGTTCAAAGGCGTTTGCAAAAAAACAAAATGGAGCGTAAAGTTCGTCAAACGCAGATGTGGATTAAGCGTTTTCGTGCCTTTGCAAGGCTTATGACAATAATTTTTCTTTTGTTTTTCGGGTATTATTTGTTGAGAATGCCTCAGTGGTATCTGCCTAAAAATGTTTTTAATTCGCTTGAAAACCCTGCTTTGGAGATTTTGAATAATAAAATAGTTCCTTCTTATAAAATTCTTGCGGCACTTCGCAGAACTGATATTCCCAGCGAACCGGTTTATTTAATTGAAACGGATGACATAAAGCGGAACATTATGCAATTAGAACCGGTTGAGAATGTTTTTATAAGGCGCTTTTGGTTTCCCGCGAGACTGCAGATTATAATTCAGGAAAGAGTTCCGATAATTACAATTTCACCTGCTGCCGATGTTCCTCCGATTGCTTTTTTTGCAAGAGGCGGAAAGCTTATCGGCAGAGATTACATGCCTTTAAATAAGTCTTTCAGAACAATTTTAGTTTTATCCTATGGGCTTAGAGGCGATGATTACAGAAATTGGGATAATTCAAAAATAAGGCTTATTGAAAAAATTGCAAAAGCAGTTGAGGTTTACGCAGGAGAAGAAGTCGAATATATTGATTTTAGGCTTCCTGATGATGTTTATGTCAAGCTTGATACCGCAAATATTCGATTGGGAGTTTTGGATGATAATGTTTTTGAACGCATAAAGAAACTTCCTTCGATTTTGCCTCAGATAAAAACTTTGGATAAAAAGATTAAATATGTTGATCTGCGTTGGAAAGATGCCAGTTATATTAAATTAGAATAGGGAGATAAAATATGAAAATTGCTTTAGCGCAAGTTAAATTACGAACAGGAGATTTTGAAAATAATTTTAAAAAAGTTGTTGAAAATATAGAATCCGCGGTTAAAAGTAAGGCGGAAATTGTAGTTTTTCCTCAACAAACGCTTTGTTCGACAGGGATTAAAGATTTGTGCATGGATAGGGAATTTTTGAAAAAACAGGACGATTTTCTTAATAAAATTGTTGAAAAAAAATATAAAATCCCTGTTATTTTGGGTTCTTGTGCGTTTTGTTTCGACAAATGCTACAACAAATTTTTAGTTATTTTTGAGGGGAAAATTCAGGTTCTTGAAGGCGGAAAATTTACTTTTAAAGACAAAAACCTTGTTGTTTCGGAAAATTTAATCCTTAATACTGCTTGTGATGTTTTTATTTGGGCAAAAAATGCTCCTTTCACAATAGAGTCAAACAGAAAAAATATCGCCGCTGCAAAAAAATTCCTTAAAGGTCACGATTGCAAATTTGTTTATGTAAACGCCGTTGCTATGGCAGATGAAAATATTTATGCGGGACAAAGCTTTGCACTAAATCAAAAAGGCGAACAGGTTTGGCAGGCACCGATTTGCGGGGAAGAATTGAAAATAGTTAATTTTTCTGCAAAATACAAAGAGCCGTTTTATTGTTTTGAGCAGGAAGTTTTTGAAGTTCTGACTTTTGCTTTAAGAGAATATTGCGATGTTTTTGGGTTTAAAAAAGTTCTTTTGGGACTTTCTGGCGGGATAGATTCGGCGCTGACCGCCGCTTTGGCGGTCAGCGCCTTAGGAAATAAAAATGTTTCGGGTATTTTGATGCCGAGCATGTTTTCTTCCGAAGGCAGTGTCAAGGATTCTGAAAAACTTGCGAAAAATCTTGCTATTAAGACAAGAACAATGCCGATAACAGAGCTTTTTGACCATTTTATCGAAGATGTGGCAAAAGAAAGAAAACACGATGTTGCAGAAGAAAATTTGCAGGCAAGGCTTCGCGGGATTATATTGATGTTTTTCTCAAACAGGGAGCATCATTTGGTACTTTCCACAGGCAACAAATCAGAAGTTGCAATGGGTTATGCGACCTTATACGGGGATATGGTAGGCGGATACAATCTTATCGGAGATTTAACCAAAACCAGAGTTTACGCGCTTTCTAATTGGATTAACAGAAAAGGCGAGGTTATTCCCCAAGATATTATATCTAAAGCACCTTCGGCTGAGTTAAGGCCGGGACAAATTGATGAAGATACACTTCCAAAGTACAAAATTCTTGATGAAATCATTGAAATGTATATAGAAAAAGAGCTTCCGGTCAGTGAAATTTACAAGAACCACGATAAAGCATTGGTTGATGATACGATTAGGCGGATTTATCATGCGCAGTACAAAAGGAAACAAACCTGCATGGGCGTAAGGCTTACTCAAAGGGCGTTTTGTTCAAATGTTGCTATTCCTATCGTGCAGAAGTTTTATTAATCACTTTCGCTGTAAACAAATTTTTTGCGAAGCTGCCATTGGGCGGCGGTTAAAATCAAAATTATGAAAAATAAAACGTAGGCAATAGCACTTGCTTTGCCTATTTTAAAATATTCAAAAGCGTTTTTGTAAACGGCATAAACCAAAACATTTGTGCTGTCTAATGGTCCGCCTTGGGTCATTAAATAAATCAAATCAAAAACCTGAAAAGAACTTATGCATGTGATTATTACCACAAAAAATATCGTGGGTGACAAAAGCGGAACAGTTACAAATCTGAAGGTATCAAAAAAGTTTGCGCCGTCGATTTTTGCAGCTTCAAAAAGTGACTGGTTTATCGCGCTTAATCCCGATAAAAAAATCACCATATTATATCCGATTAATTTCCAAACAGAAACTATTATAAGAGCCGGCATGGCAAAGTTTACATCATAAAGCCAGTTAATATTTAGTTTTAGAACATAATTTAAAATCCCGATATTGGGATCAAAAATCCACTGCCAAATCACTGCTATTACAATCATAGGAGTGACAAAAGGCAAAAAATAAGCGGTTTTATAAAATTCGGAGCCTCTTATTTTTGAATTTAAAATACAGGCCAGAAGTAAAGGAATTATCACCGCAAAAACAGAAGTTGAAAGCGCATAAACCACAGTATTTAAAAGAATTTTGCCAAACAGCGGCTCGGTAAAAATTTCTTTGTAATTTTCTAATCCGACAAAATGTGCTTTGGTGAGCAAATCCCAATCCATAAAGCTTAAGCCCAAAGAGCAGATTACAGGGATTATTATAAAAATAAAAGTCCCCAAAAGTGCCGGAAAAATAAAAACCCAGCCAGCAAAAGATGCATTATTCGACACTTTTGATAAAAAACTCTTCATATTTGTATTATACTATAAAAGGGAACAGGAAAGAGGTTGTGTAAATTTAACATTTACCCCTCATCCGGCTTTCAGCCACCTTCTCCCGCAAGGGGAGAAGAAATGCCGAAATTCCCCCTCGCCCCTTGGGGGAGAGGGCTGGGGTGAGGGGTAGATAATAAGTTTAGAGTAAATAGGAGATATTATGGCTGCGCAATTATTGGAAACCGCATTCGGGAAAAATGATATAAGAGGAATTTATGGAAAAGATATAACGGAAGAACTTTTTTACTATATCGGAAAAGGTTTTGTTCAATACATAGGTGCAAAATCAAGAAAAACGCCTCCTCAGATGTGGATTACAGTAACACAAGATGCCAGGAACCATTCTCCGGCACTTGCAAAAGCACTTATTAACGGTGTTATTTCTACAGGTGCCAATGTTGTGGACTTGGGACTTGCACCGACTCCTATCGGATACTATTCGGAAGTGGTCGGAATAGACCCTTGTGTCAAGGGTGATGAAGAAATAACAGGGGCGTTAATTATAACTGCAAGCCACAACCCCAGTCAGTATAACGGTTTAAAGATGACTTTTAACAAGCAGTCATTGAATGAATTTCAGATAAGAGAAGTTAAAGAATACACTTTAAAAGAATCTGAAAAAGCTGTTTTATCGACTAATGTGGGGAGTTTAAAACACTACGATTTAATCCCCGATTATGTTGAAGTTATGAAGAAAAATTTCGGCAGAGTAGGTGAAGGCATAAAGGTTGTTGTTGACAGTGCAAACGCTACAGGCGGAGTCGTTGCGCCTAATTTATACAGAGCTTTGGGCTGTCAGGTGGTTGAACTTTATTCAAGCCCTAACGGAAATTTTCCTCATCATCACCCAAATCCAAGCGACGAAAGAACTTTAACGGATATTAAAAAGAAAGTTTTGGAAACAGGCGCCGACTTTGGAATAGCTTTTGACGGAGATTCGGACAGGATAGGGGTTATAGACTCCAACGGCAAAAGCATGACAGGCGACAAACTCCTTTTGATTTACGCGCAAGATGTGATTGAAAAAATGAAAGATGCTCATAAAAAACCGGTTATCGTGTCCGAGGTCAAATGTTCGCAAGTTCTTTACGACAAAATAAACGAACTTGGCGGTGAGGCTGTTATGTGCAAAACAGGGCACGGTTTTATTAAAGGTAAAATGAAAGAAACAGGAGCAATACTGGCAGGCGAAATGAGCGGACATATTTTCTTTAAAGACAGATACCATGGCTTTGATGATGCTGTTTATGCGGGGTGCAGAATTATAGAAATTGTTGCAAATAAAAAACGTCAAAACCCCGATTTTAAAATCGAACAGTTGTTGAAGCCCTTTGATGAGGTTTTTTCATCACAGGAAGTGAGATTCCCTTGTCCTGATGAATTAAAAAGACCTACTTTAAAAGACTTTGAAAAAATTGTTAATAAAAACCCCGATTTGTTTGGGGAAAAAATTAAGGAAATTGTAACCCTTGACGGACTTAGGATAATCTTTGACGGCGGATTTGCGCTTATCAGGCAAAGCAATACAGAGCCTGTTTTTACACTTCGATTTGAAGCAAAGACACAGGAAAGGGCACAACACTACGAAGATGTTATGATTGGCGAATTAAAGAAAATTTTAAAAGTTTAAAAACAGGGCGTGGAATAAATCCTGATTTTTCCCTAGCCTTAAAATTATTTTTTTACTTCAGCAGGTTTTTGCTCTGCGGCCTTTGGTTGTTTTTTTGAGTTAATTTTGCTGCCGATTGCATTTGCAACCGGTGTTACGACTACAGGGGCGAAAAATCTGAAGATGAATCCAAATATTATTAATGTTTTTGCGACTCTTATGCCGTCAACCCATTTGTCTATAATTTTATTTACTCTTTTTGCCCTTTCGGCGGAAATAAGCTCTGCGGGGCTTAAGAATTTTTGAATTTCTTTTAAAATCGGTGTTTCTTTCAAAGATTCAATTTGGGAGTCACTAACATTTTTGTTTTTCAATAATTCTTCAAGATTAATTTTTTCAAAATTAACTTCTTCTAATTTAATATTTTTAAGGCGCAATCTTTCAAGTTCGGCATCTTCTAAGTTATTAATATATTCAATGTTTGCTTTTCTGAATCTGTCAACAAATCCGTCAACATGTTGTCCTTGTTTGTTTGTATATCCGTCAATCGGTTTTGCTACAAGTTTTTCAAGTCCATAACTTCCCGCTAAAGAAGTCACCGCAACCAAAGCCTGATTAATTGCCAATGTCCTTCTTTTTTCAGTATCAAGTTTTTTGTTGCCCAAAGTTTTGGTAATGTAAAGGGCACTTATTGTTGTTGCTATTATTGCTGATAAATGTGCCGCTATGTTTGATTTTTCATATTTCGTGACGAATTTCTCAACGCTTTTGCTTCTCAAAACGGGGGAATAAGCACGGGCAATTTTGTCAGTAACCCAATTTACTGTTTTGTTGTTTGAATTTGCAAAAGGGTCAAATATAATTTTTAACAATGAACTGTTTTTTCCTGTAAAATTAGTGCTTGAGGCTACTTTTGAATTTTTGTACTCAGAGCATTTTGTTGAATTTATGTAGTTGTTGTTGAAATTTACTTTCACTATTTTACTCCCGCAAAGTTTTGAAAAACTTTTTTATGTTGATTTTTTTTACTTTTGAAATTTATAGATGCGTAATCTTGAGCATTAACAGCTTTTTCTTTCGCACCGGAAGATTTCTTTTCCCAGCCAAATACATATTTTAAAATCGGCGGGATTAGGGCTATTGTTACTATCGCTCTTGGAACAGCGATTAGGGCCTCTGTTCCCATTTTCATTAACCTTGATGCCAGTTTGAATTTGGCCGTCCCTTTAAAATTCCCTGCTTTTTTATTGCTAAAATGTTTTGCTTCTTCCTTAAGATATTCTTGTGGATTTTCAGCTATTTTATCTATTGCTGCAGCTAAAGGTGAAAATAGAATTAAGGATAACATATATCCCATTATGCCTGAGGCCATTGAATGGGCTGCAGCATATTTTTTATCATCTTTATTCTTTTGTCCGGGCAAGCTCATTATTGATGCCGGTCTTAAAATACATGTAAGTAATACGGCAAAAGCTGCACTGAAAACCGGTTCATTATCGGTGGCTATTTCTAAAAAATTTTTAAAGCTTTTGCTTGTATAAATATTTGAAAACCCGCTGAAACTTGTCGCAGCGGGTTTTTTCATAATTATGTTACTATTGTTCGCAGGTACACCAATCTCTCTTTTCTTAAGGCACACTCCACTCCCTTTACGGTTTGTTACCGACGGCAACGAGTGGGTTATATGTGAATCTTTCGAAAGACTGTTAATCATATTCTCCTGCAATTGATATTCAATTTATTGTCTATACATTTATTTTAAAATGAAACATATTTATATTTGTCATTTTAACACTTAATATTTACAATTCAACACATTTTTTTTTAAAAATACGGTAAATAGAGGAATAGATGGGGATACAAAAAAATAAAATTGTAAATTCCCCCTAAAATCTATGGTTAACATTTGCAACATTTTTTATTTTTTTGATAAAATCATAAAATGAAAAATTTATTAAAAACATTTTTAATATTGATTTTTGCCTCTTTTTTCACTCTAAAGTCATGGGCTTTTGAGGCTTGGAATAATGATTTAAAAACACTTTTTTTGTCTAAAAAAGCAGTCATTTATGCCGTCAATATAAGGACTTTTGGCGCTAAAGATTTGGATAGAAACGGCATTATTGAAGAAAATCTCGGTGAGGAAAGCGGTAATTTCACTAATGCAATTAAAAGGCTTGACGATTTAAAAGCTTCCGGTGTTAATACAATTTTGCTTATGCCCATAACACCCACGGGTAAAATTAAAGCACTTGGAACAGCAGGTTCTTTATATTCCGTAGCAAGTTTTAACGAAATTAATCCTCAGCTTAAAACTCCAAATTCAAAACTTTCAATTGATGACGAGGCGAAAATATTTATAAACGAATGTCATAAAAGAAAAATCCGTGTAATGGTTGACCTGCCATGTTGCGGGGCTTATGATTTATACTTAAAAACCCCCGAGCTTTTTAAAAAAGATAAATCGCAAAATCCGATAATTCCTGCAGATTGGACAGACGTAAGACTTTTGGACGCAGGGGATGAGCAAAATATAAATCAGGATGTTTATAATTTATATGCTCAATTTGTTGATATGGCACTAGATTTGGGAATAGACGGAATCAGGGCGAATGTGCCTTCTGTTAAGCCCGCTGTTTTTTGGAAGAAATTAATAGCCGAAACAAAAGGCAGAAATCCGGAATTTCTTTTTCTTTCAGAAGCCTCTGAACTTTGGAATGAACCTGTTTGTGACGGCGCGGTCTTTACTTCTTATAAAAAACTTTTGGATGCGGGTTTTGACGGTTATTACGGAAATTATTTTAATATTAAAAATTGGAAAACCGCTCATGATTTATATTTTGCGCTTAAGGCAGATGAAGAGTTATCAAAAAAATATGACGGAAAAATTGCTGCTATCGGCAGCTTTTCAACACACGATGAATTAAGTCCTATTTTAATCAACGGAAAACAGTACAGTAAAATGATAATTTGGCTAAATGCCACTTTACCTCTTAACGCTTACTTTATAGATGGTTTTGACACAGGCGATGATTATATTTATTTTTGGGCAAATAGAAAGGCGTTAAAGACTTTTACCGATGACGAAGATTATTTTGTTCACCGCGGCAAAATGGATATTTTTAACTTTTCAAGAATGCCGGGAGGAAGAAGTCTTGACATTAAGCAAGAATTTATAACCGCAAATAATCTTAAGCAAGTTTTTTCTGATGTTTTTTCAAAGGGAAATTTTACAATTCATAAAACTTCCTCAAATAGTGTTTTTGCTTACTCGAGAAATACTGATAAATCCGGAATTATAGTGATAGGCAACCTTGATTTCAGGAAGTCACAAAATGTTGTAGTATATTTACCAAGAATAAAATCAACTTCTCTGGTTGTACCTATAAAAATGAGTAGCATCCCAAAAGCTTTAAGCGGTAAAGTCTCAATTGAATTGGCACCGGGGGAAATATTAGTTATGTATATCCCGAAATTTTAAGCTTTTTTAACACAAAATTAACAAAATGCTTGTAAATCTCTTTTTTTTGAGATACGCTGAGAAAGCACTAGTTATAATTATAAGGAATTACAAAAATGTCCAGACAATGTGAAATATGCGGAAAAACACCTCTTAAAGCGGCAAAACTTACGTTTTCTCATAAACAAAACGTTCACCGTCAAGCACCTAATCTTCAAACTATCAGGGCTAATGTTAACGGTACGGTTAAGAAAATTAAAGTTTGCACTTCTTGCTTGAAAGCAAACAAAGTTCAAAAAGCTGTTTAAGGGATATTTGGATTTGAAGGCGCGGATTTTGCAATTGCAAAATCCGCGCCTTCATTATAAAATCATTGTAAAAAGGGAGTGTGTATGTCGGATAAAAAGACTTTAATACTGATAGACGGTCACGCATTGGCATTTAGGATGTATTTTGCGCTTGAAAGAACAGGCATGAAAACAACCGATAATCAGCCTACTTGGGCTGTATTCGGGTTTTTCAAGGCTGTTTTTGATATGTTGAAGGACCAAAACATTAAACCCGATGCGATTACTGTTGCTTTTGATGTGGGCAGAAAGACATTTAGAGTTGAAAAATACGACCAATACAAAGCAAATAGAGAAACCATGCCCGATACCCTTAGAAGCCAAATGGGGCTTATTTTTGAAGGCTTAAAGGCTTTTAATATTCCAATTTATACAAAAGAAGGCTACGAAGCTGACGATGTTATCGGAACCATTTGCGACAAAGCAACAAAATTGGGACATAAAACCTTTATCCTGACAGGCGACCAAGATTCTTTTCAATTAATTGATAAAGACGGTAATGTAAAAGTTTTAATCCCATCAAAGGGTGAATTAATAGAATACGATTGGAATAAAGTTTACGAAAAGTTAGGGGTTTACCCGAATCAAGTAGTTGATTACAAAGGTTTAAGAGGTGACACTTCCGATAATATTCCGGGAATAAGAGGCATCGGCGAGAAAACCGCTCAAAAATTATTGTCACGTTATCCTGATATGGAAGAACTTTTTGCGCACTGTACAGAAATTCCAGAAAATGCGGTAAGGGAAAAAATTTGCGCAGGAAAAGAAATCGGACTTTTAAGCAAAGAGCTTGCGACCATTGTAAAAGACGTGGATATTGATTTTGATTTTGAACACACTCACATTAATTTGCCTGATATTGACGAAGTCACCAAATTCCTTCAAAAAATGCAATTTTACAGTTTTATAAGAAGCATTGACGGAATTTTGGGCAGTTTTGATAAAAATGATGAAAGAAATAAACAAAAAATACGTCATCCTGAATTTATTTCAGGATCTATCCGGTCAAAACAAGAAGGTGAGATGCTGAAACAAGTTCAGCATGACGCTTCTGAGCAAAGTAGGTTGGGCTTTCCAGCCCAACAACAAGAAGCAGATGTGTCTTTACAAACTTCCCACCCTTCGCCCCTCACTTCTCATTGTTCACTTCAATTAGGGCTTTTTGCACAAGAAGTTAAGCAAAGAATCAACAAAGATGATATTCCTTTTGATGTAAAAACGATTACCCAAAAAGAAGAGTTGACGGAGTTGATTGAAAATCTTAAAAAACAAAACCTTTTTGCGCTTGACACAGAAACAACATCTGTAAACATCCAAGAAGCAGAACTTGTCGGAATTTCTTTTGCTTTTGAAAAAAGTAAAGAAAAATCTTTTGGATTGCCGCGTCGTGCCGATGGCACTCCTCGCAATGACGCAAATATTTTCACTTATTATATTCCCGTTTCTCATCAAATCGGCGAACAGCTTGAAACAAAAGAGGTTATTGACTCTTTAAAACCTGTTTTGGAAGATGAAAAAATCAAAAAAACAATGCAGAATGCCAAATTTGATTACAATATTTTCAAAAATTACGGTATAAAAGTTCAAGGAATTGTTTTTGACACGATGCTTGCAAGCTATATCAAAGACCCTTCCAGAAAACATGGGCTAAAAACTCAGTCGCTGGAGCATTTAAACCACGTTATGCAAGAAATTACAGAACTTATCGGTTCGGGAAAAAATCAAATAAGTATGGAGTGTACTTCAATCGATGAGGCTGCAAATTATGCCTGTGACGATGCTTACGCGACATTAAAGCTTACCGAGTTTTGGCAAAATAGCTTGGATGAAAAAGAGCTAAAACTGCTTTACGATGTTGAAGTCCCGCTTGCACTAATTCTTGCCGATATGGAATACGAAGGGGTTTCTGTTGATGTTGATTATCTGAACAAGCTTTCAGCCGAATTCAGCCAAAAGGTTTTGGAGTTGGAAGAAAAAATTTATGAGCTTGCGGGAGTTCCTTTTAACGTAAATTCGCCCAAGCAAGTCGGCGATATTCTTTTCAACAGGCTTCAAATCCCAATGAAAAAGAAACGGGGAAAAGAAAATTATTCGACCGGCGCAGAGGTGTTAGAAGAACTTGCGGGCGAGCATAAAATTTGTGAATATCTTCTTCAGCACAGAAAATATTCAAAACTGAAATCCACTTACACAGACAGTCTGCCGCAGCTTATAAGCAGAAAAGACGGTAAAATTCATACAAGTTACAACCAAACCGTAACCACAACCGGAAGATTGTCTTCTTCTAATCCCAATTTACAAAATATTCCCATAAGAACAGAAGAAGGAAATAAAATCAGAAACGCTTTTGTTGCCTCTGACAGGCAAAACGGGCTTTTGCTTTCTGCCGACTATTCGCAAATTGAACTTCGCCTTTTGGCGCATGTCTCGCGCGATGACAGTCTTATAGAAGCTTTTTGCTCGGGCGAGGACATTCACACCTTGACTGCCTCAAAAGTCTTTGAAGTTCCGCTTGAAGGTGTTACAAAAGATATGAGATATAAAGCAAAAGCGGTAAATTTCGGGATTATCTACGGCCAAAGCAAATACGGGCTTTCAAAATCTTTGAATATAGCACCTTTTGCAGCTGAAATGTTTATTGAAAAATATTTTGCGACTTACCCGAAAGTAAGAGAATATATGCAAAATACAATTAAATTCGCCCACGGAAATGGCTTTGTGGAAACGATGTTCGGTAGAAAAAGATATTTGCTTAACGAGCTTTCAAGCCCCAATAACCAGATAAGAGAATTTGCCCAAAGGGCGGCGATTAATCAGCCCTTGCAAGGGGCTGCAGCGGATTTGATTAAAATGGCGATGATTGAGCTTGATACAAAGTTGAAACAAAACAATTTGAAGTCTAAAATGATAATGCAGGTGCACGACGAATTGATTTTGGATGTCGTAAAAGACGAATTTGATGAAGTCAAAAAACTTACCGTCGAGGCAATGGAGCTTAATCAGCCGCTTTTGGTTCCGCTTGTTGTTGACGTTAATTTCGGCAAATCTTGGATTGAGGGTGTGTGAATGGTTGAAATTTTTTTTTGTCGTTGCGAGCGATAGCGAAGCAATCTAAAAATTGAAAGGTGAAGATTAATGCGTAAGGCAATTTTATTTTTAATATGTTTTTGTTTCTTGGGGCGCGCTTGCGCCTACGGCGCAAGCGCGCCTGTTACACTTCAGGCTCAGCAAACACTTACTGCCGCGCAGGCTGTTCAGCCTCAGGCAGTTGATTTTGGTCTTTGCAGAAAGATTTTTAAGATTGATGCGCAGAAGCTTTTTTATTTAACGCTTGCAGGGATTAACGCAAACAGATTTACTATTGATGAGATTCAGTCAAAAAGCGGTTATGTTTTGTTTACGGTGGCAAAAAAGCAGTTTTTGGCTAACGTCATTTCGGTAAATGCTGAAAATTCCATGTTGAAAATTACTCCTTGCGACAACATTTATTTTTTTCCTGTGGGAATTGTTCAAAACATGTTCAAATACGTTGAACTCAATCTCAACACCCCGATAGAAAAGCTCAATGTTTTATAAAAAATGTCATGCCGGAGTTTAAAATATCGGCTGTGCAATAAATGTCCTTAATCCGGCATCTCATTTATGAGATCCTGAATAAGTATGCTTGAAGTTCAGCCGATAACCCATGTTTCAGGATGACGTATTTTTAACGGCTCAAGCCAAAGATGACGAATTATCATGTATTTTTAATAAACACCTGAAGTAATTGAATTATAAATAATGCTTGAGGCTTTTTGGATGAAATCTTTTCCCAAAGGCGAATTGTAGGGGCGGTTTGCAAGAATTACGCAGATGTATTTTTTGCCGTTTGGCGCAAAAACTATTCCCGCATCACCTAAAGTTCTTCCGATATCGCCTGTTTTATGGACAAAAAGGGCTTTAGGGTCAAGTCCTGCTTGAATAAGTCTGTTGTTTTCAACGTGGCTCATGTAATCGATTATGTATTCGCGAGAATTAATATTTAAAAACCCCGGATTATCAAGATTATAAAGCATTGTGGCTAAGTCTTTTGCGGTTGTGTAATTTGTTCCGTCCATATCGGGAAGCCATGTTTGAACATGTGTGCTGTTAATTCCCCAGCTTCTTATGCCCTGATTCACATCTTGCATAGAGCCGATTTTAGACATAATCATATTTGTAGCAGAGTTATCCGATTCTGTAATCATATAGCGCGCAAGTTGGTCTATGGTATATTTCTTGCCGATGCCCCAGGATTGCAAATTTCCTGAGCCTTCGGCTTTAAAATAATCTGTCATAGCCATTTCGTCATAAATTGTAAGCTGATTTGCCTCTATGGATTTAAAAAGTCTTATTAAGACAGGGATTTTGATGATGCTTGCCGCGGGAAATGTTTTTGTCGCATTAATGTCCACGAATTTGCCCGAATCATATTCCCACACAAAAACAGAAGGCTCTATTGATTTATATTCAGCCATAAGTCTTTTGAGTTTTGTGTCAACAACCTGCATTTTGTCTGTCATGTAAAGGGTTGTCATATCGGGCTTTTTGATTTTTGCGGGAGAAAGCATTCTCAAATTCATAAAAGAATCGTTTGAAAGATAATTTGTTGTGGGCTTTAAAATTTGATGTGTGTACGAGAGTTTATCTCTCTTGGTGTTTAAAATTTGATAGTTGTTAAATTGGATTTCTTTATAAGATTTCCCCGACATTGAAATCAGGGGTTTGGAAATTCTTTGGAACCCGAAAGGTAGTACGTAGTATCCGATAAGTGCAAGCAACGAAAGAGAAATTATTCTTGCAATAGGGTTTACTTTGCGCTTGCGCACGACCTTTTTTCTGACGGGTTGAGCAACAGGACGAACAGGAGTAACAACCTGCGGATAAGGTCTTTGTCCGTAAGTTTGTCTTTGATGTTGGCTATATTGCTGATACTGGTAGTTTCTTGCCATTTCAGGCATAAAAAATCCCCTCCTGTTTTGTAATTATAATTCTTTTTTGAAAAAAGGGCATAATGTAAACAATGTATTTATTTTGCTTAACAATTGGAGGTAAACTGCAAAAGGGCTGAAGGGGTAAATAGAAGATAAGATGCGAAGATGTGTAGAGGCGTAGCAAAATAATCTACTCATCTAATCATCTCGCCTTATTATAATTGAGCTTATTTACTATTTACTAATCCCCCCTTGCTTTTTTTTAGTGGACATGCAATAATAATTTTGTTATTCATTAATGATGGTTTATGCTTGTTGGGGGTAATAGAGATTACTTTCCTGCATGAATTTTTTCAGCATACGCAAAAGAAAGCGAGAGACTCAATAGGTGAGTTCTGACGAGTTTAATTACAGGTACATTAAGGACAAAGCAACCCCCGGAAGTTGGAGACGCGGTTACGAATACCATCTCAAAGACCAGGTGCTTGAAGGATATCCCGAAAAAAACTTTTACAAAGGGAAAGTAAAAGGAAACTTTCAGGATTTTTACAAAACCGACTTGATTTTCAAAAAAGGCGGAGTTGAAGCACGTTGTAATTGTCCTCTAAAAGAAGAATGGTGTAAACACGCTGTTGCTGTTGGGCTAAAGGCAATAGATGAACATGCTTTTGAGGATTTTCTTGAAACAAAATACGGCATAGAATCAAGTTTTGATGATGAAAACACCGCTTTGACAGAGCCACCAAAAGGCAATTATATATTTCATTTTAACCCTAAAAGAAAACCCAATTTCTTTTCCATTCTTGTAATGTCAAGAGAAACCGGAAAAGTTGTCCGTTCAATCGAGCAGATTTTAAAAGCTTTAATTGAGGCTCAAAAACAGGATAAAAATTTTGAGCTTAATATTGCTCAAAAAGTTGAAGTGGCTATTTTTCAACAGTTGTTAAAAACTTCTCGTCAGGATAAAAAAGCCGGATGGTACGATATTCAGCTTGCAAAATTTGCGGACATGTTCCCTCTTCTTGCAAAGGCGGACGAGGTTTTGGATGAAAAAACGAAGCAGCGTTTGAAATTTACCGACAAAGAATGGCGGCTTGCGCTTTCGGTAAATTATTCTCAGGCGGGAAATATAATGCTTGCGCTTGAATGGAAGCGTCCGGATAAAGATGATGTTTATCCGTTTGAAGAGATAAGATATTTTTCAAGGCACCTGAAGTGGGGACGTTATAAAAATGTAATTTTCCCGACAAATATAGCCGTGGGGGCAATTCCTCAAAATTTGATAAAATCTTCTTTTACCGATTTGAAAGATTCTGACGGCGGGAAATTTATTTATGAAGAATTGCCCGATTTGCAAAAAATTATGGATATTGAAATTTCTGATGAAATTAATAAGCTTATGCTTGAACAGAAACCGCCTTTGAATGTTGTTACAATGGGCATTGATTATGATCAGTCATTAAAAGCTTCTTTGGAATTTGAGTATGACGGCGTAAAAGTACCGTTTTCAAAAACCAGCGAAAAAACACCCTATGTTACGATTAAGAAGCCAAAAGAGGACAGTCAATATTGGATTAAAAGGAATTTGAAACACGAGCAGGATGCTTATAATATGCTTTTGGCGTGCAAATTTGTTCCTATGCAGACAAACAACCTTGCGCTTGAAAAAGAAAATGCCGTTGACTTTTACAATTATTATATCAAGCAGGCAGGTGAAGGTTGGAAATTTGAAGAAAAAGACGATTTAAGTTTCTTTAAACTTGCTCAAGAGCCTTTTAAGCTGTGTGCGGAAGTGGATTTTTGCGAAGAATCAAAAGACAGTTTTCAGATTTATCTTTATGGACAGGTGGGGGAAGACAAAATTAGTTTTGATGACGTGTACAATACAATTCAAAACGGTGAAAAGTACTCACGCGTGAGGAGTTTGGGTTTTGTAGAATATCCTGCACAAGACATTTATGCGATGATGCGTTCATTTAACTCATTTGATGTTTATCGCAACAGTGAAGATAAGTTTTTGGTAAAAACTTACAGGGCGGGACTTTTGAATGAGCTTGAAAATTTCGGTGTTGAACTTGCTTTGAGCGAAGATTTTTCTAATTTTTGGGAGCAAATTTCTTCGTTTTCGACAAAAGAAGATATTGAAATCCCAAAAGCGGTTAATGCAGAGCTCAGGGAATATCAGGCAAAAGGGTTCAGTTGGCTTTGGTTTATGTATAAATACGGACTTAACGGGATTCTTGCCGATGACATGGGGCTTGGAAAAACACTTCAGGCTTTGATTTTGCTCCAGAGGGCTAAGGAAAAAGACGGGCCGATGCCGACTTTAGTTATTTGCCCGACTTCGGTTGTTTTTAACTGGGAAATGGAAATTCAAAAATTTGTGCCGAGTCTAACCTGCCTTAAACTTTCAGGTATAGAAAGAAAAGAACTTTTTAAAGATATTTCTAAGTATGATATTGTAATTACAAGTTATGCTTTGGTGCGCCGCGATATAGAAAAACTAAAAAAAATTAATTTCAGATACGTTATATTAGATGAATCACAAAACATTAAAAATGCACTTTCTCAAACGGCTCAATCAGTAAAAAGGCTTGTTTGTGAACATAAATTGGCACTTTCGGGTACCCCCATCGAAAACAGGCTCGAAGAACTTTGGTCGGTTTTCGATTTTCTTATGCCGGGATTTTTGTTTAGCATATCAGAGTTTAATTACCGCTATGTAAATCCGATTATGGAGCGCGCCGATAAAACAGTTGAAAAACGTTTGAAATTACAGATTTATCCGTTTATCTTGCGCCGTATGAAACGCGATGTAGCAAAAGATTTGCCTGATAAGGTTGAAAATATTGCATACTGCGAACTTACCGACGAACAAAGAGATTTTTATCTTGAAGTCCTTGACAGTACAAAAGAAGAATTGTTCAAGAGTATTGAACAAAATGGGCTTGAAAAAAGCAGAATGTCCATTTTCTCTGCGCTTTTACGTCTGCGTCAAATTTGCTGTCACCCAAGACTTTATGATAAAGAAAACATTAAAAAGATTAATGAATCAGGTAAATTCGAGCATTTAAAAGAAATGCTCGAGGAGATAATTTCCGAAAAACACAGAGTTTTGCTCTTCAGTCAATTTGTCGATATGCTTGAATTGGTAAGAGCGTGGCTTGATAAAGAGGGAATCCGCTACGAATATCTTACCGGGCAGACCAAAGACAGGCAAGGCGCGGTTGAAAGGTTTAACAATAATGATGATATTCCGATTTTCTTAATAAGCTTGAAAGCAGGCGGCACCGGCTTGAATTTGACGGGTGCTGATTATGTAATCCACTACGACCCGTGGTGGAACCCTGCGGTTGAAGATCAGGCAACAGACAGAGCCTATCGTATCGGTCAAAAGAAAAAGGTCTTTGTCTATAGACTTATTACAAAAAATACCGTTGAAGAAAAAATCCAAAAACTTAAACAGGTTAAAAGAAATCTTGTTGACAGCGTAATTTCCGTTGACAGAAATATAACAAAATCTCTTACAATGGATGATGTAAGAGAAATTTTCTCGGTGGATTAAGGGGTAAATGTATTTGGCTGAACAGCTGAATAAGTGAAGGGCTGAAAGGTTATTTTAGTTTATAAGTTGATGAGTTTATAAGTAGGGCGGGATTGCTATCCCGCCATTAATTTTTTTCGTCATTCTGAGAGCAAAGCCCGAAGAATCTCTTTTTACGTCGTTTGGCTAAAGCCTCTACCTCTCACAAAAGCTGACATTTAGTCAGTTTTTGTTCGGCAGAGTTGGCAACGACTTGTTTTTTTAAAACTGTTCAACTGTTCAACTATTCACCTTTTTAACTTTTTGTTTGCCCCCTTTGACAGGGGATTTTTAGTTTTGCATGAGTTAAGAATACATTTACCCCCCTTGACAGGGGATTTTTAGCCTGTGATAATAGAGTAACGAAGTATTAGATAGGCAAATCGTTTGAAATTTCGCACTAAGAGTTATACTAGGCTTTATTTGTGCGAATACGATTCCTCAAACCGAAAGGATTTAAAAATGTACGCAATAGTAGAAGCAGGCGGTAAGCAGTATCAGATGGAAGAAGGCCGCTACTTAAAAGTAGAACTTATGGATGGCGAAAAAGACAGCAAAGTTGTTTTTGACAAAGTTGTTATGCTCGCAAACGGTAAAAAATCAAGAGTCGGTCAACCTTACATCAGCGGAGCTTCCGTTGAAGGTAAAATTCTTGAACACGGTAAAGAAAAAAAAGTTCTTGTCTATAAACAAAGACCTAAAAAAGGTTACAGAAATAAGCAAGGGCACAGACAAGGTTTTACCAAAGTTATGGTTACAAAAATCAGAACTTCAGCTCAGAAGAAAGATTCTGAAGGGACTTCGGAAGAATAATTGTAAAAACAGATCCCGCAACAAGTGCGGGATGACAAATTTTAAGGAGAAATAAAAAATGGCACATAAGAAAGGTATGGGATCAACCCGTAACGGAAGAGACTCACAAGCTAAGCGCTTAGGAGTTAAAAAATACGGCGGAGAAACGGTTAAAGCCGGTAATATTATCGTTCGCCAAAGAGGAACAAAAATTCATCCGGGAGTAAACGTAGGAATCGGTACTGACGATACACTTTTTGCTCTTGCTGACGGCGTGGTTAAATTTGAGCCTCACAGACGTGACAGAAAACAAGTAAGCGTATACGCAGGTTAGAATTTTATAAAAATACAAAAAATACAAAAGGGCGGATTTTTCTTTGAAAAATCCGCCCTTTTGTTTAATATTTATTTATGCAATCCATCTTGTATTTGCAAGCCCTTCTTTGCCGTTAGGGGCTTTTGTGTACATATTGTTTAAATCAGAATTAATCAATCCTACGCCGTATTTCGATTTTTGATCGTGTTTTTCAAAAGGATTTTTGCCAACCGGCTTTACTGCATTAACAGGCTGCTGATTGGGGTTAATCCCTTGTAGCCCTTTCATTGCGGGTGAAAATATGTTGATTTTATTTACATTCATTGAAAATATTCCTTAATATCTTATATATATAAAAACACAAAATGGGATTTTTTTGCGCAAAATCACAAAACTTTTACAAACTTAATATATATTTTTTGGTTTCAGGATTGTAAGTATATTTTTTTGCACCCAAAGGAGTTCCTGTTTCTAAAATTATATTATCTTTAGTTTTAATTTTATGCCACCAATTTCCTTCAGGCGTCTCCAAAACTGTTTCAACAATTCCGTCAGTACCTTTTCTTTTTGTTTTTATAACTTCGTTAGGGTATAAATCCTGTGTATATCTATCGGTATAATGAGGATTAATCCTTTCATTAAAAACTGTTCTTTTTATTTGTACCTTTCTTTTTAGATTAATCATATACTTTTTTACCTCTTGAATGGATTCTGTTAATGGCTTATACCAATTTTCATAAACTTTGCCTGTTAAGAGATAAACTTTCGGCTTTTCAATGATTGGGATAATGCACACTCGACATTCGTTAGAGCCTATATAATGGAAGCCGAAATTAATTCTTCCATATTTACAGCGTGAATAATCATTTTGAATTTTCATAATAAGTTCTCCTTTCTTTTAAATTATAGTAACTATTGATTAAAGAACTTTCTTTAATCTAAAAATGTGTAATTAAAAATAAATCAGCAAAAAGTGCCAAGGTTATTGGCGGCTAAATCGAAATTCTTTTGCTGAATTTGTACACATGGTTACCTCTTTATAAATTACTACGATTGTAGCACATTATTTTATTTTTGCAAGTTTTCATTAATTTTTTTACAAACTTAATATATTTAATATGAAATAAAATTAATAAAAGTAAATTAACGTCATTCTGAACTTGTTTCAGAATCTTGCAGGCAAAGTGTTTGAGACCCTGAAATAAATTCAGGGTGACGTATATTTTGATTTTTGTCCTAAGTTTAATATATTTTTCAGATAAAAAGTGTATAATTAATCCATGAGTATGCAGGTTTTATCTCAATATTTGGAATTTTTGGAGGTGGAAAAAGGGCTTTCGATAAACACTCTTGATGCGTACAGGCGTGATTTAAGCGATTTTTTGGACTTTTGTTTTGCGCTTGATGTTTTTGATTTGGATAAAATTCAGCGAACGCAAATAAATTCTTACGTTAGAAATTTGCGTGAAAAAAATTATTCTTCGACCAGTGTAATGCGAAAAATTGCATCTTTGAGAAATTTTTTCAAGTGGCTTTGCGCCAACGAAATTTGTCCTCAAAATCCTACTTTAACTTTGGAACAGCCTAAAGTCCCCAAAAAATTGCCCAAAGTTATGAGTATTCAAGAGATAGAAGAAATTTTGCGAAACGGATTGAATCCTACCGAAAAAGTCATTGTGGAGCTTTTATACGGCTGCGGACTGAGAGTCTCAGAGCTTGTGGGGCTTAAGACAAACAGTTTTGATTTAAATGCGAATTACTTAAAATGCAGCGGAAAAGGTTCAAAAGAAAGGCTTGTGCCTCTGGGTAAAAAAGCAAAAGAGGCTATAAGAGAATACCTTGAGCACAGAGATTTTCTTGTTAAAAAAAACGGACTTGATACAAAAAACCTTTTAATTTCAGATAACGGGAGGTTTTTGACAAGGCAGGATGTTTATAATTTTATTCATCAACAGGGTGCAAAAATTCACAAAAATATTTCCCCGCACACCCTAAGGCATAGTTTTGCAACACATTTGCTTGAAAACGGTGCTGATTTAAGGATTGTTCAGGAACTTTTGGGTCATTCCGATGTATCTACGACACAGCTTTATACTCATATAAGCAAAAAACGCTTAAAAGAAGTTTATTTTTCGATTAATAAATAAATGTTTATAATAAAATAAGATTATGCTAAATCTTTTTATAACAGGAACGGATACCAATGTCGGAAAGACTTTTATAACAGCAGGACTTGCCGCAACCATGCAGAGTTTGGGTTATACGACCTGTGTTTATAAACCCGTTCAATGCGGAGCAAAAGAAAAACAGGGATTTACACAGGCACCTGATTTGGCATATATAAAAAACATTGATCCTTATGTAAAGACCCATTCTACTTATATGCTTAAAGAAAAAGCTGAGCCGCTTATTGCAGCGGAGATGGAAAATATTAGAATAGACAAAACCGTTATTAAAAAAGATTTTGATAACATTGCAAAATCCTGCGATTGTCTTTTGACTGAAGGTGCGGGTGGGATTATGACACCGATTGCTCAAAATTTTACGGTAAGCAATCTTATAAAATTTCTTAATTTACCTGTTCTGGTGGTCATAAAACCTGATTTCGGAACGGTCAACCAAACTCTTTTGACGATTAATCAGGCAGTCTCAAGCGGAATTGAAGTCAGAGGCGTTGTTATAAATAATTTCCCTGAAAACACAAAAGAAACAGCAATAAAAACTATTCCAAGGCTGATTGAAGAGTATACCGATACAAAAATACTCGGAGTGATAAGTCATTTTTCCGATATTAATAAACTTAATCCAAATGATTTGATTACAAATATAATAAACGGAATTGACGTGGAAAGTATTTTCCGGGTTAAAATAGCCAAGCTTGAACTTGAGTAATGTTAGGGTTTATTTATAAATACTTGGCAAATATTTGGGGCTCCACAGTCTTCCTTTAGCTCGTATCCTGTAGGTATGCAGTAAGATTCGGACATTTCGCCTGCATTGCAGATTGCTTCTAAGTAAGAGAGCCCTTTTGCTACCCATTTGTTGTTTGTTATTTCTTTCACGCTTGCAGAAAGATAAGAGGAATTGTTTCCTCCAATAGATTCTTCCGATGGCAGAACCAAGCCGTTTTGATATATTTTAAAAGCCATTACATCTTCATCAAGGACACTGTTGCCCTTTTTTCCGTTAATATCGATAAAGCATTTAAATGAATCTCCTTCCATATCTTTTCCTAAATTAAAAAATCTGTTACCGTTTGTTAGGGTAAAATTTGCATTTTCATCATTAAAATCGCTTTCTGTTGTGCGCTCACAATCAACAGTCCCAATCGTGTTAAAAATTTCTGATAGTCTATCGCATAAGCCTGTTTTTTCTCCGGTATGGCCGTTTTTTGTAAGGCGCTTTTCTATTGTTGATTCGGGTGTTTCTTGGTAACCGTCGGCAAAAACTTCACCCACTGCTTGTTTTAGATTTGTGAAGGCCGCGTAATATTGATAGGCTTTTATTTTGTCTGTTTTTGTTTTGGAAATGGTTAGAGTTGCTGTTATAACAACAGCCATTATCACAAACATAACAGTTAGTTCAGCCAGTGTCATTGCATATTTTTTTGATTTTAGTTTCACTTGATTAACTCCAAACAATTTTTATAGCTTTCAATTTCAATTATATCACTGTTTTTGAATAATGTCTTTTTGTTAATATTTAAAACGGTAGAATTTTCTTTTATCGCATAGACTTTTATCTTGCGCTTAAGGGCTTCAAAGACAGGAATTGAGCCCAAACAATTGTGGGGCATTATTAAAAAATCCAAGTTATTTATATTAAGTTTTTTGTTATTAAAATCACAAATTTTTGGAGCCTTTTCAAGTCCCAACAAAATACAAGGCAAAAAAGTAGGTGTAATGTATTCTGCGCTTGCTCTTGCATCAACTATTTCGGTTGAAATAGAAAAATCATCAAAAGCGGGAGAATGTGCGGCAGGGATTTTTAGTTCGCGGGAGATATAATGCGAAATTATTGCTTCAACTCCGCCAATAGGGTCAACCCCGAGGCCGTCTTGGTAATTTTCGTTCAGGTTATCATCTTTGAACCGACAGACTATTGCTATTGCTTCTGCTCCTTTTGCAACAAGATTTTTAGCTGAATCTAAAATGGTTTTGAGATTTTTTATACTGCCGGTGGAAATATTTGATTTGTCAACAAAAAAATCTACACCGACATTTTCTTCAGTAATTTCATGTCCGATAATATCAATGCCATAAACTGTTTTAACTGCGTTTATCGTGTTAATATGGATATTTAAAACTTCTTGAGAAATGCTTTTGTCAAAAACGATGCCGATTTTGTTGTTTTTAGAAGGGATAAGACTGACTTTTCCCTTAAAAAATTCATCCAGAGTATAGCCTTCAACGTAAAGCATATTTTTATTTATGCCTGAAAAACAGCCTGCATTTATTACATTGGGATTTACTATAAGTTTGCAGTGTTTAGCAAATTCTCTTGCCCAAAAGCTTGCATCTCCGGCAAATCCTCCGATAGTTGCGCCCACTCCTGTTGGGACAATAAAAGCACCCGATTTCATACATTTTTTTGGCATAGAAAAATTATACACGAAAAAAGAGGCTTTTGCCTCTTTTTTCGTTTTCTTTATTCCTCTGTATCCTTTATTAAATTTTATTATCCGCCACCGGCTGCCGGTCCGTAAGTAAAATCTTTTTTGATTTTTGTGTTGAGTATCTTGTTGAATGATTCGATTGATGCGTTTTCAAAGTTTATTTTTGTTTCCAGTTTTGCTTTTTCTGAATTCATTTTTTTGTTAAAATCATTTAAATCCGCGAGTTTGCAATAGTATTCATTAAGTTCTTCTTCCATTGCTTCTTTTGCTTCTTGGTCATTTGGATTTGCATTTAATGCGCAGTTTATTCTGGTGACATTATCAGAATGTTTTGATGCCAGTTCGGTCATTCTGCCGGCGGCTTCACTCAAAGTGTTTGATACTTCCATTAAATCATAAGTGTCGTGGTTTTTTGCTAACATTAAAGTTAATATTGTAGCTTCTATTCCTGCTGCCATTTTAATGTCCTCTTATTTAAACTTACATATATATAAAAACAAAAACATATAATGAATTTCAAAAGTATATACTTTTGTTACATTTCGCAATATATGTAAAAATCATTGCTGCGGGTGCATTGGTAAGATGTCTATGTAATTATTTTTATGCTTGTAATAAAATGGGTATGAGGTGAGGTTTATGAAAAAACTTTTTTCGTTAATATTTTGTTTATTTTTAAGTTTTCAAAGCGTTAGGGCTGATTTTGCCCAACATTATGATTTAGGACAGAAGTATTTGTCGCAGTATCAGTATTCCGGAGCGATTTCAGAATTCAGAAATGCACTTAGGATAAATTACTTGGATAATTCGGCAAGGGTCGGGCTTGTAAATTCATATCTTGCAAGGGGAAATTACTATGCAAATAATGAAAAAGATTGGAATGCTGCGGCAAATGATTATCGCGCGGCGCTTTTTTATTTAAAGTATTATGCATCAGCGCAGGATATTGAAAATTCAACTGTGGCGATTGCAAGTGCCACAGACAATTTGAATACATGCTTGGCGGCGGCAAAATTTTCTACAATTCCTCAATCAAGGTTTCAAAAAGCAAAAGAGTTAAGAGAAAACGGTAATTTTGCCGAAGCAGGGTATGAATTTGCCCAAACTTTAACAGATCCTATTTTAAGAAAAAGTGCGTTAGAACAGCTTGCCGATATTATGAAAATTCTGGGTAATGACCCTAAGGCAGCCGATTATTATCAAAAAGCCGTTGCAATGGATGATACAAATCCTGGATTGAGGCTTAAGTATGCAAGGGTGCTTGATAGATTGGGGCAAAATGATTTTGCGGTGCAAGAGTATAATTTTGCGCTTTCAAAATGTAACGATGATCCTGAAATTTTATTTGCGCTCGAACGGATTTACAGGCAAAAACTTCAGCAGACTCCTAATGATGCCGAGGTTATGGCAAATTTGGGTGCTATTTTGCAAAAACAGAATAAATTTGACGAAGCACTCCAGTATTATTCACAATCAGCTCAGCTTAACCCATCAAATGTCACTACAAGAATTAATGTCGGAACGCTTTATCAGCAGAAAAAAAATTATGATGCTGCAATAGCGGCTTATGATACGGTTTTGACTTTATATCCGGATAATAAAGATGCAAATCTTTTCAAGGCTCAGTGTCTGGCTGCAAAAGGGGCAACCCAAGATGCAATAGCCCAATACAAAAGGGTTTTGAGTATGGATCCTACAAATCAGGATATTAAAAATCAAATTGTAGAACTCTTAAAAACTACAATGTCACCTTCTGATATGCTTGTATATTTGCAAAAAGACTTGATGACAGATAGCGGGGCGCTTGATACAATGTATGTTTATGCGATTGAACTTCATAAACAAAAAAAATACGATGATGCGATTTTATTTTATCAGGAAGTATTAAAATCCAGAGTTAATAACCCCGAAATTTATGTAAATCTTTCTATTTGTTATAGGCAAAAAAACGATATAAAACAGGCTTTACAGGTTTTGCAAAATGCAAAAAACAGATTTCCGACAAATAAACAAATAATTGACAATATTGCTTCACTTCAAGAAGAAGAAAGTTCCACAAAAATTGAAGAGGCTTATGAATATTACAAAAATAACGATTTTCAAAAGGCACTTGCTTCTTATGGAGCAATTCAGCCTGCGACTTTTGATTCTTTAAGCGGGGTGGCAATTTGTTACAAGTCTTTAAATGATAACGACAAGGCAATCGAATATTATAAAAAAGCTTTCGATTTAGAGTCTACAAATTCTGATGTAGCTTATTATATAGGGGTTTTGTATTCTGAAAAAGAAGATTGGGCAAATGCAAAACTTTATCTTAAAAAAGCTCTTTCTATAAACAAAGAAAACACCAGAGCACAGGATTTGTATCAAACTGTTGTAGAGCAGGCTAATATCAAATTAATGGATATTGCTATCGGTTATTATGAAAAAGCTGATTATGTAAATGCTCTCAGGCTTATTAATCAGATTTTGACCGATGATTCTAAAAACGCCTATGCTTATTATTACAGGGGATTAATCAGCGATGAACAAAAAAAATACGCCATAGCACTTGCAGATTATAAAAGGGCAATTCAGTACAGCTCTGAATTAACGGTTATATATTATTTGATGGCGCTTGATTATGATGCACTTATGCAGTATAAAAATGCCCTTTTGAATTACAAAAAATATGTTTCGCTCACTCCTGAGCAAAACGAATATAAAAAATATTCTGAGTCCAGAATAAAAGAATTAAAACAGTATGAATGAAATAAAAATCGGTGATTTAATTTTAAAAAGTCGGGTTTCGCTTGCACCTATGGCAGGAATAACCGACTATGTTCTGCGAAATCTTATAAGAAAGCATTCAAAAAGCACTCTTTTGACCACCGAGATGATAAGCTCCGAAGCGCTTATGCAAATTCAGGAAGCTGATATTTTAAAAAGGGACGAAAATCACTCTCCTATTGCTTATCAGCTTAGCGGGCACAAACCTGAATTAATGGCAAAAGCTGCAAAAATTTTGGAAAAACATGCTGATATTATTGATATAAATATGGGTTGTCCTGTAAACAAAGTGGTAAAAGGCCAAGACGGATGTGCACTTATGAGAAATCCGAAGTTGGCATGTGAGATAGTTAAATCGGTAAAATCTGTGGTAAATATTCCGGTAAGCGTAAAATTCAGGCTCGGATATACGCTTGATGAGCTTAATTTTGTTGATTTCGGGTCTAAAATGCAAGCAGCGGGGGCCGATTTTATAACAATTCATGCCAGAACACGAAGCCAAATGTATTCAGGCAACGCCGATTGGACAAAAATCAGAGAACTTAAACAAAGTGTCGATATTCCGGTTTTTGCAAACGGGGATGTGGTCTCAATTGAAAGTGCCCTGCAGTGTCTTGAAATTTCAACTGCGGACGGAATTGCGCTGGGAAGAGGAGTTTTAGGCGATGTGACTTTGATTTCAAGGATTGAACATTATTTGAATACGGGTGAAAAATTGCCACCACCTTCATTAGAAGAAAAAATTCAAGCGCTTAAAGAACATTTAAATGGTGAGATAGAATTCAGGGGCAAAAATGTCGGAATAAAATTTGTCAGAAAGTTTTATCCTTACTACATCAGCGGGGTACAAAACGCTGCAAAATACAGAGGGGCTTTGGTTGTGGAAGACGATTACAAAAAAATAATAAAAATACTTGATGAGATTTTATCTCAAAACTCTATTCACTGTGCTTAAAAATTCGTGAAGTCTTATTGGTTTTACTATAAATTCTTCACAGCCCAAATCTTTTGCCCTGTTGATTTCATCTGACATTACGCAGGCAGATACCACAACTGTTTTTATTTGGATTTTTTGTTTAAAAATTTCTTTCATAACATCAAAGCCCGAAAGTTTTGGCATTTGGAGGTCAAGTAAAAGTAAGTCATATTTTTTGCTTGAAAGCAAGTCTAAAGCCATTTGTCCGTCAGTTGCGCAATCAACTTCATGCCCTTGTGTAATTAAAATATCGTACATGAGTTTTAAATTTAAATCGTTGTCTTCCGCAATTAGAATTTTAGCCACAATTACTCCTTTGCTGGTATTTTGACTATAAAAGTACTGCCTTTGTTAATTTCGCTTTTGAGAGAAATTTCTCCGCCGTGCATTTCGACCAATTCTTTTGTAATGGTAAGCCCTAAACCTGTCGAGCTTTCCTTTTTTGTGTATGAACTTTCGAGTTGAACAAATTTTGCAAAAATTTTGCCGTGGAATTTTTCATCGATTCCTACGCCGTTGTCTTCGATTTTTAAAATAAGTTCCTCAGGAGTCAGTTCGACATACACTTTAACCTTCCCTTTTTCATCAGAAAATTTAATGGCATTGTTCAGAAGGTTGTATAAAATTTGACTTATTTTTTGAAAGTCGGCAAAAAATTGACCGTCATTTTTAATTGTTTTTTCAATGGTAATTTTTTTCTTATCAGCAAGAGGTTTTATAACATTTAAAACTTCATTAATCGCTGTTGAAATCATGAAAGTCGTTCTGTTAAGGCTCATGGCGTTTGCTTCAATTTTTGAAATATCTAGAATTTCGTTAATCATTCCCAAAAGGTGAAGCCCGGAAACATGGATGTCCTTGATATATTCATCCTGTTTTTCGTTCAAGTCGCCGAAAAGCTTTGCCGATAAAACTTCGGAAAAACCTATAATTGCGTTTAGCGGAGTTCTCAGTTCGTGAGAAATATTTGCAAGAAATTCGTTTTTAATTTTGTCTGCTTCAAGAATTTTTAAATTTTGTTCTTTAATCGTTTTATAAGCTCTGTCCGTTTGAATTATTCCATCTTTCAGGGCTTTAAGCTGCATTTTAAAAACACTTGAAAGCTCTAAATCTTTAATCATGTAAGAAATTATCGCAGAAACACTTTCCATAATTTCCATATCTTCCGTTGAGTAGAATTTATTATCTTTTTTACAAACCAGCATAAATCCGTAAACGGTATTTCTTATTGTTAGTTTTGAGACAATAAACGAATTATAATTAAGGAATTTTAGTGCATTTATCAGGTGTGAATTTTTATCAATAATCTGAGATTTTTCGCTAAAAAGTTCGTGCTTAAGCTTATCATTAACAAAAAAAGTCTGTTCGGGCTTAAGATTAGAGTATTTACCGTAGGTATATTTAAGCTGGATGCTATCGGGGTTTAAGAAAAAAATGTAAGCATCATCAAAATTTATAATCCTTTTTATTGCAACAAAAAGAGCTTCTGCGCTTGTATCCATCTGGATTTTATTGTCAAACAGAGTGGGCAGAAATTTAATGGCGTTTCTGTAAGAATTATTTTGCATGATTAAAATTATATGCTTTGGTGAATTTTTTGGCAACTATATGAACATTTTGGAATTATTTTGTTTTATGTAAAATATATGTAACAAAAACTTTAAATATTATCAAAAAATTTTATTCACGGGATTTAATGCACTCAGAAGTATATAAGTGGGGGAAATATGGTAAGCTCGGTATCGCAAAATCCAATAACAACTAAAACCAGCATTTTTTATGTAAATGATATTCATGGTCAGGTTCCAAAAATGGAAAGAATCAAAACTGCTTCAGATCAATTTGATTCATTTACTCCTCAGGAAAAAACCGATAAATTAAAATTGTCCTCGGGAGATACCATGTTAGGCTCAGGAATCAAAGAAAATAAAGCAATTGCGGAATTTTTGAAAATAATAGGTATAAATGCCACTGCCGTTGGTAATCACGAATGTGATATCCCTCCTGAAATGTTAATGGAATTAACAAAAAATCATAATTATAAGCTGCTTGGATTAAATGCCAATATTGTTGATAATAATCCTTGGAATGGTAAAATTTTGAAATCTTATATTCAAGAAATTGACGGGAATAAATATGGGATTATGGGCATTATGCCAAGTGATATATTTTTAAGAATAAAAAATCCGGAAAATTTTGCCGGAATAACAGTAGATGAATGGGAACAAACTATAAAAGAAGTTCAGCAAGAAGCAGATAATCTTAAACAACAGGGCGTAAATAAAATAATTTTGCTCTCACATGGCGGTCATGAATTAGAAAAACGCATTGCTCAAGAAACTTCAGGGATTGATGTCATTATCGGAGGGCATTCTCATGATTTGATAAAAGGGGTCGAAGAAGGCAAAAATCTTTTTTATTCAAAAATAACAGGTGAACCTGTTGTTATAACGCAGGCTGGAAAAGACGGTAATAATTTTGGGATACTGAATTTAGAATTTAATCAAAACGGAGTTATAAAGCAGGTCCAAAATAATGTTCAAGAAACGAAAAGTTTTTCAAAAAATGCACCCATGAAATACTTTTTTGACACAATTATAGGAAAATCAGAAAAAGTAGGCTTTGTATCAAAAGCCTATGATAAAGAATTAAATAGATTGGCAGAAGAAAATCCTAACGCGAGTTTTCTTGCAGATGCTATAAAAAGTGAGCTTAAAACAGATATTGCCTTGATTAATGCTTCAAATATGAGAGGTGAATTTGTCGCCGGAGATGTTTATACACGAGATATAACAAGTCTTACCCCCTTTAAAGATAAAATGACAATAGTTGAGCTCACAGAAAAAGAAATTGTCGAAGCTTTAAAATTTGGAGCAAAATCATTAACTAAGTCCGATTTTAAGCCAGGAATTATGCAGGTTGCAGGTATAAGATATAAAATAAACAAAGCCGGTGAATTGCTTGAGGCAAGAATAATAGACAGATACAATAAAGAAACGATAGTGGATATAAATAATCCTAGTGTTGACAAAAAATATACTGCAGGCATGCACGATTTTTTAACAAGAGGCGGTGACGGTTATTCAATGCTGGATAAAAGAAATTCTGCTTTAGCCAGATTTGATTTTGATAAGGATAAATGCGCCATAGATTATATTAAAAAGGCCAAAGGCCCTGTTGAAATTCAGCTTGACGGTAGAATTCAGATTGTTGATTAAATAAGTTAATATTGTAATTTTTAAATTAAATCGGGCGGGAATTTTTTTAAAAAATTCCCGCCCGATTTTTTAATTTGACTTTTGCATTAAAATCCTTAAAACAAGAACATAATCATACATTTAGATGTGTAAAAAACCGGTGTTATAGGACATAATTAATGTGTGAAAGTGTAATTATGCCATGCCTTTTGTTTACAGATTACAGAAAATACTTGATTTTAGAATCCGAAAAAAGGAAGAGCAGCTTCTTGTCGTACAGAGGGCACAAAGAGATCTTGCGATAGCAGAAGAAAACATTAGGAGAAACGATGCCGAAATAAAAGAAGTAAAAATAAATCAAAGAAAAGCCGATGCACTTTTAATGGAAGCTTTTGATAAGTATTTAAAACATCTTTGGGAAAAGGCACAAATGCTTGAACAGATAAGGCAGGAAAAAGAGCAAACGCTTAGGGAAGAAATTGAGCTCCTTGTTGAATATGAAAAAGCCGTAAAAGTACTGGAAAAACATAAGGAAAGAGCCAAAGAGGTTTATCTGGAAGAAGAAAAAAGGGCGGAATTGAAACAGTTATCAGAAGTCGGAGTACAAAGACATTTTCAAAGGGCAAGGCAACAAGACGAAGAAGAAGAAAAGGAACTTTTGAGACAAGTAGAGCAGATAGAAAGAGAAACTTTAGATGAATATTGATACTACAAAAATTAAAAATGAACAAAAAACAGCTAATGGTAATTCCTCGTTTCAAAATGTTAATTTTGTCGTAAATCCTGAAAAAATTTCATTTAAAAATGAAATTGAAGCAATTTCCGAGGTGAAATCAGCTGCAAAAAATGTCGAATCAAGGGATGAGAAAGTTAACGAATTTGTGAATCGAGTTGTTGAAGAATCTGTAAATACCATAAATAATAATATTCAATTGCCGATATTAGAAAAAGTTGATTCTTTAATCCATGTTCCTGAAACAAAAGGAATTCAAATTACAAAGTCCGAAGAAAATTTAAAATCAAAAAAAGAAAATAAATCTTTAGAAGTAAAACCGCTTGTTGAAGCTATTATGGAGGTTTTGCCATTACCTGTTCAAGTAAAACCATCTTTGAGCCCAGAAAAAAATTCTGACTTGAATTCTAAATCTGCACCCCAAATAATAGTCGAAAACCAGCCTTTGGTTAAGCCTGAAACTGTGCAAGAGGTTCAGCCAAAAGCAGTTCAACAGGCAGAAAATATTGACATAAAGCCTCAAAGAATTGAAAAAGAGCCTTCGGTTACACCTGTTGTTAAGCCGATAGAGCGTGCAGAAGAGATCCAAGAGGTTTTGCCTATA
>CAZXID010000013.1:0-54448 GCA_964640325.1 uncultured Muribaculaceae bacterium | reverse complement strand
ACCACCTGAAGCACCGACAGCTCCAGCCGAACCGGCACAGCCACCCGTACCACCGACACCACCTGAAGCACCGACAGCTCCAGCCGAACCGGCACAGCCACCCGTACCACCGGTAGAATCAACAGAGTATCAAAATGTTATACAATCTCTAAAGGGTTTTATAAAAGAAGAAAGCGAAGCAAACGATAAAGCTGAAGAATTTATCGCAAATGTAAGAACTTGGATTGAAAATACACCTAAGACCTCTGAAAATTATAGACAAAATTTGGAAAATATTTTACAGGCAGTAGAAGAAGTTTCAAATAATATGAAATCTCCAGCGGCCTTAACGACCGAGTTTAATAATTTAATTCCTCAAAATCCGGTGCAAACAAATACTGTCGGAAGAATGACAAGCGTTAATTTTGAAGGAATAAATGTTTCACAAGAGATGATTGCTCAACTCCAAGAAGGAAGAAAAACAGAGCTTGGAATGTCCGGCGGGAATATAAACCTGCAAATTTTTGGACTAAAACAAGCAGATAGTTTAACTTTATCTAAAGGTAATATTAATTCAATTACTTATTCTTTAAATTCTGATTCCAGTATAAGAAGGATTGAAGAAGAAAAAGTAGGGAATGAAACTTACAAAACAAGTTATAATCAAAACGGACAAAAGACAGGCTCTATTGTTTATGATTCTTCGGGAAATGAGCTGAGAAGATATAAATGGATTATAAATGATCTGGGCCAGGTTACAAATGTTGAAGTATATCAGGGCGGAGACCTAAAGTATACAAATACAATTCCTCATTAATAATTTAAAAATCAAAACTCATAAAAAGAGGGTTAATTTTATTAGCCCTCTTTTTTATATTTTGTTTTATTAAAATTAAATGATATAATAACCATAAAAGAAAAAAGGAATTATAGGATGTCTGTCAAAAAAGTTTTAAGATATGGAGAAAAATCACTTAGAGAGCCTTCAAAAGAGGTTCACAAAGTTTCAAGAAAAATTCAGGAAATTGTTCAAGATTTATTGGATACAATGTATTCTCAAAACGGAGTAGGTCTTGCAGCTCCACAAATAGGGGAAAATTACAGGGTTTTTGTAATAGATACATCCTCCGGTGATGAACCGCTTAACCCTATGGTTTTTATAAATCCTAAAATTATTAAAAAATCCGGTGCTTTTGTAAGCCATGAGGGGTGTTTGAGTTTTCCTGAAATGTATACAAATGTAAGGAGATATAAAAATATTATGGTAAAAGCGCTTGATGAAAAAGGCCGTTCTTTTGTAATTGAAGCAAAAGATGGAAGCCTTCTTACAAAAGCGGTTCAACACGAATACGATCATCTTGACGGCATTTTGTTTATTGACCACTCCATAAATCGGTTTGAGGCAGAAAAAGAACTGGCTCAAAATAACCTTCCTCCGCTTGAAGTAGAAAAACTTTTAGAAGAACCCGAGCTGGATGAAGAATTAAAGAAACAAACGAAAGAAGCAAAATAATGATAAAGGTAATCTTTTTTGCAACACCAAAAATTGCATTAAAATCGTTGGATTATCTTGTAAAATCAGACAAGATAGATGTTTTAGCTGTTGTAACCCAGCCCGATAAACCTTCAGGCAGGGGGCATAAAATTTTGCCCTCATCGATTAAGCAATATGCAAATGAACATGAAATACCGGTTTTTCAGCCTCATTCAATAAAAAAGGAAACAGAAATTCAAGAAGAATTAAAAAAAATGGTGCCTGATTTTTTTGTAACTTTTGCTTTTGGACAAATTTTATCAAAAGAAGTTTTACAGATACCAAAATATGCCACAATAAACCTTCATGCTTCACTTTTGCCTTTATATAGGGGTGCAAATCCCATACAGTGGGCGCTTATAAATGGGGATAAAAAAACAGGAATCTGTACAATGATAACAGAAGAAGGGCTTGATTGCGGTGCGATTTGTCTTAAAGACGAAATAGAGATTAGTCCAAACATGAATTATGTTGAACTTTTTGAACTAATTTCTCAAAAATCACCCGAACTTATTGAAACAACGCTTTTGAATATAAAATCGGGCGCACTTAAACCAACACAGCAGTGTTGTGAAAATGTAACTTATGCACATAAAATCAAAAAAGAAGATTCAAAAATTGACTGGTCAAAATCTGCTCTCGAAATACATAATTTTGTCAGGGGGTTGTATAAATATCCCAGCGCATATACCACATATAAAGGGAATATTTTAAAAATAATAGAAACAAGGGTTTTAGATGAAAAACAAATATTAGATGCTAAACCCGGAGAAATTTTTGAATTTGATAAAGAAGGAATAAAGGTTGCAACCTCAAAGGGAGTATTGTTAATTAAAACAATTAAACCAGAAGGTAAGCCGGAAATGTTTACAAAAGATTGGATAAATGGTTTATTTGGCAAAAATCAAACAATCATAGGGGATAGGTTTATATGATTACAAAAGGCATAAGAGGCGCAATAACGGTTGAAGAAAATACAAAAGAAGCTATAAAAACAGCTTTGGTCGAGCTTATTGAGCAAATATTTTTAAAAAACAATATTGAAAACGATTTAATTTCGCACATAATTTTTACCGCGACACAAGATTTGACCGCAGAGTTTCCCGCAAAAATAGCAAGAAAACACTTTAATCTAAAAAATACAGCAATGCTTTGTGCACAGGAATTAAATATAGACAATTCTTTGAAAAAATGTCTTCGGGTTTTGATTGTTGTTAATTGTGATGAAACTTTTGTTTCAAAACATGTTTACCTAAAAGGCGCAAAAGATTTACGGCCCGATATTTTTGAAATGTAACAAATAAAAATATTTTTGATTTTCCCTTGAAAACAAATATAATAATCTTATGAAAAGATTTTTAACCATTTTGGGATTAATTTTTATATTAATTTTCATTCAAGTTTTATTTAAGCCGTTTTTTAACAAACTTGAATGGATGACTTATGATTTGAGGTCAAAATTTGCAACAGACAAAGGACCGTTTAATAAAAATTTTACTAAGGCGGACAAAAGAATAGTAATAGTTTCAATAGACGACTATTCCAGAAAACAGATAGCTAATCATCCCGAGTTGAATCTTGGGGCATGGCCTTGGAGAAGAAATGTTTGGGGCGAGGTTTTGAATTTTATTGAACAAGGTCACCCAAAAGCGGTTCTTTTTGATATTATTTTTAATGATATTGCAAGAGGGTATGATTATGATAGTCAATTTGCTCAAGAATTAAAAAAATATAACAATGTGGTTCTTGCAACATCGCTTAATAATCCTAAAAGCTTATCGGATAAAATCAAATCCGATGACGTTGTAAACAGTTTTTTTACCCCGACAAAAACCATACTAAATGTTGAAAATCTTAACAAACAAATAGATTATAATATAACTTATTTGTCACATGCACCTGTTTATAACATTTATACAGAACACAACACAATGGGGGTTGTTAACAAGGTTGTCGGAACAGATTCTGTTATAAGAAAAGTTCAGCCGATTTTTAAGCTTGAAAAAAATAAACAAATTTATTATTTACCGTCATTGGCTTTTGCCGGATTTTTAAAATATGTAGGAGAAGATGGTAAAATTACAATAAAAAATAACAAAATATTTTATAAAAACAGGGTTATACCAATTGATAACAACGGCACAACTCTTTTAAGCTGGCATGGGACAGGAAATGATTATATTTATATTCCTATTTCAAAAATATTTTTAAGAGAAAAAATAAACGGCAAAAAAATAACTCCGAATTTTTTTAAAGACAAAATTGTCATAATAGGAAGAACAGAAGCCGGAACAGACATTCATGCAAGTTCGGTAAACCCCGCTTATGCCGGCCCTGAGGCCAATGCTGTAGGGATAGATAATTTTATAAATGATACTGATGAAAAAACAAACTTAAGAAGAAAGTTTGTTTCTGAAATACCTGTGTTTATAAAATATGAGATAATAGTATTTTTCTGTTTTATAATTGCTTTTATAGGACTGACTTCAAAGAATGTTATCTATTCGCTTTTTAACAGTTTATTTGTTGTCTTTTTATATTTGTTTATTGCTATTTATTCTTTTGTAAATCCAAATATAAGACTTTGGATACCTATAGTAGAGCCGCTTTCTTATATAATTCTGACAGCAGGCGTAGTTTTGGCCCTGCGCTTACATAAAGAAACGGCGCAAAAGCGCGAAATAATGAACATGTTTGGAAAATTTGTTTCCCCTAAAGTCCTATCAACCTTAATGAAAGATTCTCAAAAAATGGTACTGAAAAACTCAAAAAAACATGTAACAATTCTTTTTTGTGATGTAAAAGATTTCACGAGTCTTTCAGAAAAATATGATCCTCAAAAACTTGTGGATAATTTAAACGAACTTTTTAATGAAATTGTAAATATAGTTTTTGCAAATAACGGCACTGTAGACAAATTTATAGGAGATTCTGTCATGGCTTACTGGGGGGATCCGATAGCCTCGCCGGACGATGCCTACATGGCGGTTAAAACTGCTCTTGAAATCAAGAAAAAAGTAAATGAATTGAAACTTGAAAATGCAAAAAACGGCAAAATAATTTTTGATGTAAAAATCGGTATAAATACGGGAGATGCACTTTTAGGGCTTTCGGGTTCAAATAAAATTATGAGTTATACAGCAATGGGAGATGCCGTAAATACTGCCTCAAGGCTTGAAGCAGCTTGTTCAAAGCTTAAAAAAGATATTTTGATTTCTAAATCTACTTACGAAAAAGTTAAAGACAAAATTCTCTCGATTTATGTCGAAAAGATTGAAGTCAAAGGCAAAGACGAGCAAATAGAGGTTTATGAGCCGGTTAGTATTGCGCAGGAAAATTTAACAGAGGTTTAAATATGAGTGAAAAAATTAAAAAATGTCCATTTAATTCGGGTGATTGTACAAAAGAGTGCTCGCTTTTTATTGATACGGAGGATTTGAACGAGCTTCTTGCGGCAAGACTTGCCAGTTTGGGAATTTTAGACAGGGAAAATGGGATTTGTTCCATAAAAACATTAGCGATGAGTGCCGGAAGATTTATATTCGAAAACACTTCTACAAAAAGGTTTTAAGTACTTGTAAATAAATGTAACAAAACAACTGCTTCTTGAAATCAGGTGTTAAAAAAAGTTTTTATATAGATGTAACACGAAGATATTTTAAAGGAGCTTTATAATGGATTTTACATTTAGATTTTCACCCGAGAGTTCAAAAGGTCAAGAAGCTTGGGAAAATTTTTTCTTGTCATCTGGCAGTGAAGATGTAGAGACAACAGGGTCTATTGCTCTTTTGGATTCCAGAGATTTTCAAGGAGACACTTTTTGCTCAAAAGATGCTTTCGGTACAGCTGATTTTTCAAATCTTGGTGAAATGGCATATGTAAATAATGGAGACGTAGAAACACTTGGTTCGGTCGCCTTTGTAGGATATGATAATAATTTTGACAGCGCATCTTCTGTTTCTTTTGATTGCGGTTCAGCTTCTTTTTCAGACTGTGGGTCTTCTTCTTGCAGTTTTGTCGGATAATAAGTTTAAAAAAGCGGGCGGGTTTTTAAAACCCGCCCGCTTTTTATTTTGTATAAAACAATATTAATCTTTTTTAAAGCAATCTCTACAAAAAATTTCTTTTCCTTCAATCGGTCTGAATGGAACTTTTGTTTCGATTCCGCACTTTGAGCAAACAGCATCATAAAGTTTTCTTTTGTGTTTTTGTTTACGAGCCTTTCTGCATTCTGTGCATCTTTTCGGTTTGTTTGTAAGTCCTTTTTCTGCGTAAAATTCTTGTTCGCCGATTGTGAAAATGAACTCACAACCACATTCTTCACAGATGAGTTTTTCTTCTTGGTACATTTGGTGTTCTCCTAATTTCAGTAACGGTTTAACGAAAGAATCTTCGTTTAATCTTTTACATTCTAATTCTTTTTTGAAAAATTTGCAAGAGAAAACCAAATAATTATTAATTTTTGTCTATTTTTAAAGAAATCAAATCTTTAACAGAGTTTATTGGAACGGCAAAACCTATACCTATATTTGATTTATTATTGTCCGGATTGTAAATTGATTGGCTTATTCCTATAACTTCGCCTGTCGTATTAACAAGAGGTCCGCCGGAGTTGCCCGGGTTTATCGCCGCATCTGTTTGAATTTTGTTTTTTGTGTAATCTATTCTTGAAACAATTCCTTGAGTCAGGGTTCCTGAAAACCCGAAAGGGTTTCCGATTGCAAGAACTTTTTGTCCCACCTTTATTTCTTCGGAATTTCCCAGCCTAACAGTTGATAAAGCTTCTTGAGGGTCTATTTTTAAAAGGGCAATGTCGTTTTTTTCTCCCAAAATTGATAAAACTTTGGCTTTATAAATTTTGCCCGAAATTGTTGTAACATCAATGTCGTTTGAACCATCTATGACATGGGAGCTTGTTAAAATTATGCCTTGTTGAGTTAATATGCAGCCTGTTCCGCTTGAAAGACCTTCTTTGAGTTGTGCATCAATACAGACTATTGCAGGGTTTATTTTTTCATAAACGTTGATATTTATTTGTTCTTCGGTGTCATAATTTTGCCCCAAGACAGGGAAACAAGGAAAAATGCCCAAAAAAATCATATAAACAATAAACTTTTTAAATAAATTCATGGAAAAACCTCTTATCTCTTTAAAAATTTTGTCCTTTTTTAAAAAAAGTTTCCACCTGCTTTTTTCATAAATAATGGTTAATTCTTTTACTTATTAAAATTTTAATGATACAATATAGAAAAATTAAAATATTAAGGAAGGAGAAATTATGGGTAGAATGGATTTATTCAAACAACATTTAAGAGAAAAAAGAGCAGTAAAAATAATTGCAGGAATTGACAATTTTGATATTGAAAATATCAAAAAAGTTATCACCGCGGCAAATCAATCCGGTGTGAGCGCAATTGATGTTTGCGCCGATACAGAAATCATTTCTCAAGTAAGGGAGATGACAAATCTTCCTGTTTTTGTTTCATCAATAGTCCCTCAGGAATTGGCTCAGGCGGTTAAAGCAGGAGCAGATGCAATAGAGTTGGGCAATTTTGATGCCCTTTACAAAAAAGGAACAAGAATGGGAGTAAACGAGGTTTTGGATCTTGTCAGAGAAACACTTTCTTTAATTGATAAAACACAAACTTTCTTCTGTGTTACAATTCCCGGGCATGTGAGCGTATCAGAACAGATAGCACTTGCTGTTAAGCTTGAATCTTTGGGGATAGATCTTATTCAAACAGAAGGCGCAGCCATAGCGCAGGCAAAAAGCGAAGGTGCAAGAGGGCTTCTTGAGGTGGCAAGCGTTTCTATCGCAAACACTATTGAAATATCAAGAAATGTTGATATTCCCGTTATGACAGCTTCAGGAATTACTTCAACAACTGCATCTATGGCATTTGCCGCAGGCGCAAGCGCAATCGGAGTAGGTTCTTGTATTAATAAGCTTAATTCTCAAATTGCAATGATTGCTCAAGCTAAAAACCTTATGGAAAGCGTTAATTCAATTCAAAAAGAAAAAGTTTCTGTTCAAGTTTAAAAGTTTATAAGATTATGAGTTTATAGGCTTTTTCGGCTTAAGGGCTGAACAGGTGAATGGGTGAAAGGTTTTTGTCTGTCTTTTTGCTTTCCTGATCTCTATTTACTATTCCTAATTTTTTCTTTCAGTTCACAAATGAGTTTTTCAAGATTCGAATTTGTTTTTAATTCTTCTTTAATTTTTTCGTAAGAAAAAAGAATGGTAGGATGTTTTTTGTTTAAAAAGTCTGCAATATTGACAAAGCTCATCTGAGTCATTTCTCTTGTCAGATAAATTGCAATGTGTCTTGTGTGTGAAATTTTTTGATTTCTTGCAGAACTTTTTAATTCTTCTAAAGAAATATCAAAGTGTTTACATACAACATCGCAAATGTTTTCAATATTAATTTTTTTCTTTTTGCCGTCAATTTTTAGAATTTTTTTAACGGTTTCTACATCAAGCTCAATGTTTTGAATACTTGCAAAGGCACTTACTTTGTTGAAAGCCCCTTCAAGTTCTCTTATGTTGTCGCAGTAATTATGTGCGATAATATCAAGAATTTCAGAAGAAATTTTTATTCCGGTTTCATCTGCCAGATTTGCTAAAATTGCAACTCTTGTTTCAAAATCCGGCGCAGTAATATCAACCATTAAACCCCACTCAAATCTTGTCCTTAGCCTTTCAGGCAATGTGGGAATGTCTTTTGGAGGTCTGTCGGAGGTTATTACTATTTGTTTTGAATTGTTATGAAGGCTGTCGAAAGTGTGAAAAACTTCTTCCATGGTGCGTTCTTTTGATTCTATAAACTGAATATCGTCAAGTAAAAGTACATCAACATTTCTGTATTTTTGGCGAAATTTTGTCATTCTGTCGTTTATATCTCCGCCTTTTCTTATGTTGTTGATAAGCTCATTTGTAAAATCTTCGGTTTTAATGTATCTTACTTTTAACTTCGGGTGATTAAATATAATATAGTGCCCTATTGCCTGCATTAAATGGGTTTTTCCGAGGCCGGAGGCACCGTATATAAAAAGCGGATTATATTTTTTACAAGGATTTTTAGCCACAGTAAGTGCTGCAGCTTGGGCAAAGCGGTTGTTTTCGCCAACAACAAAGTTATCAAATTTGTATTTTAAATTCAAATTACAAAAAGATTGCATCTGGGCAAGATTGTCCATTGGTGAAGAATTTTGATTTTTTTCTGCTGTTTGTTTGGCTTTTTGAATTTGTTTTTTGAGCTTTTGTGAAAGTTCTTCATCAAAAATTACGTTAAATTCAACCTCTTTGCCTAAAATGTTTTTAAAGGCTTCTATTATTTGGTTGTAGTGATTTTTTCTGATAATAGAAACAGCAAAAGCCTGTCCTGTTAAAACAGAAAATTGGTTGTTTTCATATCCGATAGGTTCTAAGGGCAAAAACCACGGTTCAAAAGTCGAGGCAGGAATTTTTGTTTCCAACTCTTTTTTAACTTTTTCCCAAATATTTTTAACTTCCAAAATTTCCATGCCATTCATGCTATAACAAAAATGAAGCCAATGCCATAGCAATAAAAAAGCGGGCTTTGTGCCCGCTTGTAACCAATCCTTATCCTCATCCCTATAGAACAATTTATCTATGCGATAAAATTGCTCCCAAAACCGCTGGCTCCATGGAAAAATGATTCCTGCAATAATTCCTGAAGGCCTTTTCTTCTTACGTCTTTTTTGTTTAACTCAGAAGAATTTATAAACTCCGACGTCTCTTTGTAAACATCAGAAATAGTGCTTGTAAGCAAAAGTGTAGCCATTTTCTTTTCCTTGTCTCTCTTAATATTTCTCTCTTATATCTATAAAAAAGAAAAACAAAAAAATATTTACTTTTTATATAATAATAATATAAAAAGTTTACAAAAAGTTACAATATTTTAAAAAATTACATTCCGCCAAGATTCGTTGATATTTTTTGGAGTGCCGGATACATAATTATTATAAAAATGGCCGGCATCATAAATATAACCATCGGAATTGTCATTTTTGTACTTGCCATTTGGGAAAGTTCTTCTATTCTTTGTCTTTTTCTGGTCCTCATTGAGTCGCAAAAGGCTTCAAGTGAATCTACAATACTGCTTCCCAATTTTTCTGTTTGGACAAGAAGTGCCACAAAAGATTGCAAATCTTGATTTTCATTTCTTAACAAGAGGTTTTTATAGGCATCTTGGCGGTTTAAGCCTGAAAGAATATCTTTATTTAATCTGTCAAATTCTATTGAAATTGTTTTTGAAGTCAGTTCAAATTCTTCAGCCACTTTTGAAAAAGCAGAGTCAAGCCCGAGTCCTGCCTGTACACAGATAGAAAGTAAATCCACCGCATCCGGAAGAAATTTCATAAATTCTTTCTGGCGCAGGGCGATTTCTTTTTTAAGCTTGATTTCAGGCAGTTTATAAATTATTAAAACAAACAAAATACATCCGGCAAGAGATATAAGATCAAAACCTATATATAGAATAATAAGACAGATGACAAAAGAAATAAGCGCGCTTGCAATTTTTTGAGTTTCAAATCTGATAACGTCTTCTTCTGATGAGGGTTTTCCTGCTTGTAAAAGAAGCTTTTTTGTTTTGCTCAAAGTATTTGTTGATTCCGTATTTTTTTTCGATAAAGGCGTTATAAATTCATAAAGATTGTTAATTACGTTTGTCATGAAACTTTCTTTTTTTTTGAATTTTCGTTTAAATCTTTTTTCAAGCGGAGATTGAGGTTCATACAAAAAGATAAAAACTATAATTGCAAAAGCTATTCCAATTGTTAGAGATATTGTTAAATTCATTTTTTCTCCTAAAATTCTATTTCACTTGCTTTTTTTATTGAAATAAACCCTGTAATTATAAGTCCTATTGCGATGGTAAAGGCCATTTTTCCGTCAGAGGTTTCAAAAAGAGGTTTCATATATTCAGGGTTCATAAAAGAGATTATCAGTAAAACAGCAATCGGCACAATTCCTAAAATTATTCCTGAAAGTCTTGTTTGTGCGGTTTGAACGCGCAGTTGGCCAATAAGTTTAAATCTTTCTCTGATTGTTGCAGAAAGACTGTTTAAAAGCTCTGCCAAATTTCCTCCGATTTCTTTTTGTATGAGCACAGCTGTTATAAAAAATCTCAAATCCATGCTCTTTGGCATAGTTTTGGTCATGTTTAAAAAAGCATCTTTTGTATCGATTCCTAAAGACAAATCTTTTTTTACGGTTTCAAATACTTCTGAAATAGGCTTTGGCATTTCTTCTATAACGGTATCAATCGCTGAAAATAAAGGGTGTCCGGCTCTTAGAGAGCTTGCCATTAAATTTAGCGCATCGGGAAATTGTTTTGAAAAAGATACAAAACGCTTATTTTCCATTTGTTTAAGGCAGACCAGCGGTATAAACATTGCAACCAGCCCAAAAATAGACATCATCTTAAAAGAAGTTAAAAGAAAAAATAAAAAAGGAAGAGCACACAATAAACTTAAAAAGATAAAAGTATCGATATGAAGCTTTACGCCTGAAAGTGCTATTAATTCCTTTATTTTGTCGGAAAATTTAAAGTTTTGAAGAAAACTTCCTATTTGCTGAAATTTGTACTCGCTGACCTTCATTAAGTCCAGTTCGGCTTCGTTTTCATCAATTATTACGTTGGTTTTTTGTTTAATTCTTGTTAGTCTTTTGAGTGTATTTGGGCTTAAGTCTTTTTCTATAACAAAAATAGCCCAAATAAAAATAGATGCGCTTATTCCGATAATTAAACTTAAGATGAAGAATATCATTTTTGCAACCTTTGTTTGAGAGGGTTTTCAGAGACACTCAGGCGGGTTTTTATTGATAAATCCTTATTTATTTGTGCTTGCTGTGCCTGATTTGTGAATAACGCACTTGTGTAAGTGTGTTTTCTTTCTTTGTTGAAATATTCTAAAGGTATGCTTAAATTTCTTTCTTTCAATTTTTCAACAAATTTGGGGCGAATTCCTGTAGAGCTGTGATAACCTAAAACCCTTGAATTTTCTATTCCTGTTTGTTCAAAAAGGAAAACATCCTGCATTGAAATAATATTTCCTTCCATCCCTGTTAATTCTGAAACAGAGGTAATTTTTCTTGAACCGTCCTGAAGGCGGCTTACTTGGATGATTAAATCTATTGCGGAGGAAATTTGTGACTTTATGTTTTTTTCCGGTAAATCAATTCCCGAATACAAAGACATTGTTTCTAATCTTGAAAGGGCATCTCTGGGGGAGTTTGCGTGAAGTGTTGTTAAAGAGCCGTCGTGGCCTGTGTTCATTGCTTGGAGCATATCAAGGGTTTCAGCGCCGCGGCATTCTCCGATTATAATCCTGTCAGGGCGCATCCTTAAGGCGTTTATAACTAAATCTCTTGCGTTTATTTGTCCTGCACCCTCAATATTTGAAGGCCTTGTTTCGAGTCTTACAACATGTTCTTGTTGCAGAGCAAGCTCTGCTGAATCTTCAATTGTTATAATTCTTTCATCGTTTGGTATTTGTGAGGACAAACTGTTTAAAAGGGTCGTTTTACCTGCGCCGGTTCCGCCGCTTATTACAATATTTAAACGGGCTTTTACCGCAAGAGAAAGGGTTTCTGAAATTTCTTTTGTTAAAGCCCCCCATCCTAAAAGACTTTCAAGACTTCCTGCATCCTGTTTGAATTTTCTTATTGAAAGTGAGGGCCCGTCAAGTGCCAATGGCGGGATTATAGCATTTACACGCGAGCCGTCTGCAAGTCTTGCATCTACCATGGGGGATTTTTCATCTATTCTTCTGCCTACTTTGGATACAATTCTTTCGATAATATTTCTAAGATGTTGATTATCTTTGAATGTAACTCCTGTTTTATAAAGTTTTCCGTTTTTTTCAACGTAAACGCTCTTTGGTCCGTTCACTAAAATATCCGAAATGGTCGGGTCTTCAAGCAGTGGATCTAAAGGCCCGTAGCCTTTTGCTTCTTGAATAATTTCTTTTATAAGGCGGTCTTTTTCCGTTTTATTTAAAGGCACATTTTTAAACGCAGTCAAAAGTTGTCCGTCTATAAATTGTTTTATAAGTTCTTTTTGTTGCTCATCATCATAATTTACCCAAGTTGGAGTGGAGTTGACTTTTTCTACCAAAAGGCCGTGAAGCTGTTCTTTTAGAGACAAAAAATCATTTGTCCCGTAATTGCCAGCTGAAGAAGAAACTTCGACATTCGGTGTCGTAGCGGGAATATTTTTATTTGCAGCGTTTAACCTATCCCTAAGTGACAATTTTTACTCCTTATTTAAACAAGCTTTTGAAGTCGAAAAAAGGCTTTCTGGCGATTTTTTTGGCAAAACTGTGTTTATAAATATTATCTGAAAGCATTGCCGCAAGCTCTTTGTAGCTTTGCGTGACATTTGAATCCGGCCCTATTTTATTAACCGGAACACCTTTGTTTATTGCAGACATAATCGTAAAGTAGTTATTCGGAATTTTCCAGTAAACTTTTTGTTCCAACACATCTTCAACATCTTCTACTTTTATTTCGTCATTTTCCATATATCTGTTTAAAACTATTTTAATTTTCTCTTTTTCATAGCCCAGTCTTTCAAACAAATCCAAGCATCTCTGGCAATTTCTTATTGCAGGAAGATTTACGATTGTAACTAATAAAATTAAATCGGAATTATCAAGTGCGGTAATTGTTTTTCCGTCAAAGCTTGCACCTGTATCTACCACAATATAAGAAAAGGTTTGTCTTAAAACAGAAAATAGAGTTGAAATTTGTTCTGCGGTTATATCTTCTGCCTGTTCCAAATAAGGAGGATCGGCAAGTACATAAAGACTTGTGTCTTTATATTTTTCCAGAGTGCTTAAAAGAAAAGTTTCATCTATTCGTGAAAGATTTTGAATAACATAAGAAATATCAAATGCGGGGTTAATATCCAAGAAGGTAGTTATATCGCCAAGCTGAAGGTTTAGGTCAATCAGGGCAACCTTTTCTTTTGTTATGTTTGCGATTTCAAGTGCCAAATTCGTAGAAAGTGCGGTTTTTCCTATTCCGCCTTTGTTTGAAAAGACGGTTATGACTCTGCAGCGGTTATTTTCAGGAATAAGTCCCGCTATTTGTTCTTTTAATTTTTCAAATGCTCCGACTAAATCTTCTTTTATAAGCGGCTTTGGAAGAAACTCTCTTGCACCTGCCCTCATGGCTTTTATTATTAGTTCTGTCGAATAGTTTGAAGAGGTTACAATAATTTTACATGTTTTATGGTTAATAGAAATCTTGTTTATAATATCAAGGGCTAATTCGGTTTTGTTTGAAATATCTATAACTACAAGGTTGGGACGGTTTTCCAAAATATAGTTATAACCTTCTACAATATCAACAAAAGAGTCTAAAATTTGTACGTAATCTAACTCTTTTAAAAACAATTTTAGAACATCTGTTGACTGTGTTTGAGTATCTATAATAACTGTGGTTATTTGGTTTGTCATAAATCTATCCTGTTGTGGTTGTCTTTGTCGACTTCAACTATTTTAGGCGTTATAAATATCACTAATTCGGTGTCTCTCTTTTCATTTTTTAAAGAAGAAAATAACAATCCTATGCCCGGCAAATCCCCAATCCATGGAACTTTTGATTTTGATTGTGAGGAAGAGTGAGATAAAAGCCCTGCTATAACAAGTGTTTCACCGTCGCCCAGCTCAACTGTTGTATCAACCTTTCTTGTTTTAAATCCTGGAATTCCTGATTGAGAGACATAAGAACCGTCAATTTCGGAAACCTCGGGAGATAATTTTAACATAACTCTGTTTGATTTTTCCAGTATGGTCGGGGTGAAGTTTAAAATTACCCCTGTTGTTTTGAAATCATAGGCGATGTTTCCGTATTGTCCCATTTGAGAAGGAACGGGAATTTCATTGCCCACATTAAAGCTTCCAGATTTTCCGTTTATTGCAAGAAGTTTTGGTTCGGCAAGTATTTTGACAATACCTTTTTGCTCGGCCATTCTAAGCGCCCATGCCACCCTTGCAGTTGAGGATGAATAAATATATTGTCCTCCGGTGTTTCCGTTAACTGTTGCGTTGCTTAAATCCTGATGGTTGGTAATTCCAAGAATTTGAGACAAGAAATTATCATAATTTTCGCCTACCGTGAATTTGGATTCGAGCTCTCTGGTGAAGTTTCTTGAGGCTTCGGTTATTTTAACTTCAAGCAAAACTTGTTTTGTAGGGCTTTCGGTAAGGTCAAGAAGCTTAAAATTATAAGCTTTAACAATGTTGTTTATGTTATCTTTAACCGTGGTTGAAGAAATTTTACCAGATAAAATTACTCCGTCATCAGTAAAGGTATATTGTAAATCTTCGCTTGGAGCCACCTCTTCTATTGCTTGAATAAAGGCATCTGAATCCTGCTGCACAACCAAATTGAAAAATACGGGTTTATCTGAATTTCCCCAGAAAATGAGGCTTGTTCTGCCCGCTTTTTTACCGTTGAGCATTAATTCTTTGGGAGAAAGAAGAACTAAATCAGCCAAAGACGGGTCTGTGATTGAAATTCTTTTGACCGGTTCATCGAATTTTATTAGTTGGGTTTTGCCGACTATTGAGTAAAGTTTTTCGTTAGAATCTTTGTAAGGGCTTAAATTTAGGCTATCTTTTACCAAGTCACTTTTAACGGTGCCAAGCTGTTGCATAATCGGGGTATCTTTATAGTCAATTTCTGCCGCTTTAACAAGTCTTGAGGTTAAAAGCGACATTAAAAACAAAATTATTAAAAGTATGAGACTTTTTTTCAATTTAAACTCCTTAATCAAAATTCACCTTGGTTTTGACGTTGGCTTCTATAACCTCCACCGAAGGAGACGTACTCAAAGGAGCAATCGGTTGCGGAAGTCCGGAAACCCCACCTGAAGGGTAGTCACTTATTGGTACATTGGCGGGCAAGTTGGGCAAGGGCGGATAAGAGCCTCCTGCCGAATAGTTCATATTTGAAGAACTTTTTCTTTTTGAATAAATTTTCTTATCTCCTTCTTTTCTTGTGATAAGCATCACATTTCCCTTGGAAATATTCATTATAAAGTCAGCAATATCGTCTGCAGGAACTTCAAAAGTTATATTTTTTGCACTTATAATATCAACTGCAGGTATTCCCTTTTCCCCTTCCAGTCCTATGATTTTAACTTTATCCATTGACCAACCGCCGTCAGAATCACTGAAAAGGTCAACACTTGAGCCCATTTTCATTCTATTTGATTTGCCTTGAAATTTTTCTGCAGGAAGGGTTAAGGCTCTATAACCTTCTTTGAGTTCAATTTCATCTCCTGATATTTTTGCGATGTAAGAATCCGTAAAAACGCTTCCTTTTATAATATCTTTGAGAAGAATTTTGTTTACCACATCAGAGCGGTTTTCAAAAGCTCCGAAAGTTGGAGTTGAAAAAGAGGTAAAATCTATATCGGCATCGGCGATGAGTTCTCCTGCCTTTAAATCTTTTGTTGCCACGGCATAAACATAGTCTTTTACAGTGTCGGGTTTTGTTTCTTGAAGTGATTCAAGTATTTTTTCTTTTTCGCCGAGTTGGGCTTGCATATTATTAAAAGACGAATAAGAAATCATAGTCGCCAAAAGAGCAACGATGATTGCCAGAATTATTTTTGAAATATTTTTATTTGTCCGCATAAATTCCTAACCCGAAAATTACAATGGACCCCAATCCACCCTATAACATTCTACTATACTTGTGATTTAAGCTCAAATCCATACTTTATTTGGTTGATTTATCCGCGGCAAAAGTCGAAATGCTCACTCCAGACAGAGGTTTAGAACAAATTTTTACATTAATCTTTGTTAACAATTTTGATGATTTTATCTTGGTGTTATACTTGTTTTCGGAAGAGATTTTTGGTGGAGTTATGATAAAAAGAGTTTTGGCTGAGTTAAAAGAGCACGCACCTTTTACTTTTTTGGGCGCTTTGTCGGGGATTTTGATATTTGTGCTTTTAAAAAATGTTGAGTATAAAATTTCTTACGGACTTTTTTATATATTTCACCCCTTGCATGTTTTTTTAAGCGCTTATGTGACAACTTCGATGTATAAACTTCACAAGAAAAAACCGAATATGATAAAGATTTTTTTGGTAGGTTTTTTTGGTTCTGTCGGGGTTGCAACTTTAAGTGATTCGGTTATTCCTTATTTGGGCGAAATTTTGTTAAAAATGCCACATACCGAGCTTCATTTGGGATTTATAGAAAAATGGTATTTTGTAAATCCTGTCGCAATTTTAGGGATTATGGCTGCATTTTTTGTTTCAAAAACAAAGTTTCCTCATATGGGGCATGTTTTTGTAAGCACCTGGGCGTCTTTATTTCATATAATGATGGCGGGGACAAGTGCAGACTTCGGAGTTTCTTTGTATTTTTGGATTTTAATCCTGCTGTTTTTCTCGGTTTGGGCTCCTTGTTGTTTTAGTGATATAGTTTTTCCGCTTCTTTTTATAAAAGGCCATGATATAGATTGTCCTTGTAAATGTTGCGGTAAGGATTAGAATTTTCTTAGGTTTTATATATTAATTCGGAGAAGCAGGCAGGCACATTGATTAACTAAGGCTCATAAATTCGCCAAGCTAATCTAATTGGCTGCATCCGTCAAACTACGCACCGTTTCGCTCGTGCTTGTTTGCCGTAGTGCTTGAACCCTTTGACAAAAATTACATTTTTGTTCGGGTTCAAATCCTGCACTTGTATTTAACCAAAAAACACCCCTCGAGGGGTGTTTTTTGGTTAAAATCGGAGAAGCAGGGATTTGAACCCTGGATACAGATTACTCCATATAACACCTTAGCAGGGTGCCGCCTTAAGCCACTCGGCCACTTCTCCGTGTATTTTTATAATATCATAAAAATATTTTAGGAGTATAATTATTGTATAAATTTATTAAAAGAGGAAATTAAAATGACATTAAAAATCGCAGATAAAGAATTTACATCAAGATTTATGATAGGAACGGGTAAATATCCCGACTTTGAAGTTATGCAAAAAGCCCATAGCGCAAGCGGCTCTCAGATAGTTACCGTTGCCATAAGACGTGTAGAAATTAACGCTCCCGGGCATGTAGGATTAATGGATTATATTGATTTGGATAAATATTGGATTTTGCCAAATACCGCGGGATGTGCTACTGCGCAAGAAGCAATCAGGATAGCGCATTTAAGCAGGGCAATGGGAATTAATAATTGGATAAAACTTGAAGTGATTCCTGACCCTAAATACCTTCTGCCTGACCCCATAGCGACTCTTGAAGCGGCAAAAATTCTTGTTGAAGAAGGCTTTGTGGTGCTTCCTTACATAAACGCAGATCCTATTCTTGCCAAAAGGCTTGAAGAACTGGGATGTGCTACTGTAATGCCTCTTGCTTCTCCCATCGGCTCTGGTCAGGGGGTTAGAAATTTAGATAATATAAAAATAATCATTGAAAACGTCAATATACCCGTAATTGTCGATGCCGGATTAGGTGTTCCTTCAGATGCGGCAACCGTTATGGAATTGGGCGCAGATGCCTGCCTTTTAAATACTGCCGTCGCACTTGCTCAAGATCCTGAAAAAATGGCTCATGCTTTCAAACTTGGAATTGAAGCCGGAAGAGCCGCTTACGAGGCAGGAAGAATTCCCGTTAGAGAAATTGCAAGCGCTTCTTCTCCTCTGGTGGGCGTTGTAGGAAAATAAAGCTGAACGGCTGAATGGCTGAAGAGTTTTATATTCGTCGCGAAGCGACAAATTGAACTTATTCACTTAGTCCCTTTTTTAATCATTTACTTTTTTAATCTCGGCAAGAGCAGGGTCTAAAAGTCTTCTGCCGACATTTTCAAACTGAATTGAACAAAGTGATTTTGTGCCATAAGAGATTATTTTTTCTACAGTTCCTTTGCCGTACTTGGGGTGATAGACAATTTCGCCCTGTTCAAAAATTTGCGTGTTAAGCGGGTTTTCGCTTTGAATTTCTGCCGAATACACAGGCAAAATTCCGCTGTCATTTTGAGTAGAAACATCTAAAATTTCTTGACGGAATCCTTGCGGTTCATTTTCAAAGACTTGTTGGGTAGGTATTTCTTGCGCAGATTCCTCTTGGGTATAAACCGATATGTTATCAAGCGGGCTTATGTTTTCTTGGACAATTTCTTCTTTTTCAACAGGATTTACAATAGAATTTTCTATAAAATCCAAATCCTCGTCGCTTAAATCTTCAACAACTTCAACGGTCGTTTCTTCATCTAAAGGTGTTTCAGATTTTGGCTTGGTGTAGATTTCATCTACTTCTTTTTTAATCTGTTCTTCAACTACTTCTTGTTTTGCAACCTGTTCGGGGGTCGGCGGCGGAGGAATTACAACCGGTTTTTCAAAATTTGTTTGCGGAAGGTCGCTTAGCGTTACGATAAAGGGAATGTGATTTGTTGCGCTGCCATAGGCTATAAATTCGCTTGCATTGAGTTTATTTAGAAATGTGTTATATCCTGCAAAATAATTTTGCGGTTGAAGCGGTGCAAAAAGTAAAAGATTTTTTGAAATTTGTTTTAATTCGTTTAAATATTTGTAAGAGTAGCTGCAAATTATTGTAGTAAAAGCATTTTTTGTGGTAAAAATTTGCTTTAAAAGTTTTTTATCCGAATTTTCGCCCAAATTTATAATTACAAAAATTTCTCTATCAAGAGTTTTGATAAGAGAATAAGCGTAAGAAATCATTTCGCGCTGAATCATCTCGTCCATTTTGCTCAGGTTAAAAACGGTGGTAACGGGGTGCTTTAAAGAGGCCTTAAGTTTGACAAAATCTTTTTTCTGTTGGGCAAAAACCCCCTTTTCAAAAAATCTTAAAAGCCTGTTTTTAAGCAAGACAAGTTCAATGTAGCCCAGCTGTTGATATTGTTCATCTACTACTTTTAAGAAGGTTTCAAAAGGAATAAACATATCCGGAATGGTTTTTACATAATTTTGAAGCTCAAGAAAAACTTCCTGAAGCAGTGCTTTTGTTTCGGCTTTTGCATCTATCAAGCCCTTTTCGTAGATAAAACTTATCGCATCTGAATTAAGCGGCAGTTTAAAACTTTTGCCTGCAGTCAGTCTGTTTTTTGAAAAATCAAAATTTCCGACAAAATCAAATACAAGAACTTTTTTGCCCAAAGCACAGAGTTGGGCGTTTAAGTTTTCTGTCAAAAGCCTGCTGTCGGAGATTTTTTCACAACAAACAAGCAGTTTTTCTTTTAAAAATTCGCTATCTAATTTAAGCGGGGTTTTTTGTTGGGCAAGTTCACCCAGTAATATCGGATTTTGGGCATTAAACAGTTCAAGAAGTTCTTGCGCATAAACCATACCCACAGGGCTTGAAAGAGAGGGTATCGCGCCATTATAGCCTGTTACCGTACCTTGCTCATCAAAGTTAAAAAGGAGCTTTGCAACGGCAAAATTCCCTTCAGAATTGGCTTCAAGGTGCATAATTTGTGCTATAAAAGACTGAATCCTGTCTTTTATAACCAAAAATCCCGACAAAACAAGCTCCTGAGTGCTTGTATCATAGCTGATTTTCACATAATTGTTTTTGACCTCGGTTATTTGCATGTGCCAACCCTTTTGTAGTTTATTTTACTATAAAAAACACTGTGATTAATATATTTAATCCCAAATTCTTAAGTGATGTAAAGATTAAATCTGATTTTTATATCATTTATTTGTCTTTTTTAATAAAATAAAATAAGATAGTGGTGGATTAAAGTTAGAGAAGAAGGTTTTTTAAATGGTCACACAAGAGTTGGAAAAAACGGTGCTTTCACCTCATGAGGTCAGAAACATCTTGAATGCCGATAACCGTGAAATTATTAGGCTGTGCAAAAAAGCTACGATTATACCTAAGAAAAATAAGCAGGGACAAACTTACTTCACCTCAGAAGAGGTTAAACGGCTTAAAAGGCTTCAAAATGACGTTCCTGCTGTTATAACATCTTCCATTACTCAGGCAGAATCCCATGCGGTTGTTTCAAATTTGCTTTCCACATTGGAAAAATTTGAAAATAATATTACAAATTCGCTTTCAAAAGTTATTGAAGAAAAGCTCGAAGGAATGGACGAAGTTGTAGTTGAGCTTATCCGCTGCAAAACAGAAAACGAAAGCTTAAGACAAAAACTTAACGAACTTAACAAAGAAAATTACAATTTAAAAAACAGCATAAAAGGCTATAAATCAGTGGGCTTAGGTTTTTATATAAAAACTTCTCAGGATGATTTTAGTATTTAAGGGGTAAATGGGGGTAAATTAAGGGGAATAAATTGGTGAAAGTAAATTCAGTATTAACCTTTTCACCTATTCACCTTTTCAACTAAAAAGGAGACGACATGGTTGTAAAAGAGCAGGAAATAAAAGCAATTTCCGAGGAAAAAAATAAAGCGCTTAAAATGGCGATTGAAAAAATTGAAAAGGATTTTGGCAAGGGGTCTATTATGAAGCTTGGCGACAGGCCTTCTGTTAACGTAGAGGCAATTCCGACGGGCTCATTGGCACTTGATGTTGCACTGGGTGTGGGCGGAATTCCGCGCGGAAGAATTATAGAAATTTATGGTCCTGAAAGTTCGGGAAAAACCACTTTGGCTCAGCACATTGTCGCAGAATGTCAGAAAAAGGGCGGAATCGCAGCATTTGTTGATGCAGAACATGCACTTGACCCGGAGTATGCAAAAAATTTGGGCGTAAATATAGACGATTTGCTTATTTCACAGCCCGACACAGGCGAACAGGCACTTGATATTACAGAAGAACTTGTGCGCTCCGGCGCGGTTGATATTGTAGTTGTGGATTCTGTTGCGGCACTTGTTCCAAAAGCAGAAATCGAAGGCTCAATGGAAGATCAGCAAATGGGGCTTCAGGCTCGTTTGATGAGCAAAGCTTTAAGAAAATTAACCGGTGTTATCGGAAAAACAAACACAACGGTTATCTTTATTAATCAATTGAGAATGAAAATCGGTGTTATGTACGGTAATCCCGAAACCACAACAGGCGGAAACGCACTTAAATATTATGCCAGTGTAAGACTTGAAATCAGAAGAACCGAAGGGCTTAAAAAAGACGCCGAAGATATCGGAAACCACGTCCGCGTGAGGGTTTTGAAAAATAAAGTCGCGCCTCCTTTCAGACAGGCAGAATTTGATATAATTTTCGGAAAAGGTATTTGCAAAACCGGAAATATCATTGATGTTGCCGTTAATTTGGATATAATTAAAAAAGCGGGTGCGTGGTTTAGTTACAACGATGAAAAACTCGGACAAGGCAGAGATAAGGCAAAAGAGCTTTTGGAAAGCAATCCTGCGCTTCTTGCCGAGATTGAAAAGCTTGTCAGAGAAAAACTTGCCCAGCAGTAACATTTGTGTCATGCTGAACTTGTTTCAGCATCTTACCGATGTAGTAAGCTGGATAGATCTTGATACATCGCAAGCGATACTCTCCCTTGTAACACTTGCTAAAGCTCGTGAACAAGAAGAGAAGATAAATTCAGGATGATGTTATTTTGTGGGTGTTTTTCAATGATTAAATTCGATTTATTCACTCTAGAGGCTTTTTTGCGAGAAAATTTAAATTTTTTGCAAAATTCTCGCATTCAAAAAATCCAGCAGCCCACAAGGCAGGAGCTTATTTTTCATTTAAGGGTGCAAGGTGAAAGCAGAAAATTTTATGTAAACACAAATCCTGAACGGTATCACATTTGTTTTATGTCAAAAGAAAACGAGCAAGAACGGCTTATAGAAATTCCCAAAGCACCGCCGATGTTTTGTATGCTTTTGAGAAAATATTTAGAAGGCGCAAAAATTGCAAAAGTTGAAATGCCAAAAGGGGAGAGGATTTTAGAGTTTTATTTTGAGGTTTACAATGAAGTTTCGGAGAAAATTTATTTGTGCCTTGCAATAGAATTAATGGGAAAACACTCAAACGTTGTTCTCTATAATCACGACACCAATGTGATTATCGGCTGCCTGCACAATGTCGGTTCTGACAAAAGCCGCAAAAGAGAACTTGTCGGCGGGCTTCCTTATGCTTATCCACCAAAGAGCAAAGGCGGGAAGTTTTTGAGTTTGTTAGAATGTTTTGACAAAAAATTAACCGTAAATGATAATATTGACAATTATTTTGCTAATTTACAGGGCGAAAAAAAGCTTAAAACGCTTAAATTAAAGCTTTTTTCTGATATAAATTCAAAATTAAAAAAAATAAATTCTTCTTTTGTAAAGTTTCAAAAACATTCTAAGAGTGAACAAAAAGCAAGAGAGTATCTTAAAAAAGGCGATTTAATCATGTCTAATTTAGAGGAGTTTAAAGGCAAAGATTTTTCGGGCAGTATTGAGGTTTTTGACTGGGAAACAAATTCGCTTGTAAAAATTGAACTGGACAAAAGCTTAACCCTTAAAGAAAATGCCAACAGGTATTATAAATTGTACAACAAGGCAAAAACCGCTCATTCAAAAACCGAAGAAATGACAGCAGAATTAACGCAGGAAAAAGATTATTTGGAGCAGGTTTTATACTCGATTGAAAACGCCCAAAACATTGACGAACTTTTGGAAATTGAGGAAGAAATTAATCAATCTCAAATAAATAACAAGAGTTGTAATGCTGAACTCGTTTCAGCATCTTATAGGCTTTGCAAGTTGGATAGATCCCGAAACAAGTTCGGGATGACAAATATTATATGTAAAAAACTGAATAATTTTAACGTTTACGTCGGCAAAAACAACAAACAAAACGATTACATCGTATCAAAACTGGCAAAAGATGAGGACTTGTGGTTTCATGTCAAAGACTGTGCGGGCTCTCATGTACTTCTAAAAACAGATAAGAAAACCCCAACTGATGAAATCATTTTAAAATGTGCAAAGCTTGCAAAAGAATATTCCACCGCAAAAGATTCAACCAAGGCGGCTGTGATTTATACCAAAGCTAAATACCTAAAAAAACCGACAGGCGCAAAATTAGGTTATGTTACTTTTACTAAAGAAAAAGAGATTGTGGTAGATTAATTAACGTGCGACTTTTATTAATTTTTGTAACAACAAAAAAAAGGGGGGGTAATCAGCAAAAAATTTTAATTTGATGTTTTATTTATATTGTATAATTAACAAAGAAAAGGATTTTTTATGGAAATTAATGCATTAAATGTAGCAAGACCCTCAATTTCAAAAGCAACTCCGATTTTTGGAAAAAGTAATGATGTTCCTTCTAAGGAGGCTTCTCCAGAAAGGAATGATGAATTTAAAAAAGAATATGAAGCTAAAACAGAAAAACAAAAAAAAGAAATAATTTATAAATCTATGACTAACGCAAGTGGTTGGACAATTTTTGGAGGTGCTCTCAGTACTATTTATTACTGGGTGCGCTCTGACGAAAAGATTGCAAAAAAATATGACTTAGACGTAGAAAAAGACAAAGAATTTGTAAATCAAATTAGAAAAAAACAAATTTTATCAACATTACCCGGTGTTATATTAGGTGTTGGAATTTTGTCTTGGGTCGTTATTAAACTGGCAGCTAAACCCGAATAATAAACTTAAAAAAATGGCGGATTTGTTAAACAAATCCGCCATTTTTTGTTATTTAGTAAGTCAGGCATTGCCTGACTTACTGTTCTTTCTTATCATTGTCATCCCGCATTCACAAAGTGAATTGCGGGATCTTTTTAATTTATTGTTTATAGATCCCGAAAAGCGGAGAATAATGGTAATTTTGAAAATTCATGTTTCGGGATGACACAAAGTTTAAACTATTCACCTTTTCACCCATTCAGCCTTTCAGCTAATTTATCCCCTGATATCAGCGGCCAGTTTGTGGGCGTCTAATCCTTCTTTTTGCGCCAATTTTGAAGCGCATGGCAAAATCAATTTTTTGCCCGCAGGAGAAATTATTTGATACGTCTGGATTTTTATGAAATCAAAAACGCTCAAACCGCCTGAGTATTTGGAAACCTCGTTTGTGGGTAGAACATGGTTTGTACCCGAACAGTAATCTCCAAAAACTTCTGCAGACAAATTCCCCACAAAAAGCGAGCCGTAATTTTTAAACTTGTTAATATATTTTTTTGCATCTTTAAAACAAAGCTCTAAGTGTTCGGGTGCCTTTTTATTAGTAAGTTGGACTATTTGGTCAATAGCCTCATCAATGTTTTTGACTATAACCGCATAAGATTTTTCAAAAGATTTTTCGGCAATTTCTTTTGTGGAAATTTCATCAAGTTGTTTTTGGGCAAAGATTTCTACTTTTTTGGCAAAATCTTTATCCGTGCAGACTAAATAAGCCCTTGCTTCCAAATCGTGTTCGCACTGGGCGAGCATATCTGCTGCAATAAATTCAGGATTTGCACTTTCGTCTGCTATTATCATAACTTCAGATGGTCCTGCAAGAAAATCAATTCCCACCTCCCCGTAAACGTATTTTTTTGCGGCGGTGACAAATTTGTTTCCGGGCCCTACTATTTTATTAACTTTAGGAATAGTCTGCGTGCCGTATGCCATAGCTGCTATTGCCTGAATTCCGCCGATTTTGTAAATTTTATTCGCCCCCGCCAAATCGCATGCCACAATTACTTCAGGCTTAATTTTGGGCGAGCAGGCAATAATTTCCTCCACTCCTGCCACACAGGCAGGCACAATTGTCATAACAGCAGAGCTGATAAGCGGATAATTTCCGCCCGGGATATAGCATCCGACTTTTTCAAGGGGGATAATTTTGTGCCCAAGTTCGTTTTTATCTATTTTTGTTTTCAAATTTTTGAGCGATTTTAATTGTTGTTTTGCAAAAATTTCAACGTTTTTTATTGATTTTTTGATTGCTTTAATTGTGTCTTCATCGACTTTTTTGTAAGCATCTAAAATTTCTTCTTTTGTCACCAAAAACCCGTCTAAGATTTCTTTGTCAAATTGGGCGTGGAATTTTCTTATGGCATTGTCGCCTTTTTGTTGAACTTCTCGGGCGATTTCGTCAACAGACGAAATCGCCTCAAATTCGATTTTCTCAAAAAACCTATCGGTTAATTTTTCAATTTTTATTATTTGCATATTATTCCTTTTTTATTTGTTATTGTGAGGGCTTTAGCCCGAAGCAATCCAAATATTTAATTTTAGATTGCCGTCCTGAAACAAGTTCAGGATAAACTTCCTCGCAAAGACGAGAATGTTTTGTTACTTGCTTCTTGATGCCAGATTGTTTAAAATTTCCTGCGGAGTTACATTGTTTTCTGCCATAAAAGTCAGGAGAAAATAGGCTAAATCGGCAACTTCCCAGCCAAGCCCGTCGCCTTGTTCAAAGTTTACCACTTCAAATGCTTCTTCCATAATTTTTCTTTTTAAAAGGAATTTGTCTTTGAATAATTTTGTGCTGAAAGAGCCCTCAGGCAGGTTTTGTTTTCTTGATTTTAAAAGTTCAAATAGCTCAAATATGCTAAATTCTTTGTCTTCAAAACAGCTAAATTTATCTAAATGACAAGCGTTTCCTTTTTGTTTCACTTTAAAAAGCAAAGTATCAAAATCGCAGTCAAAGCGAACGGTTTGGAGCTCTTGGATATTGCCTGAGGTTTCGCCTTTTGTCCAAAGCTCTTGTCTGGAGCGGCTGAAATATGTTGCAAGCCCTTTTTCAAAAGTTTTTCTTAAAGATTTTTCGCTAGAATAAGCAAGCATTAATACTTGCTTTGTGTCAACATCTTGAACAATTGTAGGGATTAAGCCGTTTGTTTTTTCAAAGTCAAGACAAGCTAAGAAAGCGTCTTCTAATTTAACCGCATCTGTATAAATGCACATTCCCAGCTGGGTTGAAATGTTTTTGCGGTTAAGTTCTACTATTTCTTTAATTGAGGAGATTCCGCCGGCTGCTACAAATTCTTTTTTTGTAGTTTTTCTTAATTCTTCTATCGACATCATATCGCAGCCTTGCATCATGCCTTCTTTTTCGACAACGGTATAAAGATAGCCCGAGCAAAGATTGTCAAAATGTTTGATAAAATCAAGAGGAGTTTTGTCAAGTTCTTTTGTCCAGCCTTCTGTTGTGATTCTTCCGTTTTTTGAATCAATTGCAACAATTACCCTGTCTTTAGGCAGTTGTGATAAAAATTCTTCGCTTGCGGCTGTTCCTATTATAATTTTTTTAGCGCCTGCTGCTATGAGTCTTTTTGCTTTTTCGATTGTTCTTATTCCGCCCCCCACGCGACATGGGGCGATTTTGCAAAGTTTTTTTATTAATTCTTCGTTATCATTTCCGTTTCCCATGGCACAATCAAGGTCAATGACTGCAACATCACCGAATCTTGAATAGTATTTTGCAAGTTCAAAAACGTCTTCTCTTTCAAGGACTTTTTCTTTGCCCTGTTTGAGCTGGACAGCCTTGCCGTTCATTAAATCTATGCTCGGAATAATCATTATTTGTATCCTTATAGTTTTGTTTTGGTTGAAAAATGTTTTAAGTAAATAGTAAATGGTAAATAGTGAATAGAAAAATCTCTTTTACTATTTATTGTTCATTTAATTATATATTAAACATGGTTTTTTTATGAGATAATCGGTAAAAAAAGGAGTAATAAATGAAAGCGGTTGTATTTGACGGAGAATTAAAACTGGTAAGCGATTACAAAAAGCCCGAGCCTAAAGTCGGTGAGGCATTGATAAAAGTGTCTGTTGCAGGGATTTGCAACACCGATTATGAGCTTACAAAAGGTTATATGGGCTATAAAGGAATTCTCGGACACGAATTTGTCGGCATCGTAGAAAAGATAAACGCTGAAGATAAATCGTTTTTGGGCAAAAGAGTTGTGGGCGAAATAAACTGTGGCTGTAATAGTTGTCAATGGTGTTATCAAGGTTTGCAAAGGCATTGTCCTAACCGTCAGACTTTAGGGATTTGGCAGAAAGACGGCTGTATGGCACAATACGTTTGTATGCCGCTAGATACACTTTTGGAAGTCCCTAAAAATGTTTCTGATAATCAGGCAGTTTTTGTTGAGCCCCTTGCCGCAGGATTGGAAATTTTAGAACAGCTTCATATTCAGCCCGTTGAAAAAGTTTTGATTTTAGGCGACGGGAAATTGGGTTTAACGACCGCTTTGGCACTTACGGCAAACAATTTGGACGTTGTTTTGGTGGGCAAGCATCAAAATAAATTAGATATTGCAAAAAAACAAGGGGTAAATGTTAAATTACTCTCTGACTTGGAAATCAAAAAAGAGTGGGATTTTGTGGTCGAGGCCACAGGCTCGATTTCAGGGTTTGAAACGGCTTTGAATTTGACAAAACCTCGCGGGACTTTAGTTCTTAAGAGCACAGTCGCAGCTTCAAAAGAGTTTAACCTTGCACCGATTGTTATCGATGAAATAAGAGTTCAAGGTTCTCGTTGTGGTCAATTTGCTCCTGCTTTGAGACTTTTGGAATCAGAAAAAATAGATTTTTCGCCTCTTGTCAGTGCTGTTTATCCTGTTGATAAAGCATTGGAAGCTTTTGAAAAAAATAAACAAAAAGATGCCTTGAAAGTTTTGTTAAGATTTTGAAAATTGGAAATATTTTGTTGAACAAATGCTTAAGCCATAAAATAAAGATTTTTAATTAAAAAATCGTTTGCTTTGGATTAATTTTTCATCTAAAATAGTCTTATGGGTATGAATTTCATTAAAAAATTAACCATTTTGGACAAATATATCTTGAGGCAGGTTATTGAGATGTTTATCATGGGCGTTTTTATATTTACGTCTATAATCTTTGCCTCAGACACTTTTATTACTTTAATCAAACAAATTTCATTGTATGGAATTCCTTTTAAAGTTGCTTTGATGATAATTATTTTGAATCTGCCGTCTGTTTTTGTAATGACAATTCCAATGGGGGTTTTACTTGCAACAGTAATGACTCTAAACAGGCTTTCTCTTGCTTCTGAAATTACTGTTATGCGCTCTTGCGGAATAGGTATTAACAGGATTGCAAAGCCTATTTTTATATTTGCAGCGGTGATGTGTCTTGCAAGTTTTGTAATTAATGAAACGGTTGTTCCTGTTATGACAAAACAGTCAAAAGACCTTGCACTGTGGGCATTGGGACAAAAAAATATCCCGGAAGGGAAACAAAATTTTATTTTTAAAGAATTAAAAGAAAATGGGACTCTTAAACGGCTTTTTTATGTTGGGCACTGTAAGGATAAAGTTTTGCACAATATAACCGTTTTGGATTTAGGAAAAGATAATACAATTCAGGTGCTTCAGGCACAAGACGGCGGAACCTCGCCTTCGGGTTGGGAATTTAACCGAGGGGCGATTTATACGGTTGCAAAAGAGGGTAAAATTTTAAATACAACCTTTTTTGAACATTCCGTGGCGCAATTTGGGATAGATTTATCCAGAGAATTAAATCAAAATGTGGCCAAGGAGCATAATTTTACTTCTTTAATTAAATATATGGCGGGAAATTGGGATAAAATTTCTGAGAAAAGAAATTTTTATCTTATACAGCTTTTTGATAAACTTGCGCTTCCGATTACCACAATAGTGCTTGTTTTAATAGGTGTTCCGCTTGCTATTACTCCTCCTCGTGTAAGGTATAACAGAGGGTTTTTGTTCAGCATTTTGATAATTTTTACTTATTATTTAATAAGAGCACTTTCGCTTTCTTTTGGAGAAGCAGGGTCTATCCCGCCTTTTCTTGCGGCATGGGCGGCAAATATTCTGCTTACGCTTGCAGGAGTTGCCCTTTATTATAGAAAAGTCTACACAATTAACTAAAATTTGCTGTCAAATTTGGGCTCGGGGCCGTTGACTTTTTTATTTGCCTGAAACATTGCTCTTTGAGTATTGAAGATATTTCTTGAATAAGCCTCCGCCAGAGCGCTCCCCTCTTCTTGTATGAATTCGACGGCATCAAATAAATGGCCCAGTTCTTTGGATTTTTCTTCAATAGCCATTCCCATTTTTGCGCCTATATGTTCTCCAAAATCTTTTAGAGCGCCCCCAAACTCTCTTCCGAGAGTTAAGACACCAAAACTTCCAAAATTAGATGTGTTAATAGAATTTGTCATCTTTATCCCTTAAATTTCATGATTACAAAAGATTAATCGGAATAATCGTCTTTAAAATTTAATTATTTGGGATAAAAAGTATACAAAGTTTACAAAAATTTACGTTTTGAAAAAGTGCAAAATTATTTTGTACTTTTAATCTTCAGAATAAATTCGTACATAATTCCAATAACTTTTATAAACTTTTTTCAGATAGTTTTGGGTTTCAGGGTAGGGGATTTGTTCTACAAAATCGTCAACGTCTTCAAAGTTTATATTTTCTTTCCATTTGTAAACAGAGCCTATTCCACCGTTATAGGCAAGAACAGCTAAAATATCTTTGTTAAAAAGAGCTTTTCTGAGTCTTGAATAGTAAAGATTTCCGATTTTAATATTTATGTCCGGCTGAAGCAAGAATTTGTCGCTTAGAAGATTAATTCCGTAATCTTTTCCAATCTCGTTTGCCGTTGAAGGCATAATTTGCATGAGCCCCATTGCACCTGCCAAACTTATGCTTTTTGGGTTGAAATAACTTTCTTCTTTTATTATCGAAAGTATTAAAATGGGGTTATTGTCAAAGGCTTTGGCGTTATAATTAATTTCTTTGTAAAAATGAATAGGGTATACAAGCCTCCAGCGGGGGTCTTTTCTATCGGGTTTTATTTCAAGTTTGTCAATGGCATCTCTTGCTATCCTGGCAGAGGATGAAAAATCGCCTTCCTGATAGTTAAGCCAGCTTTGGATAAAATCGTCATCTTTGCAAAGTTCATTTATAAGCCCCCAATCCTTTACTTGCGAAAGTTGTATTATTAATTCATTTTCGGATGTTTTTTTGTAAGGGAATAAAATTTCTTTGTTTTCAAGTTTTTGGGCGTCTAAGTTAAGATTTTTAAATCCGTTTAAATTCAAATATGCATGGTATGAGTAATAATCATCCGGAAATTGTAGAATAAGATTTTTATAAAAATTTACCGCACGGTCGTAGTTTTTTGTTTTTTCGTTTATTTTTGCAAGCCAAAACATGACTCTGGGGGTAGATTTTGCTTTTGGGAAGTTGTTGAGATGTTCTAAACCTATTTTTTGGGCGGTGTAATAGTCTTTTGCTCTGATTTTTTCGTAAAAAATATTTGAAAGGGATTCTGCTGCAAATTGTCCTTTAGGATATTTTTTGTATAAAGTGTTAAAACAAGCCAGTTGCAAGTTTTGCGGCATATTTATACAATTTCTGTAAAGCAGGTAATCTTGACCGGACCCATTTTCTGATAAACTCAGAAGATATGATATAGAATTTTTTAGGTTTTGGCTTGTTAAAAGATAGGTGTCGATTGCATTATAAATGGCTTTATTGTCGATTGTATCTTCGGGTGATTCGTTTATTGCAACAGCATTTGCCGGTGGTTTTTTTAGTCCGAGTTGGGTGTAATATTTTACTTTTGAATAATCTTTGATGGCATAAGCATTTTGAACAAAATACGGCCAAGAAATATTTATATTAGTGTAATTAAGATATTTTTGCGCATTTTTGAAATCCCCATTTGCCATATAAGATTTAGCGATTAGAAGGTTATCTTCATTTTTGAGATTTTTGTTTAGCCTGACCCATTTTTCTATACAATTTATGGAAAATCTCCCCGAAGGCGCTTCTTTTAAATAATTTCTGAAATAATGCGAAGCTTTTTTGATTGTTTCATTTTTCTTTTTAACATTTTTTATGTATTCGAGATTAAGTGTTTCAATCAGGCCTAAATAATACCCTGAAGCTAATGCGTAGTCACTTTGAGGATGTTTTTTTATAATTTCATTAAACTCTTTTTTTGCCTTTTTATAATTTCCTCCTTCATATAAATATTGCGCCTTGGAATATTTTGTTTTAAGTGTTATTTTTGAATTTTTGTATTTTTTGATTATTTGGTCATATTTTTTTATTGCGGTTTTTTTATCAGAAAGTTTTTCTGCACAAAGTGCCTGTCTGTAAAGGGCTGCAGGTTTTAGCTTTGATGTTTTTGCTATTTTTTCAAATTCTTTGTAAGCTCGGGATAAATCATTGTTTTTGTATTTATCCAAAGCTTCTGTATAGATTTTATTGTTTACGGCTTCCGGAACCCAAATTTTGGGAGTGTTTATGAACGCTACTACAATTACAGCCAAAATTATAGTTACAATAATTGTTATTTTTTGTCTTGATATCATATTTTTTACCCCAAATCAAATTTTATTGTAACAAAAAATATTCTCATTATAAACACTTTATCTAAGGCTTTTTACAAAAAAGTGGTTTATTGTTGCTAAATGAGCGAAAAAATTTTTAAAATAAATTCTAAAACATCAACAAAGAATAAATATTTTTCTATGCCAAGGCATGATTTTGTTTTTCAGTCGAGAAAAAATTTGATAAAAAATTATATTCTGGATCCGGAAATAAAATTGGTTAAGTAGTTTTGTCCTTTAATGCTTCAATTTGGGCAACTTCTTTTTTGTTAAGCAAAACCGCCCCGCCTAAAAGTTTTGCGTTCAAAACCACTTGGGCATAAGATTCGGCAAGTTCCAGTTTTAGATATGCTTGATTTAAATCAATATCCGCGACGATAAATCCGTGGTTTGCCATCAATACCGCATTGTGATGCTCAAAATACTTTTGTGTTTTTTCAACCAGTTCCCTTGAGGAGGGAAGTGCATAAGGCGCAAGGGGAATTTTGCCGAAATAATAAACATTTTCTGCCATAACCGGTTTTTCAAGCCCCTGTCTTGCGGCAGCAAACGAACTTAAAAAAGTCGGGTGGACATGAATAATTGCATTTACGTCAGGTCTTTTTTCGTAAAAAGCAACGTGAAGCATTTTTTCGCTTGATGCTTTTTTATTTCCTTCAATGACTTGACCTTCAAAATCAATTATCACAAGGTCTTCAGGGCGTAAGTTTCCATTTGATGTCCCTGAGGCGGTTATGATTATTTTATCATTATATCTTACGGAAATATTCCCTGACGTTCCTGGTGAAAATCCTTTTTTGTCAATAATATTTCCGTATTTTATTATTTCGTTTTTAAAATTTTCTATCATTTATACCTTTGGGTTCTTAAATTGTATCTTGAGAATCTTTTAATTCAATAACCTCTGCCCGTTCTAAACCATCGTCATTTTGTACGGGGGGAGAAAAAGTATTGTTGGGATTGTTTTTACCGTCTTTGCGTTTTCCCAATGTATCAGGATTTTTAATTTCCATTTTTTTGTATTCAATTGTTGACCCTTTGGCATCAAGATCAAGAGCCATTGTTATAAAAGATTGTTGCCTTACGGTATCATAGCCGATATGTAACTTTATATCGTCAGGGCCTAAAGAAACGAAGAAGGAATTTTCCTGCATTAATGACCCGTTCCAAGCATCGTTTGTCAGGTTTATAGAGCCCATCCAAGAAAGAGCAAGGTATTTGGTGAGTCTTACGGATTCTCTTAAATAAACATTTGAGCGCCCGTACATATATTTGTCAAACAGGGGCATGGGGGTTTTGTCGCTGTAACCTGAAAGAAAATATCCTACATCTTGCATCCAATATTTATATTGGGTATGAAGCCTTGGTCCAAATCTTGCAATCATTTGGGTATCGCCTGTTCCATAGACTGCGGCGGCTCCTTGAAAGACCATTTCAAGCTTTGTGGATAAAATATCATCTTTGTTATTTATTTTTCTTGAAGAAGCATCTTGCATGAATCTGTCGCAGTTAAAGCTATAAACTGTTTGGGCAAGCTCTGTCATATATTTAAGCCTTAAGGTTCCAATTCCGCCCTCGCTGTTTAGTGCTTCAACATTGCCGTCTCCCACATCTCCGTCTTGCATATAGCCTGCTGCAATTCTTTGTGAAAACATTAAATCCAGATTTTTTCCTAAGAAGTTTTCGTTTACAACTCGGTCGTCATAATAAACTTCTGCCATGTATTTTGGCATTCTGTAGCCCATAAACCAATCGTCCATGTAGGCATTTGAGCCGTATTGGAAGAATAAGTTATCATCAAGCCTTTGTTTTCCCCTTACTATAATCATTTCGGAGGATGTTCCATAGGCTATATCTGTTTTGTTTGTTGCGTTTTTAAACTTTGCGATACCTCCGGCGCCTATTCGACCTCCATTGTAGTTAAATATGGGGATTAGTTTCAGAGTAGAACCCATCGGAGTGTCAAATACAAAGCCCGGACCTGCAAAAAAGCCTAAATTTGTAGTTGTTCCGATTTCGGGAAAATCCGCCTCCACATAGTCCTGGCTCTTGTTTGTGTGTATTGTAATTGAAGGAATCGTTCCGACTTTTCTTTCATTGAAATATATTTCTGCATGTTTTAGGCTTATTGTGTCGTGCTCGTCTTTTGAATTTATTATGAGATTGTTTGTTTTTATTTTAAAATTTTCCCCGTGGGAATCTTTTTTGTAAAAAGCTTTGTCTTTGTCTGCAAGATACATTGTGCTTAAATCAGGACCAAACATATCCGAGCGGAGTTTTATAGGGGTTTTCTTTTTTATATATAGACTTCCTTGTTCTTGAATTATCTTATCCCCGTACATGTAGCCGATTTTTGCTCTTGCCTGAATTTGGAAAATTTCTCCTTCAGGTTTATCCAAAAAGGCATTTTCTTCGTTTAAATCAACTTGCATGTAGTCTCCGGTCAATTCTTTGCCGTCACTTATTAAAACGACTTTTCCGAAAGCTTTTATAAGATTAGAAGTTTGGTTGTAAATCATTTTATCGGCTTTTATAGTTGAATTATTTTGAGGGAAAAATAAAACAACATTGCCGTTGGCTTCAAGTTCTGTTCTTTGTGCAAAATATTCCATTGTATCGCAATCAAGCAGGGCTTGATTTTTAGATACAACATTTTCTGTGAGCTCCTGTTTTTTTTGTTTATCTTTGTATTTTATTGAAAGTCGGAGTTTTTTAATAGGAGGAAGCGTTCCTCGCATTTGGCCATCGCCGGATTGTCTATCTTGTTTTGCAATAGATTCTTCTTCTTTTCTTTTAATTTGCTCTCTTTCCTGCTGAGTCAAAACAGAAGTGAAGAAATTTTTTGTATAACTGTTAATTTCTTCAAAAGAATCCGCTGCCTGTTTTTTGCTGTCAATATCCGAAATCACTTTGGGATCTTGTCCGGCAAAAGCAATATCGGAAAAAGTCAATAAAATCATTAATAATAAAATAATATTTTTTTTCATGTTCTCTTTCTATATGTAATTCAGAGGATTATTGGGCCTTCCGTTGACTCTGACTTCAAAGTGCAAATGAGGTCCCGTGCTATATCCTGTTGTTCCTTCATAGCCGACAACTTGACCTTTTGAAACGTATTCTCCAACGCTTACCCTGCAAGAGTTCAAGTGAGCATATAAAGTTGTTGTCGGAATTCCGTTTACCTGCCCATGGTCGAGTATAACTACTTTCCCGTAACCGCCATACCAACCCGTATATATTACTTTCCCTGCATTTGATGCTCTTATGCTTCCGTTATATGGTCCGCCGATGTCAACTCCGGAGTGGAAACTTCTGCTGTTAAATATCGGGTGTCTTCTCCATCCGAAAGGTGATGTTATTCTTCCGCTTATGGGTTTTATAAATCCTGAAACAATCCTAATATCTGAGGCATGGCTGCCTCTTGAAATCATTGCTTGTATACTTTCAGATTGTCTTGCCAACTCCCTTTCGGCTTGTTCATATGACCTGCGGTCGGTTCTGAGTTTGTGAATCATATTTTCGTTTCGGGTTATATCTTGTTGAATGGTTTGTTGTTGATAATTTATGTTTTTAATTGAGCGGGATAAAACTCTTTTTTGTTCTTCAATATTATATTTTAAAAGAGCAATTTCTTTTGCTTTCATTCTTGCATAATTCATCCGGCGGTAATCACCTTTTATGACAATTCCTTCAAAATAAAGCCTGTCTAAAAATGAGTTGAAGTCTTTCGCACTCAAAAGGAGCTCAAAAAACCCTCCTCTTTGACTTTTAAAAATTTGTCTGATTCTTCTTTTCATTTGAATTTCTATTTCCGAAAAATCGGAAAGGGACCTTGATAAATCATACTCTAAATTGCTCAATCTATTTTGGGTCGAATTTAGTTGTTGTCTTGATTGGACCAAAGAAGAAGTCGTGCGTTCCAACTTTTGCTGATTTTTATAAAGTTTATTGGTTTCCAAATTCTCAAGCCATCTTAGGTGGTTAATTTTTGCTCTTGTTTGTTTTTGTTTTTGTTGAAGTTCCACGTTCGCAAAACAGGGCATTGCAACAGAAATAATGATTGCTGCTGCAAAAAATAAAAAGACAGATATTTTTAATTTATTATTAATCACTTTTTTCCTATTTTATTAAAAGAGGCAACATCATCAGCCCTACAGTCCAAGATATGAACGTAAAAGCTATTATTGCAATTATTATTTTCTGATGTTTTCTGAAAAATTCCATAATCCTCTCCAATGATAATATTTTACTATTAAACCCCCAAAAGTGCAAGAGGAAAATAGTAAATGTTAAAAAGAAATGAAAGGCAAGTAAGTTAATAGTTTTTTAGTCATTTAGTCACTTATTTGCTATATAAATTGCCAAAAAGCCAAAAATATTATAGAATTGATTTATGAAATATAATTTTTTAAATATTTTTTTAGATAAGGAAGATTTATTCAATCAGGAAAAATTTTCTGTCAATAAATTTTTACTTGAAAACAATCATTTACAGATTGAAAAAATTTATAATTTTTATAGTGAAACATCAAACCTGCTTTATATCAATGGTTTTTTGGGTACGGGTAAAACCCAAATTGTTAATTACACATCCGGATTTTTGTCTGCGGAAACAGTTTTGCTGAGGTATTTTTGTTCCGAGTCAACAATTTTGGATGATATTTTGCTTTCGTTTTTTGCCGAATTCAGGCGGTTGGCTGATAGAAATTTAATTATCGAGCCCAAAATTAAAACAGATAATTTTGCCGAAAAGATTAATTTATATTTTTCTCAAATAGAAAAGCCATTTGTCATTATTTTGGATTCATTCGATTCGATTCTTTCTGAAAACAGATCCGAGATTTTGGATTTTATAGTTCATTTGTGCAATTTTAGTAAAATAAAAATTGTTGTTATTGCAAAAGTGTTTGAACAATCCTATTTTGACAATTTTGCGGTAAGGCTTGAAAAAGTGACTTTAAACGCCCTTTCTCAGAATATTTTTGAAAAATATCTTAAAGCCGAAGGTATAAAACTTCCGCCGAAATTTTTAGATGAATTTTACAGGCACACAAGAGGCTATATGTTTTTTACTTCTCTTATTATTAATTTAATGAAAGTAAGGAAACTTGAGCCTATTGATTTTTTGAAGAAATTTGCCGAAAGTTTTTTAACATTGGATGAATTTTTGTCAAGGCAAACTTTGGAACTTATTTCTCCAAATTCTAAAAATCTGTTTTGGTTTTTGTCAATGCTTCGGCACCCTGTTAATATTGATTTGTTAAAAATATTGGATGTTTATGATGAAGAAAAAATGCAAAATTTAAAAAACAACTTTATACTTGTTCAAAATAATTCCTCGGTATATATTCATGAATTTTTCAAAAATAGGCTGGATATTGAAGCTCCCGGTAATCTTTCCCAAAAGCTTCATCAGTATATTGTAGATATTTATAAAACCCAGCTTCCTTTAAGGCCACTGGAGCGAAATATTCTAATTTCAAGGCAAACGATGCGTAAGGAAATTAGTTACCATGAGGTGTTTCTTCCCAAAAAGTTAAAAATGTTGGATGAAAAAAATCTTGATATAAATTATTTGTCTTATGCCAAAGGACTGGATTTTGATTTGGGTCATTCTATTTTACCTGATAAGCCTCAGTCTTTGCAAACGACTCATTTTGAAAAAGCAACAACACACACTGAGATAAAAACATTTAATCCTGCAGCAAAACAAAGTAAAATATTTGTGTCTCAAGAAACTCAATCTTTAGAGGTGCAAAAATTCCCTGTGGCAAAAGATTTAGGCATTCCGGAGCTTTTAAAAAACATAAAGGAAGCAAGAAAAGCCTACAATTATTCTTTGGTTATCGATTTTTGTAAAGAGTTTTTACTTTATGAAAAATCTTTTGAATATGAAAAAAGTTTATCTTTTGTTTATATGGAGCTTGCTTTTGCATACCAAAAAATGGCGGATATTGAAAATACGCTTAAATATTTTAATCTTGCGGAAGAAAATTTTTCACGAGAGGGTAAAATAGCAGAAGCAAATGAAATTAAACTTAAAATAGCAAAAATATTCAGTGAAAATTATAAAATGGAACAGGCAAAATTTGTTTTGGAGGATATTTTAAAATTCGAAGAATCTTCAAAGACTTTGAAAATAAAAGCTTTGACTCAACTCGCGGGTATTGAAGATAATCTTTCCAATGTTCAAAAAGCTTTTGATTATTATAAAGAAGCGGTAAAAATTTCAAAAGAGATATATGAAGAAGAAATTTTACTTGAACTTTATTTTAAGTTCGGAATCTTTTTGGATGATAAAAACGAAACTGCACTTGCTCAGGAATATTATTTAAAATGTATTGAATTTGCTAAGGCCGATAACAATAACAAATTTATTTCCCTTGCCTATTCAAATCTTGCAGATTTATATTTAGAACAGGAAAATTCAAAACTTGCTATGGAAAATTATCTCAAATCGTTTGAAATTGACAGCAAAAATAATAACTATGAAGGCATGTACCAATCTTCATCCAAACTGGCGCCCATTTTGAGCATAAGAAATTCTCAAGAGGCTCTTAAATATTTAAATATTGCTCTTGAAAGCGCTGTTTTTTTGAGCGACAAGTTTTATATCGCATCTGCACAACTTGCCTTGGGAGATTTTTTCTATGATTCCTCAAATAATGAAACAGCTGTAAAACATTATATTGAGGCGCTTAGGCAGGTTGAAAACGAACCGGACAAGGAAAATTTTGATAAAATTCAAAAAAGACTGAAAGATGTAAAATCCAGAATCGGAGAAGAAAATTTTATTAAGTTGTTAAACAGGTTTAATAATGAATGAGTTTGGAGAAAACACCGCAATTATTGAAAAATATGCGCGAATTTTTCTTGAAAAAAATTCGCGCCTCAATCTTATTTCAAAAAACGACGAAAAGGTTTTTCTTGAAAAACATGTATCCGATTCTCTTGCCATAGATAAGTTTTTTAAAAAACATAAAATAAAAAAAGGTGAAAAACTTCTTGATATGGGTACCGGCGGCGGGTTGCCATCGGTGCCGATTGCAATTTTTTATCGGGATTTGGAAGTTTTTGCAATAGATAGCATAAGCAAAAAAATTAATGCGGTGGAAGAAATTAAAAAAGAGCTCGGCTTGGAAAATCTCTATCCGATTTGGGGAAGAGTGGAGAATTTGCCTTTACAACGGGTGGAAAAATTTGATTATGTTGTAACAAGGGCGCTTGCGCCTTTAGATAAAATTTTAAAATATGCAAATCCCAATTTAAAGACGGGCGGATATTTTATTGCATATAAATCAAAAAAAGCACTTGATGAGATTAAAGATGCCCAAAAAATATTAAAAAAATACAATTTAAAATTGGTAGAAATTATTGAATATGAATTGAAAATAGATGAAATATATCACAGAAGCCTTATAGTTGTTAAAAAGGAGTTATAAAACGCCAAAACACATTTATAATAGTATATTATAAGCATGTTTCATGGCTGTAATACACTAAATTTGACACTTATAAACTTATATGTTAAAATATTATTGATGCAGTGATAATTAATAAAAAACATAGAATAAAAAATAGTCATTATACTAATTGGTTTAATATCTTTTATTGATTTTTTATTCGTTTAATTTAGAAGAAAGTACTTAAATATTTTTTTATAAAAAAATATTTAAGTAAAAAGGAGTTGCCAAATGGGAAAATGTGGGGTATTGGAGCAAAAAAAACATCTTAAGAAAATTCGGGAGATTATAAAAAAATTAGGCCCGAAGAAAAATGATAAAGACTGGTTTGATTGGGGCTGGCATATTCAACATGCAATCAAAGATGTTGATTCTTTTGAATTTTTTTCAGGGATTAAATTTGATGAAAAGTTTAAAAGTAAAATAAAAAAGACAATAGAACAGTTTCCTCTGTCAATAACGCCTTATTATCTGTCTTTGATAGATGTAAAAGATTATAAAAACGACCCTATTTTTAAACAATCTTTTCCTGATACCCAAGAGCTTATAATAACAAATGCTGACATGAATGATCCTCTTTGGGAAGATGCAGATTCTCCTGTTAAGGGAATAACACATCGCTATCCTGACAGGGTGCTTTTTCATATAAGCAATAAATGCAGCATGTATTGCAGGCATTGTACAAGAAAGAGAAAAGTCGGAGATATTGATTGTATTCCGACAAAATCCGAAATTTTAAAGGGCATAGAATACATAAGAAAAACTCCTGTGGTTAGAGACGTACTTTTATCAGGCGGTGATCCATTTATGTTGCCTGATGAATATTTGGATTGGATTTTAACCGAATTGAATAAAATTCCCCATATCGAGGTAATAAGAATAGGCACAAGAATGCCTGTAGTATTACCGTTTAGGGTAACAGATAAGTTAGTGAAAATTTTGAAAAAATATAAGCCGATATGGGTAAATACACATTTTAACCACCCGAGAGAGTTGACCAAAGATTCAATTGCCGCACTGGATAAACTCGCCGACGCCGGAATCCCGTTGGGCAACCAGTCGGTTTTGCTTGCAGGGGTGAATGATTGTGTCCATATAATGAAAAAACTTGTCAGAAAGCTTGTTCAAAGTAGGGTAAGACCTTATTATCTTTATCAGTGCGACTTAAGCAGGGGGCTGTCGCATTTTAGAACTCCCGTTAGCAAAGGGATAGAAATCATTGAAGGTTTAAGGGGACATACAAGCGGTTTTGCAGTTCCCACCTTTGTCGTTGATTCTCCCGGTGGAGGGGGGAAAATTCCTGTTATGCCTAATTATTTGGTTTCTTGGTCTACTAATAAGGTCGTGCTTAGAAATTTTGAAGGTATTATAACCACTTATCAAGAGCCAGATAATTATGAGCATAATTATTGTGATTCTGATTGTGAAAATTGTAAATTACACTTGAAAATGGAGCCTCCGGAAGAAATTGAGGTTGTGGGGATTAAAAAACTTTTGTTTGATTCAAATAGCGTTATTTCTCTGATCCCGAATAATATGGAAAGGATGGAAAAAAGAAAAGAATGAAAGATATATTAGAAAAAAAAGGAAATTCTATTATTCAACACGGAAAAGACAATGACAGGGTTTATGTTTTAAAATCTCATGAAGAAAATTATATCGATTTTGTTTGTTTTTTGGATGAGCTTGCTTTGAAAAAAAAATACGGAAAAATTTTCGTTAAGATTAATGAGGATTACAAAAAAGTTTTTTTAGAAAATAAATACGTTCAGGAGGCGTTTATCCCTAAGTTTTACTTGGGTAAAAAAGGAGCATGTTTTTTATCAAAATTTTTATCGAAAGACAGACAAAATTTTAGAGATAAAAATGAAATTTTTAAAGTAACACAATTTGTTTTAGAAAAAAGTAGTAAAGCAAAACAAATTATTTTATCATCTAAATATAAAATTAAAAAAATGACCAAAGAAAATATTTTTTCAATGGCTGAAATTTACAAACAAGTTTTTGAAAGTTATCCTTTTCCTATTTTTAATCCTGAATATATTTTAGAAACAATGCAAAGTCATATTGACTATTATGGGGTTTATTATAATCAAAAAATTATTGCTTTGTCTTCTTGCGAAATGGATATTGAAAATAAAAACGCCGAAATGACTGATTTTGCAACTATTTTAGAGCATAGGGGAAACAATCTTTCGTTTCACTTACTTGCTAAAATGGAAAAAGAAGCCTTTAAAAAAGGGATTAAAACTTTTTATACAATAGCAAGAGCTAATTCAATAGGCATGAATATGGTTTTTGCGAAAAAAGGATATGAGTTTGCCGGAACTCTTGTTAATAATACAAATATCGGGGGTAAAATTGAGACAATGAATGTTTGGTATAAAAATACGGCAGGAATTTTAGAATAATTTAATGGCTTAATTTTTATTTTGAAAAAGTCAGATGCTTTTTTATACTTAAAATCCAAACAAAATGCCCGATTTTAATCGGGCAGAAATCCTTTTTGGGGAAAGTTGGGGTAAATGTATTTTTATGATTTGGTTTAAGTTTTATTTTGGTAGTGTTTTTTAGTTTGGGAATAAAATTAACCTATTTTTAATATGGCTTTGTTGTTAAGGGCAATCATCGTCATATATTCAAATAAACATTCCGAGCGATCTACAAAGGGTGCCTTAACCGGTTCGGGAGTTTTTTCTGCTTCTTGAAGAATTTCTTCTTCTCTTGAATCTTTTACTGTCATTGTTTCCTCGTGTTCTCTTGTATATATAAAGTATATAACAAGCTTCAAAATTCAACCTCAAGAGAAAGTGTTACATAAGTTCACAAAAATAAGCCTATAATTTAACAATTTTTTTTGAGATATTGTTTTTATATAATAAAGGTAGGAAAATAAAACAACTATGACTTATCCGATTGATACAAAATTAAATCAATATCCTCAAGGGTTTTCGGCCACACCTGCGGTACCTGTGGACAAAGAAAAAGTTAAGCAGAGTGTTAATCAAAGTGCGATTATAAAACAAGCCAAAGACGAGGAAAATCCCGTACTTTTACTCGGTTTAATGGCACCTATTTGGGTTGGGATAAGCCATTTGATGCAAAAATTCAATTATGCATGTTCTGATGCGAATGGGAAAAGTCTTTTACACAAAATATCAGAAAAGGCCAATGCAATAGGTGAATATAAGATTTTTAAATCTTCCGGCGCAAAAAAAGCGGGTAGTATTTTTTCAAATGTAGCAAAATTTGTAAACACCAAAATTATAGATAAAAATGCCATATTGAGATCTGTATTCAGAACCCCGACAGCACCAGAATCTTCAATGGCAAAGATTATGTCAAAAGGAACTATAGCAGAGGTTGCAACCGATGCTGTTCAAGCAATAGAAGATTTTATAGGTCAGCATAAAAATATTGATGACGGGCTTAAAGCTTTGGGCATAGACAAAGTACTTTTTGAAAATATTAAGAAGAGTCCTTATGAATTTAGGAAGCAAATAATAGAAATTTGTAAAAAACAAGATGCGAAAGCTTTTGTAACTCTTAAAAGACTATGGGGAATGAATTTGCCAAAATTTTTCCAAAGAAAAGTTTATTGGTCTGAGCTTGTAAACAAACTCACTTTTCTTGAAGGATTAAAAAATCCTAATCCTAACCTAAATGCTTTGGGTAAATTGGCTCCAAAGACTACAATCAGAACGCTTGAAGGTTTGACAAACGGAACAGCCGGCGGGAAATTTGCAATTCTTATGCAGGCATACATTTTTGCTTCAGCTTTTATAAAAGCTGCAAAAGCTCCAAAGGGTGAAAAAGTAAAAACCTTTATGGAGAATTCTTTCTATGATTTGGGTATGTATTTGACCATTCCTGCGAGCATGTCGATGATGCATGGCGGAAGCGGACTTAAATATATAGGAATGAGCAAAAAGCAGGTTGAATTCTACAGAAATGCATTGGAAAAACTTAATGCAAGTGTTGATGCCGGAACAATAAGCAAAGCCAAATATTCAAAAGCCGTAAAAGATTTGGGAATTTTATTAAAAGGTGATACAAGAATTTTAAAAAGTGATAAATTTTTAGTAAGAACAGTAAAACATCTTAAAAATGTTGTCTATAATCCTTTGAAATGGATGGGAAAAATGAGTTCAATCGGCTTGGAAAGAATAAAGCCTTATTTGGGCCAAGACGCACAATCTATAGCAAAAGGATTCGGTAAATTTAAGTATAAACTTAAAGGTGCAGCCGGATATCCTATGAGATTCCTTTTATTTAGTATGTTATTTGCGCCATTTCTTGCCAAATATTTTGCAAAGGCGTCTCATTTAATCTTCGGAAAACCTACAAAATCAGTTCTTGATAAAGAAGATTCCAAAAAACAAGAGCAGGTGACTAACCAACCAATTAATCAGCCCGGCGCGGCACCAAGTTCTTTGATAGCGCCTGCCGGAAAAAACGGTAATTTATTGGATATGCACAATTCGCAAATAAATAATCAGCAGACACAAATAGCTCCTCAGGCGGTTCAAACCTCTGCCGGTCCAAGTGTTGCTCAACAAGTTTTGCCTCAACAACAATTTGCTCCTCAGCAAATTCCGCAGCCTGTTGTTCAACCGACGGCAGCGCCTCCGGTAAATTCCGACACTTCGCTTGTGTATCCTCCAAAAACGGCAAATCAAACGCCGCCTGCACCGGCAAGAGTTTACGTTCCATCCGCAGAGCCGGTTATACAGGAAAAAAGCCAAGAACAGACAGAAAAAGAACAAAAAATAGCACTTGCTCTTCAAAAGGCTGATGCTGCCGAGCAGTACGCTAAAAAATATACCGGATAATAATTTGTTGAATAGGCGAGCAGTGAACAGTGAGCGGTGAGAAGAGGTTGAATTTATTCACCTATTCACTTTTACTTACTTTGTTCAAAATGACGGTTTTTCGATTTTTTAGTTAATTTCATATTAAATTTTTATAAAACCGCTGGCAAATTATTTTTTTTTGGGATTTAATATATTTAATAAGAAAATTTTATTTCAAGAAGGAAAAATTTTGAATACGATTTTGAATACCGATTTAGATATTGCTCAAAAAAATTGTGTCGCAAGCCCAATTCATAAAAATCGTTTTCAAAAATTGGAAATGGCGTTAAGAGATTTATTTTATAAGGAGTTGAATTCAAGCGACTCTATTTTTTTGGAAATTTCGCCTCTTTTGGTTAAAAAAGTTGCAATGTTTTTATCCGGTCTTGCATTTAGACCTGCGGCTATCGGAATTTGCGGAGAAACCGCAAGCGGGAAATCCACAATAGTAACAGATTCCATTGATGTCATAAACAGCTTTGCACAGGAATTTATATTAGAAAATGTTGTAACCACTATTAATACAGACGATTATTACCATGACCGTTCAGAAGAAGTTGCAAAAGCAGGTTCTTTTGCCCAATTTGTTAAGACATACGATTTAGATGTTCCGCAGGCAATGGAATTAAGCCTTATGAAAAAACACATCCAAATGCTTTTAAATAAGCAAAGTGTTTTGCTCCCCAAATATGATATGTCGGGTACGGCAAAAAGGTTTGATAATTATACAAAAGCCAATCCCTGTTCTGTTGTTATTTCAGAAGGGCTTTTTACTTTGACAGATGAAATTGCAGACGTTTTTGATTTTAAAATTTATGTTGATATAGATAAATCCGTTCAAAAAAGAAGGTTTTACGAAAGAGCTCAAAAAAGAGGGTTAGGAGATTCAGCAGACAGAATTTTCCAAAATGCCACAGATAAGGCAGAAATCTATATAAGGCCTTGTATGAAAAGGGCTGATATTGTTTTAAACGGTGAAACTTCAAGGCAAAAATATAAAGAATTTGTCGCCTCTTTTCTTAATTGCCTCGGAGAGATTTACTATGGTATAATTATTTAAGGAATTATATTAAGGAAAAAAACATGAAATTATGTGTGTTTCAGGGAACTTTTAATCCTATTCACAGTATTCATCTGGCAATGGCGGGCTTTGTTAAAAGAGTTTATAATTTTGACACTATTTTGTTTATCCCTGCTTATAAACCTCCGCATAAGGAATTTGACGATGATTTGGCAAATCACAGATTGCAGATGGTTAAAATCGCAATCGAAGGGGACACTTCACTTTCGATAAGTAATATTGAGTTTCAAAACGAAAGATATTCCTATACGTATCTTACGATTGAAGAGCTTTACAAAAGATATAAAATTGAAGGAAAAATTGCTTTTATAATCGGAATGGATGCGTTTAGAGAGGTTACCGAGTGGTATGAAGCCGATAAGCTTAAAAGTTTGGTTGATTTTATAGTTTTCCCCAGAGGGCAAGAGATTGATAAAGATAGGCTTGCGTTGCTGCGCCATAAAGGATACAATTTTACGATTGCAAAAATGGATGCCGTGGATTTGTCTTCTTCTATGGTAAGAGATAGAATTATCAAAGGTCAGTCTGTTTCGGGATTGATTCCTCTCAAGGTTATGGAGTATATAAGGGAAAATGGATTATACAAGCAAGAGTGAGCAGGAAATTTTAGCGTGGTTGGAAGAGAATTTGAGCCAGGGGCGTTATTTGCATTGTTTGGGTTGTGCAAAAAGGGCTGTTGAGCTTGCAAAAAAATTCGGGCTTGATGAAAAAAAAGCTTATTTGGCAGGGCTTTTGCACGATTGTGCCAAATCTTTTGATGTTCAAGAGATGCGAAAAACAATTAAAGAACAAGAGCTTGATGTTGCGCCTTGTGAATTTGTAACCCCAAAAACTCTCCATGCACCTTTTAGCGCTTATTTAGCAAAGACTGTTTTCGGGGTCGAGGATGAGCAGATTTTATCTGCGATTCGTTGGCATACTTTGGGCAGGGTCAATATGAGCAAATTTGAAAAAATTGTTTTTCTTGCAGACAAAATAGAGCCACACACAAGAAGAACAGAGTATGCAAATCTTATTATGGGGATTTTGGGAGAAGAAAAGGGTATTGATAAAGCCCTTCTGGTTTGCTACGGTGAAACAATAAAAAGCCTTAAGGCGCGGGGAATGGAAATCTGCTCTGTTACGCTTGACGTTTATAATAGTCTTCAAGGTTAATTTGGCTGAACGGCTGAATAGCTGAAAGGCTTAAAAGTTGATAAGTAGAACAGTCGAAAAGTTTATAAGAAGATAAGATGTGTGGATGCGTAGTCGTCTTTATCTATGCTTCTACGCGTCTTTGCACCTTGTCCCCTTATTCACTTCCATTTACTATTTGCTATGGAATTTCCTGCCACAAACCCTGTTGACCAACAGTTTTGCAGGTTAAATCCTCCGCAAAATCCGTCAACGTCAATGACTTCGCCGCAAAAATAAAGTCCTTCAATAAGTTTTGATTCCATAGTTTTTGAATTGATTTGGTCAAGACAAACCCCGCCAGAGGTTACGATTTCGCCTTCCTTTGTCGGTGATATCGCATTTATTTCAAATTCACACAGGGATTTTTTAATTAAATCTCTTTTTAAAGCATTAATTTGAGAGCATTTTTCATCAGGAGAAATTTTATTTGTTTCCAAAATGTATTCTGCCATTGATTTTGGTATAAATTTGCAAAGAAGATTTTTAATATCTTTTTTGGAGTTGGAATTTAGCGTATTTTGTAGGTCAAAATCTTTTGAGATTAATTCAAATTTTATTTTCAGCGGATTTTTATTATTATAATCAAGCCTTGCACAAAGCGAAGAAATTTTGTAAATTAAAGGCCCCGATACCCCTTTATGAGTAAAAAGTATGTCTTCATTTGCTTTTGTAATTAATTTATCGCCAAAAAATACTTGCGCATTAACGTTTTTAAGGCTCAATCCTTGAAGCGAAGAAAAATTTTCCCTGCTTATTAAACCTACCAGCGCAGGTTTTGGTTCAATGATTTTGTGCCCCAGATTTTGTGCCAAATCAAATCCGGCATGGCCTCCTATTGCAATTATAATTTTATCAAAGGAGTAATTATTTTTGTCGGTTGTGATTGAAAATTTTTTCACCTCGCCCCTTGGGCTAAGGATTTTATTATAATTGTTCTCCCTCTCCCCTTGCGGGAGAGGTTTGGGGTGAGGGGTGCCGTAGGGCGAGGGTAGGGTGAGGGGTATTATTTCTATTACTTTTTCTTTTTTAATCGTACAATTTTTAATGCTTTTGAGCATTTTTTCTCTTACTTCTTGTGCGCTGTTTGAAGTCGGAAATATTCTTAAATCTTCCTGAGAGTAGGTTTTTACCCCTATTTTTTCAAAAAATTCTATTGTATCTGTAGTTGAAAACTGTGAAAAAACCGAATACAAAAATTTTTCGCCTCGGGGGTAATTTTTTGCAAGTTCTTTAAAATCGTATTGGGCAAAAGCCAAATTACATCTTCCGCCGCCGGTGTAAAGCAGGGTATAAAGCGGCTGGGAGCAATCAAACAAGGTAACGTCTGCACTTTGTGATGCAAAGTAAGCGCACATGTACCCTGCAGGTCCTGCACCTATTATTGCCACAGATTTTCTATTTACCATTTACTATTTACCATTTATTGATTAATTGCTTCAAAACATTCCGAGCAAATTGTTTCGTGCCCTTGGTGTTCGCCTAAAGTGCGGTATTTCCAGCAGCGTTCGCACTTTTGTCCGAGGGCTTGAGTCACCCAAACAATAAAACCTTCTTCTTCATATTCGTTTAGAACATTTTGAGGCTTATCTCCGGTTAAAATTGCTTGAGAGGTTATGAAAATATTACAAAGCTCACTTTGGTTTGACTTTAAAATATTTTCGCTTCCTTGAGCAGGTTTTATGTAAACTGCCGCCTCCAGGGAACTTCCCACTTTTTTATCGGCGCGAAGAGGTTCAATCGCTTTTGTGACAATTTCTCTTGCTTTTAAAATAGTTGAAAATTCTTCTTCCAATTGGGCGTTTTCCCATCTCGGGTTGAATTTAGGCCAAGAAGACAACAAAACACTTTCCATGCCGTCTTTTTGGGGTTCAATAACACTTGTCCAGATGTCTTCTGCCTGATGAGGCATCACAGGGGTTAGAATCCGAACCAGTGCCTGTGATATTTCAAATAAAACAGTCTGACAAGCACGCCTTGAAAGGGATTTTTTGCCTGCGGTATAGAGTCTGTCCTTTACGATATCAAGGTAAAATGCACTCAAATCTACCGCCGCAAAATTTTGTAGGTATTGAAAATATTTATAAAATTCGTAATTGTCAAAGGCTTCTGTCACATCTTTTGTCAGTCGGTTAAGCTTGTGCAGGGCGAATTTGTCGAGGTTTTTAAGTTCATTGTATTGGACATAGTCAACTTTGGGGTCAAAATCGTAAATGTTTCCCAGCAAAAACCGCATGGTGTTTCTCATTTTTTTAAATATTTCAACTAGTTGTTTTATTGCATTTTCACCTATTTTTATATCGTTTCTGTAATCAACAGATGCTGCCCAAAGCCTTAGCACATCAGCACCGTAAACTTTTATAATTTCTTGGGGGGCAACGACATTGCCTAAAGATTTAGACATTTTTCTGCCCTCAGCATCAAGCACAAATCCGTGAGTTAAGACCTCTTGATATGGTGCCTTGCCTTGCGTTGCCATAGCTGTCAGAAGTGATGATTGGAACCATCCTCGATGCTGATCTGAGCCTTCAAGATACATTTCAACGGGAATATTGCCCAATTCTTTTTGTCTTTTTTCCACTACCGCCCGCCATGTTATGCCGGAATCAAACCAAACATCCATAATATCGTTTTCTTTTCGGAAATTTTCGCCTTTGCAATTGGGGCATTTGAAATTGTTCGGCAGCAGTTCCTTTTCGCTATATTTAACCCAAGCATCAGAGCTTTCTTTGTCGAATAAATCGGCAACGTGTTTTATTGTCTCATCGACTACAATGACCTCGTCGCAATCTTTACAGTAGAAAACAGGAATAGGAACCCCCCAAGCCCTCTGGCGCGAAATGCACCAGTCCGAGCGACCTTCTACCATATTAAAAATTCTGTTTTCGCCGCTTGCGGGAATCCATTTTACTTTTTTTATTTCTTCAAGCGTTTGGGCTCTGAATTTGTCGACTTTTACAAACCACTGAGGAGTCGCGCGATAAATTACCGGCTTTTTGCATCGCCAGCAGTGAGGATAAGAGTGCATAATATCGCTTTTTGCAAGAAGTGCGCCTTTTTGTTCAAGCCTTTCTATTACAATTGAATTTCCTTTGTAATAGGGCACCCCTTCTAAATCAGGTACTTGATTTGTCCAAATTCCTCTACCATCAAGCGGAGAAAAGACTCCCAAATTGTATTTAATTCCTATCTCATAATCTTCTAAACCGTGACCGGGGGCTGTATGAACTGCGCCTGTTCCGGCTTCTGTCGTTACGTGTTCGCCCAAAATTATAGGGGAGTTTCGCTCATATAGCGGGTGAATTGCGTTTAAAAGTTCCAAGTCTTCACCATAAGCTGAGCCGATTACTTTAATATCTTTTTCTTCCCAACCCACGCCTTGTAAAAAGCTTCCCAATAATTCCTGAGCGATTACATAAATATCGTTTTTATAATCAAAGAAAGTGTATTCAAATTTTGGGTGTAAGCATATAGCCATATTGGAAGGAATTGTCCAAGGAGTTGTGGTCCAGATGACGGCATAGATGGGTGAGCTGTGAGCTGTGAACCGTGAACCGTTAATAATTTGGCTGATTTTATCTGTAGATTTTTCGTCAAATTTAAATCTTACATAAATTGAGGTTGAGTTGTGATCGGCGTATTCGACCTCGGCTTCTGCAAGTGCGGTTTCGCAAGAAGCGCACCAATAAACAGGCTTTAAGCCTTTTTCGACGTAACCGTTTTTGTACATTTGTCCGAAAACTCTTATCTGTTCTGCTTCAAAATCAGGAGCAATGGTAAGATAAGGATTTTCCCAGTCGCCCAAAACTCCCAAACGTTTAAATTCGGCTTCTTGTCCTTTTAAGTTTTTTTGCGCAAATTCTCTGCACTTTTGTCTTAATTCCACAGGCGTAATTGCTTGCCTGCCGCCTTTTATGTTTTTCACCACAGCATTTTCAATCGGAAGCCCGTGTCCGTCATAGCCGGGGATATAAGGCGAGTAAAATCCAGCTTGGGTTTTGTATTTAATTAAAATGTCTTTTAAAATTTTATTCAGTGCCGTTCCAATGTGAATTTTATCAGAACTCAAATAAGGCGGACCGTCATGGAGAATAAACTTGTTATTTTTATCTTTTTTTTCGATTATTTTATTATAAATATTTTCTTTTTCCCACTTTTGTTGGATTAAAGGTTCTTTTTGCGCCGCATTTGCACGCATTTCTAAAGTGGTTTGCGGTAAGTTTAGTGTGTCTTTGTATTCTTTTTCCATTTTTAATTCCTTAATTATGCGCCATATATTTTTAGGGGACGTGGCTGAGTGGTAATTTTACCCACTTACCCCTGTATTTTTCTAAGTTTGGACTCTCTTACGAATTCTCTCATTTTATCATAGTCAAAATCGTTTTCCCATCTTGCAATAACAACCGTTGCAACGCAGTTTCCGATTAAATTTACCGTAGTTCTTCCCATATCAAGGATTTGGTCTATCCCAAGCAAAATCGCAACTCCGATTAACGGGATATTGAAACTTGCCAGAGTTCCTGCAAGCACGATTAAAGAAACTCTTGGAACAGCTGCTATGCCTTTGCTTGTTAGCATAAGCGCAAGCATTATCATTATCTGTTGCTCAAAAGAAAGATGAATTCCGACAATTTGTGTTGCAAAAAGTACGCCCAGTGCAAGGTAGAGCGTGCTTCCGTCGAGGTTAAAAGTGTAGCCCGTTGGCATTACAAAACCTACAATATTTTTTGGCACTCCGAATTTTTCCATAATTTCCATTGCCTTGGGGAGTGCAGCTTCCGAGCTCGCAGTAGAAAAGGCAAGCAGTGCCGGTTCCTGTACTGCTTTGATTAAATTTCTTAAAGAAATTCTTGCTATTTTGCAGGCGATAAAAAGTACCATAACAACAAAAACCGCAAGCGCAAAATAAAGTGCAAAAATAACTTTTGCATATCCCAGCAGAACTCTTACTCCGTTTTCTCCCACCGTTGAGGCGATTGCCCCAAAGATCCCTATAGGGGCAAAGTACATTACATATTCAGTAAATTTAAACATTATTTCTGACAGGGAATTAAGCACATCTAAAATGGGTTTTGCCTTATGTCCCACCGCACAAAGTGCCAGTGCAAAAAATATCGAAAATACAACTATTTGAAGCAAATTGCCTTCAGCCATGGATTGAATTACGCTTGTTGGAAATATTTCTGCTATAAGTTCATGAAATGAACTGTGGACGTGAACAGAGGCCATTTCTGTAGCGGTCTTTAGGTGAGAAGGGTTGATTGTGACTCCAAAACCTTCTCCGGGTTTGAAAAAATTTCCTACACTCAATCCTATAACAAGTGCCAAAGTTGTTACAACTTCAAAATAAATAAGGGTTTTAAGTCCTATTTTACCTATACTTTTAACATCTCCGTGCCCTGCAATACCGACAACCAGAGTTGCAAAAAGCAAAGGTGCGATAATCATTTTTACCATTCGTAAGAAAATCACCGCCAGTATGTGGAGTCTTTGCGCAAAATCCGGTAAAAGCCAGCCCACAAAAACGCCTAAAACCAAGGCTAAAAATATTGCTAGGGTGAATTTAGATTTCCTCAAAACTTCTTTTTCCTTAAATTACCTTAAAATAAAGACGTTGAATATATTATATAATAAAAACGCCTTCAATTTTAATAAAAGAATTAAATTTTATAAAATTTTAATATAGCAGCGTATTTTTTGCGGCGTTTAATCGACGTATGAGGTCAATTTTTCAATATTTTTGCTAAGTTGGGTTATTTGTTTTTCTATTGAATCAACCTTTTTGGAAAGTTTGGTATCCGGTTTACCTCCGCCGACTTGAGCTAAAACTTCTTCAACAATCGCTTTAATGTCAAATTCATTCATGTTTGAAGGGCGGGTTTTGAAGAGTTTTTCCATTTTGCCCTCAAGTTCATCGATTTTTTCTTGCTGGCGATCGAATTTTTCTGTAATTTCTTCTAAAAGCATTTCGATATCCACCTTTTTGGCTGAATATTTTTTGGCTTCTGCAATTGACAGTTTTAATTCTTCTATTTGAGAAATTTTTTCATTTATCACATCAATGTTTTCGCCTGCGGTATCTACCCATTCGGCAAGATACATAAAGGTTTGGTTGAAAATTTTATCCGATTTTACGCTTGAATGAGCAAGGGTTTTAATTTCGTCAAGTTTTTTATCTATGGCTCGGATAATTTCTGTGCTGTCGATGTAGTCAACTTTTTCTTCAAGGTTGTAAACCACCGCTTTAAAATCGTTGAGGTTTTCTTTAAGCTCGTTATAAGATTCGTTTGAGTTCATAAGAATTGTGTTTGTTCTTGTGCTTATGCTCATGATGTCTTCGTTAAGCTTGTCAAAACTGACTTCCTGCGTGGATTTTGTAATTTCATTTAAAATCATACGCACTTTTGCGATATCCGATTCAATATCCTGAAGGGTGTATGAATAGCCGAAATCTTCAGTATCCTCACTTGTTTGAAGGTGTTTTATGTGTTTTTTGACATCTTTAATCTCTTTTTTAATCTCGTTTAGGTTGTTGCCCATTGAAGATTTTATGTTGGCATTAATTTCTTTTGATTTTTCTTCGACAAAGTCTTTGATGTCTTCTGCTTCAACGATGAAAGAAATCTGGTCAAATACGCTCAAAACGCTTTCCAAAAGACCTTTTTTAAGCTCGCTGACTTCTTTTTTAATATCGTTTAAGTGTTCTTTTGTTTGAGGGGTTTCCTGCGCAAGTGTATTGAGCTTGCTTTCGTATCCTGCGGTAATTTTTTTAATTTCTTCTTGAAGCATGGACATTTCATCCATTCTTTCAAGTGATTTAAGACTTTCAAAGAATTTATGCTGGGATTCTATTGATGACTTAATGTTTTTAAATTCTTCTTGAAGGGTTTGGGCAGTATCTTCAGACATGGAATCAAGTTTTTGCCCGATATCTTTCAAAAGATCTTCTTTAGAGCCTTCGATTATGTCTTTGAAATCGTAGGTTCCGATGCTTTCTTCTATCTTTTCAACTTTATCCTGAACATTTGAAAGAAGTGAAGAAATTTCCATCGAAGTATTAAGGCTTAAATCAACGTAGCTTTCTTTGAGTTCGTATAGTGAAACTCTTACTTCTTCCATTAAATTTGTAAAATCTTTTGATTGTTTTTCTATATTCAATCCGAAGTGTTCGATTTTTTCAAGAATTTCTTCGGTTACGATATTTTTCATATCTTCAATTCTTCTTGCCACTTCTTCTGTTTTGGAAAAAACATCTTGAGTGAGTTTGTTGTTTTCAAGTTCAAGCATGATTTTGTCGTAAAGCTCGCCAAAAAGTTCTTTGACTGAGGATTCAACATTATTGCTGAATTTATCGAGATCTTTTTTGATAGAAATTTTGCCGATTTTTTCTTCGACATCATCTGCCAGAAGCGAAAATCTCTCGAAAAATTCACCTTTTAAGCCATCGATTGTCTCTGAGATATTCATTTTGTCTTCAAAAACTTCAATGAAAGATTTTAAATCTGACATATTGGCTTCGACTTTTTCGTAGAAATCGGCTTTTATTTCGGAGACAAAAGTATTTAAAGAAGAATTATAATTTTGTGCAGAGGCGGCAATTTTTTCTTCAATTTGTCCGACTGTTTGCTGTACGGAATTTTTAAAATCCTCAACATTTTGTGCAATTTCGTCTACTATTGTGTTTTCAAGTTCTGCTATTTGAGTTTTTGCCTCTTGGTCTTGGACTTTCAAAATTTCTGACAAATCAAGTTTATATGAAGCAATTTCTTCTTGCGCTTTTGTTATTTCATCAATTAAACCTTGCAGGTCGGTTTTTAATTTTGCTATATGGCCCTCGTTTTCTTCTTTGAGCATGTCTTTGAGGTCTTTTTTCATCACATCGATTTCTTCAAGCAGGCCGTTTTTGAGCGAAATCATTTCATCAAGATTGTCTTTTGAAACATCAAGATTTTCGTCAAATCTTTCAAAAAGGCTTGCTTTGATGTCTTCTTGGTTTTGGATTAGGTCGAATTTTAATTCCGAAATTTTTTCAATAGGATTAAAATCTTCAAGTTTTTCAAGAATTTTTTCTCTTGTGTCTTTTTGGTTTTTGCCCAAATCAGCGCCGAGCGAATC
>CAZXID010000012.1:0-56781 GCA_964640325.1 uncultured Muribaculaceae bacterium | reverse complement strand
TATTCCTTTTGATAAAAGAAGACAAGGTTTTACGCTTGCAGAAGTTTTGATAACGCTCGCTATTATCGGTGTTGTTGCCGCTTTGACCATCCCAAATTTGATTGCCAGTTACCAAAAACAGCAGTATGTGACCGAATTAAAAAAGGTTTATACAGAGCTTTCTCAAGCAATTAAATTAATGATGGCAAATGAAGGCGTGAATAAGTTAACAGATTCCGATATTTTATATTATGATACTAGTGCAGGATGTGATTATAATGAAGCAATGCAAAGAGTCGGAAATGATTTTTTAAAAAAATATTTTAAGGTTATAAAAGATTGTGGCAAGGGAAACCCATCAACATGCTTTGCGGATAAATATAAATCTATTGACGGTAGCTCCGAAGGACCAGTCTCATGTACCTATAGTGTTATTATTGCCAGCGGTGCAAGTATTTGTCTATCTAGTATATCAGACAAATACAAAGCAGGAATTTTTGCTGTTGATACAAACGGACCAAAACCTCCAAATATAGTCGGTCGCGATCTTTTTAGTTTTTCATATTACTATGACGGATCTTTAGATGAAAGTATTACTCCCGAATGCAGAAAAGGAATTGCTAATGCAAGTGGGCTGCTCTGTAATTACTCTGCTGGCTCTAATGCACAAGAAGCAAGAGAAGAATATTTTAATAATGGCAGAGGTGGTTTTTCTGGTTGTTTAGGAGATGCTTACGCTTCCATCGGCTGTTTTGCTAAAATCCTAAACGACAATTGGAAAATGGATTATTAAATACGTCATTGCAAGGGGTAAATGATTTAATTTATCACTGTCCTCGTTCGTCTTCTCGTCGTTGCGAGGCTTTGAAAAAGCCGTGGCAATCTAAAAATCCTTGGATTGCTTCGTCGCCCTGTAAAACAGGGCTTCTCGCAACGACACAAAAAGCAGAATATCACAATGCAACCTCTTGCTTTCCTATCGTATAAACTTCTCTACAATCGCTAAATCTTCGGGATTGTCGATTTCAAAAAAGCTTTTTGAATCCATTTCCCAAAAGGTGATTTTGCCCGAAATTCTGCATTTTGATTTTAAAATGTTTTCTCTGGAACTTATGTAAAAAGCCCCATTTTCAATCATATACCCGTCCCAATCCTGCCTTCGGGGGCGTTTTCGGGGATTATAATTTATAGGCTTTCCTTTTATATTCCATAAAAATTGATAATTGCGGATAGCTGAAACCAAAGAATCTGCGCCTTCTTTTTTCATTTTTTTAAGCGCCCCTTCTAAATCCGCGGAAGTAGTCAATGGCGACGTCGCCTGCAAAAACACGACTTTTTCAAACTTATGATTTTTGCAAAATTCAATCAAAGCACTTTCAGAAGATGCCGTATCTGTTGCAGTTTCAGAAGAACGCGAAATTACTTCGACTTTATCAAAGCCAAAACTTTCAACAACTTTTTTAATTTCGTCGCTGTCAGTTGAAACAAAGACTTTTTCAATGGATTTTACACCGATACAGGCTAAAATAGCCCAATAAATAAGCGGCTTGCCGGCAAGCGGCATTATATTTTTATTTTTAATACTTTTGCTGCCGCCTCTTGCGGGAATAAACCCTACTGTTTTCATAAATTTTCCACATGTCCGATATAAGGAATATTCCTAAAATGCCCTTCAAAATCAAGCCCATAGCCGATTACAAACTTATCATCAACATCAAAGCCTACAAAATCAGGCTCAATCTGAGTTTTCCTGAAACATTTTTTATCCAAAAGCGAACAGAATTTTGTCGTTTTAGTTCTAAAGTTATTATTTATGAAATCAAGCAAAAACTTTGCCGTAAGCCCTGTGTCAACAATATCTTCTACCACAAGCACATTTTTACCGTTCAAATCGGGAAGCGAAATATCAACCGCATTAACTTTTCCCGATGTTGTTGTCGAATGACCATAGCTTGAAAGTCTGATAAATTCCATCTTCAAAGGCATTTCAAGATTTTTTACCAAATCAACGGCAAACATTACAGCCCCCTTTAAAACGCAAACAACATAAACTTCCTCGCCCTTATAAATTGAATTCAAATGAAAGGCAATTTCTTTTATTCTGTGCTGAATTTGCTCTGCCGTAAACAAAATTTTTAAATCTTCTTTTTTAATTTCCATATTTTTAACCTGCATATCTCTTATTTACCCCCTACATTTACCCCTAAATTCTAACACATGAGAAGGTTTATTTACAACTTTAAATTTATCACTGAGCCCCACGCCGATAACCCAAAAGACTTCCGAACCGCTGCAGAGCATAAGCAAAGAGTCTTTTTCGTGCTGAACAATTCCTTTTGAATTAAGATATTTTTTAAGCTTCATTGTTCCCTTCATCCCAAAAGGATTAATAAAATCTCCGTCTTTTCTTGTCCTGAGTTCAAAATCAATTCCCCCTTTTATTTCGACATAAGCGCAAAGGGCGTTTTCGCAAGGAAATTCGACTTTTTCTGTGCCTTTATATTTTTGAAGCGAAAACGCCCCGTTAATTTCGGGGATTTTGTATTTGCCTTCATTATTTATTTTAATATTTATATCTTTTTTGTTTTTAAGCTTGTCTATCAAGTAAATATTTTCTTTGTTAACAAAAAGCCACAAATCGCTTGTAATTGAATATCTTGAACCGGCTTTTGAAGTCCAGTTTTCTTCTATAAAATCAGAGATGCTTTTTATTTTTTTAAAATCATAATCTAAATTATATTCCAAAACTCTGTCATAAATAATTTTTTGCCGCACTTCTTTGGATAAATTTTTGAATTTTGGAGTTAAAATTTTACCTTCGCAATAGATTTCCGGTTTAATCAAATTCAAATATTCTTCTACTATTTTGTTTTGGTTTGAAGCAATTTTTGCAAGCAAAACTATTGCCTTTGGGGCGTTATAATTAATTTCTTTAAAAAGCGGCATAATTTTATGCCTGATAAAATTTCTTTTATAATTTATATCAAAATTTGAAGAATCGGTATTTGCGACAAGCCCCCTTGAAATACAATATCCCTCGATTTCTTCTCTGGCAAGTCCCAATAAAGGCCTGAAAACAGAATATCCCTCGATTTTCCGCTCGGGTAAAATCCCCTGCAACCCTTTAATTCCTGTTCCTTTAATGATTCTGTAAATTAAGGTTTCGGCATTATCCGATGCACTGTGGGCGGTAAAAATAGTGCAGTTTTTATATTTTTTTGCATGCTTTACAAAAAATTCGTATCTGGATTCTCGCGCAGAATTTTCGCTTTTATCAACGGTATTTTCAAGTGTTTCGCAAACGTATTCTATTTTGTTTTTTTTACAAAATTCTTCACAGTTTTTTTCTTCCTGCAAGGACTCTTCGCCACGCCAATTATGGTTAAGGTGTGCGGCAACAAGTCTAAAACCGTATTTTTTTGAAAGTGTTTTTAAAATATCAAGCAAAGATATAGAATCGCATCCGCCCGAAAATCCTACCAAAAAGGTATTTTCGGAAGAAATTAAATTATATTTTTCTAAAAAATTTTTAACAAATTCAATCATAATATTTACGGTTTGTTTATTGTTCACCGATTTCCTTAAGTATCCCCTGCTTTATCTCGACGGCATCAACCCCTAGCTGCTCTAATGCTTTCATAGCAACCGATTGCGGCTCCATTGTTATTGCATAAAGCAAGTGTTCGGATAAAATTCTTGACTTACAATGCTTTTTAGCCTTTTCCCAAGCAATCTCAAGCACCTTCTTTGCACGCTTAGTAAAGATAATCTCTGTTTCAAAATACTCGTTACCATAACCGATTAAGCCTTCTATAACCTGTCTTGCGTCTTTTATGTTTATTTCAAGTTCATTAAGGACTTTAAACCCTACACCCATTCCTTCATTTAAAATACCAAGCAAAATCATTTCTGTACCGACAATATTTCTGCCGAGTCTTCTGGCCTCCTGTTTTGCAAGCTTAAGTATGGTAAGTGCCTGCGGCATTTGCTTTTCAATAGGTTTAATAATCTCTTCGCTGAGCGAATTTTCATCAACGTTAAGCGATTTAAAAATGTCGTATGCAACTCCTTTTTTGGCTTTCAAAAGCCCCAGAATCATATGCTCGGGCTTAATTTCAAGTGAGCCAAGCTCTTTTGCGTTTTGAATAGCTAAATTCATGGCAACAAAAGCATTTGGAGTAAAAATAACTTTTTTACCTTCAAATTCGGCGTCTCTGGACGACTGCTTAGACAGTTCGTTTTCAAAAGCCTCTAAAGTAATTCCTTCATGCTCTAAAATTTTAGCAATATCGGATTCTTTATCCTCTAAAATTGAAGAAATTATCTGCTCGGTTCCCAAAATCTCGTAATTTGACGCCGAAAGCTTTGAAACGGCACGCTCAAATATTTTTGAGGTGTCTTCATCTTCAAAAAGACAATCCGCCGTAAGATATGAAGATTCAAACTCTTTTGTATCTTCAATTTCAGGGTGAGAAAGTTTTTTAGATTTTTTCTGAACCAACTTATATAAAATATCTCTGGATTCATAAATATTAAAATCAAACTGTTCCAAAATTCTTCTTATATAAGAAGTTTTGTCGTTAAGAACTGCAATAAAAAGATGCTCAAACAAAACAAAACTATTTCCTGATTTATTAGCTAAATCAAGAGTTCTTTTCAAAAGCTGCTTAAATTCATTACTGAAAGGCCTTATTTCTTGGGGGCTTTCAGCTTTTTCAAACCTCAAGCGCTTACCCACAGCGTCCTTAAGTTCATCAAAAGTAATATTTTGCGCCCTGAAAATTTTTTGCGAAACACCTTTTGCCTCTTTTACAATTGCCAGAAGCAGATGTTCGGGTTGGACAAGGGCGTTGTCCATTAAGCTCGCCTGATTTTGAGCCTCGGTAACTGCATTTATGGCTTTTTCGGTGAATTTCTCAAACATTAGTCTTCTACGTCTAAATTTTCAATGAATTCCGCAACCTTGTCAAACTCCTGTTCATCCTCAATTGCTTCAAAAAGGTAGTCTTCTCCTTCTTGCTTTAATCGCATTAAAACCACTTCGTCATCGTCTTTTTTATTTTCAGCGGGAAGCAAAAGGGCATATTCCTTATCTTCAAATTCAACAATATCAAAAAGTTCAAATTTGATAATTTTTCCGTCTTCATCAATCGTTTCTATAACAAAATTTTCTTCTTCCATTTTTTCTTTCATTACCGCTCCTTTTCTATTTAATATTTACTGTTTACTTAAGTATTGTTCCAGTATAATACAAGCACTTTCAATATCAACTAGTCCTTTGTCTTTTCTGAAGTCAATTTTTTTATTGCGCAAATTTTCTTCAGCCTGCTGGGAGGTCAATCTTTCGTCTTCAAAAATTACTTCAAATTCATTTTCAAAATTCTTTGCAAAATTAATGCAATCATTTGCCTGAGAGCCTTTTGTGCCGTCCATATTCAAAGGCATGCCTATAACAATTTTCTCAACTTTATTATCCTGCGCAATTTTTTTAATTTTTTCTATCGCAATTTTTTCAGGAACTCTCTCTAAACAACTGTTTCCATTTGCCAATATAAGCAGAAAATCGCTAAGCGCAACGCCTATTCTTTTTGTCCCGACGTCAAGCGCCATAACTTTATACATTTTCGCGCACCCATAGATTTTCTATTATGGAAATGATTTTTTCTATTTGAACAAAAGAAAGACTTCTTTGTTTTGGTTTATTTCGAAGCGTAAATATATTTGCGGTCTTTTTTTCTTCCATTTGCTTAAATTTTTGCAGAATATAATATTCATAAATGCTCTTTCTAAGCATATTTTCATACAGTTTAACCTTATTTTCTTCATCAAATCTGAGCGCGTATAAAATTTGTGCATCTATTAAATCTTTTGATAAAAATTCCAAATATGCACTCACCAAAAGCCTTTGTTCAATTGATTTTCTCTCTTTTTCCGAAAAAATTTCCGGTAATTTGTCTAAAATTTCTGCCTCCAAATCAACATCAAAATCATCGTTAATGAATCTTTCGTTGAATTTTTGAATAAACTTTTCAAATTCTTCACTGTATTCAGTATCCAAAAACCACCTTTGTACAAAAGGTGCAAAATAGAATTTTTCCATTTCGCTATCCGAAAGTTTTCTTTTTACAAAATTTTCATCCAAAATGTTTTCAAAATTTTTGTCATTTTCGATATCTGACAAAAGCGTTTGCCAGCAAAGAAGTTCGTAAGAAATTTCTTCGCCATTTTTTCTTGTGGTATTTTGTGCATTTTTTAAAATATATCTGACAAAAGAAGGCGGAACTTTAATATGTTCATCTTGCTCAAAAAATCTTTTTACAATTCTTTCAAATTCGGTTTTTGAAATTTCGTTAAACCCAAAACAGTCAATAATCCCCGAAGTCGAATTAATAACAACTGCAAACATCTGGATTGTGTCATTTTCTCTTACTCTTGAAAAAATAACGGCTTGGTTTCCATGACCGTCGGGATAACTTGCATAACTCTCATAAGGCGAAGAAGCCGATAAAATTTCTTTATAAAACTCAATGGCATTATCTTGGCGCACTCCGGCTATTTTAAGGATGGAAATATTTTTTTTAATCAAAGAAACAGTTTGCTCATTCTTCACAAATTCCAACGATTCGGTCAATGCATGCAAAGCAAGCTGTGACTTGGTTTGTCCCAAAATTCCGATAGCAATTCCCCCTAAATTTGATTCCGGAGCATACAAAAACAGGGGCACTAAAATATTGGCAAGGGCATCTTGAGAATAATCCTCCCCCAAAGATTTTAAAAGAATTTCTTTATCTTTTTCCGGCAAAGATTTCAAAAAATCCAAAAAATCAATTTGAGCCTCAGGATTAACAATCGCTATATGAAGCAATTTTTTCGTATCGGCATCGATTACATCATCGGGATTTTCAAAATATTCACCGAGTTTTTCATAATTCACCCTGTTTCCCAACTCTCTTAAAAGATTAACCGCGGCAGATTTTACAGCGTCATTAACAAGAGGGCTTTTTAAAATATCCCAAAGTGAATTCTGCAACTCCTCTTTTTCACAAAGCCTCAAAAGCATATAACAAATCAAAACAGCACGATGCTCTGTTGACTTAAGCAATTCCTTAATTAAAATATCCAAAATTGCTTTTTTGTCTTGCTGAATTGATAAAACTCCCATTAAAGCTTCTGCCTGAGAAGCTTCCGATAAAGTCTGAATACGCGACAGTACAGTCAGAACTTCAGCTTTTATTTGAAGTTTATTCAATTGATTTTCGCTCATTTCTTACCTTTACTCCAAAAAGCATCCAAAATCATTTGGGCTTCTGCCGAGGGCATTCTGTCATTCAAAATGAGATACTGAACCGCAATCATTGTACATTCTGAACAAATATTTACTCCCGGTCCCTGAATCATTTTTATAACCTGAGTATTAGGTCTATTGCAAAAACTACAGATTACAACTTCGTTTTCTTCTTCTTTTTTCTTTTCCTGTTTCGGCTTTTTTGAACCGAATTTTACAACTTTATCTGACATAAGCACTCCTTTTAGTTGAAAAGTCGATAAGTTGAATAATTGATTTTGGAATATTATATCAACTCATTAACTTATAAGCTTATAAACTCATACTATTGTAACTTAAATTATAAAATATTGCCAAATATTAAATTTTATTATAAACTTATTTTTACAAGATTTTAATTTAGGGACGGGGACATATGAAAAAAGCGTTTTTACTTGTAACAATACTTTTTGTTTCGGTTATTTCAACCGCATGTATAAATAATTTAGCGGTGCAAGAGCTTAATAACAAAGCCAAAGCGTACCTTGACAAAGGCGACTACGAAAACGCCATAAGCCGTTTGAAATCCAGTTTGGATTTAGACAGCTCTTTTTTTGAAACCCATTATAATTTAGGTATTGCGTATACCCAAGCTGAAAAATATCCCGAGGCGGTTGAAACCTTTGAAAAAGCCATAAAAATTAAACCTGATTTTGCAGATACTTACTATTCGCTGGCCGTCGCACAGGAGAATTATGCAAAAGGAGTAATTGACGGCACAATAAAAGATCAAGATGAAAATGAAAATGAAGAGCAGGAAGATAAAACAAAAACAGACGATGAGAAATCTCAAAAGAAAATATTAACTGAACAAGAAAAAACAAAGATTTGCGAACTTTTTGAAAAAGCCACGCAATCTTATCAAGCTTATCTTGAAAAAGGAACAGAAATAAAAGACAAAGAAGAAGTCCAAGAAAAGATAGAATATTTAAAGACTCAAATTGAAAAATATTCTTCCGAAATATCCCAAAAAGCAGGTTAAAATGTTTGTTTCGCCAGGAGATATATTTTTTTCAATAGGCCCTTTCAGCATCTACTATTACGGTATAATAATGGCCTTATCCTTATTATTAGGGATTTTGGTAGCAAGCAATATAACCAAAAAACTTTACCCTGAACTAAGCAGCGAAATAATTTATGACATAGCACCCTACATAATTATGTGCGGGATTATAGGCGCAAGGCTTTACTACTGTTATTTGAGCAGAGACTACTACCTTGTACACCCCAAAGAGATAATTCAAATTTGGCAAGGCGGAATTTCAATACACGGTGCGATTATAGGCGGGCTTATCGGCGGAATTTTATACGCAAAAACAAAAAAGTTGCCGATTCTAAAGCTTTGCGATATTTTTTCTTACGGGCTTATTTTAGGTCAGGCACTTGGAAGATGGGGGAACTTCTTTAACTCTGAAGCTTTCGGTCTTCCCACAGATAACTTTTTTAAGCTTTATATCCCGATTTACAAACGACCGCTTGAATATTTGCAGTATAACTTCTTTCACCCGACGTTTTTATATGAAAGCATTTTGGACATAATTATTTTCTTCATTTTGCTTTTTGTTATAAGAAAAATGGCTAAAAATATTGACGGAATAATATTTTTCAGCTATCTGATAATGTATTCGTTTGTTAGGATTTTAATCGAGCAAATAAGAATAGACAGCATTTTGAATGTTTTTGGAATCCCTATAGCTCAACTGGTAAGTCTGGCTTTAATATTTATTGGAATAATAGGAATTTTTATAATAAGATTGAAAAATGAAAATTCAGGACAAATTGATTCTTGATATTGAAAAACTTTCAAACCTTGGTTTTGGAATAGCAAAACACGAAGGACTTGTAATCTTTGTGGAAAAAGCTTGTCCGGGGGATAAAGTTCAGGTTGAAATAACCAAATTAAACAAAAATTGGGCTAATGCAAAGATTATTGAAATAATTAAGGGTTCGGCGCATCGCGCCGAACCCTTCTGTGCCATGCAAAAAGTGTGCGGCGGATGCCAACTTCAATTCATTGAGTATGATTATCAACTTCAATTAAAAAAAGAAATTATTGAAGATGCTATAAAAACAATCGGCGGGTTGAATATAGAAGTAAAAAATCCCATACCGAGCCCGCAAATAAAAAATTACAGGCATAAAGTTCAATATCCGATTTCGCAGACAAAAGTGTCAGGAAGGATTCTTGCAGGCTACTACAAACCTAAATCACACGAAATTGTAAACATAAAACACTGCCCCATTCAGCCTGAGATTTGCGATAAAATAATTGAATTTATAAGAAATTCAGCCTTTGATTACGGGATTTCTGGATATAATGAAAAAAAGCACGCAGGTGACTTAAGACATGTTGTTATGAGAATTTCGGCATCCGGGGGCAAAATACTTGTAACGCTCGTTTTGAATTCATTACCCCTAACCCCAGCCCTTTCTCACAAGGGGCAAGGGAGTTGGATAAAAGAACGCATTTACCCCTTTGCCCAAAATATATTTGATAATTTTAAAGAAATAACTGGAGTTTGCATAAACTTTAACTCAAAAAAAACAAACATAATTATGGGCGAAACCACAGAACTTGTAGCCGGAAATGACTTCATAAAAGAACAAATTTTGGATAAAGCTTTTAAAATAGGTCCCGATACTTTTTTCCAGATTAACCCCAAAAGTGCACAAAATATTTTTAAATTTGTAAAAAAATATATAAAAAATAATTATGAACAGCCCCTTGGCTTGGATGCTTATGCGGGCGTAAGCTCTTTTGGAATATGCGTGTCAGATGTTTGCAGAAAAGTGGTAAGCGTCGAGGAAAATAAAGAATCCGTAAAACTTGCCCAAGAAATTTTAAATCTCAATGAAATTAAAAACGTTGAGCTTCACAATATGGATACGACAAAGTTTTTTGAAAAAGAACTGAAAACCAAAAAACGCAAATTTGATTTTATAATTCTTGACCCGCCTCGAAAAGGCTGTTCTCAAGAAAGTTTGGAATATGCTCTGAAACTTTGCAAGGGGAAAATCATTTACGTAAGCTGCAATCCGGCAACGCTTGCAAGGGATTTAAAATATTTGACTTCAAAAGGTGCAAAAGTTGAATTTATTCAGCCTTTTGACATGTTCTGCCACACTTATCACATCGAAAGCGTAGCGATAATAAATATAAAATCTTAACCAATCGTAATTAATATAATTTAATCAATTCATTTACCCCTCGACATTTTTTTTTGTTTTTAGTACGATTAGCTTAATGACGAAATATAAAGGAGAATTCAAATGCAGGTAATACTTAGAAAAGACGTACAAAACCTCGGCGAAGCAGGGGATTTGATAAATGTTAAAGACGGATATGCAAGAAATTTTTTGCTTCCGCAAAAAATGGCTGAAGCAGCAACACAAGGTGCTATCAAAAATCGTGAACAAAATCTCGCAAGAATCAAAGCCAAACAAGAAAAATTACACCAGCAGGCACTTGAGCAGGCACAAAAAATTGAAAAAGTTGCCGTTCTTGAATTAAGCGCAAAAGCAGGCGAAAGCGGAAAATTATTCGGTACAATTACAACAAAAAAACTTGCCGAAGAACTTCTTGACAAATCAGGCATTGAAGTTGACAGAAAAAATCTTTCACTCAATGCTCCTATCAACAAAATCGGCGAATACAAAATGCTTATAAAACTTACTTCAAAAGTCAAAACAGAAATCAAAATAAATGTTGTTGTCTCTGAAATAATTAAAGAAGAATTGATTGAAGAAGTTAAAGAAGAAACTTTAGAAGAGTGAACAGTAATCAGTGAACAGTGAACAGGGGAGGAAGAAAATTGACAATAAAAAAGGATTTTCAGCTCACTGCTCACAGCTCACGCCTAACTTTGAACTGTCTTGCAATAGGTTCGCTGCCACACAAGAGCGTTGAAGATGCCATAGAGCTTGTCAGCCAAAATTTTGAAATTCCTTTTTGGCCTCAGCTTTCTAAGTTAAACAAAAACGAAGACATGATTTTCCAATTTTTGGAAAAGATGCCGGGAGTTTGCTTAAAAGAGGAAAAACTTTATTTAGAAAATGATTCTGATGATTTTTTTGAACAGCTTGAAGCTTTTTTTGGCGACTGGGAAGAAATAACGCTGAATAAAAATCTTAAAACACTTGAAAAATATGAAATTTCAGAGAAAAATTCCGCAACAGTAAAACCGTTTTTAAACTTAATAAAAAAAACTTTGCCGGATTTTGCAAAAGGTCAAATAGTAGGCCCCTTCACGCTTGCGACTTCCCTAACTGACATAGAAGGTAAATGTGCTTTCTATGACGAAACGCTGAGAGAAATAATAATTAAAACTCTATGCCTCAAGGCACTTTGGCAGATAAAGGAAATTAAAAAAGCCTCCCCTGCGACAACTCCGATAATCTTTATTGACGAACCTTCGGTGTCACAGCTTGGGACTTCTGCTTTCATAACTGTTTCAAAAGACGAAGTCGTTGATATTATAAAAGAAGTTTCTGACTTGATAAAACAAAACGGCGCAATAAGTGCTATACACTGCTGCGGGAAATGTGATTGGAGTATCCCCATTCAGGCAAATGTTGATATAATAAACCTTGACGGATACTTTTTTGCCCAAAATTTGAGTACTTTTTCAAAAGAAGTTAAAGAATTTCTCCAAAAAGGAGGAAAAATCGCATGGGGAATAATTCCTACCCTAGATAAAGATGCCCTTGAAAAAGCAGACTTAACACAAATGATTTCAACATTTGAGCAGGCAATCGGATTTTTGGGGCAAAAAGGCATTGATAAAAATTTGATTATAAATAACAGCCTGATAACTCCCTCTTGCGGTGCGGGCTCTTTGACGGTAGAATTGGCACACAAAGCCATGGAATTAACAAGTAAACTTTCAAAAGAATTAAAGAAAAAGTATAAATAATTGTCATGCTGAATTTATTTCAGCATCTTTCCGACTTTGTATATCGGATAGATCCTGAAACAAGTTCAGGATGACACAACATTAAAGGAGAAATATATTTGACAATTAAGCTGGCAATCACAGGAAAAAGCGGGAGCGGAAAAACAACGGTTACAAAAGCATTTTTGAGAATTTTTAAGGAAATGTTTCCTGAAAAATCAATTTTACTTTTTGACAATGATCTTTCAAGTGAGCTGGGGCACAGCTTTGGGCTTGACATAAGAAACACAATCTACGGAATAAGAAGCGGAAAGCACGAATACAAAACAGGCATCCCCGAAGACATGACAAAACAGGAATACATTGACTGGGCGCTCGAAGATATTATTGTTCAATTAGACGAGAACGTTGATATAATTGTTTCATGGCTTGTTGCTTCAAAAGACTGCAGGTGTCCTATTACAAAGCAGATTAACGATGCTCTGGTAAAATTTATCGAAAGATACGATATAGTAATTTTTGACTGTGAATTTGACCTGAAATACCTTAACCAGCTCGTAGATGTTGAAGTTGATACCGCATTAATTATCGCAAATCCGACCGATGAATCGGCACATCTTGCAAAAAGAATTGAAGAATTCAGCGCAAAATACTCGGCAGGCGGGCAAATCGGTGTTATACTTAACAAAGTAGAAAACACAGAAATCACATCAATCTTTGAACTTTTGAAAAAATATGATCTTGAAATTTTGGGTGTAATTCCTATGGATAAAGAACTGTTACACCATTCAATAGAAAAAGAATCCGAATTGGTTCAAGAATCCATAAAACAGTTTTACTTCAGACTAAATTTACCACAAGGGGGGTAAATCAGTGAGTTGTGAGCAGTGAACGGCGAACGGGATAGCAATAATCCCGCCAACAAAAACAAAGGGGGCAAAAATGGCAATTATTCTTGACGGGAAAAAATTAAGCGAAAAAATTTTTCGAGAATTGGAAGAAAAAATTTCCAAGCTTGAAAAAAAACCTTCCTTTGCTGTGATTTTAGTAGGAAACGACCCTGCAAGCGAGCTTTATGTGAGCATAAAAGAAAAAAAATCAAAACTTTTGGGAATAAATTTTTCAAAAATAACTTACCCCGAAAACGTTGACGAAAAAACTTTATTGAAAAAAATTGAAGAATTAAACAAAGATGACAAAATTGATGCGCTTTTAGTCCAAATGCCGCTTCCAAAACACATTGACACCCAAAAAATAATTCAGGCAATTTCACCTCAAAAAGACGCTGACGGTATTACACCCGAGAATATCGGAAGAATTTCAATCGGGGCAAAACCTTTTGCTTACCCCTGCACACCTTTGGGTATTATAAAACTTTTGGAAGAATATAAAATAGAGATTCAGGGCAAACATGCTGTTATTATAGGACGTTCAAACATTGTAGGCAAACCTCTTGCACAAATGCTTTTAAACAAAAATGCAACCGTTACCATCTGCCACAGCAAAACAAAAGACCTTTCACAAATAACAAAAACCGCCGATATTCTAATTTCGGCAATAGGCAGTCCGAGATTTGTAACAAAAGACATGGTAAAGCAAAATGCGACAGTAATAGATGTCGGAACTTCAAAATCAGAAAGCAAAACGCTCGGTGATGTTGATTTTGAAAACGTTTTGCCTTTAAGTTTTTATATAACACCTGTCCCGGGTGGTGTAGGACCAATGACCATTGCTTGTCTAATGGAAAATGTCCTTGAATTATCCGCCAATGTTTAATTTACCTGCAGCTTCGGCTTCTTTTTGTCCAAGTTTTTGTTCAGATTCTATTCTTGCGTTCAATTGTTTAAGAAGAGAATCAATAAGTTGGCTGCGTGTATCAAGTTTTTTGCCGATTTCATTAAGTTGATACATAGCAGGGCTGTTTTCGGAAGCCCCTGCGGCAATTGCCTGACCTACTTGACTATCTATATACTGCTTATCAGAAGATATAAGCATAAGTTCAAGTTCTAAATCAGCCTTGTAAGATAAATCACTTAATAAACCTAATAAAACCGGAAGCATTTCTTTTCTCCTTGTTTATATATCTTATATATATAAAGTATATACTATCTTAAATATTGCATTTCCTTACATTTTTTGTTACAAATTGTAACATTTAGCCAGTAATCAGGGGGTTACCTGTCTTTAAGGGCTTATTTAATCATATAATAAATTTATGAACATAGAAAAGAAAAGCTTAAAATCACTTGAGTTTGACAAAATAGCCGAAAAACTCTCCTGCTTTGCAAGGCTAAAACAAAGCAAGGATAAATGTTTGGAAATAAATATATACTCCGACTTTAAAGATATAAAAAGAGAAATCGAACTTACAAAAGAAGCCAAAAGTATTTTGGATATTCCGCTTGAGCTTCCTTTGGAATACGTTGCAGATATAAACGGGATTAAAAATTCAACGATAAACAGTTATTTAAAAGAAGAAGAAATTGTAAATATTGCAAAAACAATAAAAACTTCAAGACTTGTTAAGAATTTTTTAAAAGAAAACCTGCCTCAGGATGCTATTTTATATTCTATGGCAAATCTGCTTTTTTCAAACAAAGAACTTGAAGACAAAATTTTTTCTGTAATTGACAATAGTTTAAAAATAGCACAAGATGCAACACCTGAATTAAAAAGCCTTTATAATTCGCTCAAAGACAGCCAAAATAATTTAAAAACAAGGACAAATGAACTTTTAAACAGTCCTGAATTTTCAAAGCATTTGCAAGAACAAATTTATACCATGCGAGATGACAGGGTTGTTTTTCAGGTAAGAGCCGCTTCAAAAAGTAAAGTGGAGGGAATCATCCACGATGTATCGGCAAGCAATCAATCTTTTTACATTGAGACATCGCAGCTTGTGCCCTTAAACAACAAAATAAGAGAAATACAGGCAAAAATTCAGGCTGAAATCATAAATATTTTGACAGAGTTAACAAAAGAAATAAAAGTGAATATTGAAGAAATTCAAATTTCAGAAAATTTATTGGCACAAATAGATTTCCACTTTGCAAAAGCCCGTTATGCCATAAAGCTTAAAGCGATTGAGCCTGAAATCACAGACGAAAAAATTTTAGAATTTGATTCAATGCGCCATCCCCTGCTTTCGGATTATGTTGAAAAAGTCATAGAAAACAATTTTAAAATAGGAAAAGGTTACAAATCAATTATAATAACAGGTTCAAACACCGGCGGAAAAACAGTGGTGCTAAAAACCGTGGGGCTGTTTATTTTAATGGCAAAAGCAGGGTTATTTCTGCCATGTTTAGAAGCAAAAATTTATCCGTTTAAAAAAGTTTTTGCTGACATAGGCGACGAGCAAAGTATAGCGCAAAGCCTTTCGACTTTTTCTTCGCACATGACAAACATTATTGAAATGCTTGAAAAAAGCGATGAAAACACTTTTGTTGCAATAGATGAAATCTGCGCAGGGACCGACCCGCAAGAAGGCTCCATTTTAGCGCAAATTGTATTGGAAAAACTTGCCTCAAAAGAAGTTACAAGCTGCATAACTACACATTTTGGAGAACTTAAATCTCTCGAATATTCAAATCCGTATTTCAAAAACGCCTGTGTGGAATTTGACTTAAAAACCCTAAAGCCCACATACAAGCTTACAATAGGAATTCCTGGCATCAGCAACGCCATTTTAACAGCCGCAAACTTGGGACTTGAAAAAGAAATAGTTGACAGGGCAAAAGAAATTCTTATCTCGCAAAAAGACCCTTCAATTATTATTATAGAAAAACTTCAAGAGGTTCAAAATCAACTCGGACAAAAACTTCAGCAAGCACAAGAACTTCAGGAAGAAAATTTAAAACTGAAAAAAGATTATGAAAGCAAATTATCGGAAATTAAAAAAGACAAGAAAAAAACAACAAAAGCGATTAAAGACAAACTTGAAAATAGCCTTGAAGAGGCAAAAGAGGAAATTAAAAGCATTTTAAATGAAATCAGACAGGAAAAATCCGAAAAAATAGCAAGACGTTCATACGCAAGGCTTGCAATGCAGGAAAAAGCTTTAAGAGATGAAATTAACAAACACGAAGAAAGTGAAGTTTATGAAGAATTAGATTGGGAAAAAGTTCAAACAGGTCAAAATGTTATGCTCAAAGAACTTAATCAGCCTGTTGTTGTGCTTTCCATGCCTGACAAAAACGGAAATGTTTTTGTTCAAATGGGACTTATCAAAACACAAATAAATAAAGAAAAAATTGCGATATTTAACGAAAAATCAATTAAGCCCGCTCCATTAAAATTTCAATCCGAAAAATCCTTTGAACTAAAAAGGAGAGACATATCAAATACTCTAAATTTAAGAGGGTTTAGAGTTGAAGAAGCTTTAGACAGCCTCGAACTTTTCCTTGATAAAGCAAGCCTTGCGAACTTGTCTCCTGTTTATGTGATTCACGGTCATGGAACGGGTGCTTTAAAATCTGCCGTCAGAAAATTTTTAAACGATTCTCCCTACGTGGCAAAATATCGAGCCGGTGAACCATCCGAAGGCGGTGACGGGGTAAGTGTTATCGACATTCGATAAAACATATTTTTAATATTGTTAATTTTTCCGTAAGCTTAATAGCAAAAATTTTTTTTAGGCGTTTTTAAGCATTTAATCGGAGTTTTTGTTAATATGCAAATTACACCTGTAAAAATAAATTTTCTCGACATTAAAAAGAATAATTTTGTTTCTTTTTGTGCAAACCCGAAAGATGAGTTTACCAAAAATATTGAACAAGAGAGTTCTTCTACAGAAATTAACTCGCTTGATGATTTTAAAAAATTCTTATATGGACTCAAAGACAGCGATTCTAAACCTAAATTAAATGAGGAACAAATAGAATTTGTTGTTAAAAACGGACCCATAAAAAATCAACTTTTGGCAAAAGCCAAAATTGCAGCTTTTCTTGCCCCCCTGGAACAATTTGACGATATCGAATACATTATTTTAAATACCGATAGCATTGAAAAAGCAGATTTTCAAATACAACTGGCAAAAAATTTGTTATCAATAGACAAGCTGAAAAATACAAAAATAGAAAGACTCTTTGGATACAACTTCAAATTAAAAGATGCCGAAAGCATTGGTTTATTTACAAATTTTGCGAAACTACTTTGTGAAAACACCCCTCTTGACGAAAACAAAATACTAAATATTCTTTCTGCTTCAGAAAATAAAGAGCTAACCGCACAAAAAATTGAAATATTAAAAGACGAGGATTTTTTCCAAAAAGCAAATTTGTTTCAAGAGCCTTTAAAAAGTGTTTTTTATTTTGGATTACTAAAAAACGACTTAACTTATAACCAAGTCTAAAAAGATCAAATTCAAAAGATAAATACTTTATATTCATATATAAATGGAAACGAAAACATTTTGTCTAAGTGGAAAACAATTAACGATATCAACAGCTTAAATGAAGAATTCATAAATTTAAATATCTTAAAAAATCTTATTGACTTTTTATCATTCCAGAATTTTGATATAAAAGATGATAAAGTACTTATTAAATTATCAAATGCTTTAGAGCTTTCTAAAAATATTTTAAGCACAGAAGAATTAATTAAATTTTCAGACATGGGGCTTGATTTTGAATTTATGAAAATTAAATATGATTATTTTTTCAAAAAAAATGCTCACAAAAGTGAACCTATTCAAGAAAATCCTATACCTTTTTTCAAAAATTTCATTTCAAATAATCCCGAAACTGAAGATAAAATTAAGTCAATAAATATTGAAGAATTTTGCAAAAGCGGCCTGCCCTTAAAGTATTCAAGAAAAAATCTTATTTGGGATATGAATAATTTGATAAACGGTCTTGACATCAACGACAGGCAAAAGTTATTAAATAGAGCTTGTATTGAGCCCTATTTGTCACAAGGAGGAGAAATTTTGTCCTATGAGGGATTTTTAAGTTCGGACTATTTAAATAAAAACGACCCTTTAGAAAAATCATTATCAGATATTATTGACAAATTTACCAAAAAAAATGAAATTATATCAAAAAATACGGATTTTAATGAAAAAATGAACTCATTAATTAATTTTTTCCCGGAATACATTAATTTTATAGGTAAAAGTTCAAAACAAACAAATTCAAGCGTTGATATTGAATCCATAAAATTATTACAAGAAGTAATAAAAAATCCCGAATATCAAAACCTTTCAGGTGAAGATAAATTCATATTAAAACTCAGTTCTCTGCTTTATATCATTACTAAAACAGAAGTTGACGATAATGAAATAAATACAAGAAATATGATTTTATTTTCAAAAAAAATTCTTGATAAAATAAAAATACATGAAAAGCTTAAAAACAGAATTTTTGAACAAATTAAAAACAAAAATTGGTTTGAAGAATTTTGCAGCGGAAAGGCAAATGCCTCAGAAACTGCTTTAAAATTCAGGACGCCAACAGATTATCAAATTGCCCAAATTTTATATCAATCTTTTATTAAAGCATCCCAACAAAATTTACCTGAAGATTTTAACCAAAGGCAAAAACCTATAAAAGAATCTTTGGAAAAATTCTTTAGCAGCGGAAGCGTAATTATTCCAAGCAAGATAGTAAATTTATCAAAAGTCCCCGAAATAAATCATAAAGGGAAAATTTACAAAATTATAGATATTTCTAAAATCAAAGAAGATGAAGATATGGCAAAATACGGATTTTTACCCGATGTTAAAAAAAGGGACTTAAGATTTCTTACATATTTTGTACCTGAAAATTTTGAAATTAAAAACGTCTTAAAAAGAATTGAGTTTTTAATCCAAGCACGTTCAGATAAAATTTTTAGTACCTCTTTGGTCTCATGTAAAAATAATAAATCCATTTTTAGCAGAAAATTCGGTCTCGTTTTTGATGTCGAAAACTATAATATATTAAATTCTTTCTACATGACCCAAAGGTCGGGATTTAAAAAAACTCTCGGAGAATTTGCAAAAAACTTTAACGAAAAAAGCACCTTTAGAAATTATATGAAAAACGGCATTATTGATTATTTAGAAAAAATTTACGGAGAATTATCCGATGAAGATTACACAAAAATTTATAAACAGATAGCCGATAAAACCTCTTTTGGATTAATAAAAGATATTAATTTAGGCTCAAAAACAATAAAAAAAGAAGATTTAATAAAAGCTATTTTATCTGCTCAAGAAAATTTGTTTGATTGGGATTATGAAGAAGGTTTGACTTTCAATGAAATAAATCTTTGTAAGCCTCAAATTACATCTGTTTTGTTTAAAGCAAACGCCATAGAAGAAATTTCACAAGAAGTGCTAGACTTTGCTCACGAGAAAAATTTACCCATAATACTATTTGGCAATAATTAAGCCCCCCCCCAACTGACTAATCTTTTATTAAAATATGTGAAGTTTTTGAATTTATTTGCTTCTTTTTTCTCATGCTTTGGTATAATTAACCAAGAATAAAGCTTTGAAGTTCTCATTGGAGAGTGATAAATGACAATAAAGGAAATGGTTTCAGACAGTGATTTTGAAACATTGCTGAAACAATATGATTACAACTTTAAAAAAGGAGACCTTGTAAAAGGTCTTGTATGTTCCTATGACTCTGAAGGTGTTATTGTTGACATAGGCTCTAAAACAGCTGCAATTGTACCAACAAGAGAAGCCTCTGTCGAATCCAACGAACCTGTTGAAAACGTATTGGAAAAAGGCAAAGAATATGAGTTTCTTATCATAAAAGAAGAAGATGAAGATGGAAGGTTTTTACTTTCTCGTAAAAAAGTCGATCTTGCTTATACTTGGAAAGAACTTGAAAAAATTAAAGAAGCAGATGAAATAATTATGGGAACGGTTGCATCTTGTGTTAAAGGCGGCGTTTTGGTTGATATTCTTGGCGTAAGAGGTTTTGTACCTTCAAGTCATTTGAGAAGCAAAGAAACCGATTTAAAAGTCGGAGATAAAATTGAATTAAAAATCCTCACTTTAGACAGCCAACAAAATAATTTCATTCTTTCAAACAAAAAAGTATTTACAGAAACTGCAGAAGATGCCAAAAAAACAGTCTTTTCACAAATTGAAGTCGGACAAGTTTTAAAAGGAGATGTGGTAAGAATTACAGATTTCGGAGCGTTTATTGACATCGGCGGTGTTGACGGATTGCTTCCTCTTTCTCAAATTTCGTGGAGATGGGTTGACCATCCTTCCGATATTCTAAAAGTAGGAGATAAAATTGATGTAGAAGTAATCGGTGTTGACCACGACAAGCACAGAGTAAGCCTGAGTCTCAAAAATCTTGAAAGTGACCCTTGGGTAGAAGCAGAAAAACAAATCCAAGAAGGCGAACAAAGGCAAGGAACAATAACAAGAATCAAACATTTTGGCGCTTTCGTTGAAATTTTCCAGGGAGTCGAAGCTCTTTTGCCTCACCATGAACTTCTTGAATACCAAAATTCTAAAAACTGCATATTAAAAGTCGGCGATAAAATCAACACGACTATATTAAAATTCAACCCCACGGATAAAAGAATCGCCCTGAGCGTAAAAGACTCAAAAGAAGTTCTTGAAGAACCTGAAGCCAAAAAATCCAAAACCAAAAAAGCAAAGGTTGAAGAACCAACACCAGAACAAGAATAATTAAATACAATTGCCAAATAATAAAAAAGGCGGGCTCAAAATTGAACCCGCCTTCATTCTTTTTAAGAAACTACTTAATTTCTACAGTAGCGCCTGCATCTTCAAGTTGTTTTTTGATTGCTTCGGCTTCTTCTTTTTTAATGTTTTCTTTAACCGGTTTTGGAGCAGCGTCAACCAAGTCTTTAGCTTCTTTCAAGCCAAGTCCGGTGATTGTTCTTACTTCTTTTAACACAGCGATTTTGTTCGCACCGGCAGATGCCAATACTACAGAAACTTCGCTTACTGCTTCTTCGCCTGCTGCAGGAGCTGCTGCAGGAGCTGCTGCAACTGCTACAGGAGCTGCAGCTGATACACCGAATTTTTCTTCCATAGCTTTTACCAATTCGGCAGCTTCCAAAAGTGTTAATTTTTCGATTGATTCTAAAATAGATGTTACGTTACTCATGATTTTTTCTCCTTTATTTTTTAATAATTTCTAAACTGTTTTACTAAGCGCTAAGCTTATCTTTAGCCGCATCCAATGTGCGTACTAACTGCCCAAGAACCGCATTCATAGAGTTTGCGATACCTGAAGCAGGAGAGTTTATGCAGCCAAGCATTTTTGCATAAATTTCTTCTTTTGAAGGAAGATCTGCCAATGCTCTTGCTTCTTGCGCGGAAAGAAGTTTTCCGTCCAATGCCGCTGCTATGATTTCTCCTTTTTTAACTTCTTTGATGAAATTAGAAAAGGTTTTTGCAGGACTAACTTGATCTTTAAATCCCAAAGCTAAAGCTATAGGACCTTTAAAAACTTCTGTAAGAACTTCGAAATCAGTTCCCTTAGCAGCAAGTTTAGCCAAAGTATTTTTTGTTACCGTATAATCACCGTCTTCTTTTTGAAGATTACGTCTAAGCTTTGTTATTTCTTCAACGCTGAAACCTCTGTATTCGGTTACAATTGCAACTTTTGCTTTTTGAAGCTTTTGTTTAATCTCTTCAATTTTGTTTTCCTTAAAGGCTTTTGTTGCCATATTTTGCTCCTTTTTTTTGAATTACTCTTGTTTTCGACCTTAAACTAAAAAAGACTTTGCGTCTTTTTTAAACCGCAAAATCTTACACATCGATATACTATTTAAACTCAAAGGCTAGTTTTTTACTGCCTCTTTTGCTGTATCTGCCAGTGTAACCTCGGTTAGCGGCCTTTTGGAACTGGTGTTCCGCCTTTAAACTTGTGTACTAACTGTCTGCGGTTGTAAATTAAGGTTATCAAAAGCAAAATTAAAAAGCAAGAGGTTAAAGCGAAATTATAAACTTTGTAAAGCAACTATAATTCAAAAGACGTTGCTTTATCAAGTATTCTGTCTGTACGATAATAACTGTAATATATCCTTATATCCTGCATAATCTGATACCACATATTATAAGTATTTCTGAAATCTTGCTGATTTCTGTTGATGTAGTGCATTGTAATCAGGCCTTCATAAGAAGTAGAAACTCTGTAAATTTCACATTGCGTAGGAACATTTCGATTACCCTGAACGCATCTTGTGGCAATAGAATCGGCATCTGTATACTTAAGATATTTATACATCTGACTTGAATTTTGAAGCTCCATCTGTGAAGTTGTTCTGTCCATAAATAAAGCGGAATTATATTGCAGATCAGGATTTTTATAAGAGTGAAAAACGACTGATTTTGTCCAATTTTGATAAGTTTGTCCGACAGGAACGTACTGCAAAATGGCTTCATTGTCTAAAGTGCCGTAATAAACCGAATGCCACCCCTGATTTGGCGGAAAATCTACCAAGACTGTCTCATATGCCCACACAACTTGCGTAAGAAATAAACTAATAATACTCAAAAGGATCTTTTTCATCTGCAACCAAAACCTCTATTCCTAAAGGTGAAATTATTTTTTCTAAAGTATTCAACACCGGATGTTCGCTCCCGAAATGCCCGATGTCAATTAGTATTATATCACTATCAAGTGCGGTATGATACTTTATGTCACCTGTTACAAGAACATCGGCGCGGGTTTTTTTGGGGGGACCCCAAAAAAAACCCCCACCACCAGACAAAAAAGAAAATTTTTTTATTTTTTTTTATATTTTTTTTGATAACTCTTAACTCCTACGTTTGGTTTTTTTTGTTGCGAAAAACAAAAACAACCCCCCCGCCACTGCCTGCACAAAATTCTATTTTTTTAATTTTTTGAAGATTTAATTTGTTTACAACTCGCAACATATCAAGATTAAGCCTGTCTTTAATCAAATTTAAAAAGTCTTTCAACAAAATATCTTCGTTTAAATCAATTGCTCTTAAAAAACTTCCGATTCTCTCGGCCGGAGGCATTTCAAGCAATGAAATTAAAGTATCCGTTGTTCCGCCTTTGGTGCAATCCAAATTCGTATGTGCCGAATAAATCGGAATATTTTTATTAAATTCGAGCGGAATAAAAAATAAAGGATGATGAGAAATTATCAAAGAACATTCCTTTTCAACGGCCTGTTTTATTATATCTTTTGTTATGCTAAGACAAAGAAGTACTTTTGAAGCTTTATTTTCAAAACAATTTTCACCACAAATTTGCCAGCCCGAACTATCCCACTCTTCCTGAAGTTCAAGCGGTGCAAACTTTTCGATTAAGCCAACAATTTCTTTAATTTTCATAAATAGTCTCTAAAATTTGCTTTGCAATAAAATCTTTTTTTGCACGATTGATTTTTTTTACGTTTAATTTTTTATCCAAAATATAAACTTCGTTATAATCGCTTGAAAAGCCTATATCTGAGCGTGAAATATCATTTGCAATAAGAAAATCGCAGCCCTTGGCTCTTATCTTGGATTTTGCATATTCTAAAATATTTTCACTTTCGGCGCAAAAACCAATTATTAATTGGTTTTTGCGCCTTTTTAAACATATTTCTTTAAGTATATCTGGATTTTTAACAAGTTCTACAGAAATTTCTTCTGCGTTTGTTTTTTTAATTTTTTTATCTGCGATTTTTTTTGCTCTGTAATCTGCAACCGCGGCTGCCATAATCAAACAGTCAGCTTTTTCAAATTCTTTTTCAACCGCTTTTTTCATATCAAGAGCGGATTCAACCAACCTTACTTGATATTTACCCCTCACCCCAGCCCTCTCCTGCAAGGGGCGAGGGAGCCTTGTTGTAATCAAAACGACCTCTGCGCCTTGCTCAAAAGCTTCATCAGCAAGTGCAAGACCCATTTTACCGGAAGAAAAATTTGAAATAAATCTTACAGAATCTATTTTTTCTCTTGTTCCGCCTGCTGTTATAACAATTTTTTTACCCTCAAGTTTTTTTTTTGTTGTTAAAACTTGAACTGTTTTGTCCATGAGTTTATTCAAATCACATAAGCGCCCTGCGCCTTCAGATCCGCAAGCAAGGTAACCCTCATCCGGTAGGCATAGGTAATATCCGATTTGTTCTAATTTATCCAAATTTTCTTGAATTATTTTATTTTCCCACATGTTGCAGTTCATTGCAGGAGCAAGAATTATAGGCTTTTTAAAGGCACAGGCAATTGTGGTAAGAAGATTATCACAAATTCCCATAGCAATTTTTGATATTGTATTGGCACTTGCAGGTGCGATTATAAAAAGATCGGCATCGTCTGCAAGAGAAATATGCTCAAGGGAATAGCTTTCATCCTCAAACATTTCCATAAACACTTTATGTTTACTCAAAGACTGTAAAGTGAGTTTGGTTACAAAATTAAGCGCACTTGGTGTTACAACTACGGTGACTTGCGCGCCTTGCTTTTGAAGCATGCGGATAAACTCACACATTTTATAAGCTGCGATTCCGCCTGTTATTCCGAGTAAAACTTTTTTACCTTTGAGCATTAGTTTGCCCTTTCTGCATTAATTATTTTTTCCAATTCGCCTATCGCTCTTGCGATTTCATCGTTTATGACAATATAATCAAATTTTGCTGAATTTTTAATTTCTGTTTTAACAAACTCAAGCCGCTTCAAAATGGCCTCTTCACTTTCTGTTTTTCTGTTTCTCAGACGATATTCCAAATCTTCAAAGGAAGGCGGAGCTATAAAGATTAAAACAGCCTGAGGCATTTTTTCTTTCACCTGAAGTGCGCCTTGAGTATCTATTTCAAGGATTAAATCTGCTTGATTATCAAGACTTTTTTCTATAAAAGCTCTTTTCGTTCCGTACAAATTGTCTGAAAATTCTGCCCATTCAAGAAATTCATTATTTTCTATTGCATTAACAAATTCTTCTTTGGTTCTGAAAAAATAATTTAAACCCTCAATTTCGCCTTGTCTTTTGGCCCTTGTAGTGTAAGAAATGGAAAGTTTAAATTCGGGATTTCTGTTTAAAAATCCCTCAAGAACAGTTCCTTTACCGACCCCTGAAGGCCCTGATATAACAAATAATTTCTTACGTTTGACTGAAGAATTTTCCATAGACAGATTATACAACAAATTGTTAAAAACTAAAATATATCCAATTTATAATTAAATTTTGTTGTATAATAACTTTGCAATTTATCAATCCTAGGGTTTTTGATATGAACAAAAATCAAGAAACACTTCAACAGAGTAACCTTGGACTTATAAAAGAAAAAACTTTAAAAAATCAACTTGAAATTGCAAAAAGCGAAGTAATAAGATACGCCAACAAATTTCTGGAAGCCGAACAGAAGTGGGATTTTATAAACCTTCTTTTAAAGCAGTTAAATTCAATTCAGGACAAAAAAGAATTGTGTAAAAATATCTGCATCGGGCTTTTAAAGCTTACGGATGCCGAAATAGTTACATGTTGTTTTTTTAATTCTGACAAAAATGAAATAGATATAAAATGTGTAAATTATAAAAATAAAAAAAAGTTAAGTTACATAGAAAAAATTAACAAAAAAATTAAAATTTTTGTCCAAACAACACACGATTTTGAAAAAGTTTGCGAATTTTTTCAAAATTTTTCACAAGGTGATACAATAATAACACCGATATCATATATGAACCTTTTTCTGGGTTACATATTACTTGCCAAGGAGGAAGATAATTTTTACAAAGAAAATATCAGTTTTATAAACATATTCCCCGAACATATAGCTCTGATTTTGGAAAATATTTCTAATTACGATGAACTGAAAGAAAGAAATAGAATTAAAATCCAATTTTTGGCAGGAATTTCCCATGAATTTAAAACTCCTCTAAATTCAATAATCGGCTTTTCTGAAATCCTTAAAGCCAAAACTAAAACAAAAGAGAATTATAAATATTTGGATAATATATCGCAAAGTTCAAAGCATCTTCTTGCTTTAATTGAAGACATTTTAGATGTTTCAAAATCGCAGATGAAAGACCTTGAGCTCAATTATACCGCCTTCAGACCAAAAGAAGTCATAAAACAGATTTTGATTGCTCTTGAAGAAAATTGCCGCGAAAAAAATATTCAACTGAAATACACCCTTGCCGATGTAAAAGTTAATGCCGATATTAAAAGATTCAGACAATTAATTTATAATCTTGTTTCAAATGCAATAAAATTTAATAAAAAAAATGGTGAAGTAAATGTTTTGACATATACAAAAGATAATTTTTTCTTTTTTGAGGTTTCAGACACCGGTGACGGAATAGGCAAAAAAGACCATGCCAAGATTTTTGACTTTTTCTCTCAGGTAAACAGAAGCCAACTTAAACGACAACTCGGCTCGGGAATAGGTCTCGCTCTTTGCAAAAAAATCACGGATGCACACAAGGGACAAATAAATTTTGAATCCAGGATTAAAAAAGGCAGCCGGTTTTGGTTTTGTATCCCGATTGAAAGGACTTCTAAAAGTAGGTGAAAATACAAAAATTTATTTTTTCCGCATACTCAAATTTTCAATATTGAATTTTTGATTTCCTCAACTACATCTACAGCCTCGCCTGTTTTAATTTTAAATTCGGCTTCAATCAAATTTTGTTTTAATTTTACCAAATCGGTAAGCGGCGTACTTTTCATTTTTTCTAGCGTTGTTTTGACCACAAATTCATGCTGCCCTGTCAATTTTGCAATTTCAAAAAGCGGAAGCTCTCTTGACTTTGATTTTATCATAATCCATTTTCTAAGCATTGTGTGAAGCGCGGATAAAATTTCAAGGGAATGTTTTTTGTCCAAAAGTTTTTCAAATTCAAGCAAAGCCTTGCACTTTTCGCCTTTAAGCAAAAAATCAGCAAAAGAGAACAAGTCCTCATTTGAAATACAAATTTCTCTAACCATTTTTTTCGTTACAATTGTTTGAGGATAAGCAAGTAATTTGAGCTTATCCAATTCCTGACAAAGTTCTCTTAAGTTATTTCCGACCTGTTCAATTAGTGCCTCTGTTGCCTCTTTTTCAAGAGAAATCTCTCTTTTTTTAGCTTCTTTTACTATCCAATTTGAAATTTCCTCTGTCTTATAAGATTTTATGGCCGGAAATTCCTGAATTTGAGAGTATTTTGAAAGTATTTTATAAAACTTTTTTCTGGTGTCAATTTTTTTATTTTCGTTTCGTTCAAATTCTGCGACAAAAATAATATAAAGACTTTCCGGACTGTTTTTTAAAGCATTTTCAATTTCGTCAAGCTGAACATCTTCAAGTGATTTTGAAAAATAATCCTCGACCTTAATTACAATCATCATATTGCCAAACATCATCGGCTGGGTTCTCAAAAGTGCTACAAAATCAGCAAAACAGGGGTTGTTTGCCGTTTTAAAATTCATTGACGCAAAGTTTTTGTCAAGCAGTTTTTTCTTGAGTTTGTTAATCTCAAGCTCTATATTGTAGTCTTCGTCGCCATAAAAAAAATAAATGCTCATATATTTATAATACTTAAAAAATAGTTAAGGGGGTAAATATATTAAGGATTGTTGTGATAGAATTATTTGAATAGAACCCGCAATAAATGCGGGATGACAATATGAGGAGAAATTATGACATTTAAAGAAATTAAAAATAATATTTATTACTGCGGGTTAAATCACCGCGAAAGAAAACTTTTTGACGAACTAATCCCTCTTCCGCAGGGAACAACTTATAATTCGTATCTGATTAAAGGAAGCCAAAAAACCGTTCTGGTTGACACAATGTACCCGCCAAGATCAGATGAATTTATAAAAAACCTTGCCGACAACGGGGTCGTCAAAATCGACTACATTGTAGCTCAGCACGGTGAGCAAGATCACTCGGGAACTTTACCTAAACTTCTTGAAAAGTATCCGGATGCGATAATTTTGACCAACCCGAAATGCAAAGAAATTATTCAAGAAATGCTTCATATAGAAGATAAATTTTTTCAAACAGTCGATGACGGTGAGGAGATTTCTCTTGGCGATAAAACTTTAAAGTTTATCCACGCTCCTTGGGTTCATTGGCCAGATACAATGTTTACTTACATAAAAGAAGACAAAATAATGCTTACCTGCGATTTTTTGGGGGCGCACTTACCTTTTGAAAATTTATACGCACAGGAAACCTGCGAAACTCTTAAATCAGCAAAAAGATATTATGCTGAGATTATGATGCCGTTTAGAAAGTTTTGCCAAAAATATGTTCAAAAATTAAGAGAATTTGATATCGAAATGATTTTGACAAGCCACGGACCGATTTATAAAAATCCCGAATTTATTTTGAAGGCTTACGAAGAATGGACCTCAGATGAAGTAAAAAACGAAGTCATAATACCTTACGTTTCAATGTATGAAAGCACAAAAGAAATGGTGAATTATCTGACTGAAAAACTTTCTGACAAAGGTATAAATGTAAAACCTTTTGATGTTGTAAACGAAGATTTGGGCGAACTTGCAATGGAATTGGTAGAAGCCTGCACTGTGGTGTTTGGCTCTTCGATGGTTCTTGCGGGGCCTCATCCGGCGGCTGTTACAGCGGCTTATTTAACAGGAATTCTAAGACCGAAAATGAAATTTGTTTCCTTCATCGGCTCTTACGGCTGGGGCGGAGTTTTGACACAAAAACTCGAAGACGCGCTTTCTAACATAAAATGTGAAAAACTTGAACCTGTAATAATCAAAGGCAAACCGAAAAAAGAAGATTTTGTCCTTTTAGACAGCCTTGTTGATGAAATTTATCAAAAACATAAAAGTTTAGGGTTGATTTAATAATTTAAAGTAGGTTAGGCAATACCCAAAGTAATCTAATTTACTTTCGATTGTAATATAGATTGTCGCGTCGTTCGGCTTAAGCCTCACTTCTTGCAAAGACGTAAATAAATCAGCGGAGCCGACCTTTAGGTCGGCTCCGCTGATTTATTTATCCCTTCACCGCTCACAGTTCACGTTTCACTATTTTGCAGTGCCTTTGAACATTTCCTTGATTCCGTCAACGGAGCTTAAGATTCCTGTTGCCTCATAAGGCATATAGACTATTTTATTGTTTTCACCTGCGGTAATTGATTTTAAAGTGTCAAGATATTTCATAGCTATCAAATACTGGTCGGGCTTACCTTTTCCTGCTATTGCACCAACAACAACGCCGATTGCTGTTCCTTCAGCATTAGCGTTAATAACCCGCGCCTGCGCATCACCTTCGGCACGCAAAATTGCCGACTGCTTATCACCTTCGGCCCTGTTAATTTGAGAAAGTTTGTCGCCTTCGGCTTTTAATATTGCAGCCTGTTTAAGTCCTTCCGCTTCTAAAATATTGGCGCGCTTATCACGCTCTGCTTTCATCTGTTTGTCCATTGCCTGCTGAATATCTAATGGCGGAGTTATGTCTTGAAGTTCTACGCGATTTACTTTCACGCCCCATTTATTTGTGGCTTCGTCCAAAATTGCTCTGAGTTCTTGGTTAATTTTATCTCTTGAAACCAAAGTTTCTTGCAAATCCAATTGACCTACAAGGTTTCTTAAAGTCGTCTGGGTTAATTTTTCAATTGCATCAGATAAATTTTGAATTTCATAAGTTGCGCTTTTAGGTTCGATTATCTGAAAATAAATAATAGCATTAATGCTTATAGAAACATTGTCTTTTGTAATAACGTTTTGACGGGGGAAATCATAGACCGCTTCTCTCATATCAATTCTTATTCTTTCTTTTATATAAGAATAAGTAGAACCGTCAAGTCCTTTTTGAATAACTCTCCACTGCATACCTCTGGGCGCTTCTATAATCGGAATAATAAAATTCAAACCCGATTGTAAAACCCTTTCAAATTTTCCAAGCCTTTCAATAATAACAACTTCTGCCTGTTGAACAATAATTACGCCTTTGAGAACGTAAATCACCGCCAGTATAATCAATACCCATAAAAATAAATTCATAATGCCTCCTTCATTAGCTGAAAAGCTGAAAAGGTGAATAGGTGAACAGTTTTTAACTTTTCAGCCCTTCACCCATTAAGCCTTTAAGCCCTTTTAACATATAATACTAAACTTTCGTTTCTGACAATTGTTGCTTCTTCGCCTGCGGGGATTTCTTCGCCCGAATCCAAGCGAGCATTCCATCTTTCGTCATAAATCGAAACCACGCCGCTGTTTAAAGTAACAGGTTCAATAACTTTTGCGGTTTTTCCTATATATTTTTCTTCAACCCCTGTTTTTCTATCTCCGTTTCTGGATTTAATCAAAATCGGTCTGAGGAAAATTAAAAATATAGCAGAAAAAACAACAAAAATCGGTACAAGATAATTCAAATCAATTATAAACAACGAAATAATTGCTGTTATAAAACAGGCAATCGCAAAATTAAGGAAAAACACCATCGGGGTGAAAATTTCTATGATAAGAAAAATTACGCCCGCAACGATTAATATTTGCCAGTAATCCATTATATCTCCTTTTTAATTTAACAGGTTAAAAGGTTAACAAGTGAATATTTTCTTCTCGCCTCTCACTTTTCACCCAATTAATGCATTAATCTCATCTACCATTTGGTCAGGGTCAACGCCATGAACTTTAGCTCCTGCTTCAAGGTTTTCAAAGCGTGCCGCGGCGCAACCGATACAGCCCAAGCCGTATTTTGCAAAAACTTCCAAACTTTGAGGGTAGTTTTGGACTATGTCTATTATTCCCATTTCTTTTGTAACTTTACCTGTCATATAAGCTCCTTTATTTTACTTTTTAATTTTTATCCTTAAATACATTATACAACAAATAAAGGGGAAATAAATGCTGAAAATTTTGAAAAACTTTTTTAATGATGACAGTACAAAAGTCGGACTTTGCGGATTTAACCTTCAAAAACCTGCCCAAAGAAAACTCACAACAGAAAGCATTTTTAGCATCGCACGCTTTGAAAAATCATTTAAAACCGACTTTGAAAAAAATGTGTTGTTGATTTGATAAATAAAATTTTTTCTATATCAAGAATTGCATGAAGACAATTTTTTGTTTTAAATTGTTTTTATATATTAGTAGGTTATTTAATGGTTAAAGTCGCATGGTAAATATTTCAAAAGTGGGCCAAGTAATAGTTAAAGCCGTAAGGAAAAGTTATCCTTTGGGCTTAGACGGAATTTCAAAAATTCCTCCTAATTTAAAGTTTAATGTCTCAAATCCAAATATACTGGAAGCTCTTCCTGACCATTTGATAACATCAGACGGTATAAAATTTCTGTCTGAACTTAACGGAAAGCCATTGTCAAAAGTTGCAAAATTTTTAGACTCTGTCGGCGGTGATTTTAAAACTTTTTCAAGAGCTATGGGAAAATATTTAAAAGGCGGGGTTCAAAAATTACAAAAAGGGTTTAGCGATGAAGAATTTGCAAAATTATACCATAAAGCTTTTCCCTCAAAAAAAGTACCTACCGGTGCAAATGAAGATGCTTTTTTGTATCTTAACGGGTTACCAAAAGAAATAGGTTCTAGATTTGATGCTCACGGAATGGACAAAATAAGTGTTCCACATCAATTAAAACAGCTAAATAGTCTGCTTACCAATGGAATTGACAAAAGCAGAAACTTTTTTACAGCACCTTTGTCTTGCGACCCTCTTCTTGGTGCAGGATTGGGAACTGCAGGCGGGCACGCTTACAGATCCGGTTCTTTTATTGTAGTGGCAGATAAAGGTAAAGGCTTAGTTCAAGACGGAATAAAACACGTGATAGTAAATGATGCCTACTACAATATAATAGACGACTTGGCTGCAAAATTTCCTGATATAAAATTTGTCAGAGCAGACAAAGCTGTTGATTACTTTAAACAACTATAAAATCTAAAAAGAATTGCATTTACCCCTACTGTTCTGATTCGGGATTATCCTTAAGAAGTTTTGCAAAATCGGAAGGTTTTACGCTTTGAATAAAACTTTTAAACTCTTTTGATTCTTCCTCGTCTTTGCCCGAATCGGTCGAAACAGAGCCGCTTAAAAGCACATTCGAGGTTACAAAAATCGGCGCATCAACCCTTATTGCAACAGCTATAGCATCCGACGGTCTTGAATCTATCTCGATTACTTCTTCTTTATCATTTATCAAAAATAATGTTGCGTAGTAAGTTTCTTTTTCAACATCGTTAATTTCGATTCTATTAAGCTTATAACCGGTTTTTTCAATAATGCTTGTAATCAAGTCGTGAGTCATCGGGCGAGAAACTGCCAAATTTTCTATTTTTCTTATAATGGCACTGGCTTCCGCCGAACCTATCCAAATCGGAAGGGCTTTGCGATTGTCTTTGTCGTGCAGAACCACAATCGGTGAACCTGTTCTTGTATCAAGGGCTATGCCCATTACTCGCATTTCAATCATTTTGTGTACCTTTATGCTTTATTTTCTTAATCTTATCTTATTGTGAGCCGTAATCTGTGAACAATAAACGGAAATTCTGCTTACTGTTCACCGTTCACTCTTCACCTAAATTATATCATCAAAAACATTTTGTGCCACCTCTTTTTGTTTAGTTTTCCGGACTAAAAAACTGGCTATAAGGGCAGTTGCGGGAACACATAAAACAAGCGCAATACTTCCTATCAGTGCAGAAGAAATTTCAGTTGCCACTTGATTGAGATTAAAAAACTTCTGCAAATCAATATTATTTGATAACAACACCAGAGAAAGTGACCCGCCAAGATACACTAAAATCAAGGTGTTTGCCATAGTGCCTATTATATCTCTGCCGACGTTCATGCCTGAATTAAACAACTCCCTAACCGTCATTGTCCGATTGCTTTCAAAAAGCTCGTTGACCGTACTGGCAATAGACATTCCGATATCCATAAGCGCACCTAATGCGCCGATAATCATGGCAGAGGCAAGTATACCTGTAAAATTAAGTTTTGGATGAGCGGTAAACAAAAACATGCTTTCCTCGGAAGAAAATCCGGTCAAACTTGCTGTTTTAATCACAATTAAAGACATCAACCCTGCAAAAATAAAGCTTACCCCTGTTCCCAAAATCGCCGAAGTGCTTTTGTAATTAAGCCCTCCCACAAGATACATCGTGCCTATTGTCGAAATTATCCCCACCAAAACCGTCGCCAAAACAGGACTCATGCCGAATAATATCAAAGGTGTCAACACCCAAAAAACTAACGCCAAAGTGAAAACTATTGACAAAAGGCTAAAAAAACCACGTTTTTTGCCCACAATCAAAACTAAAATGCAAAAAAGCCCCGATAAAAAATAAAGCGTGTTGACTCTTTGCTTATCCGCTATAAAAAAGTCTATCCCTCCGCGAGTTTTTTCCGAGTGTAAAATTACCCTATCGCCTTTTTTCAAATCTATTTCATAGGCAGGGTTTCCCATAAGCATATTATCGACAATAATTTTTTCGCCTCTTTTTTCACCCGATAAAATCTCGACTTCAATGCTCTGCCTAATCTGCTTTGCACCACCGGTTTGGGGTAAAATATTCTCTGTCAAGTTTTCAACAGAAAGCACCCTGCCAACCTGAGATTTTAAAATTTCTCCGCCCTGTGCGCAAAAAGCCGGAAAATTAAGCCCTAAAATTAACAATAAAATCAAAAAAAACTTTTTCATATTTTATTATTATATATTAAAAAATTAAACTTTTTTAAATGAAAATTTTATTGTCTGCAAAAACGATTTTAAAGCCACTTTAAACATTCTAAATTTCTGTGCCGAGGGAACTCCGGTTTTTCTTCCCTGACAGGGAATCGGGCATTCATAGAATTTAATCTTATTTTTTCCGACAAGCCCTGAGATAATTACATTTGGAGCAAAAGTTCCTTTGGGTATTTTATTAAATATGTCAATAAATTTTTCGCTTCGCATGAGCCTGTAGGGACTATTAACATCCCAAGGGCCTTTTCCGTAAAATATTCTTACGCTTAAGCGTGATATAAAACTTATAAATTCTCTTGTAAAAGGCTGAATTCGCCCCTTTCTTTTCCCGAGAAGAAAATCGTAATCTTGTCTTTTATCCCACAAAACAACAAAATCGTCAGGGCTCATTTCATTATCAGAATCCGTCTGAAATAACCATCTGAAGCAAGGCGCATTTTCTCTGTAACCCTTCATAACAGTATCGCCATGACCCGAATTTTTTTTATTTACAACTACAAGGCTGGACTCGGTTTGTGATAATTTTTCTAAAATTTCTCCAGACTTATCTTTAGAGCCGTCATTATAAGCAAAAAGTTTATAGTCCAATTCAAGATTATCTAGAACTTTAATCCATTGTTTTATTACCGTTTCAATAATTTCTTCTTCATTATACACAGGCATTATAACTGCCAAATTATCCATTTTCTTTGTGCCCCTTTGCTTTTAATTGTTCATATATTATCAAAATAGTCAAAATAAGCATCAAAATAGGATTAATAATTATGGATAAAGAGAAAAATTTAGGAATAACAGGATTTGTCTGTACAAGATTTATAATTATATTCTTTGGAATAAATAGCAGTCCAAAAATAATGATATAAATCAAGTCGAATTTGGTCTTTTCTTTTGCGCTTATAAAAAACCACATTGGTATGTACAAAAAAATCAATTTATAATCATAGGTTATGTAGGGCAAAAGAATAAAATTACAAGTCAAAAGAGCCAATTGTTTCCAAAAAGCTTTTTCTTTCCATACAAAAAATAAAGTTGCAGCGGTTATCAAAAAACATAAAGCATCGTAAATCTTTGTAAATAAAAAAGTAGAAAGAACAGGCGGTTCAGGCAGTCTGCACAAAAATACCTTCAAGGGCATGAATAAAGAAGAGCCAAAGGCCATTCCAAATTCTTTAATATCCGAAAAAGCATAGGCCAATTTATACGTTTGCCAAATATCAATTAATACTTTTGCCTGATATAAAATGTCAAACCCGAAAAATAAAAATCCGACCACTATCAAAAAACCTGTAAGAACAATACTTAGGAAAAATTCTCTATATTTTTTTTTCATTAAAAATAATAAAAGAAACAGTAAGGTAAAGGGCTTACAAGCATTTACAACGGCCAACAAAACGGCGCTTGTTTTATATTTTTCTGCCCTGAAAGCAAAAACGGAAAGTCCCAACAATACAAACAAAACCATGTCAAAATTCCCTTTATCAAGGCTATAAAGTACCGGATAAGAAATCAAACTCAAAGTAAAAATATTTTGAATATTTTGAAATTTATTTAAATTTTCACAATACAAGTACTTTTTATTTGCATAGAAAAGAAAAAATAAAAATATTGAAACAAAAAACAAATAACCATTCAACCAACCCTTAACAAATAAAAATGGAAAAAGCATAATAACATAAGAAAGCGGAAAATAAACGACCCAAAAATTTGCTTTTCCGTCATAAGGCTTAAAATCTTGTATATAGTAAAGAGTGGCTTTAAAATCACAAAAAGAATCCCTTGCCGGCCAAAGGAAAGAAGTAAACTGATCCTCCATTTTTAAATAATTCCCCAAAATATAGTGATAAATTACTCCCAAACTAAATCCTATGACTACAATAAGCACCAAAAGCGATATTTTTTTTGATTTATCCATCTATTCCTCTCCAAATAAACTCTGCTGCAAATTTTTTGACTTATATCCCAAATATCTCAAGGCTTCGGGCGAAACTTTTCTTCCTCGGGGTGTTCTTTGCAAAAAACCCGCCTGCAAAAGGAAAGGCTCGCAAACATCTTCTATTGTCCGAACATCTTCTCCCAGTGCAGCAGAAATTGTTTCAATTCCGACAGGCCCGCCGTCAAATTTTTCTATAATAAGCCTTAAAAGACATCTGTCGGTGCTATCTAAACCAAAATCATCTATTTTTAAACTATCAAGAGAATCATTTGCTATTTTTTCTGTTATCGCCCCGTCATGTTTTACAAGCGCATAATCACTAACTCTTTTTACAAGCCTGTTTGCTATTCTTGGAGTTCCTCTTGAACGCTTGGCGATAGCAATTGCACCCTCATCGGTAATTTTAATATCCAAAATCTGCGCCGTTCTTTTTACGACCTGCGTTAATTCTTCAAAAGAGTAAAATTCCAGCCTGTAAACCATCCCAAACCTGTCTCTTAAAGGGCCGGATAAAGCACCTGCCTTTGTTGTAGCTCCTATCAAAGTAAATTTCGGGACAGGAATTCTCAAAGTTTTTACGCTTTGCCCTTTTCCGGTATTCATATCAAGGAAAAAATCTTCCATCGCAGGATACAAAATTTCTTCTGCAACCCTGTTCAATCTGTGAATTTCATCTATAAAAAGAATTTCTCCGCCCTGTAATGACATCAAAATCCCTATTATATCGCGCGGACGTTCAAGCGCAGGGGCAGAAGTTATTTTTATATCAACGCCCATTTCATTTGCAATGACTCCGGCAAGAGTGGTTTTGCCAAGCCCCGGAGGTCCGTAAAACAAAAGGTGGTCAAGCGGCTGTTCGCGTTTTTTTGCCGCTTCGATTGAAATTTTTAAAGTTTCTTTTAAAGAACTTTGTCCAATATAAGTTTCAAAAGTTTTTGGGCGGATATTGTTTTCAAAGCTTTTATCAAATTCAATAATATTCGGCTTAGTATCCTCACAACGCTCAGGACACTTACCCCCCAACTTTTCATCATCATCAGAAAAAATACTCATAAGCTGATTTTACCATATAATTACTTTTTTTGATACAATAAAATAAAGCAAATAAATAGGAGAAGATAAAAATGAAACAATCAACACGTTTAAACAAAATTCCGCCTTACCTTTTCGCCCAAATCGATAAAAAAATCGCCGAAGCAAAAGCCAAAGGCATCGATATAATAAGCCTAGGAATAGGTGATCCTGACACTCCCACCATCCCAACAGTTGTGACAGCTATGCACGAGGCAATTGATAATCCCACAAACCACGATTATCCGCCATACAACGGAACAAAAGAATTCAGACAAGCCTCTGTGAAATGGATGAAACAGCGTTTCAATGTCGACCTCGATGCGGATAAAGAAATGCTTGCAAACATCGGCTCAAAAGAATCCATAGCACATGTTTTCTTTGCTTTTGTAGACGAGGGCGACTACACTTTAATCCCTGACCCCGGATATCCGGTTTATAAAAATGCAACAATTTTGGCAGGAGGAACACCTTATTCCATGCCGCTTTTGGAAGAAAATAACTTCCTTCCGGATTTTGACAAAATTCCCGAAGAAATCGCAAAAAAATCAAAATTGATGTTTTTGAATTATCCGAACAACCCCACAGGTGCTATTTGTGATTTGGAATTTTTTAAAAAAGCAGTCAATTTTTGCAAAAAATATAATATTTTGCTCTGCTCTGATATGGCTTACAGCGAAATGACTTACGAAGGATATGTCGCACCTTCTGTTTTGCAAGTTAAAGGCGCAAAAGATATAGCAATAGAATTTTTTTCCCATTCAAAATCTTACAACATGACAGGCTGGAGAGTAGGATTTGTCGCAGGGAATGCACAAGCGATAAAAGCTCTGGGCACAATCAAAAATAACATTGACAGCGGTGTCTTCAAAGCGATTCAACAAGCTGCCGCCAAAGCCTACGAGGCGCCGAAATCTCAAATCGACAACCTAAATAAAATGTATAAAGAAAGAAAAGATATTATGGAAGCAGGCTTAAAAGAATTAGGCTGGGACATAAAACCCTCAAAAGCGACTTTTTATCTGTGGCTGAAAGTCCCAAAAGGCTACACTTCAGAAGAATTTGTAACTCTGATGCTTGAAAAAGCAGGTGTTGTGGTTCCTCCAGGCACAGGCTATGGGAAGTGGGGCGAAGGCTATTTCAGAATAGCGCTTACCAAAGATATTGAAACACTTAAAAAAGTACTCGAAAGAATGAAAAAAGCAGAAATCTGCTACAAAATGAGTGCAGTAGCAAAATAAATCCCAACAAAAAGGGCGGATTTTTCTTTGAAAAATCCGCCCTTTTTGTTTATTATAAATTACTCTTCATCCGTATTATCAACTTCAGGATTCAAATCCTCAATATCAAACAAGGTATTTTCAATTATTTCTTCTTGTTCTTGAGGCTCTTGCTGAGGTTGTGCTTGCTGCTGAAGGGCTTTTTCCATCCCCGCGGCAATTTTTGCTTCCAGCTGTTCGTCATTGTCAGGGTCAATAATTTTATTAACGGACATAACAACATCATTTCCCGTCAAGTTTTGCGCCTTAACACCCGTTGCCGGTCTTCCCTGTCTTGAAATATCGCCTGCTTTAATTCTTGTAACTATACCGTTTGCGGTAACAAGCATTATTTCATCTTTTTCTTCAACTATGGTCAAAGCAACGAGTCTTGAAGCCGAGGACTTAAATTTGGTCGCAATCAAGCCTATTCCACCTCTATTTTGAGCTCTGAATTCTGAAAGTTTTGAACGTTTGCCAAACCCGTCTGATGTTACCACAAGCAAATCAGCATCATAGTCTCTTGGTACGATATCGCAACCTATTATCGTATCACCTTTACGAAGCTTCATTGAATTAACCCCTCTGGCACTTCTGCCCAAAGGTCTTAAATCGGAAACCGCAAATCTAATTGCCATACCGCAGCTTGTTCCGATTATGATTTCCTCATTTGAATTGGCAAGTTTAACCCAATTCAAACCATCGCCTTCTTCAAGTCCGATTGCTATAATTCCATTCCTGCGGATGTTTGCAAAATTATCAAGTCCTATTCTTTTTATGTAGCCGCCTTTTGTAAGCATAATCAAATTTAAATCTTTTGAAAAACTGCTGACAGGAACAACCGCCGTAATTTTTTCATCCTGTTCTATCGGAAGAACATTTACTATCGGCAAACCTTTTGCCTGTCTTTGTCCTTCGGGGAAGTCATAGACATTAAGACTGTAAACCGTACCTTTTGAACTGAAGAACAAGACTTTATCGTGCATCATTGCAGTAAAGAAGTGCTGAATGTCATCGTCTTCTTTTGTTTTAATACCTGACTTACCTCGTGTAGCACGATTTTGGCGTTCAAATGTGTCAAGAGAAATTCGTTTCAAATATCCCTGATGAGTTATAAATACTGCCATTGCAGTATTTGGCGTCAAGTCCTCAATACTCATTTCTCCCTGTTCGGGCAAAATTTGAGTTTTTCTATCATCGCCGTATTTTTCTTTGTCTTCAAGCAATTCTTCTTTAATTATATTAAGAACTTTTTGCCTGTCAGCCAAGATTGATTCATACTCTTTAATTTTTTTAAGCAATTCATCATATTCAGCTTTTATTTTATCCTGTTCAAGCCCTGTTAAGCGTCTTAATTGCATTTCCAAAATAGCGTTGGCTTGGTCGGTGTCAAGTCCGAATCTTGACATTAATCCCAAACGTGCATCTTCTGTCGTTTTGGATTTTTTGATTAGTTCTATAACCTCATCTAATGAACCTAAAGCAATCAACAACCCTGACAAAATATGTGCTCGCATTTTTGCTTTTTTAAGGAAGAAAAGAGTTCTTCTTGTAATAACCTCTACTCTGTGTTCAACAAATTCGCTTAAAACTTCGTACAAATTCATCAGACGAGGCTGTTTTCCCACAAGCGCAAGCATGTTAACCCCGAAAGAGGTTGCCAGTTGAGTGTATTTGAAAAGGTTATTTTTAACCACATCGGGCTTTGCATCACGCTTAAGCTCAATGACTATACGCATCCCGTCTCTATCAGATTCATCTCTTAAGTCAGAAATTCCGTTAAGCCTTTGTTCTTTGACAAGTTCAGCAATTTTTTCAATAAGCATAGCTTTATTAACCTGATAGGGAAGTTCTGTAACTATAATCGCCGTTCTGCTCTGTCTTCCGCCGCCACCGGGGAGTTCTTCAAAATTCGCAACCGCAGACATTTTTATTGAACCCCTGCCTGTTGCATAAGCCTGCTTAATTTCACTAAGTCCTATAATTGTCGCCGCAGTAGGAAAATCCGGTCCTTTAATATATGTATTTAATTCTTCAATAGAAATATCAGGATTATCAATCAGGGCAATAGTTCCGTCAACCACTTCACACAAATTATGCGGAGGAATATTTGTTGCCATGCCGACAGCAATACCCGAAACCCCGTTTAACAAAAGCATAGGAAGCCTTACCGGTAAAACGGAGGGCTCTTCCAAAGAACCGTCAAAGTTAGGGGTGAAATCAACCGTTTCACAGTCAATATCTGCAAGCATTGAAGTTGTAATTTTGTGCATTCTTGCTTCTGTGTAACGCATAGCAGCCGCCGAATCACCGTCAACCGAACCAAAGTTTCCATGGCCGTCTATTGTTTGGTATCTGGTCGCAAAATCCTGCGCCATACGAACCATAGAATCGTAAACTGCTGTGTCGCCGTGAGGGTGGTATTTACCCAAAACTTCCCCTACTATACGAGCTGATTTTTTATAAGGCTTGTCAGGTGTCATGCCAAGTTCGTTCATCGCAAACAAAATCCTTCTGTGAACAGGCTTTAAGCCATCTCTGACATCCGGTAATGCACGCCCTACAATTACGCTCATCGCATAATCTATGTAAGAACGCTTCATTTCTTCTCTTATATTAACGGGAACAATCTTCCCCTCCTGAAACATGTTTTGCTGACTCAAAATCTCTACCCCCTATAAGCTATACCATCATTGTATCATAAGCAAGGTTTAATGCAAGAAGAAAGTAAACAGAGTTGAACAGGTGAAAAGTTTTTTGTCCTCTTACCCTCTATTTACAATTTACTATTTACTATTCACCCCTATTTATAATATAATTTTTCTATGGAAATGGTTAATTTAGACAAAATAAACGATTTAATCGGACAAAAAGAGTTTGGACAGGCAAAAAATCACCTGCAAAACCTGTTAAAAAAAGATGATCAAAATGCCGAGGTATTAAAAATGCTCGGGCTTTGTAACGTTAACTTGGGACTTTTCGGCGAAGCCAAAAGTAATTTTGAAACCGCCATAAAATATAAAAATGATGACGCTTCAAGCTGGTTTTATCTTGCAAATTGTTATGATAATTTACAAGAATTTACTGAGGCGAAAAACGCTTACCTTCAAGTAATAAATTTAAGAGAAAATTTTGTTGATGCATACAAAAATCTCAGCGTGCTTTATTTGAGAATGCGAAAAGAAGATGAAGCAATTGAAATTTCTAAAAAAGCCCTTTTGATAACGCAGGAAGATTACATATTTCATTATATGATAGGAACAGCGCTTCTTGCTAAAAGACAAATGGCCGAAAGCATTCCCTATCTTGAAAGAGCTTTGGAGCTTAATCCTGCGCATGCACAAATTCATAATAATCTCGGGACTGCCTATCTGACGACAGGCGATTATCAAAAATCTTATGATTTTTTTATGAAAGCAAGCGAACTTGAACCTAAAAATTCAGTAACATACTATAACATAGGCTCAATTTTGCAAATTCAAGGTAAACTTAAAGAAGCATGTGAGTTTTATGAAAAAGCTTATGCCATTGAGCCAAACGAAAATTATCTCACATCACTTGCATTTGCCGAATACAAATCAGAACAGTACGAAAAAGCCATAAAACGCTACAAAATACTGGTAACTCATCACCCGGAAAAACAAAATTTTCAATATAATTTGGCATGCTGCTACGAAATGATTGGCGAATATACTTATGCCATAGGGATTTTAGACCAATTAATACTCCTAAATCCAAAATCCACAACCATGACGCAAAAACTTGCAGGGCTTTATTTAAACATAAATCAACCGATAAAGGCAAAAGAAATTTACAGAAAAATTATCGCTCAAGGTACTGTTTCAGTTGATATTTACTATGAGTACGCGCTTCTTTGTACAAAAACAGGTGATATTAGCACTGCAGAAACTATTTTGAAAAAAGTCCTTTCTTTAAATCCGGAATTTTCTCTTGCACACAAAGATTTGGGTATAATATTCTTAACAAAAAGACTTTTTGACTATGCCAAAGACGAGTTTGAAAAAGCACTTAAACTAGATGAAGAAAATCCTCTGATACTTTTTGAATACGCAAATTTTCTTCATGCCACAAACGATTTTCAAAAAGCAAAGGAATTTTATCAAAAGGCAAAAGACAAAGCACCCGATTCGGCGGATGTAAAAACTTTCAGCGCAATTAATTTTATTGCCCTAAATGAACTTGAAAACGCGCTTGAATGTGCGCAATCGGCATTAAAAAAATTCCCTGAAGATGCTTTTATACTTTTTGTTACGGGAAAAGTCAACTATTTGATGAAAAACTTTGACAAAGCAAAATGGTTTTTGATAAAATCTTACGAAAAGAACCAAAATTCCGAAACAGAAAATCTTTTGGCGCTTACTTACTTTGAACTAGGTGAATTTGAGCAGGCAAACAATATTTTTGAAAAACTCTTGAAGGAAAATCCTTCAAACACAAACGTTCTTTTTAACAGCGCGAAGTGCCTGATAAAATTATCCGAAACAAAATCAGCCCAAAAACAGCTTAAAAAAATACTTAAAATATTTCCCGAATTTGACGAAGCAAAAGAATTACTTAATGAAATAAAAAAAGGAGAGAAATTATGAGAACCGATTTTAAAGAATATTTAGAAAAGAAAAACGCCCAAAAAGCCATCGACAAAATAGCAAAACAATTTAAAGACAAAAAAGTTGTCCTCTACGGCGCGGGCTTTATGGCAAGCGACCTGTTGAGAAATTACGATTTTTCAAAATTGAATATAGTCGGTGTTGCCAATATTAAGTTTCAGGATGACACAGAAGGCGATTTCTACGGCTATCCTAAATTAGGGCCTTATGATCTTTTGGAAACAGAATTTGACCTTCTTTTGATAACAACTTACGATGATGAGCCTGTTAGAGACTTCTTTAACGACGACCTTTTTGAAGGCGAAGAAATCAATTTCAAAGTCAAAACTTTGGTAAAAATGAGCCTTTGGGATTATATAAAACAGATTATGAATGCTTAACTTTGTTTAAAGTCAAAAAGGGGCGGTGTTTTTTAAAAAAACACCGCCCCTTTTTTATATAAATTATTTATTTTCTTTTTCTCTTAAATTTACATCGGCTTCAAATTTTTTAAAAACTTCGTTTCCGACCAACTGTTCTAAAGATGCACGTTTTGAATAGAATTCACTGCGGGCTTTCATCTGCATGTCAAGCGAATCACGGTAGTAGGCATCTGTTATTAAAATTACTTCTTTGGAAGAATTTTGCGAAAGCTGATAATTTTTATGACGCTGTTTAACCATTTTTACGCTCATGTCATACATTTGGCGAGAGGTCATATAATCGTAATACTTGTCAACAACTTGTTGCTGAAGTTCATCGACTTTTCGCACAAGAATTATCATATCGGCATCGTTTACTTTTGTGTATTTGTAGTTGATTGCCTTGTCATCTTGCGACATAATCCCAAGAACATTTCCGCCGATAAAAGAACCGCTTGATAAAACAGGGTTTCCCATGCCTGCGCCCAAAAGCGTTGACATGCTTGCAACTGTCTGCAAAACTTTTTTTACCGATTTTTCATCGGGTTTGTCCGCATCAGGATTTGAAAGCTTGTAAATTGCAAATTTTATAATATCGCTTCTTGTGGCTGCCCCCTGCCAAAGCATTGATAAATCACCCATCATAACATCAGACTCTAAAGCCAAATCCTGACTGATTTGTGCCGAAATCTTTTTAAGGCTCAAATCGGCATAAGTCAACTTTTCGATATTTAAAGCAGAGTTATCTTCCTTTACTGATTCAGAATCAATCGGATTAATCATTTTAGATTTTTGCTCAACATCGTCTGAAGCCCCGACTCTATATGCGGGGTCTTTTATCGAATTTATGTCGGCATAGTCCATGGCTAAACAAGGAAAGTTTAAAAATAAAATAGTAAATAGTAAATAGTAAATAGTAAATAGTATTTTTTTCACGACTTACCCCCTTTATCTTTAAAAAGGGCTGAATTGAAATTATATTGATACAAATTCAATTTGGCAACGGCTTTTTTCCCGGCAAGCCTTTGCAGTTCAAGATGATATTTTTTAGCATTTTGCATATAGTAAAATTCTTCCAACATCATATTGTCATAAAGCGAAGAAGAAATGGCAATATCCAAAATATCGCCTTTATCAAGTGCTTTTGAATAATTTTTGTTGTATAAAATAAGCCTTGCGCGCGAATCTTTTACCTGATTAAGACAGCTTTTATAATTATAATAAGCGTCAATAATTTTGTCCTGAAGATTTTCCACAAGCCCTGAAAGTTCGATTAATTCTGTATCTGTAAGGGGAATTTCCTGAGGGGTATTTTTTTTGTTCAAAAGTGTTTGCGCAATTCTGCCTGCAGCAAAAGAAGATGTCTGAATAAAAGGATCAGCACCCATAAATGATGGTGCAAATGAAGTTCCGCTTATTACCGCAGATAATGTTTTTGCCATTAAGGATGAGTGGATTCTTCGCTGGCTTTCCGGCGTAGAAAGCTTTTTAAGCGCAAATTCAATGACTTTATTGTTTGCGACTGTTGCTTTCCAAAGATTTTCTATATCTTCCATATCTTTTTGTTTTTGAAGCTTTATGAGTTCATCAAGCATCTGCTCATCAGAAATCACCAATGAGCCTTTTATAATCTTCGGTGCCTTTTCAACTTGAATTTGCTGTTTTTGTACATTTTGCAGAGAAACTTCGCTAAGCGCGAAGGCGCTCAGGCTTGAAACAAAAATACTCAACAAGATTAAAAAAAACTTCCTCATAATATTTTTATAGCACAGAGCTTGAGCAAAAACAAATCAACTATATAAACGGCTTAACATTATTGCATTCGTGAGAAAATAAAGTTATAATTATATTAATTTACAATGTGGAGAATAGCTATGAATTTTAATAAAAAAATTAAAAAATACGTCATGCTGAACTTGTTTCAGCATCTCAAAAGCGTCGGATTGTATGAAAAAGAAACAAAATTAATGCAAAGTAACAACGCATTCACTCTTGCCGAAATGATGGTTGTACTTTTGATTTTGAGCATAGTTATGGCGGCATTTTTGCCTGTTATAACAACCCGTACAAAGGCAGACCGTTCAAGCCCATGGAAGTATGCAAGCAACAATTCGGACATATTTTACGGATTAGGGGCAACTCAAGCGACATTAATAGGCATAAACAGCCTTGATGCAGCAGGGGAAGACAATGACAACCCTAAACTGGCTATAAACATGCCCTCCGGTGGAACCGCCCACATAGCTTTTAAAGAAAACGGATTAAGAACAGGCAAACTTTTTTTAGACGCAAATAAAAATATCGGCATTGGTTCAGCTTCTTTTAAAGATTCAACTGATTCAATATCCATAGGAATGGACACAAAAGCTGATGCCCCTAATGTTACAGTCTTAGGAACTGGAGCAATGGCAACATTAAATGGTGCAACTGCTTTGGGCCGTTCAGCCAAAGCCGAAAGGGGGAGTGCCTTAAGTATTGGAATAGACAGCCAATCTAGCGGGGAGTCTTCTATATCCATGGGCGCAAATTCTTTTGTAAACGGAAATAACGCTACGGCGATAGGCTATGGAGCTTCTGCTTTAGGTGTGAACAGTATTGCTTTAGGATCAACCGTATATGAAGGAGACCCTTCTTCTGCCAATACAAAAGCTGTGGGTCCACAATCAATAGCAATCGGCACCTACCTGGATACAGGAGGAGACGGCGGGGATATAATTATTGGAGGGCTTTATGATTCAGGCTCTGCTATGTATCTGGGGTTTGCCCGCAGCGGCAATAGTGTAGCAATTGGCATGGGAGCACAAACAGAGGGAAGTCCTCACAGCATTAATTTGGGGACTCATGCAACCTCTATCAAATCTGATGGCGGAATAGTTTTGGGGCTTGATGCAGCAATAACAGCAAGCTCTTCAAGCATTGCTATAGGACAAAATGCGGCAATAGACACAAGCACTTCAGGCATTGCTATAGGACAAGGTGCCCAAGTAAACAAGGGCTCAAATTATAGTATAGCCATAGGTAATAATGCAATAGTAGATCCCGAAGTCTCTAATAGTGTTGCCATAGGGACAGGTACAGTTGTTGCTACCTCAAACACTATAAAACTCGGGGCAGATAGTACCTATATTGTTGAAGCTCCCGGCGATATCTTATGTAATAATCTAAAAGAACTGTCTGACAAAAGGCTTAAAAATATAAAAGGTAGATTTGAAGGCGGATTAAATGAAATTAAAAAATTACAAATTTTCAATTTTACTTTTAAAGAGGATAAGCAAAAAATTCCTATGGTAGGAGTTATGGCACAGGATTTACAAAAAATATTTCCAAATTCGGTTTCAAAAGGTAAAAATGGTTATTTAATGGTTAGCCAAGAAGAAATGTTTTATGCAATGATTAACGCCATAAAAGAACTTGACAATATTATTCAGGGAATTGTTCAAGATTTCAAATCCATGATTTGCAGAATAGAAAAAATCGAAGATAAAATTGCAGGGCTTATTAAAGTTGACCAAATTAATTCAAAAAAAATAAAAGAGCTTGAAGCTAAGAATAAACAGCTTGAAGAAAGACTTGCTAAATTGGAGAGAGTAAATAGGAAATAGTAAATGTTTAAAGAAAAAAGGGAGCGACTTTGCAAAGCAAAGTCGCTCCCTTTTTTCTTTTCTTGTTTCACATTAACAAAGTCGTCTATATACATGATGTCAGATTATCCAGATTTACTACAATTATTATAGGTATCTCGTAGGTAAATCAGGATTATTGATGTATCAAGAATCTGAATACAATTCTTATAGCAAAATTAAAAGGCTCTCCGATGAAGAGCTCGAAAGTTTATGGTCTCAATATTTAGCCAACAAAAACGATAAAAAATTACGAGATACACTTATCGTTCAATATATTTACCTTACAAGATACGTTGTAGGGCGGGTAAAAGTCTCATTGCCGCCCACATTTTCCGTTGAGGACATTTCAAGCTACGGTGTTGAAGGGCTAATCGATGCAATAGAAAAATTTTCTCCCGACAAAGGCGCGAGATTTGAAACCTATGCCCTTATGCGTATAAGAGGAAACATTATCGACAAAATCCGTTCACAGGATTTTTTGCCAAGAAGTGCCAGAAGAAAAATCAAAGAAGTAAAAGAAACCCAAGAACAGTTAAGACAAAAGCTCGGCAGAATGCCTACCTCTGCTGAAATCGGCGAAATTTTGGGGTTTGAAAAAGAAAAAGTAGACCAGATTTTAGCCGAAGATACCACGATTACTTCAATATACGACAAAAAGGGCTCATCGGAAGAAAGCCTTGAAATTATTGATACAATCCAAGATACCCATAGACTTACCCCGCACGAAGAAATGGAAGAAAAGGATGTTAAAAAAGAGCTTGAAAGAGCTCTGAAAAAGCTTCCCGAGCGTGAGAGAATGATTATGGTGCTTTACTATCACGAGAACATGACCTTAAAAGAAATCGGAGAAACCATTGAAGTTTCAGAATCAAGGGTTTGCCAGCTTCATGCACAGGCAATTATGAAATTGAAAAATATCCTGAGCGAAAATCGCACAGAAAGAATGAAAAAGAGTATAGTTTAGAGTTATTTTTATTTAATTTTATAATTAATTTGTTATTTGCTAATATTTTTCATGTCGTTGCGAGGAAGAAATTTATTTCTGACGAAGCAATCTAAAAAACGTTAAGCATTAAATATTTTTTTGGGACCTTTTGGTGGCAAAAGGTCCCGCCAAAAGCCACCCCCTGCTCGTCGCTTTTTGCCAGAGTACGGCTCACTCCATTGAAAATTTCAAACTCGCTTCGCTCAAACAGTGAAATTTTCGGACATTGCATTTTGCCTACTCTGTCATAAAAGCTCCTCAAAGGGGGATTTTTGCTCTACGTACTTAGTTTGCAGGGTGCGTTACATGCACCTTTTTATTCTATTTCCTATTTCCTTGATTCAGGATGACGTGTTTATTTTTTATATCAACAAACTTTAATTAAAATCCCTTATAATATTCTGCATTTTCAAAAGCGCGGTATATGTGGGAAGAATTGTTATGCGCTCATTTATGTCAAGTGTCGTCAGAACATGCCTGAGGGCATGCCTTATTCTCGGTATAACAACAATTTTAGAAGGCTCAATACCTGCATATTTAAGCCTCACCGCCATGTCTTCTGCTCTAAAGCCTGATACTATAATCGGATTTTTAGCATCTTTTAAATATTCAAAATCCGCATCCCAAAGCCATGAAACATCCCTTCCGTCGGCGTAATTATCGTTAATTATAACCATAATGTTTGAATTTAAATCAACTGTTTTTAATACTTCGCTTGCGCCTGTAGGGTTTTTGATTAACTGCACCAAAATCTGATGCCCCTGCAAAATAAGTTTTTCTGCACGCCCGAAAATTGCCTGATAAGAATTAAGCGCGTTTTGAATTTTAGTCTGGTCATATCCGGATTCAAGCGCAAAAGAGATTGCCGCAAGCGCGTTATATGCGTTGTATAAACCTATTAAACCAACATTAAATTCATACTCTCCGTTTTTTGAATAAACATTGATAACCGAATAATCCTCATAAATTTTGACATCTGCGCTGTAATCACAATACGGGCGTTTGTAGCCGCAATCACAATAATAATGCCCCTGCTGGGCAAAAAATCTTTGGCTGTATTTTAAAGTTGAAAAACAAGTCGGGCAATTTACCGCCTCGACAGGAGCATTTGACACAACAGAGTTTGCGACTATCTCAACATTTTCAAACCCGAAATATATTCTTTCATGCTCATCGGGCAAATTTGCCACCATAGGGTCATCGGCATTTAAAAATAATTTCAAATCGGGGTTTTTGTCTATTGCTTCTCTGATTTTTTTTGCGGTTGTGTCAAGTTCGCCGTAGCGGTCAAGTTGATCCCTAAAAAGATTTGTGACCAAAAGGCTGCTTGACGGCAGATAATCATAAAGTCTTGTCAGGTAAGCCTCGTCGGATTCAAGCACAAAATAATCAAACCGACGAAACGGTGCTATATCAAGTGCAAGTGCATTTGCAATACCTGTTAGCATATTCGCGCCTTTTTCGTTGTGGATAACTTTTTGCCCGTCACATTCTAAAATGCTTGAAATCAAACCTGCGGTAGTTGTTTTACCGTTTGTTCCGGTAATTGTCACGACACCTTTTTTAACATATTTTGAACAGTAAGACAAAAATTCTGGGCAGATTTTAAGTGCGATAAGTCCCACAAAGGAAGTCCCGGAAGACCTGTGCAGCATTGCTATAAATACTGCCAGTATCTTTGCGACCAATATGGATAAGTAAAATTTTAGCTTATTTACCATTTCCTATTTCCTATTAAATAGTCTTCAAGGTGTATTCAAAATAATTCAAATATACCTTATAATTATTATCATAATACAACAACAGATTAAAATCATGAAAATATTTTTTGTAACATTTTTCATAGCAGAACTTATAATTGCTCTTACAATAATACTAAAAATAAGGCAATTAAATAAAGCTGTGAACAAGTTAAATCAATCCGTTACAAAAAATAAATACAAAATCGCATCTAAAATAGAGGATTTCAGATATTTATGCATTGACATAAATCGAAAAATCGAAGAAACAAAAGAGTACTTTCGCCAAAAACGCGATGAGTATTTAATAAAAGCCTCAAAAACAATCTTAATCTATCTTGGAATATTTTTCTTCAAAGGGAAATATCGCAGAACAATTCTCGGATATCAGCTTATAAAAGAAGTGTATTCGGGGCTTTGTGAAACAGAAGTTTGATTGTTTTTTTGAAAAAATATGTTATACTTGATAAAAATAAGGATGAAAGGACACAGAAAATGGGCAAAGAAAACAATTCCATCAGTTTCGGACTGGGACTTATTGCAGGAGTCGTGGGAGGAATAATAGCAGGCGTTTTATATGCGCCAAAGCCCGGCGAAGAATCCAGAAAAGAACTTAAAAATACGGTTGAAGAGCTTGTCGAAAAACATTCGCCTGAAATTCAGGATGCAAAAAAACAGGCTATGGAATCCATAGACCTTATGAAATACAAACTCGAAAGACAGTACAGAAAGCTTAATCACGTTTTCAAATCAAAAAAAATGCAAAAAGCAAAAGAACTTGAAGACATTGATTATGATTTCAATTAAGTAAGTTGTTGGCGAAGGTTATACCCTGAGCCTTACTAATTACTTATCCCGAACTTGTTTCGGGGTCTCGTCCGCAAAAATTACTGAAAGGATAACATGGAAACATCACAAATAGCACTGAATAATGGCATAACTTTTTTGGTTATTGCAACGGGAATTATTGTTTTAATCGTGGGCGGTTTTTTAGTAAAACTTTTGTTTGATATGTCAAAACTTACAAAAAACATTGACGAAACAACCACCATAGTAAAAACAGAAATTGAACCGACTTTGAAAGAATTTAACAAAGCGCTTCAAAGCATAAATTCCATTGCCCAAAACGCAGACAAAAAAGTAGACAGCCTTGCGCATACATTCGAAAGCCTTTTAAGCACAGGTGCTTTTGCTCTTCACAAAGCAAAAGATTTATCAGGCGGTTTAATCAAAGGAATGGTCAAAGGACTTGTAACAGTAATAAAAATGTTTATGAATAAACGATAATACTTATCAAAATATAAATAGTAAAGGAGAAATATTATGTCAGCAGGTAGATTTTTAGCGGGTTTTGTAGTAGGCGGCGTTCTCGGTGCCGTTGCAGGGATACTTCTTGCGCCTCAATCAGGTGAAGAAACAAGAGAATTGCTCTCTGATACTTCAAAAGATATGATTAAAAAAACCGATAAAACAGTAAAAGAAATTCAGCAAAAAGCAGATATCGCCGTTTCCGATATGCAAAAAAAAGGCGATGAAATTATGGAAAAAATTCAAACGCTGATAAACAAACAAAAAGTTGAAAAACCGGCAGAAGAAGTCAATTAATTTTTTAGTTTAAAACAAGAGGGCGAATTTTTGCAAAGAAAAAATTCGCCCTCTTTGTCCGGCTCACACCCTTACCGGCTATCCCGCAGCCGGTAAGGGTGTGAGCACTGCTTGGTTGCTCGCGTTTAACGGCGTTTCGGGCAAAAGCGTCGTTTTGCCCTTCAGCCTCAGCTCGCAATCCGCTTCTTAGGCAGGACTTGAAAAATTGCGAAAAATGACAATTTTTCGCAATTTTTCAAGTCCTCTTTTGTAATTACATTTTTCATGGTATCATCATGGGATAAAATTCATGGAGTTAAAAAATGATTACGGTTAAAGATGTTGAACATGTGGCAAAACTTGCCAGATTAGAATTAACACAAGAAGAAAAAGAAAAATTCACTAAACAGCTCGGGGATGTGCTTAAGTATGTTGAGCAGATGAACGAAGTTGACACAACAGATGTCAAACCTATGGCACATGCATTTGATATTGTAAACGTAATGAGAGATGACAATATTGTCTATGAACAGACAAAAGAAGAATTAATGACAAACGCGCCTGAAGAGGAAAGCGGATTTTTCAAAGTACCTAAGATAGGGTGAAGGCTTAATAGGTAAACAGGTGAATAGTTTAATAATTATTGCAAAGCAAAAATTATAACTTTTAAGCCATTCAGCCCTTCGCCCTTTCAGCCAATAATAAAAGTGGGGAGTATATATAATGAGTACAAAATACATATTTATAACCGGCGGAGTTGTAAGCTCTTTAGGGAAAGGAATTATCGGAGCTTCTTTAGGAAAACTTCTTAAAGCAAGGGGCTATTCAGTTGCAATCCAAAAATTTGACCCTTATATAAACGTTGACCCGGGCACAATGAGTCCTTTTCAGCATGGCGAAGTTTTTGTAACTGATGATGGTGCAGAAACCGATTTGGACTTGGGGCATTACGAAAGGTTTACGGATACCAGCCTGAGCCAGATAAACAATGTTACATCGGGAAGCGTTTATCAAACAGTGATTTCAAAAGAAAGAAAAGGCGATTACCTTGGGGCTACGGTTCAGACAATTCCTCACATAACAAACGAAATTAAATCAAGAATTGTCAAAGCTAAAAACCAGTTTAAAACAGACTTTTTAATAATAGAAATCGGCGGAACAATAGGTGACATCGAAGGTTTGCCGTTTATTGAAGCGATAAGACAGTTTAAGACAGAAGTCGGATTTGGAAACGCAATTTCAATCCACTGTACACTTTTACCTTATCTGCCTACCTCGGGCGAATTGAAAACAAAACCTTCACAACACAGCGTCACTGTTTTGAGAAGCTACGGGCTTCAGCCTGAAGTTTTGGTTTGCAGGACAACCCGCTCCATTCCCAAAACCGAAAAAGAAAAACTCGCGCTTTTCTGCTCTGTTCCAAAAGATGCGGTAATCGAATGCAAAGACATGAAAAGTATTTACGAAGTTCCGCTTGCGCTTGAAGAACAGGGAATGGCATCTGTTGTTCTGCAACGACTTATGCTGGAAGACAGAAAACCTGAATTAAAATCATGGAAAAGTCTTGTAGAAAAGATTAAAAACCCAAAAATGACTATAAAAGTTGCAATCGCAGGAAAATACACAAAACTTTCCGATGCCTATATTTCTGTTGTTGAATCCTTAAAACACGCAGGCTATGCTAACGATGCACAAATTGAGATTAAATGGATTAACTCTGAAGATTGCATTGATTATAATAAGGCAAACGAACTTTTGAAAGATGTTCAAGCGGTGGTTGTCCCCGGTGGATTTGGCATCAGAGGAATTGAAGGCAAGCTTAATGTTATAAAATATGCGCGCGAAAATAATTTGCCGTTTTTGGGACTTTGCTTAGGAATGCAATGTGCTGTAATTGAATATGCAAGAAATGTTTTGGGATTTGCAGATGCAAACTCCACAGAATTCGACGAAAATACAAAATATCCCGTTATTGATTTAATGCTGGAGCAAAAAAATGTTCAAGGATATGGTGGCACAATGAGGCTTGGTCAATATGAATGCCACATCAAAAAAGGCTCTAAGGCAAATTCTGCATACGGTCAGACAAAAATATTTGAACGCCACAGACACAGATACGAAGTCAACAGTGAATATATGGAACAATTTAAAAAAGCGGGGCTTATATTTTCGGGACTTTCACCCGACGGAATGCTTGCAGAAATTGTTGAGCTTCCCCAACTTGATTGGTTTGTGGCATCGCAATTTCATCCCGAATTCAAATCAAGACCGGAAAAGCCTCATCCGCTTTTCGATGGTTTAATTTCCACCGCAAAAAATAAAATAGAAAATTTGAACAAAATAAAAAAATTAGAAAAAACTGTAAGATAAAATTTATTTGCCTATTCTTGCTTTTATTGATTTTCGGATTAATTTATAGTTGTTAATAAAATTTTTCATAAAATATGCAAAATTCTTAACCGGATTTTTTGAGATTTTTATCCCGTCAGGAAGCCTACCCGCTTTCTGCAATAAGCACTTTGCATCGCAGCGTTCAAATTTGGTCATTGTGTAAATGGTATGTAAATCAACTCTATTTTTAAATATAATCATAAATCCAACATAAAAATATATATATATTTAAAAACAACAATCAATATAAATTTTTGTCTAAAGATACTTGTCTTTTCATAAAAATTTACAATAAATAAAATGCCACAAATTTTATTTATTGATAAAAAGCCTCATAATTTTATCAATCAAGCCCTCTTCTTCCTTAAACTCGGTTTTCTCAAGTTTTGCCAATTTTTGCTTAATTTGCTCGTAATCCTCTCCGACGGGAGCAATTACTATAAATTTATTGTAAAATTCAAGAGATTTTTCTTTATTTTTTGTTTTCTCATAAGTTTTTGCAAGAGTTTTTATTACAACACAATTTTTTGTATCAAGTTCGTACAATTTTTCTAAAAATTTGATTTGTGTTTTGTAATCGCCTATACTTTCGTTAAAATCGGCAAGCCGTTGAAGCGCTTTTTTGTTATTCGGCTCAATATTTATAAGCTTTTCCCAAAATTCAACTGCGTGTGTCGAATCTTTCATGTCATCTAAAAGTTCTGCTATATTTTTTATTAAATTCGCATCATTTTCTTTAAGCTGAAAGGCACAAAGATACTCATTTAGGGCAACATCTAACTCCTTTTTGGCAAGATTATATTTTGCCCAGTTAATGTGCGAATCAAAATTGTTTCCCTGCTGTTCAAAAATTAACGCGCGCATCTGATGAGCAAGCGGGGAATCGGGTTCTAACTTATTAAATTCATTTACCCCCTCAAGGCTTTTTTCAAAGTTTTTTGTGTTGAAATAGTACTGCGCCAAAAGCAAAAAATATTGAGAATTTTTTGTGTGTAAAGATTTAATTTTTTCTAAAATTTCAAAAGCCTCGTCATTTTTTTCGTTTTCAAGAAGACTTTTTATTTTAACCAAATCGTCTTGAGCAAATTCAAGTGCTTTATCGGGCTGATTATTTTTTAAATAAAGTTTTGCAAGATTTTCTTTCACCTCATCAGAGTCAAATCCGCAGTCCAAAGCCCTTTGCAAAATTTCAATCGCACTTGAAAGGGCATCTTCCATAAGATAAATATCGGCAAGTTTCAGATAAACAAATTCGTTTGCGCCTTGGGTGTCCAAAATTCTTAAATATTCATCTATTGCACTGTGGTTTTTGCCTACTTGCTCGTAAAGACTTGCAAGAACAAAACGTGCAGAATTGCTCTGGGCTTGATCTTGCGCTTTTTCGATTGCTTTTTTAAAGTCGCCTATTGCATGGCTTAGTTCCTGTTGAATCACATGCAGATTTCCTCTTGAAATATAATATTTATAGCGATCTGTATGAACATAAATATCCATAAGCTGTTCGTAGGCAAGGGCGTTTGACATATCAAGTTCAAGAATTTTTTGGTAATATTCCTGCGCCTCGTCTTTTTTATCCAAAATTATTGCCACATGCCCCAACCGCTCAAGCACCTCAATGCTTTTTGGTCTTTGGGCGTAAGCTTTTTTGTATTCTTCGTAGGCTTTGTCGTACTGTTCGTTTTCTTCAAACTGCTCGGCTAAATTTACACTCATTTTTCTCTCCTTTTAAATATCCTATCGTCATTGCGAGGAATGAGCGTCAGCGAATGACGCGGCAATCCAAATTATTATTTTTGGATTTACCTCTCCAAAACGATACTTAATCGTTTTGTCGGCAGAGTGGCTAAAGCCTCGCAATGACAAAACAATTATAAACATTAAACCAAAAACACAAATTTAAAACCAGTAGGGTGGGCATACTTGCCCACTCGGAATAAATCTTGACATACTTCACTTTGTTTAGACCCCGCATCAAGTGCGGGGCGATATTTTTTCTATAACTCGCACGCTCATTATGAAAAATTATCGATTATAAATATTTTGTGACTGTTCAAGTCCTTTTCCCAAATAATCTTCGATTGCGGGCTGTTTTAAAATTTCTTTGATTTTAACCAATTCGTCTTGGGTAAAATTCTGCAAAACAAAACTTTCTGAAGGAATATTCGGCTGAGGCCCTATTCCGATTTTCAATCTGTCGAATTCTTTTGTCCCCAGCGATTTTATTATCGATTTAATCCCGTTATGCCCCCCGTCAGAGCCGTCGGCGCGAAAGCGCAATGTCCCTAAATCAAGCGAAATATCATCGTAAATTACCAAAATATCTTTTACATCAATTTTATAAAAATTCATCACAGCAACAAGTGCTTCACCCGACAAATTCATGTAAGTCAAAGGCTGAATTACCACAATATCTTCACCATTAAGTTTAAATTTTGCAATTTTTGACTTGAGTTTTTGCTCCACTTTAAAGCTTTGGGCATGCCTTTGCAGTAAAAAATCCACGGCCATAAAACCCGCGTTGTGCCTTGTTAAAAGGTGTTTCGGTTCAAAGTTACCTAACCCTGCTATCAGTTTCATTTCTTCTGTTATCCTTTTTAAAAGATTATACTTCTAATTTTAACCCAAATAAATATTACCACCATGATTTATCTGACTTGTGCATGTTAAAAAAGTTAAAAAAGTTTATGAATATAATACTAATATGAATTCAGCTATGAACTTCATACAAGAGAGGGGATTATTATGACAACAAAAAATAAGCCGATTATTCAAACGAAAAGCTCGCAAAAAGTGGCAAAATTTTTGGATAGCAATTCACTGCACAAAAAAGATTTCGCAGAAATGATAGGCGTTACACTTTCCTATGTTTATAATCTTATAGACAACACCATTCCTTTTTCTACCCGCTCTACAACACTGGAGCGAATCGCAACGGTTATGGAGGTTGAACCCGAAGAATTTGAAGAATACAAAATCCCGCAAGAGCCGATTTTAATAGACGATTCAATAGAATTTTTGAAAGACAGTCTTAAATTAAAAGGCCTCACGACAGTTAATTTTCTTAAATCATTTCCGCGCAAAAAACGTCTTGAAATAGTTGATTTACTAAGAGGCGCAAGCCCTCTTCCGATTGATTTTAAGGAGCTTATGATGATTGCCCAAGTCCTTGATTTAAAAAAAGACGAAATCTATCCGCTTTGGGAAAACAGGATGCGGCAAGTCCTTGAATCAAACGGAATGAACGTTAACGCCAATTCGGCACTTGTAAATACAATGTTTGATTGCGCGAAGAAATTTGTCCACTTAAAATGACAAAACCCGAAAAAGTGTAAAACCCGACAGGGCGGGGTGCTGAGCACCCCGCCCTG
>CAZXID010000011.1:0-60350 GCA_964640325.1 uncultured Muribaculaceae bacterium | reverse complement strand
AACAGAGAACGGGGATTGGGATCAGGATTTGTTGAAACTGGAATTTCAGGAGCTTGATAAGCTGGAGCTGAATTTTTCACTTGATATTACGGGTTTTGACAACGCTGATATCGACGTGATGCTTGATTCGAGTTTGACCGAAAAAAAGGTCAAACTCGATGAAAAAGCAAACGCGGTTCCGTTCATCGCAGAAGATGAAATCGTTTCAAAAATGGGCGACATATGGCAGTTAAGCAAGCACAGAATCATTTGCGGTAATTCGTTGGATAAAAAAACGTATGAACAGCTTTTTGAAAATAAAAAAGCTCATATGATTTTTACAGACCCGCCTTACAATGTTCCTATTAACGGGCATGTTTGCGGCAACGGTAAAGTTAAACACAAAGAATTTGCGATGGCTTCCGGTGAAATGGGAAGCGGTGAGTTCCAGAATTTCTTAAAAACGAACTTTTTATTGTTGAAAGAGTTCTCTATCAGTGGTTCTTTACATTATATCTGTATGGACTGGCGCCACATAAAAGAAATTATCGGTGCCGGTACAGAAGTTTACGATGCGTATATAAACCTGTGCGTCTGGAATAAAAATATAGGCGGAATGGGTTCATTTTACCGCTCAAAACACGAGCTCGTCTTTGTTTTTAAAAACGGAACCGCCCCTCATATAAACAACGTCGAACTCGGCTCACACGGCAGATACAGATGCAACGTTTGGGATTATCCAGGGGTAAATTCATTCGGCAAGGAACAGGACAATTTGAAATTCCACCCGACAGTCAAATCCGTTGAATTAGTAAAAGACGCAATTCTTGACGCCACAAAACGAGGACAGATTGTGCTTGATGCTTTTTTAGGGTCGGGAACGACTCTTATAGCGGCAGAGCAATGCGGCAGAATTTGCTATGGGATAGAAATTGAGCCTTTGTATACGGATACAGTTATTCGTCGGTGGGAAGAAATCACCGGCAAAGAAGCGATTCACGTTGAATCGGGCAAAACATATAAAGAGTTACTACAAACAGTTAAAAAAGAAGGAGAAAAAGATGAACAATCAAGATGAATTTGAAAATGAAAATCAGTCAACAGATGACAGCCAACCCCAAAGTTATGAAGTCGGCTACGGGAAACCGCCGAAGGTGAAGCAGTTTCAAAAAGGGCGCTCCGGTAACCGCCGCGGCAGGCCCAAGGGCAGTAAAAATTTTCACACACTGCTGAATGAAGTATTGTCTCAGACGATGGTTGTTACGGAAAACGGTAAAACGGTTAAACTGTCAAAAAAGACGGCAATTATCCTGCAAACCGTAAATAAAGCGGTAAAAGGTGATATGAAAGCGACTTCTGTGTTGCTGCCGCATATTTTGAATTCCGACCTCAAAGAAGAAGACCAACAAAAGGTTATGGCTTCAATGAGTACGGATGATGAAGCGATTATAAAAATGTATTTACAAAAAATAATTATGGAGGGAAATGAAAATGACAAATAACAATGACAAAAAGGAATTTTTTAACGCACTGCTGCGCAGAGATTTTAAATCATTTTCAATAAAGGTCTTTAATGAAGTTTCACCTAATTCGACTTTTATTGACTGCTGGTATGTTAGCGTAATATGCGATTACATAATGGATGTTTTGAGCGGCAAAAATAAAAGGTTGATTATTAATATCCCGCCAAGGTATATGAAATCAATAATCTGTTCAGTGGCATTGCCGGCATTTATTTTGGGTCACAATCCGAAAGCAACGATTATTGCGGTCAGTTACGCAGATGAACTTTCACTGGATCTTGCCAATAAGTGCCGAAGGGTTATGGAAGCACCTTGGTACAGGGAACTTTTCCCGCGCACAAAATTGTCAAAAAGAGCGACTCATGACTTTGAAACCACAAAAGGTGGCGGTCGATATGCAACATCTGTAAACGGAACGCTCACGGGCCGCGGTGCAGATTATTTGATTATCGACGACCCGCTGAAGCCGCAAGATGCTTTTTCTGATACAATCAGAGAAAAAACGAACGATTGGTATTGTAACACCCTGTATTCACGCCTTAATAATAAAAAAGAAGGCAGAATACTTCTGGTAATGCAAAGGTTGCACGAAGATGATTTAACGGGTTATTTACTTGAAAACGACCCGAGTTTTTCTCTGCTACGAATGCAGGCGATTGCCGAAACTGACGAAGAATACATTCTGAAGAGCGGCGAAAAAATTGTCAGAAAAAAGGGTGAAGCACTTCATCCCGAGAGGGAAAATATCGAGCAATTACTTCAAATTAAAGCGACATCAGGAGAGTATCATTTTGCAGGGCAATACCAGCAAAATCCTGCTCCTATTGAAGGCGGGCTCATTAAAAAAGAGTGGCTGCACTATTACAGTCAAAAAGAGCTTATGGCGGCAATCCAAAGCGGCAAGATTAAGATCCGCAGGATAATCCACTCTTGGGATACCGCAAATAAGATTGAAAATCATAATGATTATTCCGCTTGTGCAAAAGTTTTGCAGGATCAGGACAAAAAATACTATCTGTTGGAGATTTACAGGGCAAAACTTGAATTTCCAGATTTGGTCAGGAAGGTCAAAAAGTTGCATGATGAGGCGAAAAAGGAATTTGGCTATTCGCCGGATGTTCTTATTGAGGATCACGTCTCAGGTACAAGCTTAATTCAGGAATTGAAGGAAAATCATTCAGTTTATACAAAAGGAGTCAAGCCTGATGCAAATAAGCGCTCAAGATTAATGTCGGTTTCGCATTATATCGAAAACGGCACCTGTATGTTCCCTGATGATTGTCCAAGCTGGTGGTACGACTTTGAACAGGAACTGTTGCGTTTTCCTGCGGTAAAACACGACGATCAATGTGATGCCTTAAGTCAGGCTTTGTTAGACAAATATAATGAACCTAGGGCTCGGGTATTATACGCATAATAATTTTGCAGAGGGCGCTGCTTTAAAAGCAGCGCCCTCTTTTAATGCCTTAATTAAATATCGAATCAACTTTGCTTTTTATGTCATTGAAGTTAACAGGCTCAAACCCTCTTTCTCTCAACACCGACAAAGACACCCGTTTTTGGTCTTTGAATTTTTCGTTCAATAATGCGGTCGGTGCGATGTAAAAATCCCATTGAGTGACGTCTGCGGGGTTAATGGTTGCTTTGTCTTTGTGCTTCAAGTGGCAGAATATGTACAGGTCTGACTGCCTCTTAAGCGTTTCTTCTCTTTTGTTTACTTCATAATCCCAATCACGTGTTGGTTTAATGTCAAAACCGATGTTGGAGGGCTTTTCTTGCTCCCAGCTTTGAACGTAAGCGGCACTTTTTATTTCAATTTTTATGTTGCCGTAGAGCAGATCGTACGGGTCCCACTCAAGTCGTTTTTGGTCGGTAATCCCCAGCGCGACTGCTACGAGATATTCTGCAAAATGCCCTCGCTGATTGTTAACCAACAGGTCACTGTAAGCCCAGTCGTAAAATCCTTCTTTTGATAATAACATTCTCGCCTCCTTCAGTTACTTGTCGTAAAGATTTATCATTGGTAGACAAATAGTCTACGACACCTTGAACTAACTATAGCACAATATTCGTATGAAAGATGAAGCACTTATTAAGTTTGCAACAAAACTACAAGAATTAAGAGAAGCTGCCAATATGTCAAAAGGACAATTGTCAGTTGAAGCTGAGTGCTCAAAATCCTATATTGGTAAAATTGAAAGCGGACAAAAATTACCGGGATTAAAAACCACAGTTAAATTTGCACGAGCTTTGGGAATCCACATAAAAGACTTATTTGATTTTGACTATGATTATAAAGCAAAAGATTAATTTTATTTTAGTGTTTAAAAGCCATATTATGCTTTCCGTCAACAAAACGATAAGTTTCTTTAAAGTTTCGTTAAAAAGATGATTTATCGAGAATTCTTGATTTATAATCAAGTTATGGATAAGCTCACCAAAGAACAACGAAGTAAAAACATGAGAGCTGTTAAAAACAAGGACAGCAAAATTGAATTAAAACTTCGTAAGGCTCTTTGGGAAAGAGGCTACAGGTACAGAAAAAATCGTAAAGAGCTTGTCGGGAAACCCGATATTGTCCTTACAAAATATAAGCTTGTGATCTTTTGTGATAGTGAATTTTGGCATGGCTTTGATTGGGATAACAAGAAAAAAGAAATAAAATCTAATCAAGATTTCTGGATTAAAAAAATAGAATCAAATATCAGCAGAGATAAAGAAGTAAACAAGACTTTAAAAGAGTCAGGCTGGCAAGTTCTCAGGTTCTGGGGAAAAGAAATAGAAAAGGATACAACAACTTGTATCCAAACAATAGAAAAAGCTATAGGGGTAAGATGAGTACAAACGCGGTAATTGAAAAAGAAGAAAATATCCGGGTCAGCGACGGTAAAGTATTTAGTTTAAAAGTATACTCAGGTAAAAAATCGAGTATTCCTTTTCCTGCGCCTATAAATGCTACTTTTACTTTTATTGATCTGTTCGCGGGGATTGGCGGCATGCGCATTGCTTTTCAGAACCTCGGTGGCGAATGTGTATTCAGCTCGGAAATTGATGAGCACGCACAAAAAACTTATGAATTAAATTTCGGTGAAAAACCATACGGCGACATAACAAAAATTCATGAAAAAGATGTTCCTGACCACGATATCCTGGTTGGCGGCTTTCCATGCCAAGCTTTTTCTATTGCAGGCAAAAGAGGCGGATTTAAAGATACGAGAGGAACTTTGTTTTTCGATGTAGCAAGGATTATTAAAGAAAAACAACCTAAAGCCTTCTTTTTGGAAAACGTAAAGGGGCTGGTTAATCACAGACAAGGCAAGACTTTAAACACAATTTTAAATGTATTAAGAGAAGACTTAGGCTACATTGTACCTGATCCGCAAATAGTGAATGCAAAAAATTTCGGAGTACCGCAAAATCGCGAAAGAATTTTTATTGTGGGGTTTAGACCCGACATGGGAATAAAGGCCGAAGATTTTGCCTATCCGGAGCCTACTGATACAACAAAATCGATAAAAGATATTATTGAAAAAGACGTAGTAAGTGCAAAATATTATCTTTCAACCACTTATTTGGAAGGATTGGAAAGACACAAATCAAGAAATGAAGCTAAGGGGAATGGTTTTGGGTACGAAATAAAAGATCTGAATGGAGTTTCAAATACAATAGTTACCGGTGGAATGGGCAGAGAAAGAAACCTGATTATTGACAATCGATTGAAAGATTTTACCCCTGTTACTCACATCAAAGGCCAAATTAACAGAAGAGGTATCAGAAAAATGACTCCACGCGAGTGGGCAAGACTTCAGGGATTCCCTGATATATTCAAATTTGAGATTTCTGATGTTCACGCATACAAGCAATTCGGTAATTCAGTTGCTATTCCTGCAATTCAGGCGACCGCGGCTAATGTAATTGATAAAATATTAAAGGATTAATAATGAAAACTGCAAACAAAGGTGAGTGGAGTGAGCTTTACGTTTTCCTGAAATTATTGGGAGATGGTCAAATTTGTGCTGCCGACGGTGACTTGCAAAAAATTGAAGACTTGTGTTTTCCTTTGATAAAAATTGTAAGAAAAGAAAACGATTCTGTCAAAGAGTTTATTAATAATGCCCCTGTAATCACGATCATCGAAGGAGAATCCCGAAATTGCTTATTAGAACTTTCTGCTGAGGAATTTAAAACCAAGGCAGAAATATTGTTAACAGAAATTAAAAATGCCGAAAAAACATTTCCTGTGACTGTAGTCGAGCAATTTATGAATTTAATTCACTGTACAAAAATAAAAGCGGATTCGGCTGATAAAAGTGATATAAATATTGTTTTGCACGACACTAAAACATTAAGGGATGTTTTATTCGGTTTTAGTATTAAATCTAAGCTGGGAGGCTCGTCAACTCTCTTAAATGCGGGGAAAACAACAAATTTTATATATGAAATTATCGGGGATGTGAATTCAGAAGCTATTAATGCAATTGAGACGAAATCAAAAATAAAAGATAGAGTTGTTGCAATTTTATCTGCAGGCGCTACGTTAACATTTAGCAAAACAGAAAACAGTAATTTTTACTCAAATCTGCAAGTCGTAGATACTATGTTCCCTGAAATGCTTGCTGAAGTACTTAAATTTTATTATAAAGGTGACGGTGTAACTGTCGTCGAGCTTGTGGAAAAACTAAAAGAATTAAACCCGTTTAATTATGACCTTTCAAACGGACATTCTTTTTATGAATGCAAAATGAAAAATTTTCTTACTTGCGCAGCATTAGGGATGACGCCTTCTGTTGCATGGACCGGGAGAATTGATGCAACAGGCGGCTATATAATTGTAAGAGAAGACGGCGAAATAGTTTGTTATCACTTATATAATCGTAATGAATTTGAAGATTATCTGTATAAAAATACTCACCTGGAGACGGCTAGTAGTGGTCGGTATGAATTTGGAACTATTTACGAAGAGAATAATAAAAATTACATAAAATTAAATTTGCAGATACGATTTATTTAAAATCAATACACGTCCATATTTGACACATTGTTTATATACAATATTTATATTACTAAATAATATCATTAATTACAATAAAGGCAAAACTGGATTGAAATTTTACACAGATTTACAAATTAAATATAGTTCAAGCATAGAAATTCCTGATTTTTTAAAAAGCAGAGTGATTAATAAAAATGATGCCGGATATCTGAAAACCTTTTTCTACTACTATAATATACGCTCTTTTTCGGAAATAACATTAGACATTATTAACGATTATGGCAAAGTTAATGTATCCCAATTCTTTAGTGTTTGCACTTTACTTGGTCTATACGGTGTTAATTTTATAGGTCGTTCAGCAAACAAATATTCTCCTAACAGCAGGAATTTGACTTGTTTAATACAAACTATACCTTCAGTGGAATCTATATATAATGTATCTCTTTTTAACAATAACTTCAAAAATATTGAATTTAAAATTGTGGATTATTTAAATTCGATTAATGTTAAAACACTTTTTCAACTTAAAGGAATCAATTTAAGTGTTTTATTGGATAAATTAAATTTATTTGATATCAATATTTATGAATTAAGTAAGGCATTGAATACAGACGTAATCAACTTATGCTTTGATGATCCAATACCTGATTTTTATTCAACTGATTACTGCCCCTTAAATGAGAACTTGGATCATGCTGTTAATAATGCAGAATTAAATAATTTAACAATAACAGAAACAGAATCAAAGAAAAAAAATATTGAGAAAAAATATAAGGTTATACCTGTAGACAATACGGATTTATCGCTAAGGGCAACCAATATTTTAAAAAGGTATAAAATTAATACTGTCTACGAACTTTTAACCACAAACATTAATGATATAAGAAATTTTCGGAACCTGGGAGGTAAAATTTTTAATGAAATTTATGATTTAATTAAAAGTTTTGGTGATTATGAAGAATTTCAATCCGATGATTATAATGAAAATAACGAATATGATTTAGAAAAGAAAGAGTTCAATGATAATAAATTACATCCCATTGATTACAGAGTATTAGAATTAAAAATTGGAAATATTAGTTCACTTTCTTGTTCAACAATAGAAAAAATGAATGAAATAAATATACAAACAGTTAATGAATATATTGAATTTAGAAAAGCTTCCGTAAAATTATTAAAAAATTCTTTTATTCCAGCTATAAAAGAATTAAATGAGGAACTATTCAACTATGGGATTGAAGAACATAAATCGTATTACCCTATTGACCCAAAAATGCCTGATAAATATTTCACCTTATTAAGAGAATTGCCTTTTGACAATGAAATAATGCTAATATTTAACAAATATAACTTAAGAAACATAGGACAATTATTAACTATTTTCCCAGATAAATTTATTGTAGACGATGAATTAATATTAAAACCAAACATTTTTAAAATTATTGATGATATAACCAGATATTTAAATAATTTAGGCATAGATAATTTCCCTATTAAATTATCTCCATTTCAGCTCAGTGAATTAAATCAATTAACGGAGGAAGAAATACTAGAACAAGATTATTTAAATATAATTTTATATAAGATAAAACATTTGTTCGAGGATTTATCACAAAAAGAAATACAAGTAATAGAAGCCCGATACGGAATAAATGGCACAGATAAACAAACGTTAGATGATTTAGGAAAAGTATTCGGCGTAACCAGAGAAAGAATACGACAGATTGAACTTAGAGGTATAAGCAAACTTAGAAAAAATTATACATATGTCAATCAAGACATTAATCATCATATTCTGAGTTTATTTAATAAATTGGGTTATATTATTAAAATTAATATAAAGGACGATCAAAAAAAATATAATAAAATAATTAATTATATTTTAAAAGATACTAATGCGGATTTTAAATTTGATTTTGAAAGAGGTCTATTATTGAGATCCAATGTATCAATTAAAGAATTATTTGTCAAAATTTCTGAAGACATATTAGTTCAGGAAAATAAAAATTTACATTTGCCAGAAATAAAAGAATTTTTTATGAGAACAATAATGATTATATTTAAAACTGATGATGAAAAAGCAATAGAAAATGCTCATAAAGTATGTAATATTTTATTTGAGGAATACCTAGACAATAACTTTATAAAATTTGATAATAATGTGTATCGCCTTAAAACTTATGAATCAACAACTAAAGAACGTAATGAGAGGATAATTCATTTATTTAAGGAATTATATTCTAATGGAGTCCATTTGCCTATTAATGATGATAAATTGTTAGAAAATAATTTAAAAGAACTTATTGATAATTTATATAGCCAAGAAAAAACATCTTTAAGAACATTAAGTGATACTATAATAAAAGGAAATCAAAATGTAATTCTATGGGATAAAGGTACTTATATCCATATAAATAATGTATCACCGGATTGGTCTCTTGTTGATTATTCAATCGAGAAAATAATTAAAACATTTGACAAGAATATACCTAGATTTAAGCCTCAAAAAATATTTAATGACGAACCTGAAAAATTTATAAATGGAGGCATTCCAAATCCGATTGCATTATTAGGGTTAATTCGCTATAAAGGACATGAACGTTTTGAGTATAGAGTGCGGGAAATTATAGATAAAAACTCTCATGAAAGTGCTTGCATGACTCTTGAAATGTTTGAAAATTATATACTTCAACAAGGATGCTGGACTAAAAAGAAATCATTGATAAAACATTTTTGTGAGGATATGGGCTGGACAAAAATGCAATTAGAACTTTTATACGGAAGAAGTTCAAAAATTTTAGCTGACGGTAGAGAATATATACACGTTGATAATTTAAAAATTAATTCTGATAAGTTAAACGAAATAGCTGATAAGATTGTAGAACTACTAAATAAAGAAGATGTAAACACAGGAATCCATTTAAGAAAAGTACAAGCACTTTATCCTGCAAGTTGGTTCGGAATAATAGAAAAAAATACATCTTATTTTCTTATAGGTCGTTTGCTGTCCAACATAGACAATATGGACTTTATAGTAGAAAAAAACACCTATGTCAAATTAAAAGACACATCCAATGTTAATGAAGTAGAGACGATTTCTCAATCAAAAATTTTAGAAAAATGGATTTTTGAACAATCACTAACTCAAAAATATGTAACTGAAAGTCAAATTAAAGAATATTGTATTCAAAATCACTTAAACTCAAGTAACATTAAAATTTTGCTTAAAAACACAAGCGTTTTAGAATGTTATGATTCATGTTATGCACATTATGATATAGTTGGTTATTCCGATGACATCATTGATAATTTAATGGAAATTATTCAAACTACTGCAGATTTATCATATCAAAATAATACCCCATTAATTAAATTTGAAAGTATATTAGATCAATCTAAGGATGAACTTCCTGAATTGCAAGAAAATTATGATTGGACAGAATCTTTATTAAGAGACATACTATTAAAAGCAAATAATGTAGATGTTTTTTACCGTTCTTTGATATTGTTAGATAATCCTTTTAATGTTGAAGATCTTGATGATATATCAGCTTTTTTGATTATTGAAAATTTTGAAGAAAATATATGTTCATTTAGTGAACTTGATAAATTATTAGCAAAAGAATCTATTTGTGAATACAAAAACCTGCATTTTCAGAGACAAAAATTATTTTTTGAAGGTTCATCTATTGAATTGGTAGATGATGGTAAAAACGTAGTAATAAGCAAAATAGGAAGAGATAAATATTTGAATGATTAATTTTTTAAACTTATCGGAATTAAAGAAAACATATTCAAGCATTGATGATAATTTAATCGATGATTTAATAGTTCCTGTATTATCAAGGTCAGTGAAATATGATAGAGCGGTCGGGTTTTTTTCATCAAGTTGGTTAAAGGAAGTGGCAAAAGGTTTGGCTATTTTTGCACGATTTGGTGGAAAAGCACGAATCGTTACATCGGTAAAATTATCCGACCAAGATTGGAAAGCGATTCAAGACGGGCAGAATCCTGAAATGCATATTCAAACAGTTATTGATAAACAAGTTTTTAATACAATTCAGGAATTAACAGAAGCAATAGAAATCGAAACTCTTGCGACATTAAGCTGGATGATTGCTCAAAATATTCTTGAATTTAGATTCGCAATGCCAATAGGGAAATTACAAGGAGGAATTTTTCATACAAAACTGTTTTTATTCTATGATCAGGATAATAACGGTATAGCTGTATTCGGTTCTCAAAATGACAGCCATCAATCAACTATTAATGAAGAAAGTCTAAGTGTTTATACAAGTTGGAATTTCGGTAAAGATTATTTTGAAGAATATAAGAATGATTTTGAAAAAAAATGGCAAGGGAATTCAAATACTTTAAAGACTTATACGATCAGTGAAGCTGCTAAAAATAAAATAATCTACGCAGGAAAAAACTATACTTGTCCTTATTTGCGAAAAGAGGGAATCCAAGCAGAGATTTTAACTGAACAGCCATCAGAAGATATGCATCCATCCAAAAGCCTAAGACCATATCAAAATAAGGCTATAGAAAACTGGGAAAGTAACAACTATAATGGTTTATTTGAAATGGCAACTGGCTCCGGAAAAACTTTTACTTCTATCTCCGCGGCAAATAAATTATATGAAAGAAATGGTACTTTATGTCTAGTTGTTTTAGCTCCATACAAGCATTTAGTTACTCAATGGGCTAAAGAATTAGAATCTTTTGGATTTGATCCTATATTATGTTTTGAAGACAGTAAGAAATGGCAAGACGAAGCATATCCCGAACTACAAAAATACAAAGCAGGTATTACAAAAAAAGTTTGTTTTGTAGCCACCCATGCTACTTCAGCTATGAAACCGTTTCAAGAGTTTATACAATCAATAAATCATGACTGGTTAATAATTGCAGATGAGGTTCATGGCTTGGGCTCAGAAAAACAATCCATTTCATTATTTCCGGATGCTAAATACAGAATTGGTTTATCTGCAACGCCCAGAAGATGGTATGATGAAGCGGGTAGCGAAAGGTTGATGAATTATTTTAAAAAAATCGTTGTAGAATATGATTTAAAAAATGCTATAGAAGACAAGGCTTTAACTAAATATGAATATAATCCTGTTTTAACTGAATTAACTGACATCGAATTGTTTAATTTTGAAATTTTAACCAGAAAAATAGGGCTAATAGTTGTTAAAAAGAAAAAGACTAAGGAAGATAAAGAATATTTAGAAAAATTATGCAGAGAAAGAGCAAAAATCATAGGAAAGGCAGAAAATAAATTATCTATTTTAATTGGTCTTGTACAACAACATCGAAATGACATTTTAGAAAAAGGAGAAAAATATATTCATAACCTCTTTTATTGTGCCCCAGGTGAACATAAGCAAATATTAGAAGCTCTTAGTGCTATAGGATTAAAAGTACATGAATTTGTTGCAGATGTAAAACAATCTGATAGAACAAAAATACTTAAAGCCTTTGAAGAAGGATCTATTGAAGGACTCGTGGCAATAAAATGCTTAGATGAAGGTGTGGACATTCCTGCAACAAAACGGGCATATATTTTGGCAAGTTCAACCAATCCAAGAGAGTTTATACAGAGGAGAGGTCGTGTATTAAGAAAAAGTGATGAAACAGGTAAAACTAAAGCATATATATATGATTTTATGATTGGCCCTTGGACTCCGGATTTGTACGACTATAACACTGGACAATGTTTATTAAAACGTGAATTGCCGAGGTTTTCAGAATTTAATAATTTAAATGATTTAAAATATGAAACTCAAGAAAAAATAAAATATGCTTGTGAACATTTTGATACAATGAATGAAATTGACATGAAACCTTGGGAAGTTTATGCTAAAATAATTGCAGAAAATTTATATGATATAGCTTAGTGATTGGACTTAATATGAATAATAATTTTGAAATGAATATTCTTGATAAGGTAAATTTGATTCAAGATGCAAAAGTAAAAAAAATTTGTGAGATAGGAATAGTTTCGGCCCAAGAAAATATCCATTCATCAAGAACTGTTGCCGTAGATAGAGTTGCAACAGAAATAAAAAGCAATTTACTTAAAATCGCGCTCGAGGACAAAGAATGAAATTCAAACAATTAACTCTGAAAAATTTTAGACAATTTAAAGGTGAATTCTCTGTGAACTTTGCATCTGATGAGAATAAAAATGTGACCTTAATATTCGGTTCCAACGGCTTTGGGAAAACAGGTATTTTTAGAGCTATAATGTTTTGTCTATATGGAACTCGTTATTTAAAACAAGACAACTTGACTGATGACGAAATTAGAAAAGGACATTTAGTATTAGTAAATGAAAAAATGCTTGAAGAAAATCAGGAGAAAGAAATAGTTGCCACAGTTCAGTTAGACTTTGAGGATAAAAATAAAAACTATTCTTTAATCAGGTCTATCAAGGCAAGAAAAACAGGAATAGATATAGTTCAAGAACCTTGCGATGTTTCATTGTCAATTACAGAAAACCACAATACTTGTCCTCCTATTATTGATGGGGATGAGATTAAAGAAAAAATCTCATCAATTATTGATTCCAAAATTAAAGACTTTTTCTTGTTTGATGGTGAACAAATGGAAGAATTAACAAAATATAGCAAAGAAAGTAAAAATGAAATAAAAAAAGGAATAAAAACTTTATTGCAATTAGATGCCATAGAAATAACAAAAGAATCTCTTTCAAAAGTTTCTAAGGAGATAAATAAACAAATTGAAATGAATGCTTCTGGCCAATTAGGAATTATAAGTGAGGAGCTGACAAAAAAGCACGAAGATTTGGAAAATATTAAAAATGAATTAATGCAATTAGAAAATAATATTAAAAAAGCAGAAATTGATAAAAATAATATTGAAAAGATCATCGAAGCAAATAAAGAGGTTATGGCAAAACAAAAAGACAGAGAAATAATAAGAGAAAACATAGCGAATTGTAAAAGAGACTTAGACTCATTAAAACAAAAACTCAAAGAACAATTATCAAAAAGTGGAAGTTATGTTGCAGCACCTATTGTTGCAGAACTAGAGTCTGAATTATCATCCAAAATTGATAAAGGAGAAATTCCTGACGGATTAAAAAGAGAATTCATCGATAAATTATTGAACCAATGTAGATGTATATGCGGCAACAATTTAAATGAACATCCTGAAGCAAGAATATTTTTGGAAGAATACAAAAATAGAAATTCCAGTCAAACTTCCGACGCGGCGCTAAAAGCTTATCATACTATAGTAAATCTTAAAGCGGAAGTGAAGATATCCGAAAATATAATAGATTCTACAATAGCATCATACGATAAGATTCAAAAAGATTATATAAAATTAAACAATCGACTTGAAAAGTATAATGATGAATTAAAAGATATAAAGGGATTTGAAGATTATAGTGTTAGACTAAAAAAAATAAAAGAAGATCTTCGCTCATATGATGTTCTCCAGGGGAGATTAGAAGTACAACAAGACGGATTAATATCGAAAGTTAGTGAATTAAAAATAAAACAGAATGCATTGACAGAAAATGATTCCAAAGTCCAAAAATTAATGACTCAACGCACAATAATAGATTTTGGAATTGAAGAACTAGAGAGTATCTATAAAAATTATTCTGATGAATTGAGACAAACGTTATCAGCATGTGCAACAGACATTTTCAAAAAAATTGCTGATGTAGATACATTAAAGAGTTTATCAGGAATTATCATTTCAGAAGATTTTCAATTAGAGGTGCTAAGTCATTCCGGTACTATTTTAACATCTCAGATGTCTGCGGGTCAAAGACAAATTGTATCTTTATCATATATTTGTGCTTTGCTTCAGATTGGCAGTAATCTAGAGATGCCTCTTTTAATGGATACACCTTTTGGGCGTTTAGATGGCTCTCATCGTGATGCATGTTTAAAAAACTTACCTAGTTTGTTATCCCAGTGGATATTGTTGGCAACCGATACCGAATTTCAAAGTGAAGAGTCAACTGCTTTAAGATCATCAAATAAATGGGATAAAGTTTATGAATTATCTCATATTTCAGATAGATGCTCTACCATAGAACAGAAAGATATTAATAATTGGATTCCGAGAAGAAAAATTACGCAAGGAGCAATGGTATGATAGAAAGTTACGACGCAAGTAAAGAAATATCGGCTTATACTTCTGAAGAAAGTTATAAATTTTATAAATGCTTTTGTAAAAATGAACAAACAGAAGGGTCATATCATTTATTCCCCAAATTATCTAATCTTTACGTATTATGCGCTACCATTGGTTATTTTCTTGGAGAACGGACAAAAATTGTAAATCCTGTAAGATGTACAAGATCGATTAGTATAGGGCAACAAGATGAGTTACCTACATTAATAAGTATTGCATACGCTGATCCTATAGAAGGTCGTGACAATATATTATTTATGGATATAAAAAAAGTTTTTAATATCTGTGATGAATACGCAGAAACAGGTGTCAGATTTTTAGCTGAACAATATCCTTTTAAAAGCATTTATTCAAAAGGTGCTGTTTATAATTATGAAAAAATTGATTTAGAATTTAATGTAATGTTATTAATAAAAGAATTAAAAAATAAATTTTCAGAATCATTAATTTAATAATAAATTACTTCAAAATGTAATTTATTTGTCAAAATGTGATAAGTATTATAATAATTGTGTAAGATATTAACAAAAGATGCTTATGTCCGATTTTGACGTTGGTGTTAATATAGTTTAATATATTTAGATTACAATTGAATAAATTAAAAGGAGTCTTTGTGCGATACGAAAGAGTTGAAGACATAGTTAAATTAGTAATTATGATGCAAACGCAATCCAGAGGCGTTTCGCTTTATGATATTCAAGAAGAGTTTGAGGTCTCAAGACGAACTGCCGAACGCATGCGTGACGCGGTAGTTAGAATTTTTCCTCAAATAGAGACCTTTGATTCTTCTGATAAGATTCGCCGATGGAAATTTAAAACAAGCTTCAATGGGCTTGTTGCCTTCACTCCTGAAGAAATTCTGGAATTAGAAAGTGCAAAGAACAAGTTCGATGCTGAAGGTTTTCAAGAGAAATCTGATTGCCTAAATGAAATTATCAGAAAACTCAAAGTCGTTAACAAAAAAGATACTGCAACAATAGAAACAGATGTTGAAGCGTTGCTTGAAGCTGAAGGCTTTGCAATTCGCCAATATCCAAGGTTCAAAATGAATAAAGAAGTTCTTGAAATCATCCGCGAAGCAATAAAATCCTTTAAAAAATTAGAAATCGAATATCAACCAAAAGACAAAGAGAAATACACTTGCATTGTTCACCCATACGGAGTTTTATATGGTGAAAAGCATTATTTAGTAGCATATAGCGAACCAAGAAATGACATAAGGTTATTCACGCTTTCAAGTATACAAAGTATCAAAATCTTAAATGAATATTTTGAAAAGGATGAAAAATTTGCGCTCTCCGATTATGCACAAAATTCGTTTGGAATTTATCAGGAAAAGCCTTTGAATATCAAGTTAAAATTCGACAAAGAAGTAGCTGATGACGTTTTAAATTATCATTTCCATCCGACTCAAAAAGTTAAGCAAGAAGATGATGGCTCAGTGATTGTTGAATTCATCGCCGGTGGCAGCTTGTCTATATGCTGGCATTTATTCAGATGGGGCAAAAATGTTGAAATTGTTAAACCAACAAGTCTAAAAAAGATTTACAAAGAACTTTTAATTGAATCTATAAAAAATATTAAATAAATTTATTCTTTTTATAGCCATTTTTTATGTAGTATAATACAATTTATAATTTTTTAGGGAGATAAAATTGCCAAAAGGAGGTTAAGCATGAAATTATTTGACCAATATATTAAAAAAATTAATAGTGCTGTTATTAATATTAAAATGACAAGGAAAATAAAAAAGGCATTAGGCGAAGCATATGGTTTTAAAGAATTTTGCTTAGATATAAAAATGGTTTTTAAGTCAAATAATAAACATGAAAGCAGCTTTAATATTCCACTTTGTGATGAGCATGATATAGATATTTGGTTTGAAAATAATAGATTTTATGGGGAATGTAAGAAATGTAAAGAGATTTTTATTTTAAATTCTGCCCCTATTGAAGAAATAGTAGAAAAGTATGCATTGAAAAATATGGAATATAAAATAAAGAAGGCAATAAATATATTAGAAAGTAATGATTAATTATGGATAAATTAACAGAATGGAATGAGCTAGCAAAAGAATATGCTAGGGAGAATATTTATAATGATGACAGTATTAAAATTAATATTGGAATTATTAAATTAGATAAAAGTACTAATTCAGGTAATCTTAAATTCCCTGAAGCTTGTACAAGATTGGCAATGATTTATTTAAATTGTGGACAAAAAGATGAAGCTATATCACTATACGAAAAAATTATTGAAATGAATCAAGACCCTAATGGTATGAAAGTCGCTAAGCGGTTTTTAAATAAAGAAAAAAATTATATTGAAAATACAAAAATACTTGATTCGATAAAAAATTTTAATGAGGCTTATAGTGTTGCAATGTCTATAAGGAGAAGTAAAGCTAAGTCTCTCGATTTTTTAGAACAAGTTCTTAATAAAGCATATTCTCTCGCTAGTACCGTAGGTGAAGAATTAAAAATTGCTATTGAGTACCGAAAAATAAAACGACTTCATAAAGCAAGAAAAATTATAGATAATATAAAAGCAACAACCTCTTTTCCAAATAGTGCATTAAATATTAGTGATGCTGCAACTTTAAGAAGAGAAAAAAATTTAGAAGAAGCTGAGGTCTTATATAATAAAATTTTAGAGAATCAACCGGGAAATAAGTTTGCCTGCGTAGGACTTACAGCAGTTTTAAAAGATTTAAAAGAACATGATAAGGCATATGATTTGTGTGAAACATTATTAGAAAAATATCCAAGAGACCCCTATGTTTTAAAAGTTGCTATGAGTGTTTCTCTTAAAATAAAAGATTGGCAAAAAAGCGAAAAAATTTATAATATACTAAAAAAATATTATAAATTTTTTAACCCTCTGAAATATCTGAATATACTAATAAAAACCTATGAATGTATTAATTACGTTGATGGCTTGTCGCGTATGAAATATGTTAGAGAAACTCTAGAAAATGAAATGAATTGCATTCGAAAATAATTTTCGAAAAAACACATTATCAAAGAGTATCTTTCCACGCTTTTGAATACGCTTCTTGCATTTCTTCTTCCGTTCTTGGTTTTTCAAGTTTTGGTTGATTTTCTATTGCAAATTGGGGATATTTTTTTAACATTTCTTTTTGAAATTCGTTTTGTTCGTATGCCATAATCTTATCTCCTTATGGTTATATTATAACATTGTCATGCGTCAAAAATGGTCATTTGTACCCATGTCCGTTTTTGACGTAAGTATTGTGTATAATGATTTTGTTAGGGAAAATTAAGGAGTACGGTAATGAAGAAAATTAAAACATTTTTTGAAAAGTTTTGCGAATTAATTTACAATTTCAACGGCAGAAAAGCTTTTGCCTATGCGCAAATAAAGCACAGCAGAGAAAAATTTATTTTATTACTAGGCGTTGCAATAATTTTCACTATGCCTGCAGTTGCCGGAAATGCTCAAAATAAAGCAAAATATAAAACATCTACGGCAGTAAAAAAAGAAATTCAGTACGTTCCGGTTGTCCAGCCTATATATATTCAAGTTTATCCAAATGATTACCAGGCACAACAATATCAACAATATCAACAACCGCAAAACCAACAATATTCTACGACTAAACAATATTCAAACCAATATCCGCAATATAATCAGTACCAACAGCAATATCAAAGTGCTTATAACCCTTCCTATCAGTCGGGGTATCCACAATATCAAAGCAATAATAATGCTGAGGACACAATAAACAATACTATTAGATTGATTAATACTATAAGTTCAGTCGTCGGACCGATTGCGGGAAGATATTAATATAAGAAAGGAAAATAATGAGAAAAAATTTTATATTACTTACATTATTAGTCATCCTTGCAACTCATTGTTTTGCAATGCAGGGCGACAGCAGTATGTTGGGGATGTCTGACGGAGAAAAAATTAAAAAGTATGACAACAGGGGAAGTTATCAAGGCTACTACAGACGAAGCGGAGATAAAGTTAAAGAGTACGGCAAAAGTGGAAGTTATCAGGGTTATTACAAGCAAAGTGGGAACAAGGTAAAACAATATGACAATAGGGGTTCATATCAAGGGTATTACAAAAAATAGCAATGCTTTTTAACATAAAGGCTTTGTTGAATATGTTTAGAATATAATGATTACAATTAGGGTTTAAAATATGGGGTATAAAAATGGAAAACTGTTTTTTATGCGGATGCCATTACGCTATTGCTACCAAGGAAGATAATGGTAAGTCCGGTTTAGAATGTCCTAACTGTGGGCATATTATTTATGAATCTTCTATTGTAAACGCCTTAAATAATTCTTTAGTCTGGTCTAATGCTCAAGTATTAACTCCAGCAGAAAAGGATAGGGTTATAATAGCTTTAAGATATTATTATAAAAGTCACCCCGAAAATTCAGTTCCAAAAGTACTAACTGAAAAAACTTGGGAAGATATCGTTGCAACGATAAATTATCCATCAAGTATTTTAGATAAAATCAATCTTGTTCTGGAATATTTTTATAAAAAATCATATAGTTTTGGAGAGCTAGTTTATATTTATAAACAAAAAGATTATTCATTATTCTTTTGCAAATCCCCTGATGAACTAGATGAAATTTTATGGTATTTACAAGATGTAAAATGCCTTGAAAATAAAGGCTCCCTGCCAGATGGGGGACGTATGTTTAAAATAACTGCAGACGGAATAAAGAAAATAGAAGCGTCTAGGCAAAACATAAACTCAGAACAATGTTTTGTTGCTATGTGGTTCAATGATGGTGAAATATTTGGCCCAAACACCGATGAAGCCTATGATAAAGCTATTGTGCCAGCAATAGAAAGTTGCGGTTATACAAAATATCGAGTTGACAAAGCTGATGAGCAAAATGGCTGGATTCCAGATGAAATCATAAAAGAAATTAGAAGAAGTAAATTTATGGTCGCCGATTTAACTGGATATCGTGCCGGTGTTTATTATGAAGCAGGTTTTGCCGATGGTTTAAATATTCCAGTATTATATACGTGCAATGAAAAATGGTTTAATGAAGAAGTTAAAAAACAATTTGAATGTTTGCATTGCAAAAAAGCAATAGGGCTAGATACAGAAGGAGTGCATTTCGACTTAAAGCAAAGAAAGATGATACTTTGGAGCGAAAACAATCTAGAAGAATTTAAGAAAAAGCTTTCAAATAAAATTGGTGCAGTTGTTGGATTAAATGAAAAAGCAAAGGTAGAAATTAGTGTCTGAAGTAATTGAAATGAAAAAAATCACACCTAACGAAAAGCAGATGGAGTGCATAAAAACACTTAATGGTCCGGTTATGGTTCTTGCTGGGCCAGGAACAGGAAAAACCTTTACTATTATTCAACGGATTAAATATATGTTGACAGAAGGAGTTCCACCGGAAGTTATTCTTTGTCTGGCATTCTCAGAAGCGGCTGCAAACGAAATGAAAATCCGTTTGGTAAAAGAAATTGGGACTATTGCAGCAGCTGTTGAAATTCACACTTATCACGCGTTTTGTAATGAGATTGTTCGCCAATATCCGGAAAAATTTGAGCTTTTAGATGGTGTTGACGTCATTGATGACATTTCCAAAAGAAATCTAATGAAAGAATGCCTGGATGAATTTAATCCTGAATTTTACCGTACGAAATGGGGCGATGCATATTTTTATATTGGTGAAATTTTAAATGCAATAGAAGAAATTAAGAAAAATCAGGTCAACAAAGAGCAATATTTTAAAACTTTAGAAACAAGTATGTTTTGGCAAGGGAAGCTAAATGAATATATAGCTGAATATAAGGAAAGAGAACAAAAGGGTAAATTAGTAAAAACGTTTTTAAATAATTTTGAAACTCACGAGCGAAAAATGGGAAAGGCAAAAGAGACTTGGCCGCTTTTTGAACTCTATAACTTAAAACTTAAACAAAATAATTTTATTGATTTTAACGATATGATTAACCTCGTTCTTGAAACTTTTGACAAGAACGAGGATTTCTTGAAAAAAGTTTCCAAGCGATATAGTTATTTTTTAGTTGATGAATACCAAGATACAAACCCATCTCAAAATAATATTGTATTCAAACTTGCTGCAGGAGCTAACAATCAAAATATCTTTGTTGTTGGGGATGATGACCAGATAATATATGGATTTCAAGGTGCTCAGACTGATAACCTCGAAAAATTCCTTCTTCGTTATCCTCAAACACAAGTTATTTGCTTAAATGAAAATAACCGCTCGACCCAAACTATTCTTAATATTAGTTATGAATTAATTTCTCAGGATAAAACACGGCTTGAACTTAACCCTGACTTCAAAGATTATAATATTTCAAAAAAACTTACCGCTAAAAATGAGGATGTTATTTGCAAAGATAAAAAAGTCCCGATTCATGGTTTTGGCGATATAAAACAAGAAAATAACTTTATAGTAGAAGATATTGAAAAACTTATTAATTCTGACAAAGCTCCTAAAAATGAATCGGGTGAAGTTGACTTATCTCAGGTTGCTATTCTTGCAAGAAAACATATAGAATTAAAAGCATTTGCAGAACTTTTAAAAGCTAAAAATATTCCCTATCAAATTAAATCTAATAAGAGTATTTTTGAATTAAAACCATCAATAATAACTTATTTCTATTTGAAAACACTCGAAAATAATGAAATCTATGCAGACAAGTTATTTGGAGTACTACTTTCGCAACCTTTTGATTTTGCAAAAGCTGATTATAATTTCTTATTAGAACAGCATAGACTAAATCACAAAGACTTTATAACTAATATAAGACTTAATATCGATAATGAATGGGCAGATAAAGAAAGAGTCATTGACTTTATTGAAACGTATGATGAACTTCAGGAACTAAAATCCAGCGAAAGTTTAAAAAACACTATAGTGGAGATTATAAACAAGACTGGTATCTTGCAATATTTTTTAAATTCAAAGGTTAATAAAATTGAAAATATATTAGCAATAAAAAGAATAGTTGATGAAGCGGTATCTTTTAATAATTTACATCCTTCTGCTACTATTAAAGATTTCGTAGAACATTTAGATACGGCTTTTGCTGATAATGTTATGATAACAATAGACAGCGATGTATATGTTCAAAATGCCATTCAGCTTGTAACTATTCATGGTTCCAAGGGCAGAGAATTTGAATACGTTTATATTTCAAATTTACTTACTAAAAATTGGGAAAAGCAAAAGACTTCCAATTCAATAGATTTGCCTATTGAGAAATCTACATTTGTAGGTGATGAAAATGAAATTAAAAAAGCAGAACAAATAAAACTGCTTTTTGTCGGTCTTACCAGAGCCAAACATTCTTTATGTCTTACATATTCAAATATAGTTGATGGAAAAGCCCAAGAACTAACAAGCTACCTGTCATCCATTGTCAACAGAGAAGATTTATTTGAGAAGCATAATCATGAATTAACCAAAGAAGATTATTCAAATGAAATTGTTAAATCATTAACGGTCGCCCAATTTAACCATAAACAAGCATTTAATGAAGAAATCAAAGCAAGGGTGAAAAATTTTATTTTAAGCCCAAGCGCACTCAATTCTTATTTAAACTGCCCAAGAGAATTCTTATATTCAAATATAATAAAGATACCTGTACGTGAAGAAGATTGGGAAGCTGCAAACTATGGAAGCGCCGTTCATAAAACACTTGAATGGTCGATAAAAGAAGCTAAAGCAACCGGCAGTTATCCTTCCGTCAGTAGTTTTAACGATGAATTTATAAAAAAACTCGGGAACCAAAAGTTTGTCACTCAAGCAAAGAGAAGCGAATACGAAAAAAGAGGATTAAAAAGTTTAGAAGTTTTTTACCCTTCCTTTTCACAGATCCCTGCTGATAAAATATTTGATACAGAATATGAGCTTGATTTAGTACCATTAGAAAAATTTTTTATAAAAGGATTTATTGATAGAGTAGAAATGAACAATGATTGTACATATTCTCTTTATGATTATAAAACCGGATCAGCCAAATCTAAGTCCCAAATTGCAGATGGCAAAGAATATGAAAAATATTTAAATCAACTACGGTTTTATAAACTTGCATTTGAAATACAAAATGTTGGAACAAAAGTTTCTCAAGGGGGTATTATTTTTATGGAAGAGCACGATAAGAGCTTTTACACACCATTAACAGAAGAAGATAATCAAAACATAAAAGAAAAAATTATGAATACTTATAAAAACATAAATGAATTAAACTTTGACCCAATAGAACATGATGAGAATAAATGTAAATTCTGTGGGTATAAGCAATTTTGTAGATTAGATGTAATGTAGAGTGGAGGTATTTTAACAATGTTAATAATGGATAATGACCAGATTCTTGAATATTTACAAGAGCAGGCACAATTAGTAGAAGCTATTTCGACGCCAAAAGGATTATTAGTAAATAAAGATAAATTAAATTTAGACGAGCTAATGTCTAAGTATTCAAATGACAACCGCCCGATTAATAACATAAGATACAAAATTTTAGAAAAATTAAAGAGCGGTCAAGTGTTTTCATTGGATGAATTGTTGGAGCTTAAAACAAAAAATGGCGTTTCAAAAGGGAATTATGAAACTTATTTAAGTTATACCTACACTTTTCTAGGAGATACGCCAAGAAAACAATTAAAATCAATATCTACAAGTTTGATTAAAGATTTAGGGATTGGAGAAAAATATAAAGCTACATGCAGTGCATTTGATGGCAGCAGGCATTCTGGTGAAAATAGAGCTTGGGTTGCTCTACATTTAAATAATAGAAGTTTTATGGATTCTTGGCAGTTTTTTCTAGATATATATCCTAATGTTATAGAATGTGGAAAGCACTCCGGAAAGAATTTGTATGATGAGTACAAAATAGAGTGTGAACCAATTACGTCATATGAGCAAATACTAAATGTATTAAACAAAAAGAAGAATGAGATTTTTCAATTAAATAATGAGCTTGAAAAGAATAATACTCCAGCGGACAGAATTAAAACATTAACTTGGTGGCAGATTTCTGCAATTGGAATGTATTCAAATGACAAAAGCAAGCAATATAAACCTGTTGATGTTGAAAATTTACCATTTGTGCAACAAGCAAAAATAATCAAGGGACAATCAAAGCCAAGTATAGCTACAGAACTGAGGGAGTGCTCTGATGATTATGAATCTAAATATAATCGAAAAGGAAGAAATTATTTTGAAAGATATAGTGATTATTATAAATTATCGAATGAAGGTATAAAGTATGTAGAAGAAAACTTTTCTGCTTTTTTAATCAATCCAAATATAAAAATTAAGACTGATTATTTGGATGATGTTTATATTTCAAATTATGAATGTGAGCATTTAAAGGAATTAATCACGAACAAGAAAAATGTCATTTTACAAGGACCTCCAGGAGTAGGAAAAACATTTGTCGCAAAGAAACTTGCTTATTCACTTATGGAGGAAAAAGATGATTCTAGAGTAAAAATGATTCAATTCCACCAAAGTTATTCTTATGAAGATTTTATTATGGGCTACAAGCCAACAGAATCGGGTAAATTCAAACTTACAGAAGGTCCTTTTTATCGGTTTTGTAAAAAGGCACAAGATAACCCAGGGCAAGATTACTTTTTTATTATCGATGAAATCAATAGAGGAAATTTGAGCAGGATTTTTGGAGAATTGATGATGCTAATTGAACTTGATAAACGTGGTCAAGAGCTAGATTCTTTGACATACAGCGAAGATCCTTTCACGGTCCCCAAAAACTTTCATCTGATTGGTACGATGAATACGGCAGATAGGAGCCTTGCGATGATTGATTATGCACTAAGACGTCGTTTTGCATTTTATGAGATGAAACCAGCGTTTGAGAATGAAAATTTCGATGCGTTTTTGAATCAAAATGCGCCAGACGAAATCAAGTCATTAATTGGCAAAATTAAAGAATTAAATGAAGAGATAAAAAATGATTGTACACTCGGTGTTGGGTTTATGATTGGGCATAGCTATTTTTGTAATGATTTAATTAAAGATAAGTCGGGAATTGATTCAATTATAAAATATGAAATTTTACCACTTATAAAAGAATATTGGTTTGATAACGAAAAGCAAAAAGAAAAATGGGAGCAAAGTTTTAGAGAGTTACTAGATGATAAAAAATAATATTGTCATAAAAAATATTTATTATATGTTTGCGTATGTTTTTGAGTATTTTCAATCAAAAACAGAGCAAGATGTCACAGAATGCGATTTTGATAATATTGATGATTTATTTGCTGTGATTTTATCCTCTGCACTGTCTTTGCAAATAAAAAGAGGGTTGAATAAAGAATATGAAAATAAACAGGAAGAGCTCTCAACGTTAAGGGGAAAGATTGATTTTCAAACTTCGATAAAAAAACTTTCACATTTTAAATGCAAACTTTTTTGTGAGTATGATGAATTCACGCTTAATTCATACTTTAATAATATTATCAAAAGTTCTTGTGAATTGCTTTTGACTCGTGGACAATTAACTTGTGATAGCATTCAAAGAATAAAACGAGTGCTCCCCTCTTTTTTATCTGTAGATTCAATTGATTTAAAAAGAGTTTCTTGGAATTCAATTAGATATAATTCAAACAATCGTAAATACAAATTGCTTATTCATATTTGCTATATGATAGCTCAAGGTATGTTAATGACTGAAGAAGCTGGGGATAGGCATTTATCCAATTATTTTTATGACAAATGCATGGGCAAGTTATTTGAAAGATTTGTTTTGACTTATTATAAGAAAAACTTGAAAGACGTACATGTTCACGCACCAAAAATACCTTGGGCGGAAGATAATTTAGACTTTGAATATTTACCTGAAATGCAAACCGACATTGTGCTTGAAACTGATTCGTCTATTTTGATTATAGACGCAAAATTTTATACACACTCTCTTAACAAGCATTCTCAATATGAAGACAGTAGTGCCAAATTACATTCTGGAAATATGTACCAAATATTTACTTATATGAAAAATATGCAAGCAAGTACTTCTAAAAAAATTAGTGGAATGCTGTTATATGCTAAAACGCAAGATAAAGAAATTGCAGCAACTGAAAAGGACTTATTGAACAACAAATTCTTTGCAAAAAGCATAGATTTAGATTGCGAATGGAGTGAAATTGAATCTACGCTTAAAGGAATTTCAAATAATGTTTTCAAGTTGGACGAAGAACTTATGTGTTTTAAATAAGCTTTCAGATATAAATTAATTAAAAAAATTTTACAAACAAAAACAATATAATTCAGTATAAATAGCTATTATAATACCCCTTCTAAAACATTCTTCTTAGGGATTTGATTTTGTTCTAGCAAAAATTTATATCTTTCCGCTGTTACTTGTGGGGAGCTATGCCCGAGTTGTTCTTGAATATAAGTTAGTGGTAGGTTTTGTTTGATTAAAAGAGAGGCGTAGGTATCTCTTAAATTAAGGAAGCAAATCTTTGGTATTTTCGACTTGTGGACTGCCGGCATGAAGCGCCTTTTTATCAAGTTGTCAGGATCCTGGATGCCGCCTTCTGAGTTGGGAAATACCAAATTTTCCTCGCCTTTAGGGCAGACCTCCCGCCAGTCTTTAAGCTCTGTTATCAGTTCGTCGGAAATATCGATGTTCCTAATTGAATTCTTGGTTGTGTGGATTACCAATTTGTTTTTAAATTGACTCTTGTTCACCCTAATCTTTTTCTGCCTGATATTTATATCCTCCCAGGTCAACCCCAGCAGTTCGCCCCTCGTCATCCCAGTCGAAATAGCAGTTAACAGCAGCGGATAAAAATCCGGATAATGCTTCTTCGTGGACTGCAAAAGCTTCTTGATTTCAGAAGGCTTCAATATCTGGATATCGTTGTAATAATTCCTCTCGTTATTGAATTTGATGTCGTTCGTGATTTTGTTTCTTGGATTGTACATATTCAAAATTATTATCAAAACGTCTATATACTTATTGACTGTTGTCATTGATAATCCTTCGCCTGCAAGTTTTTGCATAAAAGCGACGACTTTATCCTCATTAATTGCAGAAAGCCTTGTCCTGTTGAAAAAAGGTATAAGCTGATTATTTATATAGCCTTTGTAAGAGACAAAAGTCGAGGGCTTGAGCCTTTTGCAATAATCCGATCTTAGAAAGCATATTGCCGCGTCTTTAAAAGACTTGGTCGGCAATCTTTTTGACTTGCCACTTTTTGCCTTAGTACAATCATCGACGGGTTTTACCTGCTCGGCGTTTGTTCTGATAAACAGATACTGCCCGTTGGTATTTCGTTTTATACTGCCGTGCATCAGGGCTTCTTCGATAAATAATCTGATGAACGCTTCGTTTTCTTCGCTCAGTATCAACAAATCGTCGAACGAAAAACTATTTAGGTTCTTTGCCAGCTTTAATAATTTCTTTTGATTCGTCATTTATAAATTCCTTCAAAGTTGCTTCATCTATTGCATTAAGGTCGTTCGCTTTTGCAATGTTTTCCGCTTTGTTTATCAATTTGACAATCTGCCTGAAGCGGTTCGTTTGGCTGTAAATGTAATTCACCCCGCAATCCGTCATTTTGACCTCACAAAGCTGTTCGATAATGTCTTTTATATCCTTTTGAGTGAATGGCTCAAATTTTAACTTCTCCGACAGCCTGTCATATAAGTGTCTGTACCTCATAAGCTTTTTGTCAGCCTGCCCCATCCCTACAAGAACCACAGGAGTCCCGGTTTTATCGTGGATGTCTCTGAGTGTTTCAATTGCACGTGAATCCGATACAAGGTAATCAATCTCGTCAACAATAATCACCCGAGGCTCCTCTTTCAGCTGCCTTACGCACTGTTTAAAGAGGTCCGAACATTTATAAAACGGCACCTCGCCGAGTTCTTCAACAACTTCTTCAAGAAGCCAACGCCCCGACATAAGGTTTGTGCTTCTTATAAAAACTGCTTCGTTTTGTGCCGCCCACCAGAGAACCGCCTGTGTTTTCCCCAAGCCCGGTTCGCCATAAACAAGTGCCATCCCCGGCACCCCGTCCGCTCGGCTTTGCAGGTTGTTCATCAACGTGATAAAGTTTTTGACATTTTGTGTCCGTGCAAATATTTTTCTCATCAGCTTCCTTTCTATGTTTCGTATATCATTTTGTATTCTTCCGACTTTTTATAATTGTCAAACCACTGTCGGTCTTCGTCGCATATGCAAACGTTTTTGAGATACCATTCATATCTTTCAAAACTTGTTTTGAACAACGGTCTGGCGAGAACTTCTTTTGATTTCATTTTTGGAAGAAGCTTTGTTTCCGGCTGGATAACTTCAATAAATTTGGCATCGTTGCTTGGTGCATTCTCTATGATTTGTTCCTCAATAAGATTAATTTCACCGATTGAAAAATGCTCTTTGACCGCTTTAAGTGTTTTGTTCCGTAAGCGTTTTTGCTTGACAATTTTTTGTTTATAATTTTCTATATCCTTAATATCACCGAGATAATTTGCAAGCGGATGCATTGACATAACACGGTTTGCTGTGCATAAATATTCGCCTTTTATCGAATAAACCTTAATGTACGAGAGGTCGAACAAGCTGTATCTGATAATCACCTTGTCTCTCAATCCGTACAATGTGTCGTCGAAATAATCTGATTTCAAGAACCTTATGCCGTTTCTGCCGATAGTTTTTACCTCCTGTGCCATCATCAAATCGTCAAGCTCATCAATGTTCAGCTCTTGTTTTTCGACTTCATCCAAAACCTCTTGAATAGTTTTGTTTTCTGCATTAGAGCAAGGTTGGGAATGTTTGAATTGGAGCCATTTTTGTATAAGTTCGTTTGCCTGCTCAAACGTCGGGATAAAATCACTGTGGTTTTCTTTATGGAATTTTTCGTTCCGCTTCATATAAGCAGGTTTTTGCTTGATTGACGTTCCAATATAACTTGGCAGAAGCTTTTCAAAACTTTCTTGCATATCCAAGAAAAAACGCTCGATGACTTTTGCTCGAGCGTTATATGGTATTGCGTATATCGGAGTAATTCCGAGTTTTTCATATATTCCGGTGAAGCCCAGCTCCTCGAAATTTTTATCGCCGTTAAAGAATTTCGAGCGAAAGGCGCGGCCGTTATCCTGATATACATAGCTTGGAATCCTGCCGAGTTTTAATATTGCGTTTCTAAGTGCGCTTGCGATGCTTTGCGTGCATTCTTCGAGCATAATCTCATATCCGACAAGCGCTCCTGATTTCCAATCCAAGAACCCCAACAACGTCGCCCTGCAAGGTTTTCCGGTGAACGGGTTTATCACTTGAAAGTTTAATGTTTTACCGTCTGCTACAAGCACTTGCCCTGTTTCTAAAAGTGAAGCGTCTCTTACGATATATGGTTCGACTTTATCTTTAAGCGCTTTCATACCTTCTCTTGCCAGCACCCATTTATCATAATTTACTTTCTTATACCAGTTTGCATAACGTCTGAAAGTTACATCTTTGGGCAAAATTTGAACCCCGCGCTGGCTTAAAATGTGTTTTGTAAGACTTATAGATTTACCTACTGAAAACTTATTTTGGGATAAAAGGATTTTTAAAAATATTTTTATCTCATCCTCATTTAGACTTGTTCTGTAGGTCTTTAAAGGCGCATATTTGTAATTTGATATAAGGATGGTCCAATCATTCCCGGCTTCGCCGAGTGCTAATTTCCATCGATACAAGGAGCCGATGGAGGCTTTCCCTATTTGCTCGAATATTTGGGGATAGAGCTCGCCGGTGTTGTATAATTCCAGAAATTTTTTGTTTGCTTGCTTTTGAGGGCAGTATTCCTCCCTGAATTTATCCCAAAATCTTAAAAGGTTGATTTTTGCCAGTGCTATTTTCTTTTGCTTCTCAGTAATAATTTTTTCTTGTTTTAAGATGAGCTTTTCAAGGTCAACTCTGACATCCGTTTCTGTAATGTTGTTATAATATTCTTTCATATATTTTGACTGTAGCTTAGGCTCTAATGAGCTCAGTTTAATTTTATAACACTTTCCGCCACGAACATTTTCTGCTTTAGAGATATATTTGTCTTGCCTTAACGATAGCCTGACCGCCCGTTGCGTTATGCCTTTTAACGCAGCAAGTGTTTGAACATCAATCCAAGTGTTTTCGATGTTGATTAAGTCAAAATAATTATCCAATGCCATTCCTCATATGATTGCTTCGTACGTGAAAGGATAAATCCGAAGTTCTCAAATTGGAACTACTTTCGGGGAAATGTGTCGGAGTGTGTTAAGTCTTCTACATAGCCATGTGTCTAATATCCAAGCGAGTATGTTTAAATTAGAATAAACTCAAAATTGAAGATTATGTATTGTCATACCATGAAATTTGCCCTGATAAATTTGGTCTACAGAATGAATAATATGAATAAAACGAATTTAAAAATTTGCCAAATACCATAATTAAAAGGATTTGCTATGTTATTTGATGAACTTATAAAATATTGTGATAATAAATACCAAGAGCAACAGAGACAAGGGAGCTGTAATCCTTGTACTCATGATTCCAATAATTGCGCTGGAGATTGTGGTACTTGTCTCCATGAAATACATTTCCCCAGGGAATACCCTAATGGAAGAAAAAAGTATAATTGCGAAAAAATTGTTAATTATTATGTCTGCCAATTTTCAAATAAATTCGCCTCTGAAATATTATATGCACTTTATTCATTTGATGATATGAATGAATATGATAGTTTAAATATTGTATCTATCGGATGTGGGCCAGCTCCTGATTTAATGGCTTTTGAATATTATAATGATACACATAATAAATTTCCAATCACATATTATGGATTCGATCTTAATGAAAAATGGAACCCAATACACAAAGAAATAGAAAATTATTGTCAATCAAAAAATATATTCCCAAGCTTTTATTACGAAGAAGTTTTTAGATTATTTGGAAAACGGCATTTAAAACGCGAAACAAACTCTAATTTTCTAATATTACAATACGTTATCTCACATTATCTCAGTACAGGAACTATTAATGAACTTTGCAATTTTTACAAAAATCTCACAAATAATGTAATATCAAAAATGGCTCCAAAATCAACTATAATCATTAATGATGTTAATAGTTGTTATTGTGGGCGAGATTCTTTGGATTATTTGATAAAAGAAATTAAAAAAAAGGGCATTACTATTAATAGTATTGAAAAACGATGTTTTGATAAATCAAGATATGAATATGGAAACGAGTACCCACATAAAAATTTACTTATGACTTATCCAGATAATTTCAGGTATAATTATAAATGTTGGAATGATTGCTCATGTGCTCAATTAATAATAAAATTAGGAGGTAAATAAATTGATTATAAGCGCCAGCAGAAGAACAGATATACCAGCATTTTATTCTGAATGGTTTTTGAATCGCATAAGAGAGGGTTATTTATATGTAAGAAACCCTAGTAATATACATCAAATAAGTCAAATTAAGTTAACACCTGATGTAGTAGACTTTATTGTCTTTTGGACTAAAAACCCAAAAGAAATAATTTCAAAATTGGATAAATTAAAAGAATATAATTATTATTTTCAATTTACATTAACATCTTATGATAGAGATATTGAAGTAAATATTCCATCAAAGGGTAAATATTTAATTTCTATTTTTAAAGAGCTTTCTGACAAAATAGGCCCTCAAAAGGTTATATGGAGATATGACCCAATTCTTTTAAATGAAAAATATACAATGTATTATCATATTGAAAATTTTGAAAAAATTGCAAAACAATTATCCAGCTATACGGAAAAATGCACTATAAGCTTTCTAGATTTTTATAAAAAAACTGAAAGAAACTTGAGGGAATCTTCTATTGAAAAATTTACACTACAAGATATAAAATTTATTGCAAAAAACTTTAGTGAGATAGCCCAATTATATAATTTAAAGCTGGATACGTGTTCTGAGGAAATTGATTTAGATGAATTTGGAATAACTCATGCTCATTGTATTGATGCGGATTTGATGGAAAAATTAACCAATTATACATATGAAATCGGAAAAGATAAAAATCAACGAAAAGAATGTGGCTGCGTTGAAAGTATAGATATTGGATCTTACAATACATGTAAAAATGGTTGTAAATATTGTTATGCGAACTTTAATCAAAGACAGGTTGAAATAAACAGTTCTTGCCACAACCCAAAATCGCCGTTGCTTTGTGGAGAGATAAATCCCTTAGAAGATAAAATAATAGAACGTAAAGTAGAACCAATTGCAAAAAGAATTATTAACAAGAATAAACAATTAAACTTGGATTTATAAATTTTATAATATTGAAAAATCTTGCAAATGGACTTCATAAAGAATTGTAAATTTTTCAACTTCTCTTTAATTTTTTTAACCAAATTTGTGATATAATTCAAATATACATTTTTATTAATCATCGGAGGAAATCTATGAGCTTACAAATTATACCACAAGAGATTAAAGAAGAAAAAATTTATGAAGGGGAAGAAGCAATCTTGAAATTGCAAGAACTTGGAATGCTTTTTGAAGATATTGAAATTGCAACAAAAAAATCAATAGATGAAGATGATAAACTTTCAAAACATGCTTATAGCATGGAAAAGAATAACAAGTTTTTTTGTAGCATTATAAGACATTTTAGAGAGCATATGTCATTAAAAGGCTGGTCAAAAGACGACTCATATAATTTAAATAAAACGTTGCCGCCTGATAAAAAGAATATTTTTATATTTTCTTCCGGTGACAAAAATGTCTGCAATATAGATGACACCCCAATGACAAAAAATAAAAAAGGTGAAGTTTCTCTAGCTGTTGTCGAAATGAATAATTCTGTCCAACTTAATATGTTTCAAGATTTATTTCCGGAACTTCAAATAATTCCGGAAAAATATGACATAGGAAAATCTCCACATTGGTTTTTCTTATTCAATAAAGTTAAAAATAAGGTCAAAATAGAATTATCCTTGCCTGAAGGTATTGATGGTAAAACTCATAAAATATGTAAATGGGCTGAACGAATTATTTTACCAGAAATAGAGTTGAATAAGGCTATTTTAGAAGAATTTTTTGTAGAAAATATAAAGAATAATTCATGCTACAATAAAGAAGACGAACTGAATATAACAAGAAAAAATTAATATTGGAATAATATGTTTAATAAAGATAGATTTAAACTCGCCAGAGAAATTAGAAAGATGTCAAAACTGGATCTTTCTAATAATATTGGCTTGTCAGTGCAAACTTTAACAGAGTGGGAAAAAGGAAATACCATCCCAAAATTGGAAAATTTATATGAACTTTCTAAAATTCTTAATTTCCCTGTTGATTTCTTTAATATTGAAACACATTATTCAATTATCCAAGATACAATGAGTTTTAGAGCACTAACAAAGATGAAAGCTTGTGATAGGGATGTAACATTTTCATATGCAAAGTTAGCCATTGATTTGGCATCTTGGATTGATGCCAAGTTTAATTTACCGACTTTTAGTACCTCATTTCAGGATAAAGAAACACCGGAACAGGCAGCTATTAGAATTCGAAATGAATGGCAATTAGAAGAATGTATTGATGATACTATTTTTTTATTAGAGAAAAATGGTATCAAAGTTTTTTCGTTATTAGATGATATTGAACATATTGATGGTTTTTCGTTTTGGGATAATAAAGCTCCTTATGTATTGTTAACACATAAAAAATCTGCAGAACACAGCCGATTTGATGCGATGCATGAATTGGGGCATTTAATTTTACATCGTAGCGGAGTATTAAAAAATAAGAATGCGGAAAAAGAAGCACATCTATTTGCCGCAGAAATTTTAATGCCACAAAAATTTGTTGAAAAATATAGAAATATAAATCCAATATTAGATAATTTTATACAATTAAAACACCTCTGGAAGGTTTCATTAGGTGCCCTTGTTTATAGATTTTATCATCTTGGATATATTTCTGAATGGACCTATAGGACTTTAAATATAGAAATGAGAAAAAAAGGCTATCATCAAAAAGAACCTCAAACAATTCCATGGGAAGAATCTGTTATAATAAATAAAATTTTTAAACTTTTAAAAGAAGATAATTGTTCGATTCAGGACATTTCTAATGAAACAAATATCCCTGTAGAGGTTTTAAACAAACTAATATTCAATAAATTTTCACTATCTGTTTTGTACGGAGGAAGTGATAAAAAAAATAAAAGTACTGCAAAGCTGACCTTAATTGAATAAATAAACCCGAGTGGAAAAAATTTGACAATTCTCACGAAAACTTCCGACTTTGGCTTCCGAGTTTCGCCTATGTAAATTGTTTTCAGTTTGAGAATTCTCAGCTTCTAAACTCTGCAAATCCTTGTTCTACTTGCACCGTGGCGAGTTGTAGCCTTTTGTTGACCTTCCCTAAGAGGGAAGTTGTTTTATAAGACGTTCCTTGGATTGAATAAAAACTTCCCCCTCAATAGCTGAAAGCCCCTAAAATTAGGTACTTTCAAAATTTAACATTTGAGAATTTTCCGTCATATATCTACATATTTTGTCTTTTTTACTTTTTGAAATCTCAGTTCTCATCTTAAAGGAAGTAGGTCAATACTCCCTTTTAATGCGGTAATTCCGGGTTTTTAAGCACTAAAAAAGACTCTCAAACCGAGAGTCTTTTTACATGAACTTGTGCAAAAAATGCACACATTAAATCAAAACGATTTTACTGGGATTGAGGCATATAAAATTGTCACCAAATTGTCACCAAAAAAATCAAAAATGACAAAAACTCGTGTGATTTTATGTGATATTATATTAGGGTTATATAACCCATTGTTGTTGACTTTTAGGCAATTATGTGAAATTGAAAAATTTTGCTCAAAATTCATTTTTTGAGCCTCATAACCCGAAGGTCGTTGGTTCAAATCCAGCTCCCGCAACCATTTTCAGGACATTACAAAAACACCATGGGTAACTGGTGGGTAATGTCCTTTTTTAATGCAATGAAATAATTAATATATGCCTAATGAATTTATGGTATAACATGTTAATAATTAATTTATATACTATGCATAGATAAAAACAAATATGATAAGAGTTGTTTAATATTAAGGATATAAAAATGGAGTATAACGCTGAAAGTATTGCATTAAGAGCTCAAGATTTTCATGAAGGTTTAAGAGATCTAACAACAAACGCTATTATTGAAACTGAATTTGAAAAAACATTATTGATTGGCAAAGCTGCAATTTTGGCAATGCATTTAAGAGGTATTCTTTATATTGATGATTATACCGCATTAAAGTACGCGGCTTCGCAGTTGGGAATAAGGTCATTGGAACTTAATGCGGTATTAAGAGAATTAGAAGAAGTTGACTTTATAAGCATAGTCAAATCAGGAGACTCCATAAAAAGAATTGAAATAAAAGTTCCTGAATTTAGACCGTATTATGGCGAATTTGGTAATCGGTTAATTGATTTAAACCCAACGGAAATGGAATTACAAGGATTATCAATTTTAGATACCTTAATTTCTAAAGGGCCACAAGAAACATCAATAATACAAAAGAATTGTAACCTTACGTATGCTAATATGAACATAGTACAGGATATTATGTGTAGTGGACATTTGGTTAGTAACAAAAAATTTAAAGGAAGTAATATATTGTTTTCACCATTATCAATAGATAATAATTCAGATGAATTTATCGAATGGTGCCAAAAAAGTAATGGGGTTTCTACTCAAATAATTCAATCTCTTTCTGCAAGTCAAGGTAAACCAAAAGAATTTATTATGCAAGATGAAATTTTTGCTTCTCATAAAGACATTCTTGACTCGGGTATTTATAATGGAATTATTATGCCTGTAAAGGTAAATGGCACTACCGGAAAACAAGATTTTCTTTTTGCTCCTATTGGAGGTTTAACAAATGAAGAACGAGTAATCTTAGATAAAGCTAGAGCTATAGTTGCCTGTGTTAGATATGGTGAAAATTTTTCTGGTGGTACTAAAATTAAATATCCTATAGCAATACTTGAAAGGCTACGAGATTTTGGTTCCTTTAAAAATTCTCATCCAGATTTAAAAGCTCAGTATGGATTGTTAGTAACAAATTTAATTGGTTATGTTGTTGAAGAAAGCTATAATCGTTATAATTTTAGAATATATGAAAATAACGAAAATAAAAAGGCTCTAAATGTGGCAATTGAAATGCTTAGAAGAGGGACTGCAAACCAAGTAAAAATAGATACTAATATTCAACAAATGCTGTTGAACCCTAATGACTATAAAACGCCAATAACCACAAGAGCTCAATTTGCAAGTAGTGTAAATATTTCTACAGAAATGAGCGATAAAATTATTTTTGAACTTGCAAATTTTGCTAGAGGAGTTGTGTAATGCCAAAAAATAATTATATTGATAAAGATGCTATTTTGAAATTAAGAATGCGAAGACTTCTTTTTAAGCAAGGTTACTGGTCTCCAATGGAAGTAGATTTAAGCGAGTATGACGAAGACAGTAAGCGATATTCACTAACTGATTTAGATGTATTAGGCATAAAATATGATGGGATTCTAAACAAATCAACGATCATTGCCGATTGCAAAACTAGTGTTAAAATATCTGATGCTGAAAGATTATTTTGGCTAAATGGAGTTAAATCATTTTTTAGTGCAAATGATGCATATTACGTAAGAACTACTAGTAAAAAGCATGTTAAGTACCTAGCACCAAAGCTGAATATAAAAATTATAGAAGCCAAGACATTAGATAATTTAGAAAGAAGTTTTGGTATTGAGAAAGAGTTAGGTGAATTAGTCGATTTGGATCTATATACGACATTACGGGATTATCTTATACTTTCTAAGAATAAGGCATCATTAACAAACAACGATTTGAAATTAAAAAATGAAATAATTACATATTTAAATTACTTATACTGGTATATTGATCAATATAGAAATTTAATGAGCCTAATAGAAAGATTTAGAAGTGTTAAAACAATTTTGGAGGTTAAAAATCCTCAGCATAAGTATCTATGTTTTTTGGCAAGTGAAAGATTTTTACATTGCATTATAGAAGCAGCACAATACGTGATGTCAATGGGTTTGGACAATATTCATATCTCATCTAAAACATACTTCTTTGGAGGGGCATTAAACTTAAAAGAAAAAAACAAGATATTTGACGAAATAAATAAACTTACCAACCAAAAAATCAGTCTAGAACCAGATTATTGGAATGAAATTATAGAATTAATAGGAAAAGTAATTAAATTTCCAAACGAAGCCTCATATGCCTTCAAATATTTATTATCTTCGTATATATATTGTTCGTTGTTAGATAAATCAGAGATTCCGAGTAATGTTTTAGATAAAAACATAGCCTCATTAGTACTAGCCAAAAATTTTGCACAGAGTTTTGCAAAAATAGTTGGTATTTCCGAAGACTTTTTTGAATACATTTTGAAACTATAAATTTATTTGCTGTAAAGTCTTTTAAAATTCATCCAAGTGTCATCAAAATTTACATATTTTGTTACTTTGTTGTATAATGAAACTATTGGAGCAGTCCAAGCCTCCTAACAGTGCTAAAATGGGACTGCCTTTATTTTTTGATATAATTATTATAATATTGCATGCTTTAGTGCAATTAAGAATGCAGGGATTAAAAAAGACTGTTCACAAAAAGCGAATTTATGTTCATTAAAATTAATTTTTGTTCATTATTTGTTGATTTTGTTCACAGATTATGTTATTATGTTCATATAATCAAAAATGAGGCATGCTTGTGGAATACTTACCAGAAATATTGAAAATCATAAACGGAGCTCTTAATTCGGATGTTGAAAAAGTAGTAAATTATACTGAATTATTGGCAAATAAACTTGAAGAACTTGGTGATAATGGTGCATCATCCAAGCTAAAAAAAGCAATCTTGAATTCAAAGAGTCTTAAATTGTTCCCATGTGGAACGAATATAAAAGATATTTTACCTGTAGATAGTGAATCTAAAAGCTCTCTCGCCGAAAAAGATTTTTTTACAAAAGGGCAGGTGCAGGTTTTTTTTGATGATTTTGTAATTGAAAAAGTTCAAAATTTTGTCAAATATATAAAATCCAGCAATTTACTAATTCAAAAGGGAGTTGAATTTACTCCATCACTTTTACTATATGGTATCCCAGGGTGCGGGAAATCAGAACTTGCAAAATATATTGCTTCTGAAATCGGAATGCCTTTAATAACCGCCCGTTTAGACTCTTTGATTTCTTCCTATTTAGGAAGCACTTCCAAAAATATAAGAGAACTTTTTAATTATGCTAATTCAAGACCTTGCATTTTGTTTTTAGATGAATTTGATGCAATTGCAAAACTTCGAGATGATCAAAACGAATTAGGCGAGTTAAAAAGAATAGTTGTTAGTTTGCTTCAAAATATAGATTTATTGGACAAACAAACTATTTTACTAGCAGCCACAAATCATGATCACCTTTTAGACCCTGCAATATGGAGAAGGTTTACTTATAAAATTGAGATTAATAAACCATCAGAAGCCGTTATTTCAAAAATGATAAAATCTTTTCTGAATTATGATATAGAAGGAAAAATGTTGGAAAGATACGTTAAAAATTGCGTTAATCTTTCAGGTGCAGAAATAAAAGAAATTTGTAATGAAATTAACAGGCAGATAATTATTAATGATGAAAAAAATCTTTCTAAATTTACTTTGGTAAAAGAACTATCAAAATTGCACCTGCAATCAATTAACGATGAGCCGTTAGAAAAGAAAATAATATACCTAAAAAACAATTATGATAAATTATATACTTACAGAGATCTGTCAAAGTTATTCAATATCTCGCTTGGGCAAATTTCAAAAATAATCAACGGAGGTACGGTTCATGAATAAGAATGATTTCTTGGTTGTAAGATACGAACAAAAGGATAGTCTTGCCAAAAAAGGCGGCGGCGGCGATCCTACCGTTTTTAATTCGGCAACTTTTGATCAACACAGAGAGGAACTTGTTTCTCAAGTTGATACAGCTCTTAAATTTTTTGATACAGCTTTTAAAAAATATCCTAATACTCAAGGTATTGTAAAAATTTACATGGAAGAAAAAGCTTTCGCAAAAAGTCATAGACCTACAGAAATCGTTAAAGATTCAAATTGTAAAATTGTTGGTACAGGTACTTTGGGGGAATTATTTGTAAGTGTTGATAGCTCATCTGTTTCTACATTAAAAAATAAAATTAGAACAAGCAATAAAAAGAAAAATATTGCAAATATTTCTGCAATAAAAGATATTAAACCTTTTTCAAAAGAAGACGTAATTTCACCTGAAGTTTCAAAATCAAAAGATTTTGATAAAAGTTTGAAAGTAAAATTATTTAATCATGATAGCGACATTAAAAACTTTAATAACGAGATTAAATTTGTCGAAATTTTAAACAATGCAGGGCTCAAGAAAGATATTGACTACAAAAAACTTCGTTACACTGATGATTTGAACATATATTCTGTTAATTTTAAAAATAAAGAAAATTTTGATGAAGTTTCCGATTATATCGGATTAAAAAGCATTAACAATTTTATGTCTTTTTGTCCCATAAAAAAACATTCCCTACCAAGTTCAATTTCAGAACAAATAGAATATAATATTCCAAGTGAGAATACACCTACTGTTGGGCTTGTTGATTCAGGTATTTCGCCTAGTAATAAAGCGTTAGCACCTTGGATTGTTGGAAAAAGTAATTACATTGCAAAACCTGCTGAACAAGATTATTCACATGGAACATTTATTGCTGGTTTAATGACAAATGCAAGAAAGCTAAATTTTGGGGATACAATTTTTCCTGATGTTCAAGCTAAAATCTTTGATGTTCCTGCTCTTGATGACAGTCTACGAGAAGATGAACTTTTGGCAATTTTAGAAGCTGAACTTAAAAAACATCCAGAGATAAAAGTTTGGAATTTATCACTAGGTACAGATTGCATTTGTGATAATTTTTATTTTTCTGATTTTGGAATGACCCTTGATGAATTACAACAAAGATTCAATGTTGTTTTTGTTATAGCCGCTGGAAATTATTGTGATCAACCATTGAGAAAATGGCCAAGTAATATTGATGACAATGCTGACTTAATAACTACACCAGCTGATTCAGTCAGAGCAATAACTGTCGGATCAATTGCACATAAGCAGATAGTAAAATCTTTAGTCCAACCAAACGAACCATCACCTTTTTCACGCAGAGGTCCAGGTCCAATGTTCGTTCCAAAGCCTGAAGTTGTTCATTATGGTGGGAATTGTGACGATAGGTTAAATTGTGCACAAACAGGGATAATATCTTTTGATGAAAATGGAGGCTTAACGGAAAGTGTTGGAACGAGTTTTTCAACGCCTATTGTTAGTACATTATTGGCAAATTTAATTAATAATATTGAAGGTAATTTTAACCCAAATTTGGCAAAAGCTCTTTTGGTCCATTCAGCGGTATTAAGACAAAAAGAACTTTCAGAGGAAGACATTAACTACTATGGCTTTGGCGTTCCTGGAGACATTAATGAAATGCTTTTATCTCCTGATTGGCAAGCAACATCTATTTTTAATATTAAATTATTGCCTGGTATTGTTTATAAAAAAGATTTTCCGATACCCGCTTGTTTAGTAAATACAGCAGGGAAGGTTTTTGGGGATATTTATGTAACTCTCGTTTATAATCAACCACTGGATGTTAATTTTGCATCTGAATATTGCCGAACAAACGTAGATGTTTCATTAGGTACCATAGATGAAAAAGGCAAACATAAAATTCAAGTTCCACTTGAAAAGCCTGAAAGTGTTGGAAATTTTGAAAAAATGTTGATTGAACATGGTTACAAATGGTCACCAATAAAAGTTTATAAACGTTCTATTCCACAAGGTATAAATGCAAAAAATTGGCGATTGAATATGGATGTCTTGACAAGAAGTGAATTTGAACTGGAAAATCCACAAGATGCAACTGTTATCGTTACTATTGCAGATCCAAATAAACTTCTTCCTGTTTATAATGATTTTGTTGTCGCTTCTCGTACAAAAGGCTGGAATACAAATTCACTAAGAATAAACGAAAGAATAAGACCAAAAGCCTAATATTTATCCAATGCCTGAATTGCCTCGAGTTTACGCTTTGGCACAGGGTTAGCGTATCGCATTGTGGTTTGAATGTTGCTATGAGCGAGTAAATCTTGTACGACCGCCAAGTCGATTCCTTTTTCAACGAGTCTTGTTGCGACCGTATGACGTAAATCGTGGAAACGGAAATTTTTAATGCCTGCTTTTTCTTTCGCCGTATTAAACGCTTTTTTAATATCTTGGTACGGCAATCCAGTTTCAGGGTTCACAAAAACATAGCCTTCATCTTGACGCATTTTTGAAAATTCCTCGTAAAGTGTTTCAGAAAGCGGGATTTGAATTTTCTTGTTACCCTTGTTCTTTAAAACTTCTATCATTTTGTAATCGAAATTTATTTGCTCCCAACGCAGTTCAAGAATATTCCCGCGTCTTAAGCCCGTATGCAATGCCACCGTAACAATTAGCTTTAAGTATTCGGGCAAGTGTTTGTATAACTCGACCTCTTCCTCACGTGTTAAGTACCTGATTGTATGATGCTCAACACGAAATTTTTTGACACCACGCATAGGGCTTATAGTGCGTATTCTTTGCTTTGCCGAAGCGCTTGAGTATGCCTTTTGATATTAAGTCGTTAATATCATTGCCGGCACTGTCTTGTGAACAATTACAAGCCTTAGCCCACTTTGTCGAAGTAAGATTACCTTCAAAGCCATCAAAAAGCATATTTATCATCTTCTTTTGTCTTTCGTTGAACTCAATGTTCAAATGTGTTTGCCAAAATTCAGCCTTTTTAAGCACAGAACCTAATATTTCATCACTGTTTTTAATCGATTTCAACAAATTCTCCAAGAACCACAAAAGCCAATTTGTAATATCAAGCGAACCTTTTTGCGTTTTTTCTAAAACTGCATAATACGATTTTCGCTCTTTTCTAATTTGAGACGACATTGAATAGAATCTAAATTCCAAATCATCACTTTTTGCCAACGTCATATCAGCCAACGCCCTTGCGATTCTGCCATTGCCATCATCAAACGGGTGAAGGATTACAAACCAAAGATGAATTACCCCAGCCTTAATCAACAAATCTGTATCATCAAAGGTATTAATATAATCTATCAAATCTTGCATTTCTTTATCAAGAACATCTGCCGGTGGAGCTTCGTAATGAACTTTTTCTTTGCCAACAGAACCCGAAACAACCTGCATAGGGCCCAGCAAATCGTTTCTGTAATCACCTATGTTGATTTTATACATGCCACTAAAGCCAGTAGGAAACAATGCGGCGTGCCAGCCAACCAAACGCTCTTTTGAAATCGGATTTTTATAATTTTGCGTAGCATCAAGCATCATCTCGACAACGCCTTCGATATTTCTTTCAACCGGCACTGTATTTGCAACTTCAAGGCCCAATCTTTTGGCAATAGAAGAGCGGACCTGCTGAGCATCTAAGATTTCACCTTCAATTTCGCTTGATTTAATGATATTTTCAGTAAGAACATTGAGTAGCGCATTGCTCTTCGCCTCAAAGCCCAAAGAATTCATTTTTCCGAGCAATAATCCTTGAGCAAGTTTAACTTCTGAAAGTAATTTTAAAACTTTTTCTCCGCACCATCTAAAGCTGTACCAGTCTGCATTTTGGTATATATACTTCATACTAATCTCCGAACTTTCTTCGGATATTATAACATATATTCTCCGAAAATAAAACCCTTAGTTTTTATTGAGTATTTTTTAAGTAATCTATAACTATTCCTGAATTTATTTGTATGCCAATGGGAAAGTAAACGTTTTTAATGAGAAGGAAAGTACATTTAAAAATCTTTCAATGAGAGATATTGCTATTATACGCAATTATTATAAGATTAACAGAATCTTTCAATGTAGCTAAGAAATGAGCAAATGAGCATCTCCAGTAGACAACAACAGTTGTTTTCTATAAAGCGCACTATTTAAATTAAAATCTTGAATTGCAGGTCTAGTATCTCTTGAACGGTCACAATTTTTACAAATTTCAACTGAATGCCTATCTCCACTGATTAATTTTTGCCTTAAACTGACAAACAATGGCTTATTCCAGACTTCTTCGATACTCTCATGTTTTAAATCCCCCAAGATAACCGTAGAATAATAATCGTCGCAACATAGAGGAACAATGCCATCAGAGTTTACAACCAGAGAACTCTTTACATAATAACAAGGTTTATTATTGCTGCCAACTTCTGCTTTGCCAAGTGCCCCACCTCTATTAATTAATTGTAACTCACTACCGTATTTTACTGAAACTTTCTCTAAAAGTTCGTCTGGAATTAACCTCAATCTATCGATAAAACCTTTTGGAGTGTGTTGAGTTACAATAATTTTATCTACACCTGCTGCATTCAAACTTTTTAGTCTTGCGGCATTCAACAAAATACCATTTGTTGAAAGCTCAGCAGAGGCTTCTGGTAAATCTTTTTTGACTATCTTTATATAATCCTCCACAGGCACTTTCAATGGTTCATTGTATCTATGGAAAGTAAATCTACCCTGAAAATTTATTCGTCGTAAATTTGCTACTATACTTTTAAACAAAGGAATTTGCATAATATGATCCTGAATTTCACCTTTGACAAAAGTATTTGGACAATATGGGCAACTCAAGTTGCACGTTTTACTCACACCTACTTCTACAACATCAAGAAAGCTTTTCCGTGATATTCCAAAGCTGATTCTACTAAAAACCATTTTAAAATTTGGAGATTTTTTATTCTTGTCTTTATAAGCACTGCTTTCAATGCTAATACTATTGACTTGCATTAAATTTTAACCTTTTTAATTTTAACTGTTATATAGTTAAAACTTCTAAATATTTTTTTTGCTATCAATTTACAATTTCGAAATATATTTATCCTGTCTGATTGCAAAGATAAAATCAACAAGGAGAAAACGCTTGTCCACGCAAGATATACTGCGTTTAATCCGCATCAAATATTTGCCTTTAAATTAAATCTACTAATTCAAATAAATTTTTAATTTATCTTGCAAGACAATCTGAATATTTTTTTCGAGCACAACCTTTATCAAATCCGTTGTACTATTTAATGTTTTACATAAGGCAAATCTTGAAACTCTTTTATATTGCTAAAATTGACATTAATTGCCTTTTGGCTTACTATCTTCTTGTATTGAATGAGGTTTTTATTTTGAGTATTTTAGTCACAGGCGGCGCAGGCTTTATAGGTTCTCACGTAACTGATTTTTTTATTAAAAATGGTTATGACGTTGTTATTGTGGATAATTTATCTTCCGGCAAAAACAAAAATATAAATCCCAAAGCAAAATTTTATAATCTTGATGTCATTTCAGATAAGCTTGAAAAAATATTCAAAGAAAATAATATTGAATTTGTTTTTCATTTTGCGGCACAGGCAAGTGTAAGTTTTTCTGTGAAAAATCCTGTCGATGATGCAAAGGAAAATATCTTAGGCACAGTAAATCTTCTTAATCTTTGCAAGAAATATCAAGTTAAAAAGTTTATTTTTGCTTCTACCGCAGCTGTTTACGGTATCCCTGAATACTTGCCGGTTGATGAAAATCATTCTACAAATTGTTTATCTTTTTACGGACTTTCAAAACTTACCGCCGAAAAATATATTCAACTTTTCGGGCTTGATTATATAATTTTTAGGTTTGCAAATGTTTACGGGTCAAGACAATCGTCCCAAGGCGAAGCCGGTGTAGTTGCAATATTTGCAGATAAAATGAAGAATAATCAAAAAATTCAAATCCATGGCGACGGCACCCAAACCAGAGATTTTGTTCATGTGACTGATATTGCCCAAATTTGCTTTGAAGCACTAAACCCTAAAACAAAAAATGGAATCGTAAATATTTCAACCAATAAAGCGGTTTCAATTAACAAATTATTTGAACTTATGGCTCAAAAATACGGTTATTCTATTTTCCCCGAACATACCCAAGAAAGACAAGGCGATATAAAACATAGCGTTCTTGATAATAAAAAATGCTTAAAGGCTTTTAGCATAATCCCAAAAACCACGCTGCAAAAGGGTCTAAGTTCTTTAGTTATTTAAATATCTGTTTAATTTTTTCTTTAAAATAGCTTATGGGGGTTATTTTTTTATTTGTTTCGCCTCTAAGATAAGCGTGTCCACCGTATTTAAATCTTGACTTGTCCCTTTGAATTATTTTTACCTTCGGATTAAACCAAACAAAAGGTTTTCCGTGCACAGGATGAATGTAATAGTTGCTTAAGATTTTATAAGGGCGATTTAAAATATATTTGTTAAAAACACTTTCATCGTGAAATTTAGGAATAATATTGTTGCTTAAGTCTTCGTCCATCATTTTTTCGCAAGCATCCAATAATTCAAGGAATTCTTTTGTCCTGCCGCCTAAAATGCCTGCATGAAAATATTTTTGACCCACCCCGTAGGGTATATATGAAGTTGATGCAGGATTTCTTTCATAGGAAAATTCTTTGTTGGATTTCATTCTCTTGTTGCTTGAATGAATCGGCGCAACAATGTATCCGTCTTTTTCTATTGGTAAAAACTCTTCTTTTGTTATAGGTTTTAAAAATTCCATATTTCCGTTGAAGAAAAATGCATAATCATAATCTTTGAGCTTTTCTTTTATTTTATTTAAAATTTTGTATCTAAGACAAGTTATCAATGGCCAGCCCAAATTTTCTTGAGGGACTATTGTTATTTTGTCATTAGATTTAAATTCTTTGTCATCAGTAAAAAAGAAGTAGTGTTTTTGAGCATCTTTAATGAAATATTTTTCGCAAGAATTAAAAAATTCATCCCAAAAAATAGTGTAATGCCCCGTCCCGATGTATAAAACAGCTATTTTCATATAAACCTCTTGTCCGGCTTTCATCCTTGCCGCCGGCTGTCTTGAAAGCTCGCGCTAAACGGGTCTGCAACGCCGCCGCCTTCGCGTCGCCGTTTCGCCTTCTGCTCGCTTTCGCTATCCCGCAGCCGGCAAGGTTTTAGCACTGCTTAGTTGCTCGCGTTTAACGGCGTTTCGGGCAAAAGCGTCGTTTTGCCCTTCAGCCTCAGCTCGCAATCCGCTTCTTAGGTCGGATTTGAAAAATTGCGAAAAATTGTCATTTTTCGAATTTTTCTGCATCCTCTTATTTTAATTATTATATAAAATAGCCAAAAAGTAAACCTAAGACAATTACCCCTAAGATTATTGCTATAACTAAAAATTTATTAAATAATTTTTTATATCTGCTTATTTTATAATCAAAATCAGCAATTAAGCCGCTTGACATTCCCTCTAAATTTTGAGCAAGGGCAAGATACTTTTTGAAATCAAACCCGTACAGTTTATGCAAAAGTTCTAAATTCCCAGCTTCAGCCATAAAATCCATTATTATTTTATAACCCCACCTGCGTTTTTGATTTTTAGAAGATTTAAACGCCATTCTTCCCAAAAAATAAGAAATAGTTTCATTCACAGGTTCCCCAAACTCTTTTAAATCATTACCGAAGATTTTTGTAAGAAATTCTTTATCTTTTATTTTTAAAAAAGAGTTCATTACTTTTTCTTCTTCCAAAACTTCGCGGCTGAGAACAGTTGTAGTCTGTGCGCTTATGTTTGTAGGTTGGGATGACTGCCTGTATTTTACAAGTTGTTTTTCACTAAAATATGCTTCATTATCAATTAAAAGCTCAACATTCATTATGTAATCCTGATATTGGATTACTGACAAATTAAGCGGATAAATTTTTTCAAATGCTTCTTTTCTTACAACCATTCCGGGTGAAAAAAGAATATTGCGTTTTAAAAATAAATTTTTAAGCACTTCATATTTGTCGTTATAATTTAATATATAATGTTTTTCTCTTCCTGAGATATGGATTCCTTGTTCGTCAATTAAAGATAAAGAGCAATAATATAAATTTACTTCAGGATGTTTGTCCAAATATTTTGTTGTTTCTTCAAGGTGATTTTGCTCAAGCATATCATCAGATGCAACAAAAACAATATATTCACCTCTTGCTTTTTCAAATGCGGAATTAAGCCCAGCGTTTATTCCTTGGTTGTATTCGTGTTGAATTAAGATTATTCGCTCGTCACTAAATTTTTGAATTTCCTTCACGTTATTGTCTGTGGAATTGTCATCAACGATTATAAGTTCAAAATCCTGCTCTTTTTGATTTAAAACGCTTTCTATAAAAATTTTAACGTATTTTTCGTGATTATAAGAAGGCGTTAAGATAGAAATTTTAGGATTCATTGTAGGCATTTACCACCTCAACGACTTTTTCAAATTCTTCGCGCTCCATAACAGGCGAAATCGGCAGAGAAATAATTTCTCTATGGATTTGTTCTGTTATCGGAAATAACAAATTATTCCACTCTTTATAAGCTTCCTGTTTGTGAGGTGCAATCGGATAATGGATTAAAGTTTGTATCTCATTTTTTGTCAAATAATTTTGAAAATTTTCTCTGTTTTTTACCCTCAGCGCAAAAATGTGCCAAACATGACCTTCTTGTGTTACAGGCTCAGGCAAAACAACAAGAGGATTTTTTATATTTTGAATGTAATAATTTGCTATATTGCGTCTTATTTGATTATCTTCATCAAGCCCTTCCAATTTTGCATCCAAGACAGCCGCTTGAATTTCATCCAGTCTCGAATTTGTCCCTTTGTAAATGTTTTGATATTTAACATGCGAACCGTAATTTCTCAGTGCGCGGATTTTTGTGGCAAGCTCATCGTCATTTGTGGTTATCGCTCCGCCATCTCCCAAGCAGCCCAGGTTTTTTCCCGGATAAAAACTGAATCCGCTGGCATCGCCCAAATTTCCCGTCCTTTTGCCCTGATAAATTGCCCCGTGAGCCTGAGCGGAATCTTCTATAATTTTTAAATTATATTTTTTTGCCAACTCCCAAATTTTTTCCATTTCAACAGCTTGTCCGTATAAGTGAACAGGCATGATAGCCTTTGTTTTTGAAGTTATCTTTTCTTCTGTTAAATCAGGATTAATATTATAAGTTTTTATATCAGGCTCAACCAAAACAGGGGTGCAGCCGTTTTGTGAAATTGAAAGAATTGAAGCTATATAAGTATTTGCAGGAACTATAATTTCATCGCCTTGACCAAATCCGTAGGCTTTTATGATTAAATTAAGCGCATCAAGTCCGTTTGCAACTCCGATTGCGTGTTTTGTTCCACAATATAAGGCGAAATTTTTTTCAAAAATTTCGCCTTCTTTCCCAAGAAGATACCATCCGCTATCCAAAACTCTTTTTATACCCGCATCTATTTTTTGCTTGTATTTTTCGTTTATTTTGTGTAGGTCTAAAAATTTAATCATTTTACATCCTTTTCTTTTGCAGGATTTCCCATTACGGTTATATTTGGCTTAACATTTTTGGTAACGACAGAACCTGCGCCTATCATAGCATTTTCACTAATTGTAATTCCGGGTAAAATTGTTGAGCCCGCACCGATTGAAGCACCTTTTTTAATAATTGTTTTGATAAAAGCCTCTGGGCGTTTTTTTGAACGGGGCTGTTTGTCATTGCAGAAAGTTACGTTTGAGCCTACAAAAACATTGTCTTCAATCTCTATTCCGTCCCAAAGCTGTACGTTGCACTTTACGGTAACATTGTTTCCGACTTTTACATCATTTTCAATAAAACAGTGTGAGCAAATATTGCAATTATCCCCGATTACTGCTTTTGGCAAAATTACACAAAATTGCCATATATTTGTGTTTTTGCCGATGTTTTTGCTTTGAACATCAGAAAGTTTGTGTATAAAATTGGTCATTTAACTTCGCCTTTCGCTACGGCAGGATTTCCTGCGATTATCGTTTTTTCAGGGAAAGATTTTGTGACAACGGCACCTGCGGCTATCACGCAGTCTTCTCCTATGTTAACACCTTTTAAAATTATGACGTTATTTCCGATAAAAACATTTTTGCCTATCGTAGTGTCTTTATTAACGATTGCTTCGGGATTGTCCCTGTTTTCCGATTTTAGCCCATGAAAATCACTGTCAAAACATTGAAAATTTGTTCCTATTCTGCAATTTTCGCCTATTTTTACTTTCGCTCCGTTAGATATTATGCAGGCATTGTTGTTTATAAAAACATCTTTTTCAATAATTATTTTTGAATTTATGTTTCTTGCTTCGATATGGCAATAAGTGCTGTAAAAAAGTGGTGAAGGAAAGTATCCCAAATTTGCACTTTTGTCGATTATTATCTCACCCTTGCCCAAAAATAAGCAGGGCTGACTTAATTTCGGATATTTTTTAAATTTTTTGTCCGAAAGGTAATTTTTGAAAAACCAAACTTTGACTTTAAAAAAATTTTTGAAAAATCTGCTAAAATCCATTTACTTAGAGCCAATCTTTTAAAATAAAAGCAACCCAATCATTATACATAAAAAAATAAGACTAAACAAATTAAAAAATTAATTTAATATATCAATCAGTTCTTGATGTGAACTTATATATTCATCTGCATCAAAATGTTCGCTTGCAAGCACCAACATTACTGAATCTTGTGAAAAATCATACATTTCTTTCCAGGTAAAAGTATCTAAAAACAGACCTTTGTCAGGCGAGTTAAGTTCAATTATTTCAAAAATTTCTTTATCGGAGAAGATTTTTATTTTGCAAGAGCCTGAAAGCATTACCAACACAAATTTTGATTTGCGGTTTGCATGGTCGCCTCTTATAATATTTTGCCCCTGTGTGTCAAAAATATAAAAAACGCGTTTGATTTCAAAAGGAATATCCTGATTGCCCTCTATTGCAACCAGAGAGCCTCTTGAATCACCGCGTTTAACAAAATCGATTAGTTTGTAGTTCATTTCTGAATTCTATTATAAAAGATTTTTTAGCGCAAGATTTATCTTGCTTGCTCTTGTAACATTTTTTCTGCACGCTCGAAATCCTGCGGCTCATCAACATCAAAGTTTATGTCTGTTAAATATATACAAGGATTTTCGCCGATAAAGTCCTTAACTTTTTTAAAAATATCATACTTAGCCGCATAAAAAGCCCCGTTTTCGCTGTACATTTTATAATGACAAACAAGGTCTTGCCTTCTTGGACGATTTCTATAATCATATAAAGCTTCAAGTGTTCCGTTATGAAGCTGCCTCCATCTGCCGTGAGTAAGCCACAAATCAACTCCGCTAAAACAACTGTCGCATTCCGGCTTAGAAAACATATGGTCAAAGGCTTTGTCAATAAATTCTGCCGTCCTAAACGGTGAAGTTGGCTGAATAAGTGCAATATAATCAGGCTTGTATCCTTTTTCTTCAAGAATTTGTGCGGTGTATAACATAACAGGAGCCGTTTTTGTTTCATCTTTTGCCAATTCAAGAGGTCTGTTAATAACTTCCGCACCAAATGCCTCTGAAATCATCTTGATTTCATCATCTTCGGTTGAAACAACATATCTTGTAATGTATTTTGATTTGTGGCAGGCTTCAATCGAATAATAAATCATAGGCTTTCCGTTGATAGGCTTGATGTTCTTTCTGGGGATTGATTTTGAGCCGCCGCGCGCAGGAATTATAGCTAAAATTTCCACTAGGACTTCTCCATAAAATGTTTTTACAAAGTTATATTAGCAAAATTTTTTAATTTTAAACTCCAATATTAATATTATTTTTTTAAAATTCATATTTTAAGCAAAATTTGAATTATCAATTTTATTATCATTTGAGTAATATTTTTTTTTGCCAAAAGTTCTTATAAAGGGGGAAAGCGGATTGCGAGCAGAGGCTGAAGGGCAAAACGATGCTTTTGCCCGAAACGCCGTTTAAAGCGAGCAACCAAGCAGAAAGAGAGGGGATTTTGGCAAAAAGAAATTTATTTTCGCCTATTTTGGCAGCTGTTTTTTTAATTTTCTGGCTACAAAATGCAGCGCTTTGTGTCACAAACATAGGTGCAGAAAAAAACTTTCCAGATTATTCGTATGAATTTTGCGGCAAAGATAAATGTGAAAAATTTAATCGTAAACTTTTCTTGTTCAACCTTAAATTAAATAAATATCTGGTAAAACCGATTGATGTGGTTTGGTCTTCGATTTTGCCAAAATACGGTATGGAAAGACTCCAAAACGCTTATAATAATATTAACTTCCCCGTAAGAGTAACAAGCTGTCTTTTGCAGAAAGATTTTCACGCTTCAAAACAGGAGACGGCAAGGTTTTTCATAAATACAACAATGGGATTGGGCGGACTTTGGGATCCGGCAAAAACAAAATTTAAAATTGAACTGAACCAAGAAGACATAGCCCAAGTTTTGTACCACTACAAAGTCAAACAAGGTCCCTACATTGTTCTTCCGATTGTTCATGGCAACCTGAGAACGGTTATCGGCAAAATTCTTGACTGTCCTTTTAATCCCTGTTCTTATGTTCTGGGCCCTTTTTCTATAATTGCTTCAACTGTTTTTTTTATAAATAATTCCGCCTGTATGCAACCTGCGATAAAAACCTTAGAACAAACCTGCGCCGATCCTTACGAGGTTTTAAGACAAATCGACGGGGTAGAAAGTTTTATTAAAAACAACAATCTGGACAGAAGCAATATTTTTCTTGAAAAAACAGCTTCGGATAATCAAACCCTTGCGGGTAAAACAAAAATTGACGATGGTAATATTGATGTCAGTTTATCCGTACCGATTTATGCCGATATAGAATTAAAAAACTTTAATCCTCAAAGCCCTCTTGTCGATGCTATGCGTACAGTCTTGCTTGATAAAGAAAATCCCAAAAAATCAAAATGGGCACAGACTTCATTATGGAACAACGATTTTGAGAAAAAAATCAAAAAATCATCAATAAGATTTGACGACAAATGCTCAAAATACACTTACAGATATATTCTGCAAGCGGATAAAAATTCTCCTGTCGCGATAATTTATCCTGCAATCGGCGAAGGTGTTATGGCAGAACATTCTACCACTATGACAAGAATACTTTATGAGCAAGGCTATTCTGTAATTGTTCTGGGAAGTCCTTTTAATTGGGAATTTATCAAATGTATGCCCGATAATTATAAGCCCGGCTTTCCTTCCAAAGATGCTGATTTTGCAAGGATTTTAACCTTAAAAATTATTAACAGGCTTGAATTTCAAAATAAATGTCAGTTTAGTGATAAAATTATTGTAGGAAGCTCCTTTGGCGGCTTGGTTACACTATTTACTGCCGCAAAAGAGAACAAAGAAAACATTTTGGGAGTTTCAAAATTCATCGCGATTAATCCTCCTATTGAGCTTATGTTTGCTCAACGGCAAATAGACAAATACGCGCAGGAGTGGAAAAACAATCCTACAGATATAAAAATGCGCGCGGCGGTTACCGTTCAAAAAGTTATTAAAAAAACAGAAGAACTTTCTGCTCAAAATCCTTGCGAATCAGTCTATTTACCTTTTGATGATGATGAAGCAAAGCTTATTACCGGCTTTGTCATGAAGCAAAAACTGGCAGATACTGTTTTTTCCGTGGAAAAATGTTCCCGATGCAAAAAAGATTTAATTCATCAAGAAGTAAATAATATGACTTTTGAAGATTACGCAAAAAAATATGTTATAGAAGATGGAAAAAAATCTTATGAACAGGTTGATTATGAATCAAGCTTGTATTCTGTTGCCGATTATTTAAAAAATAATACCGATTATAAAATTTATCACACCGTTGATGATTATTTTGTTAATTCAAAACAACTTGCATGGCTTAAAAATCAGGCGCAGGACAAAGCCCTATACTTCAGCAACGGCTCTCATCTCGGGTATTTGTACAGAAAAGAATTTCTTGATGAGTTCAAAAATGAAATCAAATTAAAAAACTCAAACCCTAAACAAGAAAAAATAAATGAAAGAAAAAATTTATTTGTAAAAATAATAAAACCTCGTTTTGAAAAAACAAATTTATCTCTTAGGTAAAAACTTAACAAAAATCTTGCGCTTATTTATTTGAAATGATATAATTTCAACATTCCTGAAGGTTACATTTAAGAAATTGGAGAAAATATGAAAAAGACATTTCAAAAGGTTACTGCAACATTTTTGTTGTTTGTTATGGCAACTTTTAATTCGGCTTTTACACAAGAGGCAATTAGTGTCCCTGAACAAAATATGCCGCTGAAAGATTCCATTGAAATTTCAAAAGTAAAAGTTATTATCCCTAAAAATTCGCAAATGAAGCTTGCATTTGCACAAAAATTTAACGCAAATAAAGCACAGGTCGGTGACAAAGTTGATTTTGTTCTTTCCGAAAATTTGCTTTCAAGCGATGGAAAAATAGCACTGCAAAAAGGAACCGAATTTATCGGGGTTGTGGAAAACCAAGTCAAGGCAAAATCTTTTAACAGAAACGCAAGAGCACTTGTTGTAATAAAACAGGTAAAGCTCCCTTCAGGCCAGACGATAAATCTTAGTGCTAATGTTGATAAAAAGAAAGGCGAACTAAAATCTCCGGCATATGCCAATTTGCCTAAAATAATACTTGAATTAGGCGTAATTGCAGGTGCTGCAATGGTTGCTATGGCAGCTGTCGTTGCCTATGCTGTCGGGACTGTTTTTACCGGAGGAATTGCCGCAGTTGCTCTATTCCCTGTAATAACAGGCACAGCTGCAGGTTTGGGCGTTCTTATTTGTACCGTAAATAAGGGCGTAAACTACAAAGCTTCTCCCGGGAAAACAGTTACTTTCATCTTGCAAAATGATTTGGAACTTTATCTTAACTAAATGTTAATTTCATCTTTAATAATATAAAGCGGTCTATTTTTGACCTCTTCAAATATTTTGCTTATATAAAAACTCAAAATTCCTAAAATCATTATTAAAAGCCCTGATAAAAACCATATTGAAACCATAAGGCTCGCCCAGCCTTTGGTTATCTCAGCTTCCATAAAATAATGTTCAAAAATAACGTACATAGCAAAAATAAAAGAAGAAAGTACAATCAAAAACCCTAATCTTACGGTCAATTTTAAAGGCTTATCCGAAAAGGACAGCATTGTGTTTAATGCTAAATCAAGCAGTTTTGAAAAATTATACGAAGAGTTTCCATGTTTTCTTTCATAATGTTGGACCTCTATATCAGTTTTATTAAACCCTATCCACTTTGCCATCACAGGGAAAAATCTGGTTTTTTCTTTCATTGATAAAATCGCATTTATTGATTTTTTGCTGTATATTCCAAAATTATTTATTAATTCACATTGTTGCGTGTCGGTTAAATATGACAATAATTTGTAAAAAAGCCCTGAAAAAAATTTTTTCAAAATCCCGTCTTTACGACGAATTCTTTTAGCAAAAACAATATCAAATCCGCTTTGTGCTTTTTGATACAAATTTTTAATTTCCTCAGGTGAATCCTGAAGATCCCCGTCCATTACAATAATCCAGCTGCCTGAGGCTTTTTCAAGCCCTGCTGTAATTGCATAATATTCACCAAAATTTTTTGATAAGCTGATCCCTTTTACTTTTTTATTTTCAAAGCAAATTTTTTGAATTACATCCCAATCATTTTGAGGGCTTGCATCATTTATAAAAATAATCTCATATTCCTCACTTATAGATTCCAAAGAATTGCAAAGCCTTTTATAAAGCTCTATCAAACTTTGTTCACAATTAAAACAAGGTATTATTACAGAAATTTCAACAATTTTTTCCATGTTATTTATTATACCAAAAGATTTGTATTATAATCAAAAAATGCTAAATTCTTTTATTGAATACGAAAAAATGTTTAATGCGGAAAAGGACCATTGGTGGTATAAATCTTTGCATGAACTCGTCTTATGCAACCTTTCTTGCGATAAAAACATTGAAATTCTCGATGCAGGATGCGGAACCGGCGGCTTAATTTCTTTTCTAACATCTGCCGGATATAAAAATATTCAAGGCTTTGACCTCTCGGATTTTGCAGTTAATTTTTGCAAAGAAAAAAATATCGAAATTCAGAAATTATCTTTGACAGACTTCAAAACAAATTACCAAAAAACTTTTGACGTAATCACTTCTCTCGATGTTTTATACTTTTTAAATGAAGCTCAACAGAAAGATTTTTTAAGACAAGCATTTGCTTTGTTAAATCAGGGTGGTTTATTAATTTTAAACTTGCCTGCCGGAAATCAATTTTGCGGAATTCATGATCTTGCCGTCGGTATTAAAAAAAGATTTTGCAAAAAAGATATTTTTAATCTTATAAAAGAATCCGGATTAACAACAGAAAAAATTATATTTTGGCCGTTTTTACTTTCTCCGGTTATTTTTTTCACGAGGCTTTTCCAACGTCTAAATCTGGCTTTTAATAAAAACAAAAAAATCGTTTCTGACGTCGATACCCCTCATTTTCTTTTAAATGATTTTTTGTATAAAATCACAAAATTTGAAAATAAATCTATCAAACAAAAGCCTTTGGGCTCGTCAGTTTTTATTGTACTTAAAAAAGTCAATTTTTGAAGATAAGGAGGATTTTAAAATTTTCGTGCCTTCTCTTTCTGTAAGACAATAATTCCCCAATTTTTAGTGGAAACCGAATCAATAAATCTCATGTGTTTTTTACAAATAAGCTCCGTGTCATTCGTTATTTTTGTAAGCTTCATAAATAATAACGGCTGAGAATAATAAACCTTCGAATTATTCACTATTTTTTGTAAAATGTCTTTGTTATATATATTAAAATTTTTGTCTGAAATTAAAAAGAGGTATTGTCCCTCAGGAATTAAATCTATGATGTTTTTAGAAATATAATCCTCAAGAATCATTGGATATGGGTTTTTTAAATAATTTCTAATTTTATCATAGGAATTATTTTTAAATTCTTCATTCAAAAACCCACTTGACACGATGGTTAAAAAGCTTATTTTTTTACAATCACATTTTAAATACTTATCGAAAAGATTTGTTCTAATTGGAAGTATTATTATTGATTTATTATTTGGATGATACTTGTTAATTATTTCGGCAGGTAATTTATACCCTCCTATTCTGGTCATTTTGGGAGCGCTTGTATTGATTAAAAATATATAACTCAAATTTACAAAAAGCAAAAATGACAAAATAAAAGTTCCGATTTTTTTAAAATTACTGATTCCATAGGCAGCAATAAGGATAGTCAGGGGCAAAGCAATAATTGTATATCTTGATATTAAACAAAAATTTGTATATTTGCACAAAATAATTTCACTCAAAATAAAAGAAAAACCAGATAAAAAAATTACTATTGCAAAATCTTTTTGCAATAAAGCTTTTACTATTGAAACCAGATATAAAATTATCGGAATAAAAATCAATATTATCGCAAAAATGTTTATCTGCGGAAAATAATTCCTTAAATTATTCAACAACCCGGTTAATACCGGTGAAAACCAATTCTGTAAAAGGATAAATATAAAATTTTTGTCATAATAAAAAACATCGGCCGTTGCCAAATACCTCTTCATATTAATAAAAACATATATGCTTAAAGGCAAAAAAGAAATTGCTAAAACAAAAATTGTCAACAAATATTTTTTGACTGAAATTGTGCTAAATTTTATTATATAAATAAGAAAAAAAAGACACTGCCAAAAGACAAAAATAAATGCAAGTGTGAATGTATGCAAAAGCACAAAATTTGTTATTAGAAAGTATATATAATCTTTAATTTTGTTCTGATTTTTTATTCTTAAAATGAAATAAACACTGAGAATCGCCAACAAAGAAATTAATGAGTAAAATTTTACTTCTTGGGCGTAATATATCAAAAATGAATTTACTCCAAACAACGAAGCACAAATTAATCCTGTTTTGCTGTCTTTTAGTTCTTTACCTGCAAAAAAACCGGCTATCACAGTTAAAATTGAACACAAAACAGAAAATAATCTCAATATAACATCATCATTGCCAAATAAATTAATCCAAAAGTGTAAAATAATTTGATAAGCAGGAAAATGTACATCATTTTGTAAACACGATTTAATTATTTCAAAAAATGAGCTTTGCACTGCTTGGGTATAAATTACCGCTTCATCATACCACAAGCCTTCTTGCTTATTTATACCAATTATTCGCAAAAAAATACTAACAAAAATTATTAGTAAAAGCCACAAAAAAGACTTATTTTTAAGTAAGTTTGTTTTTATCAATCTTCTTGTTATCCAATTCTATACTTAAAAAATCATATCAAAAAAAATAAAATTAAACATCATTTTAAATTTTATCATAATTTTCTTTTGTCAATTTTTGTTCAGCCTTATCTATTGCTTGCTGGGCTTGTTCCGCAGCGGCAAAATCCTGCCCTGAAGGATCTGACGGCGCCATCGCCGCAGATTTCATTATCTGCGCCCTTCTGATTGTTTCTTTGGGATCAGAACTTTCTCTAAAGCTTACATTAACTTTTCCTTCCACCGCATAACTCTTTCCATCCGGACCAGTCACATAAGTATAATCGGGGCTGGAGGCATTTATCCCCGCAGAAGCGGCAATATGTTTTTGTTCATGAGCGCGGACTTCACGGTCAATTTCTTTGAGCTTTTCGACTTCTTTTTTTTCTTCAGGCGTCAGAGTTGATCCTTCCTGAGAAAATTTATCTGCATCAAGCCTTTTTTTTGCGGCATCGGAGATAAAGGCAGCGTCATTTATATCTTCTTCATAATAATTTTTTAAAACCGAAGTGTTACAGCAACCCTGTTGACCAATTTTGGGCAAATTTGTCTTGTTTGATATGTAATAATAATCATTTACATATTCAGCTAATTCTGAATTTATTTTAATTTCATTCATGTCCTTATGTTAACATTTTTCCGGGCATTTTTCAACCTTGAGCTTATAAAAAAATTAATAAATATTTTTTAAAAATATGGTATAATGTCAATTATAAACGAACCAAACCATGCTGAGTTCAGGTAGAAGTCCGATTTAAGTATGAAAAAGAAGAGTGTTATGTACAAAGTTTATTCACTTGATTATATAAACAGTGAAATATTTGAAACCGATATTATTAACCAAGACGGGAAGATTTTGTACCCTGCGGGCACAAAAATAACTCCTGAACTTCTTCTGAAACTGTATTTTAAAGACATTTATACCAATCAAGAACCTGAAAAGAAGCAGATTGAGATATTGCCCGAAGAAAAACCCATTGAGGTTGAAAGTGAAACTTATGAAGAGAATAAAGAATCTTCTCAGCACAATTTTGACGTTGATGAAAACGGCTATATAATCTTTTGTGAAAATCAAGCAGAGAGAGTTTCAGAGCTGGCTCTGCTAATAGGAAAAGAGCTTAAATACAACGAAGAACAGTTGGATAAACTTCGACAAGGCGCTTATTATCACAGCATTGGCATAACAAAATTCAAGCCCGAAGATTTAAGAAAAAAAGATTTTAAAAAACTTTTTGCACAAGCAGGCTATGACATTTTGCTTAATCAAAAAAAAATGCCAGAAGAAATTGCACTTTGCGCAAAATTATGGATGGATAATTATGACCTGTCTTCATTTAATTTGGAAAAAATTATTCCTAATCACCATATTATAGCCATAGCGCACTTTTATGATAGATTGTTAACACAAAAGATACAAAAAGAAAAAATATTGGAAATTATGCTACAATGTGGTGGCTATAAATTCAATATATATGTTTTGCATAAATTTATAAGAATTATGAGGGGGCTGGATGGTTAATCTTCAAAAAGAACAGTTATCAGATTTTTTTCAATTTTTTAACGATGCGGTTAAAAAAACTATTTTAGAAAATCTTGATAAAGATGCCTGTAAAAATATTGACTTGCAAGTAATATCAAATTCTAAAATAGAAAAGGCAGAAAATCTAATAAAAGATCACGCGCTTTACAAGCTTGAATATTTAATGGGGCAACAACAGGGGATTTTAATTGTAATACTACCCGAAAAACTTTTGTTTTACCTTGCTGATATTCTGATGTGTGGCAAAGGAGACAAACCTTACGGTGGAGTTCTCACTGAAGTTGAAACAAATTCTACAAAAAAACTTCTTGAACAAATTTTTAAATCGTTGGAAGAGGCCTTTAAAATAAAATACGGGAAAGACCTTGTTTTTGGTGAAAAAGCTTCACTTATATTAAAAGAAGATGCTGAATACAAAACCGCCTTTGAACACCTGGGATTAAATTTTGGAGTTAATAATAAAATAACAGTTAATGAAACAAACGAGTTTGATTTTGATTTACTTCTGAATTACGAAACCGTAGAAAATTTGATAAATTTCCTCAGCATTACGAATTCAGAGCTTGATATAAAAAAGACTGTAATAAATCCTGCCGACTTAGAAAGACTTTCTGATGTAAAAATAAATATAACCGCAGAATTGGGTAAAACTCAAATCCCTATTAAATATGCATTAGAACTTGTAAGAGGTTCTATAGTCGAACTTGACACCTTAAATAACTCTGACATTAGAGTTTTTGTTAACGGAACCGAATTTGCAAAAGCGCAAATTTTTGCAGTTGAGGATTACTATGGTTTAAAAATAACAGAAATAATATCTCCTGAAGAAAGGATAAAAAATCTTTGATAAATTCAATATCTATAATTCTAATAATTTTTTCCATATTTTTTATAATTCTTTGGATTTGGTTTTTTAGCCTCGGCTCTTCAAAATCATTGGGCAAAATTTATTCAAAAGCGTTAAAAAAGTTTCAAAAAGAAAAATATAAAGAAGCATTGGGGCTGTTACTATCTTTGGAATCGCAAAGCCCAAATTATAATGAATCATCAAAATATATAGGTATTTGTTATGCCAAATTAGAAAACTATGAAAAAGCCAAAATTTATTTGGAAAAATTATTGAAATCTTCAGACAAAGATTTTTTAATTCTGCACAATATGGCAACTGTCCTTTATAATTTAAAAGATTTCCAAGCAGCTGAAGAATTTTACAAAAAAGCCATGGGAATTAACAGAGAAAATAACGATTGCTTCATGAAGTTGGGTATTTCACAGTATTTGCAAGGAAAATATAATGAGGCTCTTGAATCGTTAAAAGACTGTGAGTTCAAATTCGGGGCTGATGTGCGAACACAGTTTTATATGAACAGATGCGAAGAAGCACTTTGTGATGAAGATGACGAACAAAAAATGACAAAAATTATTAATGAATATGTCAGATTATCAAAACTCCCTGCTTTCCCTAGGGAATTTGACAAAATACTTGCGAATTTCTTTGCCAAAATGGGTAAAGTTGATCTTATGCTTAAACAGTGCAAACAAATAATAAGCTATAACCCTGAAGATGTTGATGCATATAAATTGTTAGGACTTGTTAATGCAATTATGAAAAAACCGGCCGAGGCAAAAAATGACTTGTCAGTTGCCATAAACTTGGATCCTGAAAATCAAGAAGTGAAAGAAATTTTGTCTTTTATAATTTGTCAAGAAAAAAGCAATCAGGAGAAAAATCTTTCAAAAGAGGAATGTAGAGAAAAATGCAAAGAAATGATAAATAACTACCTTGAATAAAGATAATTTATATAACGTATTTTTAACCTGTAAAATTTATATAGGGGCTTGCCTAGAACAAATTTTCATGAGAGGGTGAGAATATGTTCAAATACA
>CAZXID010000010.1:0-61209 GCA_964640325.1 uncultured Muribaculaceae bacterium | reverse complement strand
CCTGATTTTATTTTATATAGGGTAGATTTAAAAAAATATGTGTCAGTGGAAAGGTCAAAATTATGGTAGATACAGTAAATAACAAAAAATTAAATCCGATAGTCGGAACATTAGCAACAGCGGCGGGTGCAACAGGCGGGTATTTTGCTGCAAAAGCAAATTATGCTGCCCCTTTAAAGTATTTAAAAGAAGTTGTAAATATGGGCGAAGACGCATTTGTTGCCAGACATATTGAGCCATTTTATACTATTGCTACTAATACAATTAAAAATAATGGGGTGATACTTGAAAATTTTAAATGGGGAACATCTTCACTCGTTAATGAATTGAAAGATCAAGGCTTCAAACACTTAGAAGAAGAAATAATAAGATTTAAGCAATATCAAACTGAACTGGTGGAAAATACAAAAAATGAGTTCACTTCTTGTGCGAACCGTTTGAAAAAAATTGAATTGAAAGCTTTTAAATCAAAAATTATATTTCCTGCTGTTGGAGCTATTGTTGGTCTTGGGCTTGCGCTCTTGGCAACAAAAATCTTCAAAGGCGAAAAGAAAGCAAAACAGGCGTAGTAAAATAAAAAATACAAATATTTAATTTATAAAATTATTGTCATCCCGCATTTACTAAGTGAATGCGGGAGCTGTTTAATTTGTTGTTTATAGATCCCGAAAATACAAGCACAATGATATTTGTCTAAATTAATGTTTCGGGATGACACAAGGTCTAGCTTGTAGGGTGGGTTCCCCAACCTACCGTTTTTTGGATTGCTTCGTCGCACAGCTCCTCGCAACGACGTGATTTTAATAGCCCTTCATCCCTTGACCCGTCCAGCCTTTCAGCCAAATCATTTACTCCTGTTTTTATTTTCAAAGTATAATATCATTATGAACAAAGCACAAAAAAACAGAAAAGCGATGGGATGGTTGACTGCGGCACACTTTGCCAATGACATGTATTCGGGTCTTTTGAATCCAATTATGCCTTTTCTTGCTGCAAAAATAGGTTTTTCAATGGCTATAGCAACATTAATTATTGGTGTAGCACAAATTTGTGCTTCTTTAATCCAGCCTATTTTTGGTTTTTTTGCAGACAATATTGTAAAAAGAGTATTTGTTTTTTGGGGGCTGATTTTTGGTTCACTTTTTATTCCTTTGGGAACGAACGCTCCTAATGTTTTGCTGTTAACCGTTTGTGTAATTTTAGGGAATCTGGGAGGAAGCTTTTTTCATCCACAAGCTCTGGGGTATATTTCAAAATTTTCTGACAAAAATTTTGTTCAAAATATGGGGGTTTTTGTCACAGCAGGGACAATAGGATTTTCTATTGGTCCCATTGTTTCAGGTAACGTTATGCACAATTTCGGGCTGGAAAAAATCCCTTATATTTCTTTATTCGGAATTTTAATTGCTCTTTCAATGTTTTTCTTTATCCCTAAAATTTCAGGTTCAAACATTGTTTTAAAAAAGAAAAAATTTAAAAAATCATTTTCAGATATTTTATCAAATAAAAATATGATAATTTTGATTAACATTTCAATCGCAAAAAACCTAATGTCAAACACTTTTATGATACTACTCCCGTTTTTATGGAAAGATATGGGATATAGCCCATCTTATATAGGTTTTGCTTTATTCGGATTTTTGCTTGCAGGAGGACTGGGAGCAATTTCAAGCAGCCGAATAGAACAAAAAATCGGGTCTAAAACAGTGTTTTACATTTCGCTGATTACAACTTTACCATTAACCGGTCTTTTTATAATTTTATGCTCTTCACACCAATTTTTATCTTTCATAATTTTTATTTTAATAGGTTTTACATCAATGTTGGCCCAACCAGTTATGCTTGTTATGGCGCAGAGAATTTTACCTGATTATAAAAGTATAGTATCAGGGTTTATAAACGGTTTTAGTTGGGGGATTGTAGCGGTTGCACTCACTATGGTCGGATTTTTTGCACAAAAATTCGGAATTGCAAAAGTTATTTTTATAATTTCATTTATTCCTGTAATTTTATCTTATTTGGTTAAATTTTTGCCCGACAAAACAGAAAATTCTATTGTAAATCAATTAAGCTGACAATTTCTTGTGCCCTGTTTTTCCAAGTAAAGCGTTCAGCAACTATTTTTCTGGAATTTTTTGCTTTTTCAGTTCTTTCATTTGTATTTAAGAGGTAATAATTTGCCTTATCCGCAATATCTTCAAAAGTAGCATTGTTATAATATCCCAAATTTTCTCCGAATTCATTTTTTATAGATAGAGCATCAGAGGACAAGACAAAAGTTTCGACAGCGCTCGCATTTAAAATCCTTTCATGAACGCCTGATGATAATTGCATTCCATGAGGATGCAGCACAATTTTTGCTCTGTTCATAATATCAATGCTTTCCAAAACATCACAAGCCCCAAGATACTCATTTTTGCCTGAAATATATTTTTCCCACGGGCCATCACCGAAAATTTTAAGATTAAAATCAGACAAATTTTGTACCGCCTGCACTTTTTTAACATTCATAATAATATAAGAAAGACTTGAAAAGAAAGCGGCGTATTCATCGGCGTAAAGCGACAATCCGGAATGCTTTTGAAAAATTTTATAAATATCCCAAAAAGGCAAATTCGGATTTTCTAATGAAATATTATACATCTCCATCATTATTTTAAACACGGGCTCGCCCACAGATTCTTTCAATTCAGCCAACTGTTGTTCGTAATCTTTTATGGAAGAAAACAAAACAATATCAAAATCTTTTGATACATCTTGTTTTTTCCACATATCCAAATCCGTTGCATGAGGCAAATAAGCATTTTTAAGTAACGGATAATATTCGCTGATGGGCTCAAAATCACAAGGTGTAACGCTAAATAAAACAAAATTAAGATCCTGAGCAAATTGTTTCATTACACCATAATTTTGCGCAAAAATAGAATCAACGCTCCACATTATATTAGTGATATTACGCTTTAAAAATTCTTGCCAGTAATCAAACCCAGCGACATTAAACCCTATTGTTAAAGACGGAAATAACTTTTTTTCTTGGCAATCTTGAATCGTGTATGCCTTAATTCCTATATGGTTAAACCCGTCAATCAAACCTTTTGTAAAGCTTGAAAGGACATTATAATGTCCGCCTTGCAAATCACTGCGGCCGTGTACGCCTATTATCAAATCTTCCCTATTCATATATAAGCTCCTAATCTTTATCTTGCCATTGTAGCACATTTTCGGTTTAAGTTTTAAATGTTAACAAAAAGCCACAAGATTTTTATTATATTTCTATTTTGTTTTATAATTTAAAAAAAGAGGTAATTTTTTGATTAAATCATCAAGACAATCTTATATAAATGTCCACCGCGATGCCTGGGTTGAAATAAATCTTGAAAATTTAGCCCAAAATGTTAAGCAGATAAAAAAACTTACAAAAAGCGGCGTAAAATTGCTCGCGGTAGTAAAAGCCGATGCTTATGGCCACGGAGCCTTGATGGTTGCGCCAACTATGCTTGCATCGGGAGTTGATGTTCTCGGGGTGGCTTCAATTGACGAAGGCTTAAATTTGAGAGATGCCAAAATAAATTGCGAAATTTTAGTTTTAGGTGCAGTTCCGGTATGGGCATTTGAAAGCGCTGTTGAAAACGATATTACAATTTCCATATTTTCCGATGAACACATTAACGCCTGTAGGCAAGCATTTGAGCGGACAGGAGAAAAAATTAAGGTCCATATTAAAATCGATACAGGAATGAACAGAATCGGAGTCGGCCAAGTCGATGCTACAAAATTCATCAAAAAAGTTCAATCATGCGATTTTATTGATTTGAAAGGAATTTTCTCGCATCTGGCATGTGCCGAAGATGAAAACGAAAGCCAAAAACAATTTAAAAAATTTGAAAAAATAATTTCTTCTATTGATACAAAAGACCTTGATTTGCACATTTTAAATACTGCAGGGATAATTTCTTACCCTGATTATCAGTTTAATATGGTAAGAGCCGGAATCGGGCTTTACGGGTTGATGCCGGATCTCCCTATCACATTTCATATTCCACCTATCACTTTGAAGCAAATAATTTCACTCAAGGGCAGAATTTCAAGAATTCATACAATGGGAACAAATGAGGGGATAAGCTACGGGCATACGTTTATAGCCGATAAAGAAATAACAGTTGCCACCGTCCCTATAGGTTATGCAGACGGTGTCCCAAGAGCCCTATCCAATAAAGTTTGTGCATTGTTTAACGGTCAAAAAATCAAACAAATCGGAAACATTACCATGGATCAGATGATGTTTGACATAAGCGGCGTGGAAGCAAATGAAGGCGATGTAATAACGCTTTTGGAAGAAAATTTAACCATTGATGAATGGGCAAAAATTGTAGGAACAATTAATTACGAATTAACCTGCAGATTGAAAGTAAGGCTTCCAAGAGTTTACACGAGATAAAATATACGTCATTCTGAACTTGTTTCAGAATCTCATAAATGAGGTTTAACATTGAGATTACCTAATTATTTAAAGCGTCCGATAATTGATACCGACAAGACAAAAAAAGTAAGAAAAATTTTAAAAGAATGTTGTCTTAATACGGTCTGTGAGTCTGCAAGATGCCCGAATAAAAACGAATGCTATCAAAAAAATACCGCAACTTTTTTGATTATGGGAAATGTCTGTACAAGAAACTGCCGCTTTTGCAATATTTCATGTCAAAAACCTTTACCTTTAGATAAAAACGAACCCAAAAACATCGCAAAAGCGGTAAAAGAATTAGACTTAAATTATGTAGTAATAACCTCCGTAACACGTGATGACCTGTCCGACGGCGGAGCAGAACATTTTGTTGAATGTATAAAAGAAATTAAGTCTAACTGTTCACCTATTCACCTATTAACCTATTCACCTAAAATAGAAATTTTAACTCCCGATTTTAAAGGCGATACAAACGCCCTTGATACAATAATTAAAAGCAATGTAGATGTTTTCAACCACAATATTGAAACCGTGCCGAGATTGTACAATATAGCCCGCCCGCAGGCTGATTATCAAAAGTCACTGGATGCACTTAAATATGTAAAAGAAAATTCAGATATCCCGATAAAAACAGGATTAATGGTGGGATTGGGCGAAACTTTTGAAGAAATCGAACAGGTTTTGAGGGATTTAAAAGAGATTAATCTTGATATTTTAACCATAGGACAGTATATTTCACCTTCTAAGGAGCATTTAGAGGTAGAAAAATACTATACGCTTGAAGAATTTGAACAATTAAAAGAGTTAGCTAAAAAAATAGGAATTAAAAATTATCAAATAGGGCCGCTGGTTAGAAGTTCCTACAACGCTTTTGAAACTTTTAGTCGGTAAATTATCTCCTCAGCAAAAGCCCCAGTCCTGCCAAAAAATAATTTTTAACTTCCGCAAATGAACGGATATTTATAATTGAGCGCAAAATATACATAGGACGAAGATAAAACCTTTTAACCGCCTGTTTATGAAGTTCCATAACTCTTTCTTTACTCAAGCAATGAGTTTTAACCACAGGTTCATAATAAGCATTTTGCCAAGAATTTTGTTTTTCAAGAAGATTATGTTCTTTTGAATACCTGAAAAACCTTGTTCCGGGAAGCGGAGTCGCCGTATAAAAACTTACAAAATCGCTATCCAACTCAACTGCAAAATTTATTGTCTGTTCAATCGAATCCTCATCATCCCACGGAAGCCCTATTACAAAGTAGTTATAGGTTTTTATGCCCGCTCTTTTAAAAATTTTAACGGTATCTCTGATTTGGTCAATAGTAACCTTTTTGCCGATTTTATCAAGAATAAATTGTGAACCGCTTTCAACCCCTATACTCACGAGCCTGCATCCGGATTGATACATTAATTCAGCCATTTCATCATCAGCCGTATCTGCTCTTGTATTTGATGACCAAGTTATTTTAAGCCCGCTTTCAATAATTGCACCACAAAGTCCCATTGTCCACTCGCGATCAAAGTTAAAAATGTCCGACCAAAAAAGAAAATTTGTAATTCCGTATTTTTCAACACATTCTTTGATTTCCGCTAAAATATTTTCAAAGCTTCTTAAGCGGACTTTTGAGCCTGAAACAGGGGTCGCAAGGCAGAAAAAACAGTGATGAGGACAGCCTCTTGAAACTTTTATTATTGCCTGGACTTTGCCGTTATCAGGGCGTTTAAAAAGGTTATTATCCACCAAATGTCTCGCAGGAAAAGGAATTTCGTCCAAGCTTTTTATAAAAGGTCTTTTGCCGGTGTATTTTGCAGCCACTCCGTCGCGATAACAAATTCCTTTAATTTCGGCTAATGATTTTTTCTCAAGGATTTCTTTTAAAGTTTCTTCAGCTTCGCCGACTATTATAATATCGAGGGCTTTATATTTGTATAAAATGTCAGTATTTTCGGTTAAAAAGTGTGCGCCTTTTGCTATAGTAATAAGATTGGGTAAAATTTCTTTTGCTTTTGTGATTGCGGACAAATCGTTTTCAAGAGTAGTTGAAGCGACATTTACAACAAGATAATCAGGTTTAAAATCATTTAAGTGAGCTGTGAACCTTGAACAGTGAGTGGTGTCATTGGCTGAAAAGCTGAATGGCTGAATGGCTGAATGGTTTTTTGGATTGCGTTGGCTTCGCCTCGCAATGACACTTTTTGCATCTTTGCCTCTTTGCATCTTTGCGTCTAATTCTAAGCTAAAATCAACAATTTTAGCTTCCAACCCGACGCTTTCTGCAACTGCTGCCATATACATCAAATCCATGGGCGGTAGGGGCGGAATTACCAACAAATCCTTTGTGGGCTGCTGGCACCTGTCTTCCCTGTTCATAACAGGAGAAGGGGGATATATGAGCATTATCTTTTTCTTTTCCATACTTACAGATTACTTTTAACAGATTTTTCAGTCAATAGAAAGTAAATATTTTTTTGTTTCTTTTTTTGTGATAAAAATAGTTAATAGGAAATAGTAAATAGTGAATAGAAAAATCCATTTACTATTTACTGTTTACTATTAACTTTCATAAAAGGATACAAAATGACAACGATATTAGACAACTTACCTACCGTCTACGATGCAAAAAATACCGAAGAAGAAATTTATAAATTTTGGGAAGATAATAATTGCTTTAAAGCAAACGCCCTGAGCAAAAAACCTCCTTATTCAATAGTTATCCCGCCTCCTAATGTTACCGGCGTACTTCATATGGGGCACGCTCTTGACGGGACACTGCAGGATATTTTAATCCGTTATCACAGAATGTCGGGCTATGAGGCTCTTTGGCTTCCGGGCACCGATCATGCAGGTATTGCGACCCAAAACGTTGTTGAAAAAAACTTACGCGAAGGACAAAATGGCTCTAAAGACAGGCACAAATTGGGCAGAGAAAAATTTCTTGAAATCACTTGGAAATGGGCAAATGAACATAAATCTGCTATTTTAAACCAGTTTAAAAGACTGGGCGCATCTTTTGACAGATCCAGAGAACGTTTTACTCTGGATGAAGGCTGTTCTGAAGCCGTAAAAGAAGTTTTCATAAAATTATACGAAAAAGAATTAATCTATAAAGGTGCATATATAGTAAACTGGTGCCCGCGGTGCCAAAGTGCAATTTCTGATATTGAAACCGAATACGAAACAGAAAACGGGCACTTATGGGAAATTTCATACCCCCTGAAAGACGAGGCAGGCGCAATTGTAATTGCTACAACCCGCCCTGAAACAATGTTTGGTGATGTTGCCGTTGCAGTTAACCCAAATGACTTTAAATACAAAGATTTGATAGGAAAAACCGTTTGCCTGCCTTTAACCGGAAGACAAATTCCAATTATTGCAGACGAATACGTTGATAAAAGCTTCGGAACCGGTGCACTAAAAATTACTCCCGCACACGATCCAAACGACTATGAAATAGGCAAGCGCCATAATCTTAAACCACTTTGGGTAATAGACGAAGAAGGCAAAATGAAAGCTTGCCCTGAAGTTCCGCTTGAAATGCAAGGGCTAGACAGATATGAAGCGCGTGAAAAAACAATCGGATGGCTTAGTCTAAACAACTCACTGATTAAAACAAGGGACCATCAGCACAACGTAGGCAAATGCCAACGCTGCCATACAACAATAGAGCCGCTTTTATCAGAACAATGGTTTGTAAAGATGGAACCACTAGCCAAAGAAGCTATTACCGCCGTTAAAGACGGCAGAATAAAATTTGTGCCCGAACGCTGGGAAAAAAATTATCTTGGTTGGATGGAAAATATCCGTGATTGGTGTATTTCTCGCCAACTCTGGTGGGGACACCAGATTCCGGCGTACTATCACAATCAAACAGGTGAAATGGTAGTCGCAAAAGAAAATCCGGACTCGAAAAATTACACTCAGGATTCAGACGTGCTTGATACCTGGTTTTCATCCGGGCTTTGGCCGTTTTCCACAATGGGCTTTCCCAATACAGAAAGCGAAGATTTTAAAAAGTTTTACCCAACAAGCGTTTTAGTTACAGGCTTTGACATAATTTTCTTCTGGGTAGCAAGAATGATTACAATGGGGCTTGAATTTACAGGCAAAGCTCCTTTTGCAGATGTCTATATCCATGGGCTTATAAGAGACGAAAATGGACAAAAAATGTCCAAATCAAAAGGAAACACCATTGATCCGGTTGAAATTATCGACAAATATGGCTGTGATGCGCTCAGATTCACCCTCACTTCGCTTTGTACCTACGGCGGACAGGATATTAAAGTCAGCGACGAACGCTTTGAATACGGCAGAAATTTTGCAAACAAAATTTGGAACGCATCACGTTTTGTACTTATGAATCTGGAAGGCGTTGATGATAAAAATATTAATTTTGATAATTTAACAATTGCCGACAAATGGATTTTGGACAAATTAAACTCAGTTTCAAAAGAAGTTAATGATAACATAAAGAATTACCGTATCGGCGAAGTTTCACACCTTTTATACGATTTTTTCTGGAATTCTTACTGTGACTGGTACGTCGAAATCGCAAAAATACAAATTGGTGATGATGCCTTAAAACTCAATACTCAAAGAATTTTAAGATATGTGCTTGATATGTCTTTAAGGTTGCTTCATCCGATAATGCCGCACATAACTGAAAAAGTTTATTCACTTATACCAAACAAGGAATCTAAAGCAATTATGCTTGCCGATTTCCCAACATATAATAAAAATTTTGAATTCCCGCAAGAAGCAACAGAAATGGAACTTGTTTTTGAAACAATTAAAGCCATCAGAAACGTAAGACAAAGTTTTAATATTTCACCTTCTGTTAAAGTTAACATTGAAATTCGCCCGGAAAAAAGCGAAAAACCTATTTTTGAAGCAGTTTTAGCTTACATAAAAAGACTCGCGCGAGTTGAAGAAATTACATTTGCAGATGAAAAACAAACTTTGCCCAAAAAATCGGCAACAGCAGTCGTAAGTGCTTCAAAAATTATAATCCCGCTTGCGGATTTGATCGATTTAAAGGCCGAAATTACCCGTCAGCAAAAAAGATTGGAAAAACTTCTAACTGAGAAAAAAGCACTTGAGGGCCGTTTAAATAACAAAAACTTTGTCGACAATGCGCCAAAAGAAGTCGTTGAAGAAACAAAAACAAAAGTTGATGAAATATCGCTTCAGCAAGAAATTATTGAAAAATTAATTGTTTCTTTAAAAGATTAATCATTTTTATAATAAATCAAAACCATATCCTTTAATCTTTTTACATCTAGAGGATTAATTTTTTTCTCTCCGTGATGTGGTATTAAAAGCGGAAAAGATAAGTCCGTATCAAATAATGTCACAACTGCATGAGAGCCGCCTTTTTTTGTGATTTCAAATCCCATTTTTTCGTATAGTGCAGAAGCTTCTTCAAAGGTTACAGGGAATTTTCTAAGCTCAGTATTTGTAGCTTTCAGCAGTTTTTGAGCAAGCTTATCCGGCGCACCCTTAAAAGAAGGAGCTTTATAACAATTATAATTTGAATAAACATAAAAATTTGTATTTATCATTAATCTACCTTTTCTTTTTTAAAAAAGCTGAAAATTTGAAATTGACAAAGCAGACAAGAGAAAATACAAAAATTTACAATTATTAATGTGTAATTCGTTCGGGCTTATGCTCGCTTGGCAAAAAAAAGACCTTGAAATTGTTCAAGGCCTGTCCGTTTAAATAAGAAGAGAGAGCTTTATACTATAATAAAGTTCCCTAAATTTTAAAAATTTCCTTTTTTACTCAAATTTTTAATAAAATTGAAATATTTTGTTACAAATTAAAAATCTTCTTAATCCATTCTTTTAAAGAAAAAATAATATTGGCGATAAATTTGGAAAAAGAAAAGGGCTCATCGTGAAATTCAATATCCCCTTCCTTCTTAAAAGTATCACCTTCGCTTTCGGGTATGAAAATGCTTTCCTGTTTTTTTTCTCTTTCACCTGATTCAAAATAGCCTAAATTTCCCGCACCCCCATCATTTTGCATGTTTGCAGCCTCTCTTATTATCGGCTTATTGCTTGGAGGATTAATATTAAAACCCATAACTATACCTCATTTTAAAGGACCTACCTGATTATAAATTATATTTCATAACTTTGAAATCCTATTTCTGTATTATATTAATAAATATTAAGATTTTAAAAACAATAATTCCCTGAATATTAACAATAAACACCTGTAAACACTGGCTTTTAAAAAATAATTTGTTTTATTGTAAATTTTTCTTGACATAGCAGTTTAAAAAAATATATAAACGTTTATAATACAGTTATGAAAGTGTTTTTACTTGGGGCATATAATTCAAATACCAGGCAGCAATTAAAAAACAACCGATTAATTGAGCCTAAGCCTTACTTTGCATTGAGTTTGCCGGATATATTCGTTAAAACAAGCCAAAACAGAATTAATTTTACCGGCAACATAATTCCTATAAAAAAATTTTTACAACTGGATTTCAGAAAGCAAGTAAGCTTTATTTCTTGTCCATGTTGCGGAATTAAAATGATTTCACAAAAGGTTTTTAAAGGTATAAACTGGCTCCCCGAACCGAAATTAAACTCTACTGAAACAGCTATAAAATTGCTTAGAAAAAATCGAAAGCACATGAATACCATAGAACAAATGCATTATAATTTATTAATAAAATTCCACAGGCTTTACCCCGACAAAACATATGATGAGCTCTTGAAATTAGTAAAAGCCGAATCAGATAAATTCTTGGGCGTAAGGTACAGAAAATTAACACCTATGCAATATGCAAAAAAACTTTTCAGGACTCTAGCCCATTTTGAAAACAGTATGCACCCATTTGAAAAAAGTATTTTTCAACACCTAAAAAAACTACACCGAAAATTTCCTGATAAAAATTTTCAACAACTCTTCCAAGAAGATATATCAAACCAAAGCCTAAATTTAAGAAACAAAGGCTGGACAATATCCGATAAAATTTATAAAACAAGAGAAAGATTATCTTTAGAATCTTTACCCAAATTGGACTATTTTCTTGGGAAATTTAACAAGGCTCTGCTGAATTTTGATTATGAAAAAATTACAAAAGAAGCTAACAGATTATATGAAGCTTTACCAGAAAAAGATGTTGCCAAAGAAATAATAAAATTAATCAAAAAAATGCCAAAACCCGGAAATAATATTAGTGCATTTATCCTAAAATATTCTGATAAAACTTCAAAAGAAATAGGGCAAAGACTGCTTATGCCTTCTGTTTCTTCAATTGAACATGTAAGACCGAAAAACCCCACTAAAGGACTGCCCAGAGGCTTTAATGATGCTACAAATTATATGCTGGAATGTTCAAGATGCAACAACACCAGAGGAAACACGCCTATGCACCTGTGGATAAAAAAACATAAAAACATGATTAAAAATATTCAAAAACATATTAATGAAGTTATAAAACTTATAAATCAGGGTAAAATAGAAGGCTATGAATGGTATCCGCAGGCAATTTCAGAATCGTTAGCAAAAGAATCAAATGGAGCTATCAAGCTGGACACCTCATCACTAAAAAATAAAATGGTTGTGGACTTGGATGAAAGAAGGCGAACGCTTCCGGAAAAAATGTACATGCAGGTTATTAATTTGGGTAAATAAATTAGTATACTGTAAATATTTTTAAATTTTTTATTAAATTCAAACAATAAAAAATAATCTAAATACTTTAATAATATATGAATCATTTTTGTGTGGTAAAAAATCAAGGTTTAAAAAGTGTTATTACTTCCAACTTAGTAAGTAATAGCCTTTATCGCACGCCTACAAGTGTCAAAGGGGCGTTAAAATCTGATACCGTAAATTTTACCGGAAGACTCCCCTTTATAAATGTCAAAAAAATACCTTGCGCCTGCTGCGGAAAATTTATGGTCACACCCGACGAATTTACCAACATACTTACAGAAAAAGTATTATCCGGCAACTCAACCATAGCCTTAAAAGCCATTTCAAATTTTCAAGACAGCTTGAATAAAACAGAAAAATCTGTATTTGAGATATTAAAAAACTTAAGCAAAGAATATCCTAAACTGACATTACAGGAATTGTTAAGTAAAATAATGCGCAAAAGCCTATCTAATCTACAAAAAAGGCAATTATCCGCTATTGGAGAAATAGAACTTTACAAAAAAGAACTCCCACCCGAATCTTTCAGAAAAATCGGGCAAATAACAAACGAAGCCAAAAGCATAATTTACGATGAACGTGATCATATCAGATTTAAAAGAAAAATATTTATTAGTAAACTCGAAAATCTGAAAGAAGTAATTCCCGAACAAGATGTATTTGATAAAATTCTAAAAAAAGCAAGCGAGTTAGAAACATCTAGCAATGACATTGATGCCTTTATTGTAAAATACGCTGACAGAAGCTCGACCGAAATCGGCCAAAGACTTGTTTCTCCATCTCTTGCAACCATTGAACATGTTCATCCGAAATCATTAAATGGTGCAAATGATTCCGTAAATTATATCTTAGAATGCAAAGACTGCAACGGAAGAAGAGGAAATATGCCATTACAACAATGGTTAGAAATGAATCCAAAAATGCTGCAAAATATTCAAAAATATATAAATAGAGTTATTGAGATTATAAAAAGTAAAAAAATGTACGAATTTTCTTGGTATCCTGAAGCTATTAAACAAACTCTAAAAAATGAATCTCAAGGGTTAATTAAACTTGAAATTCCAACAACCGGCATTAAGGCTGATTAAAAAGACTTTGGTTTTTTTCTTTCAGGTCATCTTGGATTTCACTGTAATTAGTTGATACCGGCGTCTTTTTAGAAGTTTTGATTACGTCGACAAAAATTTTATTATAGGGCGAATTTTTGTCTTGCAAAAATTCGCCCTGGGCTACGTCAATCCTTGCAGGAACAATCAATCCACTTTTTGTCATTTTTTCTATGCTACTTTTTGATGATAAAAATTTTATCAATCTCAAAGCTTCTTCTTTGTGTTTTGACGACTTAGGAATTGCCCAGCCTGAAGAATCCATCGGAACAATGTTTCCTTTGTCACCTCTGGGGAAGTTAACCACCCCCCAGTTAAATTTTGCTTCTTGTCTGTATTTTGGCACAAGCCAGCGGCCGGAAAGATGCATTGCGAGTTTTCCTTGCAAAAACAATTGGGCCATTGTAGCACTTGCGCTTTCGGATTTTTTTGGAGCGACTTTATATTTATTTTTCAAGTCAGCGTAAAAATTAAGCCCTTTTTGACTTTGTGGAGAATTAATTATCAAATGTTTTAAATCGTCTGATAAAACACCTCCGCCTTCGCTCATCAAGTAAGGCAGATAAAAGAATAAGTCTTCTTCAAAGCTTACGCCCCAAATATCTGTTTTGCCGTCATTATTTGTATCTTTTGTTGTCCTTTTTGCAAGCACAAGAAAATCGTTAAAACTCCAATATTTGCTCGGATAAGGGACCTTATATCTGTCAAAAATATCCTTATTGATAAAAAATACAAGATTAGAAACATCACGCGGCACAGCATACAAATTGTTTTTATAAGTCAGCGTGTCGATGGCTTTTCTATAAAAAATTTTTTCATCAACTTTTTCGTTTAGAATATCAAGCAACCCTGCATCTGCATAAATCGGTAAATACAAATTATTTATAAAAATCACATCGGGTGCCAAATTTGAAGCAAAAAGCAGATGAAGCTTTTGAAAATAATTCTGCGGGATATGCATAAATTCAATTTTTATATCAGGATTTTCTTTTTCAAAATCAGCCAAAATCGGTTTTATAATAGCGATCTCGGACTGTGAGCCCCAAGAACTGAATTTTAGCACTATCTTTTGAGGTTGTTTTGTACAGCCGCTTATTAAAAATATTGTAAAAAATAAAACTAAAAAATATTTAAATTTCATTACAGTTCAATTACTAATTCCATGTTATAAGGACTCACTTCAATAATAGCCTTAAAGCTGCCTGCTTTTACCATGTAATCTTCTTTATCCGATTTTCGTTCGCTCAATCTGACTTGGAGCTGCGACTTGACTGTTTCGTCAAATCTTTTCAACACAAAAATTTCTTCGTTAATATAGCCGATAAGTGCGGTTGAACCTTCAAAATCAACAAGATGAAAGCCTTTTTCACAATCAACGGCAAATTCGGAACGGCTTTTTAAACCTAAACTGTTCAACAAAATTTCATTTTCTTTTCTTTCGACTTCTTCTTCATCAACGGCATCTTGTTCAAAAAAAGTTTCTTCTTCTTGTTCAAAAAGTTCTTCGACTAATTCGTCATCGTGTTTTTGAGGCGCCTCCTCTTCTGCGGTCTCAAACTCATCTAATGAAGTTGTAGAATTTATTTGCGAAAGCTCTTGGGCTGTAATATCCTCAAGTGTGGTTAATTCTTCAATTTTTTCAATTGCTTCAATTGCTTCAGGTTCGATTTTTTCTTCAGTGATTTCATCCAATGAAGCAAGGGCTTCAAACGAGGATAGTTCTTGAATTTGTCCCTGTGGCTCAGAAACAGGTTCTTCGGCAGGCTCCTGAACGGGAGAAAGCGGTTCTTCAAAAGATAAAGATTCCAAATCTACCCCTTCAAACAATGTTTCTTGCATTTGCGATTGTTCAGATTCTTCACTTTCAACAATTTCTTCTTTTACTTCTAAAAATTCTTCTAAATCAGCAACGTCAGACAAATTTTCAGACAATACATTTTCTTCCTTTTCAATAATTTCTTGTTGTTCAAGTTCGGGCTCAATTTCGGGCAAATCAATCGTTTCTTCTTCCAAGTTTTCTATGATTTCTTCCGATTCTTGGGCTCCCTGTTCCTGAACCTCCTCCTTTAGCTCTGTTTCCCCAAAAGTTTCAAACGGCTCAAAATTTTCAAGAGAAGAGATTTCCGTTTCAGGCAAAGGAGAAAGCTCTTCAATAGATTCTGATTTTTGTTCAAAAATCTCTTCCTTTGGCTCTTCTGCTGGTTCTACATGAGGTTCTTCTTCGGGTTCTTCTGCAGTTTCTTCCGATTTTTCCTCTGTTATCTCTTGTGATACTTCCTGAACAACTTTGTCAACTTGTTGCTCATCAATATATGTGTCTTCAATCTGTTTTTGATGTTCTTTTGTTAAAATATCATTTACGGTATCTTGATTAAAAAGAGTGTCAATTTCTTCTTTTTTGTCAATTTTTGAATCTCCCTGCAGCGAAATTATTTCGTCTTCGCTTGGAAGCTCCTCTTCGGTTAAATCTTCATCAATAATTTCTTCTTGCGGCTCTTGAATATTTGGCTTAATTTCCTGTTTTGTTAATTCTTCTTTTATTTCAGAAACAGGCTTTTTGCCTTTTTTCATAAAAAATAAAAGCAAAATTAACGGAATTAAAAGTGCTCCTCCTGCAAACATTGTCAGGTTTGCCTTTATAATATTAATAATTTTTTGAACAGGTGTTTCTTCAACCGGCATTTGTGTTTTGTCAGGAAGTGTTGGTGCTGTTTGTTCAACCGGTGGCTGAACTGTAGTTGTTAAAATGTTTGTTGCCGGTTTTTCAGTCACCGACTGAGTGGCGGCTTGAGTAGATATTGCCTCAACAGGCTTTGTTGCAGGCTTTTGCTCAACAACTTTTTGGGCACTCGGTTTGGTCACAGGTTTTTGCTTAACAGCGGTAACTACCTGCTTTTTAACCGTTTGTTTTGAAGCACTTGGGGCTTGTTGTACAGGTTTTTTAGCTATTGTTGCTTCTTTCTTTGGCTCTGGTTTTTTAGTAGGCGTTGCCGTCGATGCAGTTGCGGACATTTTTTGCGCAACGGGTTTTTTGCCCGCCTGTGCTATAAGTTCTTTGTAATCAGATTCTGTAACTTTATAATCTGAAGTATTTAAAACTTGATTTTGAGCAACTATTTCAACGGGCTTGTTTGTTGAAATTATTATTTTTGTATAGCCTTTTGCAACATCTTGGGTAAGTTGCTGAGTTTTAACTTCTATATTTTGAATAACATCTGAAGTCGAGGCCAAAGAAGGCTTGGATGTAATTGAACTAACTGTTTCAGGAAGAAGAATTACGTACTGAAAATCACTTTTCTTATTAACGCTCAACATTTCTTTGTAAGGGTTTTTTGTGTATAAAGTCACCTTAACACTTGTGGGCGAAGTTTTATTCAAATCAACCTTAAGGAGATTGTTGTCAAAAAAATCACCGCCAAAAACCGTAAATTGCGAAAGCAGCAAGGCAACTCCAAGCGACAAACCGTATTTGCTTTTGTGAAAATCTTTTTTCAATTAAAACCCTCAAAATATCCCACACAAACATTTTAACATCAAACATTTTAAATTAATTAAATTGTAAATAAATTTGTAGTTTTAGTAACCGGCAAATTATTTTTTTGTTGTTTGTTTTGCTTGATGCTGCTCTGCAAGGGATTTTTTACCGGTGAGCCTTGTCATAAAATTATAGTAGCCTTTAGCAAACCCTGTTGCATTGTCTTTTTTCTTATCCATTTCGATAAGTTCGTCTCTGGTGTGAGGAAGCACAGGCATGCCAACAGATTTTCTTGTCAAAATTTCACCGATAGTAGTATTTATTGTCGTAATCCAACTCATTCCAAACAGAGAACTATTATACTGGCTTCTGAATGTGCTATTAAATAAATCAATCAAAAGTGTCTGATAAAAAAGTCTTGACATTTCCTGAACAAAGCGTTCTTTTGATTTAAGTTTTGCGCCTTCTTTGTCCTCGCCGTTTGATTTGAGCATGACCATATTGTAATTATCTGCCATCAAAAACCATAAAGTTGCAGCGGTCGCAGAAGTTTTTGCAAGATTTGAAAGCTCACTGTTTGAAAGTGCTGACATATTATCCACATTAAAAGCTTTTGCAATATTATCCCTTATATAATTTTGAAAATGCTGAGGATTAAAATCTTTTACCAAGGCTTCTTTTCCAATAAAGTCAATGCTTTTTTGTAAAGCTTTTACGTCTTCATTTTTTAAATCAATCTCAGTAATTTTTTTAATAATATTCTTAGCAAGTTCTTTTTGCTCATCAGGCAGACTTATTTTCGATATACGCTCCATAAACTTGTCTTTGTCTTTACCTGTCATAAATTTTTTGACAAAAGCGTCCAATTCATCAAAATTATTCTGTGAATCAGCAAGTTTAATTATCTTTTTAACAGATGCTTTTTCTATAAAAGGCGAAAAAACAACGTTGATTAATTTATCAGTCAATTTGTATGGTAAGGCTATTGCCCCATAGGTAAACTTAAAAGGAGCGATTACAAAATCAATAAAAGGTTTTGTCTTTTTCTTTTTTGTGCCCAAATTAATATATTCTTTAGAAAATTTATTGCTTTTTAATGCTTGTTCATCTATTTGAGCAACTACTTTCTCATACTTAGCCGCCAACTCATCAAATCCGACATCTTGTTGTCGTAACCTTGCTATTATTTTGTCAAATTCGGTTCTTGCAATTGAATTATTTTTGTTCATTGTTAATTTTTCATAAGTAAGCTTAAAAGGCTTAAATATAACGTTATCTAAATAATCCCCTACATTTTTAACAATTTTTTCTTTTCCTTTAGAATCTTTAATTTTTATATTTAATTTTTTCAAATTAATAAATCTTAGCCCTTTTACTGCAAAACCTGCAGATATTGCGATTAGGCACGCTTTAAATAATGTTTTTGGACTTAATAGCGGTGCTTTTTGCTCTGATTTTGCACTACCTTTGTCCTCCTGCGCAACTCCTTTAAATGAGCTGAAAACAGCTCTCTTTTTATCGGATTTTAATAACATTTTTTTATAATCATATCCTTGTTGAAATTCTTCTTTTGCAGGAGCCTGAGCAGAAAAATCAGAATTGCCTTGTTTTTTGTTAATTTCTTGAGCTTTTGCTTTTGAAAGCCTTACAATATGTTTTCCATTGGCTAACCTTGAAAAAGCTTCCGTAAAAAGAACCGTAACGGCAGTCATAAGCATAATACCGGCTTTTGAATTATTTATGTATTTTTGCAATGCACCGTAAGTTATAAGCATCAAATAAGCATTAAAACCAATTCGGCTAACCTCTTGCCTGAATCTTACTTTCTTTTCCTTATCCGCACCTTTTGGATTGTCATCACACATCCTTGAAAGATTATAAGCATCATTCGCAAGAAAAACAGCAGGAATCATCCCCGAAACAATTCTGTTTAAAGCACGTTCGTGTTTTGTATCATAACTTCCTGTTTTTTCATCAAACATCTTTACAGAACGTTGGAACAAAATTGAAGAAATTTCATCATCAGTTTTTCCCTTAAGTTTTTCCACTGTTTCAAAAACTCCGCGTAAAGAATTAACTTTTGAGTCGATTTTTGAACGTTGACGTATCTTCTTAAAAGCCGAAGATCCATAAACTTCATTAGCCCATTTTTCAAGTGGCTTAACCTTTCTCAATAAACTAAAAACACCGTTGAGAATATCTGCAGGAAGAATTTTTACAGGATATATAATTCCATCCAATAAAAGTTTTAAAAAAGTTTTTTTATGAAAAGTTACTATGCCATTTTCATCATTGAACATATTTTTGGCAAGATTTTTCGCAAGAGGATTTGACTTAAGATCTTCGTACAAGTTTTCAAAATTAGAACCCAAATATTTTTTAGCTAAAGCAATGGTTTCTTTTGCATTAAAAATTTTTGCAACTTCATCCCCTGCTTTTTCTACTACGGGTACATAAAAAAGACCTTTAAATGATAAATTCGATGAATCTGAATTAAAAGGTCTTTCTTCTCTATTATTAAATTTTTCGGACAATTTGGGAATAGAAATCTCTTCTCGGGCTCTAAACCTGCCCTTTGAAAAGCTATGTTCTGTTTTTAGTTTTATTTCCATAACCCCTTTAACCTTTTGCAAGATTAATTTATCCCACTTCGAAAAATTATCTTACATGCTTTATCTTTTTGCAAGAGTATAAAATTAATATCTTTACTTATTTTAATATTAATTATAAAACTTGCCTTCGATATTAATAAGTAGCATCAAAATTTTTTTTGCTAATTTATGACATTTTTGTTACAACCGCTTAACTTTTGCCTCATTTGGTAACAAATTGTTGCACAGTTTTTAAAATAAGTATTATACATGTATAATATTTAAGACAGATTAGAAAGGAATTTGATGAAAAAGCTTAAAATAGCAATAGGTGCAGACCATGGCGGATTTGAACTTAAAAATAAAATAGCTTTGATTCTCAACTCACAAGAATATAAATTCCAAGATTTTGGGACATTTACCTCCGAATCTTGTGATTACCCTCTAATTGCCAAAAAAGTTGCAAAAGAAGTTGCCTCAGGTGATTTTGACAGAGGAATTTTAATTTGCGGAACCGGCATAGGAATGTCGATTACCGCAAACAAAATTAAAGGAATAAGGGCAGCGCTTTGCCATGACAAATTTTGTGCTCAAATGTCAAGGGCACACAACGATGCAAACATTCTTTGTATGGGACAGAGGGTTATAAAAGAAGACTTAGCACTTGAGATAGTTAACATTTGGCTGAATACGGATTTTGAAGGCGGAAGACACAAAAAAAGAATAGACATTATTGAGGACTAAATGGAAAAAATTGATTCACAAGAGTTGGCAAGCATAATTGCCAGAGTTTTAGACGACAAATTGGCAAAAGATATTTCTATACTGAACATAAGCAATGTATCTGTTATGGCAGACTATTTTGTAATCTGCTCTGCAGACACTTCGACACAGGTAAGGTCGCTTTCTTCTTACGTCAGGGAAAAAATTAAAATACTTTTCGAAAGAATCCCCTCCGGAGAAGAAAATGATTTAAAAAATCGCTGGAATCTTCTTGATTACGGAGATGTCGTTGTTCATGTACTTCATAGAGAAGAGCGCGAAACCTACGCTATAGAAAAATTCTGGAGCCACGGGCTTAAAATGCCGGAAGAAAAATGGAAAGAAATATCAGCACAATACTCAGAATACACAAGGTAATTTTATGAAAAAAAATGTTGTAAAATTTAACGGCGGATTAGGAAACCAAATGTTTCAATGGGCATTTGCGCATGCGCTGGAAAAAGCTACGGGCATGCCTTCTTTTATGGACATGACTTATTTTTCCAGAGGTTATGCAAGACCTTACGAACTTGATATTTTTGCTGCCGAAATCAAGAAAATAAAAGGCTTTTTCCCTGAGCTAATGCTTGAAACACTCTGGAAACTGCGCAAAGAATTTAATAAAAAAAGTTTTTTAGGAATGTATTTATACGAAGAGCCTCATTTCAACTTTGACGAAAATATTTTTAAAATAGAAAAAAGTGCGTTTATTCACGGGTTTTTTCAGAGCGAAAAATATTTTAAAAAAATAGAAAAAGAATTAAAAAAAGATTTTAAATTTAAATCAGACCCTGATTTTCAAAATCAAGATTTTTTAGAAAAAATTAACTCGTCAAATTCAATTTCTCTTCACATAAGAAGAGGGGATTACGTGCAAAAGAAAAAGTATCAAAAACTTTACTCCACTTGTTCTTTGGAATACTACAAAAAAGGGGTGGAATATATAGCACAAAAATTTGAAAACCCGACGCTTTTTATATTTTCCGATGACATTGACTGGGCAAAAGAAAATTTAAAACTGCCCTACAAAAATTATTTTGTTGCACATAACATCGGAGCAAAAAGTTTTGAAGATATGAGGCTAATGAGTGCCTGTAAACATAATATTATTGCAAACAGCTCCTTTTCATGGTGGGGGGCATGGCTTAACCAAAACCCTGAAAAGATTGTAATTGCACCTCAAAGGTGGTTCAATGACGAAAGCATAAACCGATCGGACATAATTCCTGAAAACTGGATTAAATTGGAAAATTAAACTTTTATTTATAAATGGCTAAATTCGAAAAATCAAAAGTATGATTTTTCACTGCCTCTAATACAGCTTGAGCACTTCGTACAAGTTTCTTTACACCGAAATTTTTCGGATTAATCATTACAGCATCGTATTTGGTATGATTTTGAGGTAAATAAATTTTTAATTTTCTTATCGTATCGCCTGTAGCATACAAAATAACCGGTTTATCACCTGTATTCTGGGTAACTTTTAATAAAGAACTTGCTCCCAAGGCTTTTTCTATTACCTTAGCTATTTCATCATGCTGCCTTTGTGTCCCACGAATTAATATTCCGCTTGTAAAACTTACATTATTTACTTTCATATTCTAAATCCTCTTTTGTTATTCACTTTTATTTTAAGTTTGAACAAAAAAAATTTTGCCATTCAAAATATTAAGTATTAATAAATAGTTACATTTAGAAAAATATTCTTGATATAATTATTGAAGTATTTTTTAACTGGAGGCTAAAATGGCAAAGATTTCTGTTGTGATAAACACCTTAAATGCAGACAGACTTTTGAAAGAATGTCTTGAAAGCGTAAAAAACGCTTACGAAATTGTAATTTGTGACATGCACTCTGAAGACAAAACCATTGAAATAGCTAAAGAATACAACTGCAAAATTGTTTATCACGAAAGAACAGGAATTGTAGAGCCTGCAAGAAACTGGGCTATGGCACAAGCAACCGGCGACTGGATTTTAGTCTTAGATGCCGATGAAATTGTCAGACCCGAGCTTTGGCAGTATTTAGAAAAATATGCGGATAATCCAAAGCCAAATCACTTTGCCTGCTACCTTTCAAGAGAAACAGCTATGGACGGGAAAATTCTTAAATCCTGGTTTCAAAAAGGAGTCAAGAGGTTTTGGAAAAAAGGTATTTGCACCTATACAGATGCAATTCACCAAATGCCCATAACACACGAAGGTAAAGATTTTTGGATAGTCGGCAAAAATTTAACAATGATCCACTATCACATGCCCTCTATAAACTCATTTAACGAAAAAATTGACAGATACACGGATTTTGAACTCAAAAGGTTTATTGAAAACGGGAAAAAATTCTCCCCATTTAAACTTTATACCCGCTCTTGCTATGAATTTTTTAAATTTTACATTCTAAAAGGCGGGATTTTTGATGGAATCCATGGATTTATCTTTGCAAAGATGCAGGCATACTATAAATTTATCCAATGGGCAAAACTTTATGAAAAAGAATTCAAAGAAAAAAATAAGGATTTGTTATATTAATTATGGAAAAAATTCAAATTGCACTGACTTACGACGATAATTACGCACAGCACAGCGTGGTTTTGATTACTTCGATTCTTGAAAACAAAACAAAAGACGAAGAAATTGTCTTCCATATTCTTGATGGCGGTTTAAGCGATGAATCAAAAAAAATACTTCAAGAAATTCAAGGCTGTGAAATTAAAATATACAAAGTTGATAAAAAACCTTTTGAAGGATACATAAAACTTGATTATTATCCGGTAAGCATGCTCTGGACAATGGTTTTACCTAATTTAATAAATGTTGATAAACTTATTTATCTGGATAGCGACATGGTAGTAAATTTCTCCCTGAAGGAGCTTTGGGAAACAGAGTTAGGTGACAACTATGTTGCGGCGGTAGAAGATGCAAACGGGAAAAAATATGCCAAAAGGTACAAGCTGAAGGGTTCAAAATTTTTCAACACAGGCACAATGCTTATTAATTGCAAAAAGTGGCTTGCTGACGACATCCCTAAAAAAGCGGTCAAAATCGCGATGCAAAATACAGGAACGAGATGGGGCTATGACCAAACTGTCTTAAACCAGCTTTTTGAAGATAATGTTAAATTTTTAGATTTAAAATGGAATTTGCAATATTGTCCCATAAATGTTTGGGCAACATATAATGACAAAAAAAAATACAAAAAAGCGATACAAACCCCGTCAATTATTCACTATGTCGGAGACTACAAGCCATGGAAAAAAGGGTTAGGCTGTTTTAATCCGAAACAACAAGAATATTTTAAATATCATAGACTTACGCCATATGCCTTTGAAAACTATAATAAATGGTCTAAACAAGACAAATTAAACTCTTACAAAGGCTTGCTTGCATTTATAAAAAGATACCCGTTATTTTTCCTTAAAAAGCAATTTTGGAAAAATATATTCAATTTTTAGTTACAATTTCTTAATTACTTTACTTAAAATAAAAAATAAGGTAAAATCAAATAATGGATAGAGTTGAGCTTGAAGAAAAAATTAAAGAAACGATAGTCGACTTAGCAAAAGAACCTGATAAAGTCGAACATTATCATAAACTTGCTAATTTATATGCTGCAGATAAAAATTTTGACAAAATAATCTCCGTATACGAAGGGCTCTTAAATGTTAATCCGAAAGATGTCGATGCGCTGATGAATTTGGGCAGTTTGGCATTCTATAAGAAAGATTATGAATCTGCGATAGATTACTATACAAAAGTTCTTGAATTTAAACCAAACGATTATATTTTATTTTTTAACATAGGAAATGTTCATGCCGAATTAAAGAATTTTAACAAAGCTCTTTATTTTTACAACAGAGCGCTTGATTGTAATTCTTCAAATCCCGAGATTTATAACGCAATGGGGCTTTTGTTTCACGACTTTGAAGATTTTGTCGAAGCCAAGATATATTATGAAAAAGCTATTTCTATTGATTCAAATAGTATCAATGCCCACATTGATTTGGGGAATATTTATTTTAAAGAATTTGAATACGAAAAAGCAATGGAACACTATGAAAAAGTTCTGGAACTTTCTCCAAACGACAAAACAGTTGTAATTTGCGTTGCCAACATCCTTGTTGCGACAAAAAATAAAGAAGAGGCTTTTAAATATTTTGAAAAAGCACTGAAAATGGATGGCGACAACTATAAAACCTACATTTGCATGGCGATTGCCCATTGTGAATTTGGAGAACATGAAAAAGCCGAAAAAATATACAAAATGCTTATTGAAAAATATCCCCAAAATGTAAATCCTTATATACTTTTAGGTAACTTATATTCTAACTTAAAAAAACTGGATGAAGCCCAGAAACAATACAAAAAAGTTTTGGAAATTGAGCCAAATAAAGCTTCTGTACATATGCTTATTGCAAATACCAACTATATAAAACAAAATATTGAAGATGCACTTGTTTCCTACAGAACAGCAATAAAATATGAACCCGACAATGACGAATACAAATTGATTTACATACAAATTTTAGATGAATATATCGGGAAGAAAGAAGAAAATCAATGAAAAATTACGGAGCTCAACCCCCATTAATGATTGAAAAAATAATCGCCGGTCTAAGCTATATAACTTTTGGTTTTGTCGGTTTTATTTGGCTTTTAATAGGTATTTTTACCAAAAACTCTTTAAGACCCTACCTTAAATATCATATTTTTCAATCAATTTTTATTTCAATAGCCTATTTTCTTGTTTGTCAATTTTTAGGATTAATTTTGAATATTCTAAGCATAATTCCGTTTATTAACCAAATTGTAATGCAAATTACTTTGTATCTGAATATGCCTTTATTGTTAGGATTTTCTATTATTCAGACAGCGATTTATGCGATTATTTTCTACCTTGTTTTCACAAGTTTTCAAGGTCAATACAGTTATATACCCTGGATTTCTGATATAATTAAAGCAAATGTAAAAAACACTTAAACAGCTTCTTTTACAGGCTCTTTCAAAATCAACTTTAATGATTCTTTTACCGTATTTGAAAGTTCCAAATAGTAATCTGAGTCATTTTGATTATTTTCTGCCTGTGCAAGTTGATAACCCTTTTGAGCTATTTTCCCGATTTGCTTGAGTAAATCTGCGGTTTGAATAATTTCTCTAAATAATGTGCCTTCATCCCTGATTGTTTTTTTAAGATCGCTACTGTAAATTTCTTGCCAATTCTTTTTAGGATTAGAGTTTTTGTTATTTAAATCCGCCCAGCAATATACATGACTTGGAACATCTTTATCTTGTATAAGTTGAGCATTTGGAGTGTTTTTATTATATTTGTACAAATAGCTGTCAAAATTATCAATAAACCAATAAAGCTTTTGATTTTGATGCTCAAAAAACTGCTCTTGACCGCTATAAGCATCCTTATGCTCAAGATTAGCAAGCGTGCTTGCACATGCGGCAAGTTCAACAGGATTCATTGTTGCCAGTTCTTTATTATATATTGCATCAATGATAGGAAGCTGCTGGTAACCGTTTAATTTTGAAAGAAGAAACCCTTTATTCGTTAAAGTATTATCGTTATTAATATACCCCAGTGTTTTCAAAAATTCTCGTTTATCTTCAAATAAACGATATTGTGACAAATATTTTTTCTCTGTGTTTTGTGGATTTGTATCATAAGAATACAATGATTTTTTAAGTATATTTTTAATTAACTCATCATCATGATAATTTTTACAATAACTTGCAATAAATGAATAATCCGGATAAAATTTGCTTTCAAGCGAATTAGGCTGTTGCTCAATCAAATTGTCAAAAATTTCTTTTTCTTCCTTGTCTTTAGGCGTTGTGTAAACATAACCGATTTCATCAATGCCTCTTCTTCCTGCCCTGCCCGCCATTTGGTGGAATTCATTTGCACTGATTTGGCGCTTACCGTCATCATCTGCAGAATCTGCGGAGGTCGGTTTGCGTGTTGAAGAAATTATAACTGTTTTTGCAGGCATATTAATTCCTGCAGAAAGAGTTTCTGTAGCAATGACAAGTTTTACAAGCTTTCTTTGGAATAAATCTTCAATAAGCATTTTTTGAGAAGGTAAAAGACCTGAATTATGTACGGCATAGCCCTTTATTAATGCCGTTGTGTTAAGAGATTCACCTAAATATATACCTTTTTGTTTATATTGATTTATAGTTCTTTGAATTTCCGCCTGTTCGCCTCTAGTGGTTAACTGTAAATTCGACCTGTTAAATTCATCAAGCAATTTTCGGCTAAAAGTTTTACTGAAAATAAAAAGAATAGCAGGAAGACGCTCTTTTGAATTAAGCGTCGAAATAAAATTCACAAAAGATTTTTTTACGTCTAAATCTTTTTTAAACTTTTGATGTTTTTTTAATTTACGTCCCTCTATATTTTTACCGTTCAAGTCATAAGTTTCAAAAACGAGCGGAACATGTCTTTTTTCTGAAGGCACGTCTATCAAATTACTTTTTTTGCCTTTTGTTTTTGCCATCCAGTCGTTTATTTGCTGGTTATTTCCTATGGTAGCAGAAAGCGAAAGAGTTTGAACATTTTTATCGGTTAATATAATTGACTGCTCCCAAACTCCGCCCCTGTCAATATCTCCAAGATAATGTAATTCGTCAAATATTATTGTTTTCAATTTTTGCGTGTTTTTCCCGTAATCATCTTCAAATTTTTTGGAAATAAGCATATTCCTGTAAATTTCTGTAGTCATGACAACAATCGGGGCATCAGCGTTAACTTTGACATCTCCTGTTAAAAGCCCGACATTTTCTTTTCCATAAATTTTTTGCATTTCTCTATATTTTTGATTACTCAAAGCCTTTAGCGGCGTGGTGTAGAAAGTTTTTTTGCCCTCCGAAAGATTTTTTGTAATTACGTAATAAGCAATAGCGGTTTTACCTGTTCCTGTCGGGGCTGTTACCAAAACATCTTCTCCCAAATAAAGCTTTGATGCAGCTTTTGTCTGGTATTCATCGGGTTTGCACCCGTAAGGCAGCTTAAAATAATTTTCTTTTAATGTTTCGTGGAACTGAGGCTCTGCAGGAAATTTGGAAATTTCACTTTTGATAAAAACATCTATATGTTTCTGCATAGGTGGTTTGGTCAACATAGAATTACCCGCAATCCTATGTGTGGGGATTCTATTATTCCTTCGTTCTCCCGTAAAGCTTACTTTAAATATTTGCATTTTAACTCCAACACGACTCGTTCAATTTTTTAAACCCCCTCAAAAAACTTTTTGCTAGTTAAACCGAATTTTCTTTACAAAAATATACCTTGAAAAGATTGGATATTCAGAATAAAATATTAATATGAAAAAGATTTTGCTTTTAATCTTGTTTTTGAGCTTTTTCAGCTTCAATTTTTGCTTTGCCGATGAAATTGAAGATGAAGAATTTGATAATAATTCGGGTAATGTAGAAGAAATAAATAATATATTTACAAATGACCCGCAAAACACCTTAGAATTGCATGGATATTTGGAATACGATGAGATTCCCGATACTGCGGTTTATTTAGACCAAACTGCAAAAAAATCGCCTGAATTCAAACCTCCAATAAAAATCACATCAAAATCTCTTCTTACTCCTTCAAATAAAAAACCTACAATTCCTCAATACAAAATTTTGGATCTGGCCTCAAAATTTTCCACGCAAGAATATGATATAAGAGAAACAAACTCCGCATATTCGGAAAAAGCGGGGAAAATTACTTTTGGAACGATGTACAACTCTGACTTGGATAATGCTCAAATTAACTATTCTACAGGTTTTTTTACACGATATGATTTTAAAAAAGTCGCTTTCACCTCAGGGTATTCAAGAAGTACAAACAGCAATTATGACTCATACTATGATAAGGTTTTCTTCGCACCGGAATTTAAAATCACAAACCGTTTATCAATTTTAGATATAATGCAAAGCGATGTCCAACAAATTAAGAAAAAAAATGAAATAGTAATCAGATACACTCCTAACTTAAAAAAATACGCTGACGAAGTTCAATTTGAGATAGGGGCAGGTCAATATTTTCAAGAAGATGCCTATGTGAATTCTGCCGTAAGATTTTCTACAAGATTTAAATTGTAAATTTTATGCTTATAACATAGTTTTATTGTAAAAATTTTCCTGTTTTTTTGCATAAATGTGCAAAATCAAGTATAATATAGTCATGATTAATAGTTAGGAGCTTTATGGCGAAAGAAAATAATAAAGGGAGAAAGAAAAAAAACATTATTCCCGCACGAAACATTCACAGAGGGGAAAATCCCGAAAACGAAAAACTTATTGATAAAACTAAAATCAAAAATAAACAACGCAAAAATAGGATTAGATTTTATTATTCATTTTTAACCGTTGTTTTGCTTATATGTATAGCGCAAATAGGCTTTAGCGCTATCTTAAATATTTCAAAAACAATTTCGTATAAGACAAAAATAGCCACAATGAAAAAGACAAAAAATCAAGCTGCGGAAAGAAATAAAAAACTTAAAGAAGAAATTGAAAATTTCTCCTCCGCAACCAGCTTAGAAGCTATCGCAAGAAACAACCTAAAGATGGCAGGAGAAGATGAAGTTTTAGTTATTATTAATACCGCACAAGAAGCCAATTCGGAAAAATCAGATAAAAAAACACCTAAGTCAAAAAGGTTCAAAAATAAAAAGATAACCGGTAAAAATGAGCAATGAAGTTGTATACTACGTTAAAAATTCTTTTGAGCTTAAAAGTCAGGGACACTTTAAGCCTGCCGTAGAAATGCTTTATAAAGCTCTTGCAATCGAGCCTGAAAATTTAGAAATTTTAGTACAGCTTGCCCATTTATACAAACTTATGGAAAATCTGGAAAAATGCTTTTATTATGCCGAAAAAGTCCTAGAAATTGACAAAAATCACCTTGAATGTTTAGCGCTTATAAAAGATATATATGTATACCAGAAAAATTTTGAAGAAGCACTTTGCATTGCGGATAAAATTTTTGCAACAAAGCCCTCAAGTGAAAATTTGGCCGAAAAAATAAAACTTTTAAACATTCTAAACAAAGCAGACAAAATAGAAGAGCTGGAAAAAGAATTAAAAGACCATGATGACAAAATTTTGTTTGAATTGGCAAATTTCCATTTTAATAATAAAAACCCTGAAAAAGCCTTTGAATTTGCCACTTCAGGGTATATAAAAAATCCCAAAAACATATATATTTTAATGCTTTTGGGTAAAATATGCTTTAAAAAAAACGATTTTCAAAATGCTCAAAAATACTTTGAAGAATACGCAAAAAAAGAAAAAACACCGGAAGTTTTGAATTATTTAGGACTTTTAAAATTGAATTCGGCCGATTATCAAAAATCCGCGGAATATTTTTCGAAAGCCTTTTGCATGGATGATAAAAATGGAGAATACGCCTACAACCTTGCAAGCGCAAACTTTTTACGAGGATGGTTTGACGAAGCATCAAAGTATTTTACACTTGCCGTTTCACTAAGCCCTGAAAGACTTGATTATCATTATTCATTGGCTTATTTGCATTATCAAAAGAAGGATTATGATAAATCATTAATTGAAATAAATTATATACTTGCTAAAGAAAAATTCCCTATAGCAGAAGCTCTAAAAGCAATGATAAAAGCAAAAAGCGGAGATATTATAGAAGCAAAAAATGATCTGGAAAATATTTTAAAGAATAATGAAAAAGATGACTTTGCATTATCGGCGTTAGGAAAAATTTATACGGAGTTAAATAACTTTGATGCAGCAAAAAAATCACTGGAATCGGCTCTTTTAATAAAACCTGAATCGCTTGACTACTTAAGCGATTTGGCAGAAATTGAATTCAAAAACAAAAATTTTGACAAAGCGCTAGAACTTTCAAATAAAATTCTGGAAAAAAATGAAAAATACGTTCAAGCATATATTTTGCTTGCGAAAATATATTTTGAAAAAAATGATTTTGAAAAAGTTTTTGATGCCGCTCAAGAAATAATAGAACTTGATTCCAATAGTCCTGAAGGCTACTACTACAATGCGCTTTCCCTTTTTGAGCAAGGAGATACTAATTTTGCCGTAGAAAGCTTAAAAAAATCCATTTCACTCGACTTAAATAATCCTGCACTCTATATTAAAATGAGTGAATTTTATCAAGATTTGGGGGATTTTAAAGAAGCTTATGCTTGGGCAAAGGAAGCCTGCGACATTGACGAAATATCTTATCAAAACAAATGGTTATGTGCTAAGCTGGCAGCCCTGCTGAAGGATGAAAAATCAGCAGTCAATTTTTATTCGCACAGCTATAGACTTGCCCCTTTTGACAAAGACTTGGTAAAAGAATATTCGCAATATTTAAAATCCGTCGGAAAAGAAAAACAAGCCAAAGCTCTGCTAAAATAGTTTGAAAAATCGAAATTTGTCCTTAAAATAAAAAAATGTTATACTGTTTTGTACAGCATTTTTTAAATGCCATACAAAAAGAGTTGGGAGATAGTATGAAAAAAATTAAGATTTTAGCACTTTTGGCTGCAATAGCAATCTGTTCTAATTCGAGTCATCAAGCTTTTTGTGCAGAAAAAAAGAAGCCTGAACCCGTAAAACAGGAAAAGGAGATTATAAAAGCAAATTATCCGACAAAATATACTCAAGAATACATCTTGACCTTAAAAGATACCTATAAACCGGTAAGCAAAGATGAGGTAATTTATGTAGCGCTGGATATGCTCAAAGGCACAAACGGCGGATTCTCCAGAGAGGCCGTTTTGGGCAAAAATTTAACATCAAAACCAATTAAAATCGAGTTTAAAGATTTAAGCACGATTAAACAAGACTATGCCAATTTTGATGCGCTAGGCTGGAAACGAGGCTCAAGGCTTTATATTTACATAAATCAAAAACACTCCGATGCCCCGCCCATGGCACTTGCGGCACTGCTTTCTCACGAAGCCCTGCACCAGGATGAATATAATTCACTTGCCGAAGAAACATACGCCTGGACAATGGAGGCAGCCGTTTGGACAGAATTGTGCGAATTGCACCCTGAATTTGAAAGCACTCTTCAGCCGCTGGTAAAAAGAGAAGACACACTGAAAAAACTTTTTGAAAAAGGTAATTATACAAATAAATACATTAAAAAGGCTGTTTTTTCAAACTCAGGTTATCAAAACCTTCCGGAAACTTCCCCAGGATTTGAAGCATTGTAATTTTCAGCTTGCCCTTTCTTATATAAAATAAGGCTATTGATAAAAGTTGACGCTTGATGTTAAATGTAATTAAGTTATCAGAAGCTTTTTTGGGGGAAAATGAAAAAACAAGTTATTATTTTTATATTTTTAGTTATTGTTCTCCTTTTATTCAACAATTTTTTAATGCGGCACTTTTCGTACAACTCTACGATGATAAGTTCTCAAGATTTGATTGATAAACGGCAAGTTGCTTCACAAAAATTATTTGAAAATTCATGGAAAATCATAAAAAACAATTTTTATGATTCTTCTATGAATCACCAAGACTGGAATCGCTGGAAAAAACGTTATAAAGGTAAAATCCAAACCGATGAAGATGCTACTGTTGCCATAAACACAATACTTGCGAGCTTGGATGATCCATATTCAAGATTTTTAAATAAAAAAGAATACGAAGAACAAAACTCTTCCATAGACTCAAAAATAAGCGGCATAGGGGTTAATATAGCATCTCTGGGCGGAAAGACTTATGTAGTAAGCGTAATTGAAGGAACTCCTGCAGCCGCCGCAAATCTCAAAGTGAAAGACATAATAATAAAAGTTGACGGCAAAGACATAAGCGGATTTGATATAGCCGAAGTTGCCACCCTCGTAAGAGGGAAAGAAAACACAGTCGTACACCTTACAATCCTGCGTGACAAAAAAAGAATACAAAAAAGCATTTTGAGAAAAGAAATAAAAATTAAAACCGTCAAAAGTTCGGTAGAAAAAAATATCGGCTACATACAAATTTTGAGTTTTATAGGCTCGGAAACCTCGGAAGAATTTGTACAAGCCCTTGAAAAAACACAAAATACAAAAGGATTAATTATTGACTTAAGAGGCAACACCGGCGGTCTTTTACCCAATGCCGTTTTTATAGCAAATATGTTTATTGACAAAGGAAATATTGTAAGCGTGGTGGGAAGAAATGGCTACAGACAAAGATTTTACGCCCAACAAACAGATTTTGTAATTGACAAGCCCCTTTTGGTACTAGTTGACGGAGGCTCCGCAAGTGCCAGCGAAATTTTATCCGGCGCGCTAAAAGATTATCATAAAGCAAAGCTTATCGGAACTAAAACTTTCGGAAAAGGAATGGTTCAAAGGATTATACCTATGCCGAATATGACAGGAATTAACCTCACCATCGCAAAATACTTGACCCCTGCAGGGCACGACATAAATAAAAAAGGGATTGAACCTGATATTAAAGTTGATTTAAAACAAAAAGATATACTTGCAAACGATGATGTACAACTTAGCACCGCAAAAGCACTAATGGAAAAAATGCTTAAAGAAGTTAAATAAAAATTGTAATAAATTTTGGCTTTTAGGCTTTTTAAAATTCTGATAATCAATTACAAATAAAGCTATTTAATTACAATTCCGTTAAGTCTGCAAAAAGCATTTAGCTTATTTTCAGAAGCAGCGATTTCTTCAAGTACATAATTATTCTTGAGAGTTTGAGAAAGTGCCGTTGCTTTTTTATACATTTTATAAGCACCTGTCACAAAATCCATCTGAGATTCGGATTTTCCTATCGCAAGCTCCTGCAAGTATTTGCCGTAGAGATGATAAAGCCTTGCCAGTAAATCAAGCAATTCAAATTTTCTTGCAACCATAACCGCTTTTTCTATGTGAATTTTTGCAAGTTCAAACTCAGCCTGCATTATATAAGCCTCTGCAAGAATTTTATTATAAAGAGTTATAAAATAATAATTGTTAATTTTAGTGCTCTGTGCTACGTCCAACGCCTTAAGAGCCACATCTATAGCTTTTTCAGGTCCTTCGGTAATCAAATTGATATCAGCTATAAAATACCAGGTCAAAAGCGCACCGATAGCATTTTTCTCCTTAGCAAAAAAAGTTATCTGATCGTTATAAATTTCTGTCGCCCGAACCGTATTTTCTTCGTCTTTTAAAATTTTGCCCAAAACCGTCTTTAAAATGTTTTTGGTAAAATTATCATTTACATTATTGGCAAATGTTACCACATCAAAAAGTTCTTCCTTAAGCCCGCTGTATTTTTTCAAAATAAAATTATTTAAAATATTTATCAAATTCCATCTTGAGATAGCCTCGTTATCCAAATTATCGCTCTGATTTTGCTTAATTATTTCTTCAAGAATGTCTTCGGATTTTTCGACTTCGCCCCTGATTGTATGGGCAAGCGCAGCTGCAAGTTTAACTTTTGCTATAAATACAGGCTCATTAAAATTATTTTTTTGCATTATATCAAAAAGAGTAGAAATGACTTCAAAAGCACGGTTATTCCCTTGGAACACAAGAGCATTAGCTAAAATTAAATAAGATTTTAGCCAAGATGCATAAAGTTTTTGAATGGGAATAATTTTGTGGGTTTTTGAACTTATATATTTTTCAAAAACGGGCATAATTTCATTATCAACCAGATTAGCAATCTCGCCACAGTTTCCGATTTTCAAAAGGGCATCGAGTTTTCTTGATTTAAGCATTGCGATTTCAAGTTCATAATTAAAATCAAGCCTTTCCAAAACAGAGTTTATACACTCAATCGTCCCGTAATAATCCCCGAGATTTATGCAACAATTGGCCAAATATGCACTGAGTTCGATTTGCTTAATAGGATTTTCAAGTTTTTTAGCATTTGCGACAGCCGAGGGTAAATACTGCATCGCTTCTTTAGGATTTGATTGGGCAAGAAGCTTGCCTAATCTTTCATAAATATTGTTTTTAATTAATGAAGAATTTGTTTTTTCAATTTGGTCAACAAAATTTAAACATTGTTTTTGAGCTATTGCGTAAAGATTAACATCGCCGATAAATGCCGCCAATTTAATTACCTCGGTCCAAATATTCAATGCCGCAAGTTTTTGATTTAAACTCTGGGCTATAACCGCAAGCGTAGATGCTGAAGAAAGAGTGTAAATAGAATATATTGAAAACAACTTTTCATTAAATATTGCAACTGTTTCACTACCTTTAAAGTAATCGAAGATAACTTCCCAAAGCATTGAATTTTTTATTTCATAAGTAAAATCATTGACTTTTGAAACAAAATTCCTTTTCTGTAATTCAATTAAATAAGAAATAAACTCCTCTTCATTGATTTCAAAAATTTGATTCAAAATTGAAGGATAAAATTTCGTACCATGCAAAGACGCTGCAGCAAGAATTTCAAAAGCAGCAGGAGCCTCCTGCTTAAGGCTATCGAGCCTCAACCCTACAGTTTCGCTAAACGAATACGGATAGTTGAAATTATAATTCTGCCACTTTTCATAAACTTCATTCATAAAAGAGCAAACTTGCTCTAAAAAGGCGGGATTTCCTTTTGTTAATTCAAAAATATTTTCCTTAAGTTCTTCAGAACAAGTTGAACTTTCTTTTAAATACTGATTAATAAAAGTCTTTGATTGAGGCAAATCAAAAGGAGAAAGTGAAATATCACAATAGTTAACGTCATTAAGAGTTTTGTTATAAAAATAGCCCTTTGCCGGCCTCAGCTCATTATAAGTAAGGAAAATTTTAAACCTTTGAGAAACAAAATCCGGCTCAAGCAATTGGTGCAAAAATTCATAAGACATTCCGTCTATCATTTCAAAATTCTCGATTATAAATACGGTTTCGCTGCTATCTATAATTGTTTGAAACACCTTTTTCAAAAAAGCAAAAGTTTTTTCTTTGTTAATTAAAATGTTTTCAAAATAATCTCCGTTTGTAGGATATAAAAAATTTAAAAGACTAAAAACCTCATCATTAGTAAGCGTAGGAAATTCAGAATGAAAAAATTTCTGAGAATCTTTTTTTAATTTTAACCCGTCAGAACAAAAATTTGTAATATTAAAGAAAGACAAAAGAATATTTTGAATCAACCCGCAAGGCGAAATCTGAGAAGTATTTGAACACTCTCCAAAAAGCCAAGTTATAGGGTTTTCTCTAAGCGAATGAATTGCGCTTCTCAAAACAAGAGATTTGCCCGAACCCTTATCTCCGCTGAGAGAAATTATTTTGGTTTCTCCGGATATAAGCGATTTTACAATTGCTTCTTTGGCGTTTTGCTGACTTTGAAAATTTGCACTATATTGAATTTTCTCCGACTCTTGCTCTTTTTCTTGAAGATTAATTTCTTGATGGGGTTGTTGTTCGGACAAATTAGCCTCGACAAGCTCCGGCTGTTTTGTTTTTTCAACCGATTTTACCGTTTCTGTTTTAGCTGCTTCCTGAATTTGCTCACTTTTTGGAGTAAAATAAATACCGCATTTTCTGCACATCTGAGCATTAGGAAGGTTTATGCCTTTGCATGAAGGACAAATTTTCAACAATTCCTCGCCACAATTTACACATTTAAGATTGTAAATTGAATTATAAGCATGGCATTTTTTGCACACAGACGCAATCCTTGAAGCGCAATGAGTGCATTTTAGGGAATTTTCAGGTATTTCTCTTTTACATTTGGGACATATCATAAATTTTACCCGCAACCAAAATTAATCCTGATTGAATTTTGATTTTACGTGTTCCATAAGCTCCAAAAGCCTTTTTGAAACTTCAGACTGAGATAAATTGAGTTCCTGAGCAATTTGCTTTTGCTTCAAACCCCTTGTATACCTTAAATCGTAAAGTTCCAAATACTGCTTTGAAGGATTTTTTTTATGCGCCGCTTTAACCGCATCGACCAATGTTTGTAAGGTTTCTTTTTTAATTGATATTTCTTCAGGGCTTCCGCTTAAATCAATTATGTCATAGGATATTTGTATATTTGAATATTTATTTTCGGCAACCGGTTGAACAACCACATCCAAAGATTCTTCTTTAATCGGCACAAAACCTTCCGAAGTTCTCTGAATTCTACCCGAATCCTTAAGTACCACAACAATGGAAGTGGTCACAATTTTTCTCAGATACGTTTCAAGCGCGGTTTCATTTTCAACAGTTTTTGCCACTAAAAACGAACGTTTATAAGACTCACTGAAAAAATCTTCAAACAAGTCTTCGTTATTTAAATACTTTTTATCTGACTTAATAATTTTCTTTATTAACTCAAGCTTGTGTTGCGCTAATTCCACTTCAAAGTCTTTCTACATGTACAGATAACCCTACAATACTATAACACAATGATAGCACATTTAGAAGTTTATGATAAGGGTCAAGTCTACAGAAGAGCCTTGAATCTCGTCAGCAGGCATTTTTAGGTATTTCAAAGTTTCTTTAACACTTTGTAACACTATATTATCAATTTGTTTTGAACCGCTTGAAACACTGATTTTGGCATCTTTTATAGTTCCTCCTTTATTTATTGAAATATCAACAATAACTTTGTTGGAATATGCCATCTCAGAAGAGAGTAAAAGGTCATTCTGCAAAGTAAGCTTTAAGTTTTTCCCCGCCATTTGTAAGTATTTTCTGAAACTGTCGCTATATGCAAGATCTTCAGGAGCTTCCCAGGCAATTTTTGAAATTGTAGCATTTATTGGGGTAGACAAAAATGCATCCGAAACAGCTTTACTCATATCCCTGCCTTGATTTTGATATTGCCCCGGAGGCGGAGCAGAAGGCATGTTAACATCTTGAATATATTGATTTTGTCCAGAGTATTGTTGTACTGAATTATCAGCCGGCACATCCTGGAGCGTTGTGTTCATATCGTTTTTAACAAGCAAGTTATCATTTTGAGCTTTATTTTTAGTCACGATAACACCACCGACTGTTGCAACCAACAATAGTCCGACAACAGATGCTGCTATAACAACTTTCTTATTAAGATTTACTTTGGGTATTTTTCCCTTTTCCGAAGAACTTGGTAAAATATCCATATCGTCTGTTGCTTTAATGTTTTCTTTTTCAAAAAGAATATTTATCAAATCTTTGTCTTTTTTCTCGACTTCAGGCTCAGACTCAGAAGTAATAAATTCAAGATCATCCTCAGAGGCTGTCTCAAATTCGGGCAATTCTGACACGCCGCCTGTCTTATCCTTACTTGATGATACCAAATCTTCTATAATCTCAATTTCACTAAGGACAGATTCGTCATGTTCATGCAAATCTTCCAAAAGCTCATCTATTTGAGATTTCAAATCTTCTTTCTCAAATTCTTTATCTGAATCGGTTACACCAGAGCTTTTAGAAATTATTTTTTCAACTTGCTCATCTAAATCTTCATTGTTATCTAAGCCCAAACTATCGGTTTCGGTCTTTTTATTTTCATCAGAATCAAACATCCCCAAATCAAATTCTTCGGATGAAATATCATTTTCTTGTTGCTCAGGTACTAATGTTTCAATCTCCTCAGAAGTCACCAGAGAATCGATTGAAACCAATTCTTCTTTGAATTCTTCTGGCTCTAATCCAGCTTCAGTAAAGTCCGGCAAGTCCTGTATTTGCTCAGGCATTTGTGAAGCAACATCTTCAACCAAAAACTCTTGTCCTGAAAAATTTTCCAAATCCGAAGTTTCAATTTCTTCATTTAAAGGTTCTTGAAAATCTTTGACAGCTTCTTGTTCGATCAGTTCTGCTGATTCCTCAAGCGGAGCTTCCAAATCTTCTAAAGGCACAGTTTCTGCTTCACTTTCAGTAATCTTTTCTTCTTCAATTGCTTCAAAAACCATATCATGGGTAAAAACTCCTTCTGAAATGGATTTACCGGATAACAATTCGAAATTTTCCAACTCAACAAGCTTTTCTCTTAAATATAAGTTATTATTCAATTGCTTAATTAAAAATGTTTTATCTTCTTGTGGAAGTTCATCATCAATAAAATCCCCGAAAAGCCCTTCCGATTTTTGAAGATCTTCAAGTTTGGATTTTTTAGGAGTTTTTTGGATAAAAAGACTGATAAATTTTTTAAGATTTTCCGGTTTACTAAGTTTTTCCGCTTCAAAAAAGTAAAAATCTTTATTAGAATTATTTGTATCTATGTCTTTTGGTTCAAAAAATCCGAGAATTTCAGCCGAAGACATGTCATTTTTCAAAAGCAAAGGAATATAAAGGTCTGGCAAAATGTAATTTTCAAAATGACTTTTGGGTACAAAAATTTCATTTTTATTAAAAACGAGCCTGACATCCATTTTAATATTTTCAAAGTAAATATCGGAAACGTCTAAAGCTTTCAAAACACTTTGTATTGTATAAAGACTATAAATATTGTTTGCTTCGATTTTTTTTGAAAAAAGAAGCTTTATAGCAAGCCTTGCGCCTAATATATTTGCAAAAGCACGCTTTTTAGTCTCACCGGCAAAACTTGCCGAAGATAAAGTTGCATCTTTTAAATCTTCGGACGTAATTTTTACTATATTTTTATTAAGTATACTCATAATTAATATCCCCCTACAATATAAGATTACAAAAATATAAAAAATATTCCAAAAATCATATTAATTTTTGTAACATTATTTTTTTAATCTTAAAAATATTATCAAAAAATTCATTAAAAAAAACTTATAATAAATATAAAGTGTGTAAAAGGAGGTTTTTTATGACCAATTCAGTAACAGGAGTGACCGGTGTTCCATTCAAAGCACGAGCCTTAGATAAGGCTACGCCTGAGCTTATAAATAATCCGGGACTTTATAGCGGCACAGGAGCAGTTACACCTGTAAATGCAAACAATCAGCCAAAGAAAAAAGGCAGTATTATAAAAACTTTAGGTAAATTAGTTTTATGGAGTGCAATTATAGCAGGATCTTTACTTGCAGCCAAAAAATGGATTCCTCAAGTCAATAAAGCAGCAGCCATAAAAGATTTGGCGCCGGATGCAAAACTTATGGAAAAAGTCTGTAGCCGAGTATCACAAGCCGCTGATTGGGTTGATGCAAAAGTGGTTAAAAAAATCGCCGGTTTACTCAGCAAAGGTGTTGTTAAAGCTACAAAAACAGATGTAAAACAGATACCCCAAAAATTAATAATTGATGTATAAAATTTAAAACTAACAAAGGCGGCGGGTGAAGAAATCACCCGCCGCCTTTGTTTTAAATATTTTCCAGTCCGTTTTTATAATCTTTGTTTTTAGGGCAGACATTTAGTTTTGGTTCATCTTTAACATATTTTTTGCCTACAAGTTCATCTGGCAAAAATTGCTGATACCGCTCGGGCGCAGAATGCGAATAGACATAACCTTCACCGAAGCCGTATTTTGAAGCATCTTTGTAATGTGAATCTCTCAAATGCATCGGCGGCGGAAAATCTTTTCCGTTATCAATATCGCAAAGTGCTTGGTCTATAGCGCAAACCGTTGTATTTGATTTTGAGGCTTTTGCGACATAGATTACCGCTTGCGAAAGCGGAATCCTTGCCTCAGGAAAACCCAATAATTCAACCGCCTTATAAGCATTAATTGCAACTGCAAGCGCATTTGTATCGGCGTTCCCGACATCTTCTGCGGCCGTAACTATCAATCTTCTGGCAATAAATCTGGGGTCTTCGCCTGATGCTATCATTTTTGCAAGGTAATAAATTGCAGCATCGGCATCAGAGCCCCTTAAGCTTTTTTGAAAAGCCGAAGCACAGTCATAGTGTTCATCTTTTGAATATCTTGTGCTTCTTTTTTGAGAGATTTGCTCTAAAGTGTCTATGCTTAAATTTCTTTGATTATCTGCAATATCACTTGCGAAATAGGCATTTTCAACTAAATTCAAAGCGGCTCTGGCATCGCCTCTTGCGTGGTTAATTATGAAGTCAATTATTTTTTGGTCAAAATTAATTTTTTGGTAATTTTGACTTAAATAATCAAAACCTTTTATCACAATATTTTTAACACTTACATCGTCAAGTGAATTGAGTCTTATCACCTGAACCCTCGAAAGCAGAGCTGGAATTACCTGAAACGAAGGATTTTCTGTGGTCGAGCCTATTAAAAAAATTGTTCCGTTTTCTATGTGTGGAAGCAGCGCATCTTGCTGAGTTTTTGAATAACGATGGATTTCATCAATAAACAAAATTGTTTTTAAGCCACTTCTAAGTGCCGTTTTTGCACTTTCAACCGCCTCTTTAATATCTTTTACGCCTGAAGTCACCGCCGAAATTTCAATAAATTGAGAATTTGTCTGAAGAGCAATTATTCTTGCCAAAGTCGTTTTTCCGCAGCCAGGTGTACCCCAAAGGATTATTGAAAAAAGCCTATTTGACTTAAGAAGATTTAAAAGCGGGCTGTTTTTTGAAACAACATTACTCTGACCCAAAAAATCCTCGATAGTTTTAGGACGAAGCAAATCTGCAAGCGGAATTTGCTTGTTTTGATTTTCCAGTTCCGTAAATAAATTATTCATAGTATAATTTTAACATATAAATTTAGTATAACGTAATGTCATGCTGAATTTATTTCAGCATCTTTCCGTCGTTTTACACTGGATAGATCCTGAAACAAGTTCAGGATGACAAAATGAGAAATGAATGAAAAAATATATTATTTTAGTCTTAGTTATATTGTTTCTTTGGGCGATTTTTTTGCAAGCAAAAAAATCGCCCGAAGAAAATAAACTTGTTTTCTGGACTTTGCAAATGGCAGACTTTACGCCTTATATGAACGGCGTCATAACAGAATTTGAAAAAGAGAACCCAAAAATTAAGATTAAGTGGGTTGATGTTCCTTTCTCAGAAGGCGAAAAAAGAACTTTAGCGGCGATTTTAAGCGACAATCCTCCTGATTTGATAAATCTGAATCCTGATTTTTCTGCAATTTTGGCACAAAAAGGCGCCTTAGAACAAATCAGTATGAATAAAACCGGACAATTCAGCCCTGAAATAATCAATTCATTGAAATACAAAGGGAAATTATACGCCCTTCCTTGGTATGCAACATCTGCGGTAACTATTTATAACAAAAATTTATTTAATAAATCAAAAGTTAAGCTTTTCCCGCGGAATTACAGAGAAATATGGACTATTGCACCAGATGTAAGGGCAAATACAAACGCTTACGTATTTATGCCGACCATAACCGAAAATGACACCATGCTCAAAATTTTAAACAAGTACGGTGTAAATTCTGCCGACAAAATTAATTCTCAGACAGCAATTGATGTTTTTAATTTCTATAAAGAACTGTATAAAAGCAATTTAATTCCAAAAGAAACCGTAACACAAACCCAAAGAGAAGCTTTAGAAAAATACATGTCTAATCAAATTGTATTTTTTCAAGCAGGTGCTAATTTTTTAAACATGATTAAAGAAAATGCCCCTTCCACGTACAAAAACACTGATGTATCTTCCCAGTTTACAGGCGCTTTAGGGCAGTATGATTTTTCTCTGATGAACCTTGTTATACCTTTAAAATCAAAAAAACAGGATGATGCGCTAAAATTTGCATTATTTCTGACAAATGATAAAAATCAGCTAAAGCTGGCAAAATTGACAAATGTTCTTGCCACAAATAAAAAAACGTTAAAAAATGAATTTTATACAAAATATGACGAAAATGATTTGATTTCAAAGGCAAGAGTGATAAGTGCAAGACAGCTTAATAGGGTTCAGCCGGTTTTAAGGCAGGGCAAAGGGCAAAAAGAAATTAATCTGCTTATAAACACAGCTGTTCAAGAAATATTGCTTAATAATGCCGATACAAAAACCGTTTTAGACGATGTTGCAAAAAAATGGAAAGCAATTTCAGATTAACGATTTGCCCAAAAGATTTTTTTTTTGTAAACTGAGGTGGGAGAAAAGTTGATGATAGAAAGACAAAAGCCTCAAGAGCAAGATGAAATAGAAAGAAGAAGTAATTTTGACTCTGTTGAAAATAATCTTACAAATGAACAAGTTAAGCTTGAAGTCCAAAGATGCCTGAATTGTAAAAATGCAAAATGTGTCCAAGGCTGCCCTGTCAATATTAATATTCCTGGATTCATTCTGGCTATAAAAGAAGGGAATCTTGAAAAAGCAGGCGATATAATAAGACAAACAAATCTTTTGCCCTCTGTTTGCGGCAGAGTTTGCCCTCAAGAACGGCAGTGCGAAGGGAATTGCGTTTTGGGAATAAAAGGAAAACCCGTTGCAATAGGTGCGCTGGAAAGATATGTAGGGGATAATACTTCTGCAAAAACTCCCGAAATAAAAGCTTCGGGCAAAAAAGTCGCTATAATAGGTTCGGGCTGTGCCGGAATTGCCGCTGCTGCGGATTTAAGAAAAGAAGGGCATGAAGTTGTGGTGTTTGAAGCACTGCATAAGCTTGGAGGCGTTTTACGCTATGGAATTCCTCCTTTCAGACTTCCAAGAAAAGCTTTAGATAGAGAAATCGAAACCCTCAAAAAAATCGGAGTAAAATTTAAAACAAACGTTATTGTGGGAAAGTCAATTACTCTAAAACAACTTGAAGAAGACGGATTTGATGCTATTTTCATATGCTCGGGCGCAGGCCTGCCCAAAATGCTGGGAATCCAAGGCGAAAACTTAAACGGAGTTTATTCGGCAAACGAATTTTTAACCCGCGTAAATCTTATGCAAGCGCACGAAGAACACACCCCCACCCCCCTTAAAATCGGCAACAAAGTTGCGGTAATAGGCGGCGGAAACGTTGCCATGGACTCTGCAAGAACAGCCGTAAGAGTAGGAGCAAAAGAAGTTTACATTATTTATCGAAGAACAGAAGCTGAGCTTCCCGCGCGTATTGAAGAAATCAGACATGCTAAAGAAGAAGGAATAATTTTTAAACTTCTTCACTCGCCTGTTGAAATTTTTGGTCAAGAAGGTCATGTGAAATCAATGAAGCTTGAAGTTATGGAATTGGGAGAACCCGATGAAAGCGGAAGGAAAAAACCAGTCTCTACCGAAAAATTTGTAGAAATGGACTTTGACACAATAATTGTCGCACTCGGCACAGGGCCTAATCCGATTATACAAAAATCTGCCCGAGCCGAAGGAATTGAGATAAAAACAGACAAGCGAGGCTATATCATAATAGAAGAAGATACAAACAAAACTTCTATTGCAAAAATTTATGCAGGAGGCGATGTCGCGCCGGCAGGGGAATCGAATGCAATAAATGCTATGGGAGCAGGCAAAAAAGCAGCAAAAGCGATTAATGAACTTTTGAAAAATGATTAAATAATTTGTCATGCTGAATTTATTTCAGCATCTTACCGGTAAAAGTTGGATAGATCCTGAACCAAGTTCAGGATGACAGAAGAAGAAAGATAAAAGTGAAAAGGATTAATAAAAAACATATGACAAATTTAATTAATTGCACTATTGCTCATTTACGTCTATTTACTATTTACTATTTACTATTTACTGTATTATGTATGCCCGCTTTTGCTTTGGAATTGGATACTTCTGTTGATGAAGAAATCAGAAAAAATTATAATCCTTCAAAAATCGAACAAGACATGGCTTTACCGCCGCTTCCAAAAACTTTAAACCAAATTGAAGAAAAAGATTTTTCATATCCTGTCAAAAATACCAAGCCCCAACAACCCCCTACGATACAAACAAAACGACAAACATCTCCTCCTGCAACCTATCAAAATAAGCCATATCAAACAACAAGTCCTCAAGCTTATGCCGTTTTAAAAAAAGGAACAAAATTTAAAGGAAAATTGATTACCTCAATTTCTGATCGTTCAAGAAAAGGGCTTAATGTTAAACTTATCTCAAGGTATCCTGTCAGCACAACTTATTTTACAGTCCCATCCGGTACAGTTTTTAGCGGCGAAATGATTGATGTCCACAAGCCACAACTTGCAGGCAACGGCGGGCTTATGGTAATCCGCTTTAATTCAATGAATATTGACGGGAGAACTTATCCTATAGATGCTTATGTAAACAAAGTTAATTTCAAAAAAATATTTTTTAACAACATAAAAGGTGAAAGGAAATACCGCAAAGGACTTGTTTCAGCGGCAAAACCAGGTTGCAGTTTCTTCGGAAAAATGATTAGAGTCAGCGGAAATTTAGCAAGTGAAGGCTCCGGGATAATTCTTGTACCGTTTTCTTTATTCATCGGTTTTGTTGCCTTTGGCGCCAACGTCATTGCTGCACCCGCCGTTGCTGTATTTACCCGCGGAGGCTCTGTTTATATTCACGAAGGAAGCGAATTTGAAATTAAATTAGCTCAAGATGTTTATATTTATAAATAAATCAATAAGCTAGGGCGGTTTTTATCAAAGATAAAAACCGCCCTATTCTACTTTCAACTACTCTTAGGTTATTTCAAATCTCTGTAAGAGCCTTTAAATTTATTTTCGTAATGAGTATGAAGCAATTCATGAGATTTATGAGAACCCGGTTTCTCCAAAAATTCAGCATAAAGCTTTTTAATGTCGGGGTTTTCATGGGATTTTCTGAATTTAAGCCCCGCATCTTCTTTGTACAATCCAGCTGCACGTTTTTGCTTAATCGTTGTATCATTAAAGCTGTAAGGCTGACCGCCACCGTTTACGCAACCGCCGGGACATGCCATAACTTCGAGCATTTGGAAATCAGCCGTACCATTGTCAAGTTCTTTAAGTGCTTTTTCTGCTTCAGCTATTGTTGAAACGATTCTGACTTTGACTTTTAGTCCGTTTAGGTCAAGTTCCATTTCTTTGCTTCTTTTAGAAGCATCAACGCCCCTCATCGGTTTTAAATCAACATCAGAAAGAGTTTTACCCGTAACAAATTCATATGCGGTTCTTGCCGCAGCTTCTGCAACACCGCCTGATGCTCCAAATATGGTTCCTGCCCCTGTGTATTGACCGAAAGGTGAATCTTCTTCTTCCGGTTCAATATTTTTAAAATCAACACCGGCTTCTTTTATCATTCTGCCTAATTCCTGAGTAGTTAAAACATAATCAGAATCCGGTTCCCCTTCATGCTGAAGTTGGGGTCTTTTGATTTCATATTTTTTAGCCGTACAAGGCATAATTGAAACTACAACAGTATTTTCTTTCGTATAACTTTGAAAATATTTTGGCAATAATTCTTTTAATACAGGTGACATCATTGATAAAGGTGAACGGCAAGTCGAAAGATTTTTCATGTATTCAGGTCTTGATTGCTCTACATATTTAACCCATGCCGGACAACAAGAGGTAAATATGGGAAGATTTTCACCCTTTTTAATTCTTTCAATAAATTCAGATGCCTCTTCCATAATGGTCAAGTCTGCCGCAAAGTTTGTGTCAAAAACCAAATCAAAACCTATTCTTCTAAGTGCCGCTGTTATTCTTCCGATAGAATTTTCTCCAGGCTCAAGTCCAAACAATTCACCCAGCGCAACACGAATTGAAGGTGCGATTTGTGCGACAACTTTTTTATTAGGGTTGTTAATTTCATTCCAAACATTATCCACGTCAGAAACAACGGTTAGCGCACCTGTAGGGCATACTGCCTGACATTGACCGCACAAGATGCAGTCTGTTTTAGAAAAATCGCGTCCTGCCATAGGTTGAACTCTGGTTTTTGAGCCTCTATTTGCAAAGCCCAAAATAGCATGGTTGTCCCCATGGAATTCGGCGCAAGCTCTTACACAAGCACCGCAGAGAATACATTTATTAGGGTCACGAACAATTGAAGGATTTGATGTATCAAGAGGTAAAAAGTCTTCCTTTTTGATTGTAGGAAATTTAATGTTTCTTACCCCATACTCCTCAGAGTATTTTTGAAGTTCACAATGCCCCGATTTTTCGCAAGTCGTACATTCTCTATCGTGATTTGCAAGAAGCAATTCCAAAACGGTTTTTCTGATTCTTCTCACTTTTTCTGTGTTCAAATGAATCTTTAACCCAGCTTCAGGAGGCATAGTACAAGAAGTTTGAATTCCTCTGCCCTCAATTTCCACAACACACATTCTGCAAGCACCGAACGCTGTTAAATCGGGTCGGTAGCAAAATGTAGGAACATTCATTCCTGCTTTTCTGATTACTTCAAGAAGATTTTTTTCATCGCTGAATTCAACTTCTTTTCCGTCAATAAATAATGTATTTGTCATTTTTATGTTTCCTTTTCAATTCTATTTACTATTTACTATTTTCTATTCACTCCTTAATTATTGCTTTAACAGGGCATACACCTATACAAGCTTCGCATTTAATGCATTTATCTTGGTCAATAACATGCTGTTCCTTGACATTTCCTGTAATTGCCGCAACAGGGCAAGTTCTTGCACATTTTGTACAGCCGATACATTTATCGTTAATAACAATTTTCTTCATTGCAGTACAAACGCCTGCAGGACATTTTTTGTCCTTGATGTGGGCTATATATTCATCTCTGAAATATTTTAAAGTCGAAAGAACCGGGTTTGGAGCAGTTTTGCCCAATCCGCAAAGCGAACCGTCTTTAACAGCTATTGCCAATTCTTCCAATATATCAATATCGCTCATTTCACCTTTGCCTGCAACAATTTTTTCAAGAATCGCAAGCATTTGTTTTGTACCTTCTCTGCAAGGAACACATTTTCCGCAAGATTCTCTTTGGGTAAAACTTGCAAAGAAACGTGCGATTTCAACAATGCAGGTATCTTCATTCATAATAACAAGACCACCTGAACCTACCATCGCTCCAGCTTTTGTAAGGTTATCGTAATCCATCGGCATATCAAGATGTTCTTCTGTTAAACATCCGCCGGATGGACCCCCAATTTGTGCGGCTTTAAATTTTTTACCGCCGAGCAGTCCACCGCCGATATCATAAATAATCTCTCTTAAAGTTATTCCCATAGGAACTTCAATAAGTCCTGTGTTATTAATATCACCTGTCAGTGAAAAAGTTTTTGTACCTTTGGAATTTTCTGTACCAAAAGCCGCAAACCAGCCTGCTCCGTTTAATAAAATCCCCGCAACGTTTCCATAGGTTTCAACGTTGTTGATAAGCGTCGGTTTTCCGAAAAGACCTTTATTGGCAGGGAATGGAGGTTTTGAGCGCGGCATTCCGCGTTCGCCTTCGATTGAAGCTATTAGTGCTGTTTCCTCTCCGCAAACAAATGCTCCGGCACCTTCTTTAATATGAATTTCAAAATTAAATCCTGTTCCTAAAATATTTTTACCCAAAAATCCGTTTTCTTCAGCCTGTTTAATCGCAATTCTTAATCTTCTGATAGAAAGCGGGTACTCAGCTCTTACATAAATATATGCTTCATCCGAGCCGATAGCATAGGCAGCAATTGCCATACCTTCAAGCAATCTGTGAGGGTCACCTTCCATAAGACTGCCGTCCATAAATGCGCCCGGGTCCCCTTCATCTGCGTTACATACGACATATTTTTTGTCTCCTTGAGCCGCTCTTGTGAAAAACCATTTTTTACCCGTAGGAAAGCCGCCGCCACCTCTGCCTCTTAAACCGGAGTCGGTAACTTCTTTGATAACTTCATCTGGAGTCATTTTGGTTAAAACTTTTTCTAATGCTTCATACCCCCTGAAGGCTATTGCATCATTGATTTCTTCGGCATTTATTTTCCCAACATTACCAAGTGCGGTTCTGTTCTGTTTTTTATAAAAATTTATTTCTTCACGTTTTTGAATTTTTTCGCCTGTATCTTTATCTACATAAAGAAGTCTTTCAACAGGGACTCCTGTTTTAATGCTTTCTATAATTTCATCAACATCTTCTTTTTGAACTTTTACATAGTTAACTCCTAAATCAGGTATTAAAATTAAAACACCCTGTTCGCAAAATCCATGGCAACCCGTCGGGACAACAGTAATTTTGTTTGATTGAATTGTTTGTGCGTCCAACCCTTTTGATTTGAATTCTTCTATAATTTCAAGCGCGCCGCAAGCAACACAGCCCGTTCCTGCACAAACTAAAATCCTTGTGCCCTGTTCTGCTATGTTTTTTTTAGCTTCTTCTTGTTTTGATTCCATTATGGTCATCGTTATTCTCCTCTTTCTTGTTTTAATAGAGTGTCTACAACTACTTTTAATGCATCCGTTGTCATTTTTGGATAAACTTTTCCGTTTACTACAACAGCCGGCGACAAACTACAAGCTCCGATACAACTTACTATTTCAACAGTGAACATCATATCATCAGTTGTAAATTTGCCTTCTTTCAAGTCCAACTTTGCTTTAAGTGCGGTTAGCAAAGGCATTGAGCCTCTGACATGGCAGGCTGTTCCATCACAAACTTTAATAATATATTTGCCCTTAGGATCCAAACTGAATTGATTATAAAAAGTCGCTACCCCGTAAACAGTAGCGGGCGAAAGCCCTTCTATTTTTGTTCCGATATAAGTAAGTGCATCTTCGGGTAAATACCTGAATTCTTCCTGAATTTTTTGCAAAATCGCAATTACGTTAGATTTTTTAGGCCCGCATGAGAGTATAATTTCATTGACTTTATCAAAATCAACTTTGGCTATGTCTGTACTTGACATCTTTTTCTCCTTCTTTATTCATAAAAATGTTTTTAGCGTGATTTTTTTCACAATTAAATTATCTCACAAAAACAGATAAAATCAAGAAAAAAGATACCATATTTATATTAAATTTTTATTAATGTAATGAAGAATTTTTTGAAGGGCAATTCCACGATGAGAAATTTTATTTTTTTCTTCTTCGCTTAATTGTGCCATAGTGGAATTGCCCCCATCGACTATAAATATCGGGTCATAACCGAATCCGTTTATGCCTTTTGCTTGAAAAGCGATTTTACCAAAACACTCGCCTCTGGTCGAAAAAAGGACTTCGCCATTTTTATCCAAAAGCACCATTGCACAGACAAATTTTGCACTTCGTTTATTTTCGTGAACATCCTTTAGAACTTCAAGAAGTTTTTGAATTTTTTCTTTTTGAGTGCCCGCATATCTTGCAGAATAAATTCCGGGCTCACCGTTAAGTGCTTCGACACAAAGTCCCGAATCATCCGCCAAAGTTAGCATTTTGGTTAAATTGCATGCTGCTTTTGCTTTTATAAGCACATTTTCTTCAAAAGTTTTACCATCTTCAATGGGATCAAAACCTTTAGGCGGCATAACAAATTCCACATCAAAACTTTCACAAATAGCGTTAATCTCTTCTACTTTGTGCGGATTTGATGTCGCAAGAACTATCTTCAACATAAAACTTTGCTATGCCCCGTATCTTCTTTGACGACGGTTAAATTCCAAAATTGCTTCTTCCATTGACTGCTCGTCAAAATCAGGCCAAAACTCTCCTGTTACAAGAATTTCCGAATAAGCTATCTGCCAAAGAAGATAATTAGAAACTCTTTTTTCTCCGCCTGTTCTAATTAAAAGGTCAGGGTCGGGGATTGATTTTGTATAAAGCTCATTCGAAATTATCTCTTCGGTGATTTTATCGGGTAAAATTTCTTTATTCAAAACCTTTTGGGATATGTTTTTGACGGCATTTACTATTTCATCCCTTGCTCCGTAATTAAATGCAATTTGAAGATTTACGCCGGTATTGTCTTTTGTTGTTGCTTCAGCGCCAAAAAGTATTTTTTGAAGCTTTGAGTTAAGTTTTGATAAATCTCCAATAAACTTTATTACAACATTGTTTTTATGAAGGTCCTTAAGCTCTTTTTTGATTGTTTGGGCAAGTAAATCCATTAAAAAATCGACTTCTTCCTGTTTTCTGTTCCAATTTTCTGTTGAAAAAGCGTAAACGGTTAAATATTTGATGCCGAATTTATGGCAAGATTTAAGAGCAGTTTTAAGAGAATCGACTCCCTTTTTATGCCCGACAGCAGAGGGCAAATTCTTTTTCTTTGCCCAACGGCGGTTTCCATCCATAATTATAGCTATATGCTGAAGATTTGTTTTTTTAACGATATCAGCTACTTCATTTTTCGTCAGTGTTTTTGTCACGATATTTTCACTTCTTTTTTGTATGATAGTAGATTGATTATAAATCAAACAATTTTTTTGTAAAACAGTCGCGGATTTTTTTTAAAAAAATCCGCGACTGTTATTTTTATGCTAATATACACATATGATTGAGTTGCTGATTTTGTATGTTTTATCTGAACGAGAAATGACCATGTATGCCGTCTTAAAGGCGATATTGGATAATTTTGCGGCATTTTCTCAACCCAGCTTCGGCGCGATAAAACCCGCTCTTAACCGCCTTGAAAAAGAAGGTTTTATTCTTTGCCGAAAAGCAATTTCAGACGGCGGAAAATTATCCGGCTATTATTCCGTTACAAATGAAGGCAGACAAAAGCTTAATCTGCTTTTACTTGAAAAATTATCGGATAATCCCCTTCAATTTGCCTCAAATGCCAGAATTAAACTTTGCTGTGCTTCGTATCTGGGTAAAGACGAGCGAAAAATTTTGTTTTCCATAATTAAAAATAAGGCTTTTGAGCATAAACACAGCGCCGAAGAAATTCTTGCGAACGATTATAATTCTTTAAGTTTTTATCAGCGGATTATTTTGGATAACACAATAGTTGAATACAATAATTTAATTTCACTTGTTGAAAGTTTAGACAAAGAAAACAGTAAATAAAATGCCCGCAATAGTTAGTAAAATAGAAATAAATTCAATAGCACAAGAACTCGAAATCCAAGCAGGGGAAGAAATTTTGTCAATTGATGGACAAAAACCTATGGACTTGATTGACTATAATTTTTTATGCAAAAACGAATTTATTACGCTTGAAGTCAAAAAGCAAAACTTTGAAATTGAAGTAATCGAAATAGAAAAAGATTTTGACGAAGATTTAGGAATAATCTTTGAAAGCGCTGTTTTTGATAAAGTTAAACCCTGCTGCAATAAATGTATTTTTTGTTTTGTGGACCAACAGCCCCAAGGGCTCAGAGAAACTTTATATATAAAAGATGATGATTACAGACTTTCTTATCTACAGGGGACTTATATTACTTTGACAAATTTAAGCAAAACAGATAAAAAAAGAATTGAAAAACTAAGATTAGGACCTTTATATATCTCGGTTCACACAACAAATTCAAAATTAAGGTTTAAAATGCTTAAAAACCCAAATGCCGGCGATATTTTAAAACATCTTAAATGGCTTGAAAAAATCGAAATCCCAGTCCACGCCCAAATTGTTTTATGCCCAAAATTTAATGACGGAAAAGAACTTGAAAAAACCCTTTCGGACTTAGCTAAATTAAAAAATATTTCATCTATTGCAATTGTACCGGTCGGGATAACCAAATTCCGAAGGGTAAATGAAGAGGGGAAATTATATCCTGTTACAAAAAAAATAGCACGAGAAACAATAAAAATTGTAGATAAATTTATCAATGTACCCCTCACCCCATCCCTTTCCCTCAAGGGGATAGGGATGAAGCCTAAATCACATTTAAATATCTGCTGCTCTGACGAATTTTTTGCATTGGCGCAAGAAAATATTCCGCCCAAAAAATATTACGGCGATTTTTCTCAACTTGAAGACGGAGTGGGGGCACTCAGGCTTTTACTTGATGATTTTATAAAAGAAAAAAAACGACTTAAAAAGAGTCTGAGCGCACCTAAAAATATGCTTTTTGCGACATCAAAGCTTGCTGCGCCTGCGTTTAAAGAAATTTGCACTGAATTAAATAAAATAAAAAACTTAAAGACTGATTATGTTGCCGTAAAATCTGATTACTGGGGCGAAGATATAACAGTTGCAGGACTTATTACCTCAGGCGATTTAATCCAATCTTTAGCCATTCACCCTTTCTGCCATTCACCCGTTCAGCCCGTGGTTATAATTCCCTCCGTAATGCTGCGCCCATACACTGAGGACTTTTTAGACGGCAAAACACTTGATTACGTAAAGGAAAAAACGGGTTTTAATTTTTTTATAATAAATGATTTTTATTCCACAAGAGAGATTATCGATTTTATAAACAAATAAATTTAAAACATTTCTGTAAGCATTTCATCAAGACTCAAATCTCTGTTATTAAGAGAATGGTATTTAATTTCATTAAAAAAGTCTGTTATAATCGGAATATCAAGACCACAATTTTTGACAAATTGAAGCAATTGGGCATAAATCATTTCGGGCTCTTTTGTCGAAATTAAAATGGCATCGGGCTTAAGCTTGGCGATTTGGCTTTTATGATAAATCTTAAATCCCAAAATCTTTTTTCCTTCCTTGCTTATATCCGCATCAAAAACGCCCAGAATTTTGAGCGGCGAAAAATCATACCCGCTTAAAACTTCGCTCATAAAAGTTCCTGCTCCATAGAGAAAAACTTTTTTATTTTTAAATCTTTTTATAAAATCCGATTTATAATCTTTATCCGTATGCGTTTTTTTAATTTTTTCCGACAAAATTTTATTTTGTAATTCTTTGTATTTTTTCTTGGTTGAAGAACTTTCAAGCAATGTCAAAAGCTTACTAAACATTTTTTTCTTATCTTTTATTGTGATTTTATCTTTTGTATTTGAAATGTAGCTTTTGGGGTGAATTCTTAAATGAGTTAGTTTTTGAGGCATAAAGTAGGCTTTGTACAGATAAGTTATTTGAGAAAAAGTCCACCAATCAAGATAAGGCGCTATTGGCGTATTAAAATTAAGATTATCAAATACCGATTTTTTCATCATTGCAGATGAAAAATTAGAAATAATTTCAAGCATAGTTGTATCATAGCTCATATCTGCAGGGTAAATTTTGCTTTTACATTTTATCCTGCACTCCTCAAAGTAGGCTTTTAAAAGATTAATTCTGTTTTTATCCCCAAATTCCTGAACATCATTGAAAATAATTCCAATATCAGGATATTTTTCAAAAATTTTAACTTTTTTCAATAAATAATCTTTTTCCCAAAAATCGTCACACTCCAAAAAAGCAATATATTTCCCTTTGGCGTGCCTTAACCCTAGTTGAACAGTCTTTGACAAACCCTTATTTAAGTTATTTTTATGAGTAAAAAGATAAATATTTGAATATTTTTTTTGATATTTTTTTATAACTTCAACCGAATTGTCTATTGAGCCGTCATCGACCACAATAATTTCAAAATCATCAAAAGATTGATTAACAAGCGAATCAAGAGCTTCTTTAATCAATTTTTCGTAATTATAACTCGGTATTATAACTGAAACTTCAGGATTTTTCATAATTTCTTTCTTGAAAAAAGGGCGAGTTTTCCGAAATTTCGGAAAACTCGCCCTTTTAAAAATATTATCGATTATTCAATAACGATAACGCTAACAGGACAAGCGTCCGCAGCTTCTTTTACACAATCAATGTTGTCAGCAACAGCTGCTTGATTTACTTTTACAGTATCTTCTACAGAAAATACCGCTTCGCAAATTGATTCGCATGCGCCACAAGCAATGCATCCGTCTTCGATTTTTACATTCATTTTAATTTCTCCTTATTCTAATATATAAAAAAGTAAACAAAAAGCTTACTAAATCGATTATACCAAAAACAAATATTACTGCAATAACCAATCTCTTACAATTTGTGCAATATAATCAAAACCCACAATCAAATCTAAATCTTGCGACACGATATTTTTATGATAGAAAAGCGCAGGGACATATTCGCGAGTATGATCTGTACCTTCGACTGTCGGATCACAACCGTGATCGGCAGTGATTACAAGTAAATCTTCTTCTTTTAAATTTTTGATTATTTCTCCCAAATAAATATCGATTTCTTCAAGTGCCATACCGTAGCCTTTTGCATCATTTCTGTGTCCGTATAGCATGTCGGTGTCAACTAAGTTCGTAAATATAAGTGAGCAGTGAGCAGTGAACTGTGAACTGAAATTTTTATATTTTATTGCTTCCAAATCAAGTTCTTCTTTAACAGCCTGAAGCGTTAATTCCAAGCCTTCTTTGTTGTTTCCTATGTGAATAGCATGAGTTATGCCCGATTTTGCAAAAATATCTTCGATTTTGCCTATAGCAATTACATTTCCGCCGGAATCTTTAATTTCATTGAGCAAAGTTGGCTTAGACGGTATCATTGAATAATCTCTTCTATCTTTTGAAATTCTTGTAGGTTTGCCTTCAATTACCTTGTAAGGACGTGCAATAACCCTTGAAACATTCCAATTGCCCTCATCAAGTATTTTTCTTGCTATTTCGCACCAAGAATAAAGAGTTTCAAGTGGAATTATATCCGTATCGACTGCTATTTGAAAAACGCTGTCGGCGGAGGTATAAACAATCGGGTAAAGCGTTTTTTGGTGTTTTTCGTTTAAATCTTCAATAATTTGTGTACCGCTAGCCGGATAATTCCCCAAAATTGCGCCGCAACCTGTTTTTTCTATAAATTCATGGATAAGCTCATTAGGAAACCCTTGAGGAAAAGTTGCAAACGGTTTATCCAAAACCAGTCCCGCTATTTCCCAGTGACCTGTTGTTGTGTCTTTGCCTTTGGATTTTTCGGCGAGAGTTGCGTATTTTCCAAGCGGTTTTTCAATTTTTTTTAGGCCCTTAAATTCCTGAATATTGCCTAGCCCAAGCTTTTCTAAATTAAGCAAATTTAGACCATTGTTAAATTCACAGACATTTTTGAGCGTATTGCACTCAAAAACATCATTGTACTCCCTGCAATCGGGCATTGCACCTATTCCCATTGAATCTATAACAATAATAATCGCTCTTTTCACTATTTTTATCCTCTTAAAACATTGAATATCATCGCATGTCAAAAGTCAAGTGTTAAGTTCTGTAAATGTAATATTTCTCTTATAATTATTGAGGTTTAAGCAAAACGATTAAAAACAAATATTAAAAATAGCAAAAAATTTTTTTACGAGTTTTAAAATTCAAGGAATTTAATTTTTATAAATAATAAAGGAGAAAAAAATAAACATTACTAATTTGAGTCACTCTATTAACACCTTAAGTAATCGTGCGGGGCTTGATATAGATAAAATAAGCCAAAACCCTTCAATGCAAAAACTTTTGGAAAATAAAAACTTCATACCGCAAAGCTCGTATAAGTATAGATGCTATTGATGCATCCGCCCGTAAAATAGGCAGTTTTCACGGGGGTAAAAAAGTTACAATTACGGCATTGTTTCATTTAAAAAAACACCCAAAAACATTTTTAGGCAGAATCATAAACAAACTTAAATCTTCTTTAAAATTAGAAGTAAAACACATTCAATACCTTGAAGACGGTGAAAAAACAACAAATGTAAGAGAAGCATTTACCGAAAGACTAAGTGTTATGTCATTAGAAGATTTTAAAAAATTTCTTCCCGCCGGTAAAAAAATAAAGCTTTAGTTTATTATTCTGTGGGCCTGGCAATTCCTGACATTACTTTTGTCAAGCTATGCTTGACCTACAATCTGAAACTTTTAACCCTCTCAATTCTCACTTCTCCCCCTTCACCCTTCACTTTTTGCTTTTTTATGGTTTAATCTTAATATAGAAATACAAATGAGGATAAAAACATGCAGGCAAGAAGAGCAGCGCGGGAATTAGCTTTGATACTTTTTTCGCAATTTGATAAAAAAATTACAAATTATTCAAAAACCGATTTTGAAGAAATCATACTCAAATCCGTAAGAATTCTCACAAATAACGCGGGTGAAGATTTAAAACTTACCTTAGGTGCTTTGTTTAATATAAAAGAATTTATTGAAAATTATGAAACTGATCATGAAACAAACTTAGAAAGACCTCTTGAAGTTTCAAACTTACCTGTTCCTATTCCTATGACATCTGATATGACAGGAAGAATTGACGAAATGATTGAAATTGCCGAAAAAGCTCTTATTGCCCTTGAAATAGCAGAATTTGCAACGCTTGAAAGCCAAAATGACGTAAAAAATTACGCGATTTTAATAGCAGAGCAATTCAAAGAACATCACGACTTTGTTGACGCCCAGATTCAAAAATTTGCCAAAGGCTGGGATATTCAGCGGCTTGTAAAAATGGATAAAGATATTTTACGAATTTCCATAATCGAACTTTTGTACATAAAAGATGCTCCTATGAAAGTTATAGTAGACGAAGCACTTGAACTCGCCAAAAAATATTCCACAGAAGACAGTTCGTCTTTTATCAATGGTATTTTAGCCAAAGTCATTGTCGAAAACGGGGTAGGTTAAAAATATAACGTCACCCTGAACTCGTTTCAGGGTCGCAAGGTCGCTCACTGATGCGATGCAGAAACAAGTTCAGCATGACGTGCAAGAGGTATTATGTTTGATTTTTTTAAATTAAAACTTGATAAACTTAAAGAAACCGTTTCTGAAACGGCCCATACACTTGTGGCGAATGTTGTCAACGCTGTTGAAGAAGAAGCGGAATTTTCCGAATTTGTACTCGATGATATGGAAGATTTACTCATCAGAGCCGATTTGGGCGTAAATTATGCCTCAGAACTCGTCGATAGACTAAGAAATCAGGACAAAATCAAGCCCTCTGCGGTTAAGAATTATTTAAAAGAAGAATTCTTAAAAACACTTCATAATGCCGGCGATACGAAATTAAATTATAATGAAAATGAATTAAATATTTTCTTTATTTCAGGAGTTAACGGTGTAGGCAAAACCACTTTGATAGGTAAACTTGCCTATCGTTTTAAACAAGAAGACAAAAAGGTTTTGATAGCAGCAGGTGACACATTTAGAGCTGCGGCAGAAGAACAGCTTGATATCTGGTCAAAAAGGGCGGGGGCCGAAATTGTTCGCAGAGATAAGGCAGATCCTGCATCGGTTGTTTTTGAGGCAATACGAAAAGCAAAAGAAGAGAAATATGATATAATTCTTGTGGATACGGCAGGTCGCCTTCAAAATAAATTCAATCTCATGGAAGAACTTGCAAAAATCAAGGCGGTAATTGATAAAAATGCACCCGAAAATTTGCGTGAATGTATTTTAGTATTAGATGCAAATACTGGTCAAAACGGACTTGCTCAGGCAAAAGTTTTTCAAGAGGCTATTAATCTAACATCGGTTGCGCTTACAAAACTTGACGGTTCGGCTAAAGGTGCAATAGTTTTGGCAGTGGCAAAAGAGCTTAAATTACCCGTTAAACTGATAGGCGTCGGTGAAAAAATGGAAGATTTAAAAGACTTTAATCCCGATGATTTTATCGAGGCACTGTTTACTAAGTAGTCAAAAATTATGTCATCCTGAATTTATTTCAGGATCTATCCCATAAACAACGCTTGTAAGATCCCGAAACAAGTTCGAGATGGCAAAATGATAGAAGGAGTTATTATGAAAACACTTAAAAAAACGCATTCTAAAAACGGTCATGAGATAATTTTGGTTGAGCAAGCCGAGAAAGAGAATATTCCGCTCACAGCTCACAGCTCACAGTTCACTGTCTTAATAATCGGTGTTGTCCACGGCGATGAGCCCCAAGGGAAATTTTTAATTGAGAATTATTTGAATACCCCTCACCCCGACCCTCTCCCGCAAGGGGCGAGGGAGCAAAACTTTAACCGCCTGCTTTTTATTCCCTGCCTTAACCCTGACGGGCTTGAAAATAATACGCGTTCAAACTCTAACGGAGTTGATATTAATAGGAATTTCCCAACAAAAAATTGGGGCGGCGGCGATTGTGAAATAAATTCAAATTTCTACGGAGGCCAAAGCCCTGCCTCTGAAATAGAAACAAAGTTTATCCTTGAAATTATGGAAGAATATTCGCCTGATTTAATTTTGACGCTTCATTCGCCCTACAGGGTTGTAAATTACGATGGGCCCGCAAAAGAAACCGCAGAAAAAATCGGACAGATTATGGGATATCCCGTTTCCTCCGATATAGGCTATTCAACTCCGGGCAGTTTTGGAACCTACGCCGGAGTTGAAAGAAATATTCCTATAATTACTCTTGAATTGGATGATAAAATAAACGTGGGCTCACTTTTTCAATCAATAAGCGGCGTTTTTGATTATTTATCTTTACATTAGTTAACATTTTTTTTTAATAAGTCAATTTTTTAACTGAAAATTTTTTATTATATGTACGGGGATTATTTAGTTAGGAGATTAATTTATGGAAATGCGAGTAACAAAGCCTTCGGCAATACAGTCAACAGCGATTTACCGTACAAACAACAGGACTTCAACATCAAGTCCTATCTTAAATTATAGAGGAAACAACGCATCTAATGATGCTCTAGCCAGGCAAAACATAAGATCAGATATAGAAAACGGAAGATTGGTTCATCAACCTGCAATAGAACTTTTTGGTATGACTTTAAGAAAAGGTTATTACCTATATCACCCGACAAAAACTGAAACTTGGGGTGACTTAAAAGCCAGATACAATATCCCCGATGGAGTTCTAAGAAAAGCCAATGGGCTGCGATTCGAAGCATGCACAATGGACGGCCGAGGAGATTGCTTAAACGCATATGAAATAAATTATTTTAAAAGAAACGGTGCAAAAATTCCTGAACAATATATCAAAAAATACGTTCATTAAAAATATTTTAAAACAAATACCTCCGAGAATTTTTTCGGAGGTATTTTGTTGATTAACAGAGAATTAATTTTTTATGTTATACTTTTTTCGTATAAAAATTTTAAAAGGAGAGAGAAATGGCACAAGAACCTAAAATAATAGCTACAATACCAAGAAGTGCAACTGAGCAAATGCAGATTGCAATAAATGAATATAAAGGTAAAAGCTACCTTGATATGAGAATTTTTTACACGACAGATGACGGTGCAAACTGGCTTCCTACAAAAAAAGGTGTAACTTGTTCTCCTGAAAATATTGAATTATTAAAAGATGCCATTGATGAAGCAATGAAAGAGTTCATGAGCATTGATGAGGAATAAATGGGTGTATTGAACAAATACGCTCTTGCTCTTGTTAATATAAAAGGGCTTGGGGTAAAAACTTTCAGTTATTTGATTCCCGATGAGATGAAAGAAAAAATTCAAATCGGGCAGGCAATCCTTGTGCCCTTTGGCAGACAAGGCGGAGTAAACGCTTTTGTGGTCGGCTTCAGCGATTATTTGCCCGAAAGTATTAAAGCAAAAAAAATTAGCAGAATCCTTGATGAAAAACCGCTTTTCACCCTTGATTACTTAAAACTGCTTGAATGGATTGCAAACTACTACGTTTGCGATTTTATAACTGTTTTAAATACCGCTATTCCGATGAGGTTGCTTGAAAAAAATTCAAAAACAGAAAAAAATATTGAATATGTTGGAAAAATTCTCCCTCGCCCCTTGCTGAAGAAGGCCGGGGTGAGGAGTATTTCAAATCGTCAGCTTGAAATTTTAAACCTGCTTAAAGAAAAAGGCAAAATGCCTCTAATTGATTTTGAGAAACTGGCGAAAACCACAAGGACGACAATAAACAAACTTGAAAAACTCGGCTGCATAAAAATTTCTGATGAAGAAATTTACAGAAACCCTCTTGAAAATTTGGGCGTTTCCAAAAAAGAAGAACTTTATAAACTTTCAAAAGAACAGGAAAAAATTTACACAGGCATAAAAGAAAAAATTAAAGAATTTCACCCTCTTCTTATTCACGGAGTGACAGCATCAGGCAAAACCGAGATTTATTTTAAACTGATTGACGATACTATAAAACAGGGAAAAAATGTTTTATTTTTGGCTCCCGAAATTGCACTTGCTTCGCAACTTACAAAAAGGCTTGCCAAAAAATTCGGCACAAAAGACGTAGCCATTTGGCACAGCAATATTTCAGAAGGTGAGCGTTACGATGTATGGCAAAAACTTTATAAAGATGAAATAAAAATTCTTGCAGGTGTTCGTTCGGCAGTTTTTGCTCCGCTTAAGAATATCGGGCTTATAATCATAGATGAAGAACACGAAAGTGCCTACAAACAAACAACGCCGGCGCCAAGGTATGATGCAAGAACAATTGCCTTTAAACTCGCTGAATTTCACAATGCTCCCCTACTCTTAGGAAGCGCGACGCCTGATGTGGGGACTTACTACAAAGCCTTTAACAGTAAAAATCTTTTTGAACTTAAAAACAGATTTAACGATGCGCCTATGGCAAAAACTTCGGTTATAAACATGCAAAACAATGCCAAACAAGCATATAAAGGGGTGATTTCGGTCCAGCTTCAAAAGGCTATTGAAGAAACGCTTGAAAAAGGTCAACAGGTGATTTTGCTTATAAATCGCCGAGGATTTTCAACTTATACACAGTGTCAGGCTTGCGGGCATGTGATAGAGTGTGAAAATTGTTCTATCCCGATGATTTGGCATAGTCAGGATTTAGCCCTAAAATGTCATTACTGCGGCCGTACAAAAACTTTTCCCGACCAATGTGAACAATGCGGAAGCGATACAATAAAAAACTCCGGTATCGGAACTCAAAAAGTTGAACTTCTTATCAAAGAAAGATTTAAAAATGCAAGAGTTGAACGTATTGACAGCGATATTTTAGTTAAAAAAAATGAACACATTAAACTTTTAGAAAGATTCCAAAAAGGGGAAATTGATATTTTAATCGGTACCCAGATGATAGCAAAGGGACTTGATAATCCTAATGTGACTTTGGTAGGTGTGATTGCTGCAGATTCAAGCTTTGCAATGCCTGATTTCAGGGCATCTGAACGAGGGTTTCAGCTTTTAACACAGGTTGCAGGCCGCTCCGGCAGGGGTGAATTTTCAGGAAGCGTCGTTTTTCAGACTTATAATCCCGAATTTTATGCCTTTCAAAGTGCAAAAGAACAAAACTATACGGATTTTTATGAAACAGAAATCAAATCAAGGCAAGAGTTTGATTATCCGCCATTCACTCAAGTTATAAGGCTTATTTTAAGTTCAGAAAACAATTTCAGAGCCGAAAAATCTGCACAGGAAATTGCACTAAGACTAAATACAATCATTGATAAACAAGGTATATCAGAAAGGCTTATCGTGCTTGGGCCTTCCCCTTGCGTAATTGAAAAAATAAGCGGGAAATACCGTTTTCAGATTATTATTAAAAACAAACTGGAAGAAAAAGGACACATGTTTATTTCAAAATTTCTTTCTCAAATTACCATGCCAAAAGATATTAAAATAACCATAGACGTTGACCCGATAGATATTTTATAATTTAAAAAATTCTTCCCCTAGCCAATCGGGCGATTTGTGTATCTTTCTTGTAATATTTTGTTAAAAAATGACAATTTTTTTCTTTTAGATTTATTATATATACAAGTGT
>CAZXID010000009.1:0-64060 GCA_964640325.1 uncultured Muribaculaceae bacterium | reverse complement strand
CTCCATTAATACCCCTCTCTTTTTGGCTCAAACTCCACGCCAAAACCCCTATATTTTAATTATAGAATAAAAACTCACAAATAAAAAATTTATTAACTTTTATGGCACTATTTTAAACTGTTTTATCAAATTTTTTACCCAGCATTTCAGGTAATTGTTTTACTTGGCCTATAAATTGAGAAATAAGCTGTGTTTTTTCTGCTTTGGTTTTAATGGTTTCTATTTGTCTCAATTGCCCCAACATTTGTCTTGCCACGCTTTCGTTTGCTCCACAATCTATAGAATGTCCTGCATTCTTAAGAAACCACTTCTCACCTAATTTTTCTAAAGTTGCTTTATTGATACCTGTCATAAAATTCCTTCCCAAAATTAATATACTACATATTTTTACAAAACAGCTAAAAGAAAAAAATTGCCCAACACGACAAAATTTAACTTATAACTGTTACATTCTTAAAGTTTCGCTGAAAAGCCTTGTAAAACTTGGCGTCGGGATAACCGACAACAAAACCTGAACCGATTTTTTCTCCTTTTAAAATTCCATATTTTTTACGCAAACTTTCATTATGAGCAAAAGAAGCGCCCAACGAGCCAATCCAACAAGTGCCAAGCCCCAGTGCTTCTGCTGCAAGTGTTGCCTGAGTTGCAGCAATAAGAGCATCTTCTTTATCGCTTAATTCTGTACTGTAAAATAAAATTACTGCAGGTGCATTGTAAAAAAGATAATCTTCGCCTCTTTCTCTTGCATCAACAGTTAGCTTACAAAGCGGTAAAATAAATTCCTTGGACATTTTGTAAGTTGTTTTACCCGCAAAAATCTTCATCAAATTCAAAGATAGAGGGTTAAACATTTTAGGAAATTTTTTCATGCCTTGAACAATTTCTTCTGCAAGTTCCTGAACTTTTTTCTGCCCGCTTATCACAAGGACTTTGAGCTCGGATGGAGGGATACTGACTGCTGCAGTTGCCGATGCCTGAATAATTTTATCTAAAATTTCTTTTGAAATTTCTTGTTCTTTAAATTTTCTGATACTTCTTCTTTTCAAAAACAAATTGTTTAACTCTTCAAAATTTGTGATTTCCCCGAATTCTCTTAAATGTTCTCTGTTTATATCTTCGCCTTTGATTTCTATAGCTGAATTTGGGCATGCCATCATGCAATGTCCGCACTGTATGCAACCTGCAAGAGTATTTTCAACAGGCATGGATTTGGGATAGCCTTCTTGGTCTTTCCCTAAAAATTCGTGACAATAATCGATACAAATTCCGCATTTTGTGCATTTCTCTTTATCAATAATAACTTCAACAGATTTTTCTTTGTTAAACATGATTAGTCCTTTATAAATAAATCTCGGATGGCTATGCCATCCGAGATTAGATTAATTTAATTTATTTCATCAATTCACCGACTGCTTTATAAACAGCCATTCTTTTAGCAGCATCTTCTTCTGCCTGTTTATAAAGAGCCTCTGCTGCTTCAGGATTTGTTTTCAGAAGTTGTTTATAACGACCTTCGCTTTTAATAAAGTCTTGATAACTTCCTTTAATGTCCTTAGCATCCCAAGTAAACGGTTGTTCATTGGCGGGGTTATATCTGTACAATGGAAAATAACCTGCTTCAACTGCTCTTTTTTGCTCGTTTTGAGTTTTACTCATATCAATACCGTGTGCGATACAAGGAGAATAAGCAAATATTATAGAAGGTCCTTTATAAGCTTCGGCTTCCTGGAATGCCTTAAGAGTTTGCCCCCTGTCAGCACCGAGCGCGACCGAGGCTACATATACATAGCCGTAAGACATGCTCATAAGCCCCATGTTTTTCTTGTAAGTCGGCTTACCGCCTGTGGCAAATTTTGCAACTGCTGCAGTCGGAGTTGACTTAGAAGCTTGACCACCGGTGTTAGAATAAACCTCTGTATCAAGAACAAGAATATTTACATCTCTGCCTTGTGCCAATACATGGTCAATACCGCCGTATCCAATATCGTTTGCCCAACCGTCTCCGCCGATAATCCAAACTGTTTTATCGGTAAAATAGTCTTGAAGTTCAATAATTTTGGCTAAATCAGCACATTCAACATCATCGTACTTAGCAAGAACTTCTTTAGCTTTATTTTGTGCCTCAACGGCTTCTTCCGTTCTTGAATTATCCCAATGAGCCAAAGCACCTTCCAAAGCTTCTTTCAAGTCTGCAGGAGTTTTTTCGTGGGCAATAACTTTGTCGATATAAAGTTTTAATGTTTCTCTGTTTTGGTCAACGGCTAATCTCATACCGAAACCGAATTCAGCATTGTCTTCAAACAATGAATTTGCCCATGCCGGTCCTCTGCCTTCTTTGCTTGTTGTATAAGGAATTGTAGGGAAAGTTCCGGAATAAATCGAAGAACATCCTGTTGCGTTAGCAACTATCATATTTTCCCCGAACAACTGCGATAACAATTTAACATAAGGCGTTTCACCGCAACCCGCACAAGCTCCTGAAAATTCAAACAAAGGTTTTCTAAGCATTGCACCTTTAATTGTTTTAGTTGTATTTTTACCCATAATATTATCAGGAAGTGCTTCAAAGAAAATTTCATTTTCTTTTTCGCCGGCTTCTTTTTCGGCTTCAATTGTTGACCAAGACAATGCGGGTGCTTCAGGCTTATTAATATTAATAGGACATTGATCAACGCAAACTCCGCAGCCTGTGCAATCTTCGCAGTAAACCTGAACTTTGAATTTTTCACCTTCTCCGGGTTTTGCATCAATTGTATTAAATGATGCGGGTGCATTTTTCAAATCTTCTGGCATAATTAATTTTGTTCTGATAACCGCATGAGGACATGCTGAAGCACAAATTCCACATTGAATACAAGTTTCTGAATTCCAATGAGGAACTCTCGGTGCTATACAGCGTTTTTCCAGTTTCGCAGTAGATGTTGGAATTACTCCGTCAACTGACATAGCTGAAACAGGAATATCATCACCTTTTTGCTTCATTGAAGGCTCAATGATTTTCTTTGCAAAATCGCTTGCATCATCAGGAAGCAATTTGGCTGCCGCAACACAATTAGTGCTTAATGTCGCAGGTACAGGTATTTCCTCACATGCATTAATCGCTGCATCAATAAGAGCAAGGTTCATATTTACAACATCATCGCCTTTTTTCTTAAAGGTTTTAACTGTCATATTTTTCATGCCCTCATATGCTTTTTCAAAAGGAATAATTCCCGAAACTTTAAAGAAAGCAACCATCATAACAGTGTTTGCGCCTTTTCCGCGAAGTCCGGGCTGCTGTTTAATCAATTCTTCTGCATTAACGTTGTAGAATTTGATTTTCTTGTTAATAATAGTTTCTTGCATATCTTTTGTTAAATGACAGAACACCTCATCTTTTGAATAAGGACTGTTAAGCAGGAAAGTTCCTCCCTCACTAATTCCTTTTAACAAATCGTATCTGCCTATATATGAATGGGCAGAGCAAGACACAAAGTCAGGTGCTGTAATCAAATAAGTTGACTTAATTTGCTTGTCCCCGAATCTCAAGTGAGACACCGTTACACCATAAGATTTTTTGGAGTCATAAGCAAAATATGCCTGAGCATCTTTGTTTGTGTAATCCCCGATAATTTTAATAGAACTTTTATTAGCTCCGACCGTACCGTCAGAACCTAATCCCCAGAACATACAATTTGTAGTGCCTTCGGGCTCGGTAACAATCTGTTCTTCAATTTTCAATGAAAGATTTGTAACATCATCTTCGATACCGACTGTAAATCCGTGGAAACCGTTGTTTTCCGAGTGTTTATAAACAGCCAAAACCATTGATGGAGTAAATTCTTTTGAAGATAATCCGTAACGTCCGCCGATAATTTTAACACCTTTGTTTTCAAGAGCTGCAACAACATCCATATATAAAGGTTCGCCGATTGCACCGGGTTCTTTTGTTCTATCAAGTGTCACTACACGTTTTGTGGATTTTGGAAGTGCTTCGTTAAACCTTTTTACATCAAAAGGTCTGTATAATCTTACTTTAATCAAACCGTACTTTTTACCGCGCTTGGTGTTTAAGTATTCTATTGTTTCTTCAATTGTTTCGCAAGCTGAACCTATTGCAACAATTACATCTGTGGCATCGGGAGCACCGACATAATCAAACGGTTTATATTGTCTGCCTGTAACTTTTGCAACTTTGTCCATGTATTCCTGAACAATATCAGGCACGGCATCATAAAATTTATTAACAGTTTCGCGTCCTTGAAAATAAACATCAGGGTTTTGTGCACCGACTTTACAGATTGGTGCTTCAGGACGCAGGGCACGATTTTTGAATTCTTCAATATATTGAGGTTCAACTAATTTTGCAATGTCTTCGTAAGAAATTTCTTCAATTTTATGTACTTCGTGAGAAGTTCTGAATCCGTCAAAGAATTGCAAAAAAGGAACTTTAGATTTATAAGTCGCCAGGTGCGCAACAAGTGCCAAATCCATTTCTTCTTGAACGGAATTTGCCGCAAGCATAGCATAACCGGTATTACGGCAGCCCATAACATCTGTATGGTCCCCGAAAATTGACAACGATTGAGCCGCCAAAGAACGAGCTGTAACGTGCATTACATGAGGAAGCAACTCCCCTGCGGCTTTGTGCATAACAGGAATCATCAATAACAAGCCTTGCGATGCCGTGTATGTTGAAGTTAAACAACCTGCAGCAAGTGAACCGTGGACAGCACCTGCTGCCCCGCCTTCAGATTGCATTTCAGCAACTCTTACTTCTGTTCCCCAAATGTTTTTTTTATGTTGTGATGCCCATTCGTCAACCCATTCACCCATAGTAGATGATGGTGTAATAGGGTAAATTGCCGATACTTCGCTTAAAGCATAAGCAACGTGCGCTGCAGCGTAGTTACCGTCAACTGTTATCGTTTTTCCAGACATGATTCTGTATCCTCCTTCTTAATTATCAATACTATTTCATGGTACTACAAACAATTTTTTTTGACAAAAACGAGAATATTAAGTTTTTATTAAAATAGAGAGGCGGCGAAGTTTTTAAACTTCGCCGCCATTATATTTTATTTATATTTTCTAAGCTTTAATACTTAAATTTCTTGCATTTTGAAGTAAATTTGTGGACTGAGGCAAGGTGGCTTGTGACTTGTCATCGACCTTTGGCATTCCGATAGTTATGTCTGAGGGTTTAATTTCAATTTCTTTTACCGGCGTACCTTTTTTGGCTGCTTCTCTGGCTTCCAATTTAGCTTTAAGTTTTCCCGCAACAGGTGTTGCAATCATTGGTGCCACAATTCTTTTTACTAAAATCATTTGGAACACAACAGGAATAAAGAAAGCAATACCGGCAAAAGCTCTTGCATAACCTGGCAGATTTCTTGCCGCTTTACCACCTACAATCCAATCAACAAATTTATCTTGGCAACTCAACATAACAAGACCGGTAATAGCACCCAAGGTTGTACTGGCAACGCCGACACCAAGGTCATACATCCCGACAAACTTGCGTTTATCGGGCGGAAGATCTGTGTTTGTTAATGCTTGAACAGTATATATTCCGGTACCTACAAGTTCTTTTGCCGTATTTCCCCATATAAGCAATTCCGCTAAACCTTTGGATTCAAGTGCCTTTTTTTCAAATCCTTTAGAGCCTGCAATTTTTTGCATTATATGGGTCAAAGAGTTCATTATTTTAGATTCTTTTTGATTTTCAGGTGTTTTTACATAAGATTTTACATCGCCTGTTATTGTTTTAATTTTAGAATTTAAACCTTCTATTTCTAAGCTTATTTTTGAAGCGGTCTGCGCATCTGTCGCTTTTGACAAAGCGCTTTTGGCGGCTTTAATACCTTTTTTTATAGACTTTAATTCTTTAATTACAGCGCCGGCATCATATCCCGTAAAATTGATTTTATTTCTTATTTCCATTATTTCTGCCCCCCTTTCTCAACTTGATTTTGAGATTGAGGAGTCTTTTTTAATTTCATCATTTTACCGTACAATACATTCAACATAGTACAGCCAACCGGTGCAGAGAAAAGAATGTTTGTGGCAATTACCAATCCCTGAGTAAGCATTTTTTCTCTATTTTTGGCATGAAAATGATTATCCAATTTTTCAACCAAACTTATTACAGTTTTCTCATCGACATTTTCTAACAATCTTTTCAGTTCCTGAGCAACCGGCTTGTGATCTTTAAACTTGAAAAGATTTTTTACAACTTCTTCAGATTTACCTGTAACATCTTTAAAAGCTTTTGAAAAATCTTCTTTTAGAACTTCACTGTTAAATCTTACTTTAGAATAATCCAAATCATCAATAAAAGTTCCATCCGCCTTCAAAAGTCCTTTACTTTCAAATGCATTTTTCTTAACCAATCCCGGAACTACCCCTTTAAAAAATTTGTCGGCAGTAAGCTGCATTAAAAACATTGTACCAAACGAAAGTGGCTGTCTTGCAACTGTAAACCACTTATCTTCTTTTGATGCATTTTTTTTGCCGAAAGGACTATATAAAATTACAAGGGGCATTACAACGACGGTACCAAATCCATAAACAAGGTTGTTTATTAATTCTTCTCCTGTTTTTGTTATCTTGTCACCCCATACTCCAAGCTTAAAGCCCCAACCCGTTTTATCGGGGGTTTTACCGATATTGGCAATTACATCTTCTGCGCCCTCTTTCAAAGCAGAACCTTGCTTTTTTAACTTATCAAGCTTTTTTAAAGCTTTTTCCGGATGAGATTTTGAAACTGCTAACCCTATTGGAATCGCAACGGCAGCAGTCCATAAAACCACACCTAAAATATTTGTAAAACCCTTAAAGAAAGAACCTTTGTCTTTTGATTCTTCAACTTTTACCGTGGGCTGGGGTGTCGGATTTGTTGCATCTGCCCCAAATTGAATTTTAGAAAAACCCACATCTCTCTTTAACTGTTTCTTTTGCACGTTATAAGAAAAATCATTTCTTACTAGCATAAGTTACTCCATTTCTATACATCTTGTACAAAACTTGTTTCCTTTGATTTATTCGCAGTTTAAACGACTAATTTTGAATAAAGTAAAGTCCACTCTCTATTAAAACTCATAAAGATTTTTTTTGCTAGTTTGTCAGAATATTTTACCGACCATTTTTTGAAATACTTTTAAATACTGGATTAGAAGCATTTACAATCCTTAATATTTATTTATAGTTGTTTAATATAATATTTGTTTTTTCGCCTGAAAGTGCTTGAGGATTATTTTTCAAATAGGATTTAACATATTCCTCAGCTATTTGTCTTTGATTATTTTTCACACAAAAAGAAACAAAAGCCGAAAGATAAGCTTCATTGTTTTTATCCATATCGCAAGCCTGTTTTAAAGTCACAAAAGCGTTTCTGGAATCTCCGGATTCTTTATAAGCATTGCCCAAAAGAGCATATAAATCAGCCTTTTGAGGTTCTATTGCAACTGCTTTTTTATAGTTTTTTATCGCCTCGGAATACATCTTTTTACTCATGTAAATATCTCCAATGCCGGCCCAACTGACAGATTTTTCGGGGAATTGTTTTGAATAATCCATCGCCTGTTGAAGTTTCACATCCGATTGCCCGCCCCCTTTTGCAAGCAAAGCTTTCTCGTTAATCCTGTAAAAAACATTCATAGTATTAACATCTCTTTGTGAAAGGTTTAATTTGGGTTCTTTGGACTGAGCGTACATAACGTCGTTTTCATTAGGGCTGTGGCCTCTAAAACCCAAAGCATGACCTATTTCATGCAGGGCGGAAAAATAAAGAAAATCATTTTCAACAGGTTTTCCGGTATCGGGCTCTATCGCTAAAAGGTGAACATCGGATTTGACAATTTTACCGTCTTGGTAATAAGGTTTTGAATAACCTGCAACATAAGCCTCTTTTGTAGATGTAGATTCTAATTGTTTTGGAAAATCAACTAAAATTTGAGCATTTTGAGCTGAATTGACAAATTGAAATTTAACTAAACCGCCTGTTTTGTTCTGCCACTCGTCAAAGGCCTTTTTAACAATCCCCTGCTGTGCATAAGGCTGAATATAAACCCTTATTGGAAAATTTTTCCATCTGAAAACAGCATTTTCACTAGTCACAACATAATCAAAATAATTATCCTTATAGCCTGAAATATCCCCGGAAGCCAATATCACCCCTGCAACCTGAGGCTTTCCGTTGTAAGATTGTTCAATTAAAGAAATTCCAATCACAGAAAGCCTTGCCGCATCTGATGAGGGCGCCAGTAAAATTATTCTGTTATATTGGTTAAGCGCATCGGAATTGCGTTTTTGCAAAATGTAGCTCTGCGCCAGATAATATCTGGCATTAACGTTCTGCGGTGAATTTTTTACCGCTCTTTCAAGATTGTAAATTGCTTTGTCGTAATTTCCCTTCTTAAAGTGGTCAACTCCAACCGCACAGTAATCGCCGGAAAACGCCATCGGGCAAAAAATAAATATAAACACTAAACTTAAAAAAATCTTTTTCATGAAAATAATTATAGCATGATTTGGCAATTGAAACACAAACAAACGGCGGATTTTTCGAAGAAAAATCCGCCGTTTGTATATTTAATATAAATTAACTACTCAATAATCCAGCCGTTGCAAAGATCGACTTTAACGGGCTGAAGAAGTTTAACGTAAACAGTACCCTTGGGCGCTACTTTGAGCTTTTCACCTTTGAATACTTTTCTCAAAAAGGCAACAAACCAATTTTTCTTCATACAGACTTCACCGACTCCATGAAATTTAATTGTTTGGTCATTGGGAGTTACAAGAGTGTCGTTATCAAGTATTAACATACCGTTTCTGATAAAAAGTTTACCTTCTCTGACGTCTATTAATTTGCCTTTCAGGTCAGAATTTTTATAAATCAGAATATATTTATCTCTTGTAACATAATTTTCGGGAGCTTTTGCAAGATAAATTTCGCCCAATTTAGAAGTTTGTGAACTAATTGGAGCGGTAAGTTGAATCGGAACGATTGAACCTGCAGGGATTGTGCCTACTGTTCCTTGAACAAAAGCATTTTCAATAACAAAACCGTCACCTGTTTTTTTGCGCATTGCTTCGGCGAGTTTTTTATTGGGATTAAGCTTTGCCTGAGCCATCATATTGCTTAACAAAACCGTAATTTCGGCACGGGTTGCCGGTTTATTGGCGTTCATAGTTCTTGGAGTATTTGGAATAATAACATTCATCGACAATATTTCTGCTTTGCCCGCGGTTATCAAAAACCAATCAGGAATTTGATTAAGATCGGTATAGACTTTCAAAACCTCGCTTGCTTTCTGTGCGCTTATTGTTTCTGTTGTAAGTGCATTAACAGACATGGTCAAGGCTTCAGCGTGCGAAACAGAATCATCGGGTCTGAAAAGTTTTCCCGAAGGCGGGCATGAGATTAATTCAAAATAAAGAGCCCGTTGAATCATGTCATAAGCCCAATAATCTTTATCTATATCGGTAAAATCAACCGGCTGAATTACTTTTGTATTTTCCTGCTTAAGCGCTCTTATTGCCATACAGGCAAATTCAGCTCTTGTGACATTTGCATCGGGCTTAAAAGTTCCGTCGGGATATCCGACAATAACTCCTGCCTGCGATAATTCTTTAATTTGGCTTGCTGCCCAGTGGTTATCGGCAACATCAGGAAAAATCTTTGCGCATGAGGGCAAAATCACGTAAGACAATGCAAAAATTCCTAAAACCAATTTGAATAAAATCTTTTTCATAAAAACCTCTTCTTAAATATCCGAAATCAATTTTATAATATATAAATAAAACATGCAAGGAAGTTAATTTTTGATATAATTTTTAAAATCTTTTTTCAAAACCTTATATCCGCAGCCTTCGTGCATTTTGGCGGGATATTTAATTTTTTTTGCCGGATATCTTTTGCACATTTTTAAACGTTTATCATAAACAGAGCATAAACCTTCTTTTGTAACGTATTTGCAGGCAAAAATAAAGTTTCCGTCCTCGTCTTTTCCTTTTATGTAAAATCTTTTATAAGCAGGGTATAAAAACTGCATAAATTTAAATTCATTTTCAGTATATGTATCAAAACTGTACATATAATTACAGCATTTGCCGCATTTTTTGCACTCGCCTATTATTTCATACTCTGTTTTTTCAACTACAAAGTAAGATTTTATTTCATTTACGATATTAAATATTAAGTTAATCATGCTTTACAATTTGTCTTGTCTAGATTTTATCTGATAATATTGATATGTTACCATGATAACCTAGTTTCTTAAATATTTTATAATCTTACTGTCATCCTGAACTTGTTTCAGGATCTATCCAACTTAGTATGCCGGTAAGATGCTGAAATAAATTCAGCATGACAAAAGGGAATAAAAGACGCTTTGCTAAAAAACAATAGAGGAATCAGAAAAAATGTCCGAATTTCAAGTACCTAAAAGAATCAAAAAAGCAAAATCCACAAACGTTAACCCCGATGTTGCAAATGTTGCACTTATTGTGGTTTCGGTACTTTTGGCCGGGATTGTGGCTTTTCATGTTTATCTGCTTTCGCTTCCGCCTATCCGTAATTTGGATGAATTTAAGCCAAATATTGTAACAAAATTTTATTCTTCGGATGAAGAAATAATAAAAACCTTTACCGCATTTACTTTTTCAAAAGTTGATTTAAAAGACATACCCGATAATCTTAAAAACGCAATTATAGCAACAGAAGACAAGAATTTTTATAAGCACAGAGGCTATGATACTACAGGGCTTATTCGTTCGACATTTGCAAACATTCTGGCAGGGCACGTGGTTCAGGGTGCAAGCACTATAACCCAACAACTTGCAAGGATTTTGTTCTTATCAAATGAAAAAACATTTACAAGAAAAATTAAAGAACTGATAATTGCGGCAAGAATAGAAAAAACCATTCCCAAAAGCAAAATTCTTGAAATGTATCTGAATAATGTTTACTTAGGCTCAGGCGCTTACGGGGTTGAAGGAGCTTCACAAATTTATTTCAACAAACATTTAAAAGATTTAACCCTTGCAGAATGTGCCCTTTTGGCAGGTCTGCCTCAGGCACCTTCTGTTTATTCGCCGTTTAACAATCAAGATTTAGCAATTGAGCGCAGAAATCAAGTTCTTAAAAGAATGTATAAAATGCGCTTTATAACAAAAAAAGAATACCAAAAGGCTATAAAAGAAAATTTAAAATTAAATCCGCTTCCTGAAATTTACACACTCAACAAAGCACCTTATTTTTGCGATTATGTAATGAAAGAACTTGAAAAACTGGGATTTGACGAAGTAGAAATTTCGCAAGGCGGCTACAAAGTTGTAACAACAATCGATTACAAAACGCAACAGCAAACAAACGAAGCCATAATAAGAAACATGAACGGGTGGGGCTTAAAAGGCGAGAAACAACAAGCTGCTGTATTTTCTTTCAGCCCTATAGACGGAAGAATTTTAGCATATGCCGGCGGAAAAGACTATTCAAAAAGCCAATATGACAGAGTAACTCAAGCTGTAAGACCTCCCGGTTCGGCCTTTAAGCCTTTTATTTATGCTGCCGCAGTTGAAAAAGGTCTTGACCCTAACGATTTGATTGAAGATGCGCCTTTTAAAGCAGGCGACTGGGCTCCAAGAAATTATCACAACAAATACAGAGGCAAAATTCCCGCATATAAAGCGCTTATGATATCATCCAACGTTTGTGCGGCAAGAGTAATCCAATCGACAGGAATACGCTCAGTAATCCAAATGGCAAGAATTTTAGGGATTTCCACACCGCTTGAATACGATTACACAATTGCCTTAGGCTCAAACGGGGTAAAACTTTTTGAAATAACAAGAGCTTACGGTGCTTTTGCAAACGGCGGATACAGGGTTGAACCATACGGAATAGAAAGAGTGGAAAGTTCTCGCGGACAAGTTATTTATCAAGCACCTAAGGCAAAAATTTCAAAAGTGATAGACACAAATACAGCAGCAATAATGACTGCGATGCTTAAAACAGTAGTTAAAAACGGAACAGGTGTTGCGGCAAATATAGGCAAACCCGCCGCAGGAAAAACAGGTACAACAGACGATTACAAAGACGCATGTTTTATCGGCTACACTCCTGATGTTGTAACAGGCGTTTGGGTAGGAAACGACGATAATACAAAAATAGGAAACCTTACAGGAGGAACAGTTCCCGCTCTTATTTGGAGAGATGTAATGAAAGTAGCAACCGCCCCTTACGGAAATGCTGATTTCGATTATTCTAAGATTGAATTAAAAAATTATTCTGCATCACAAAAAGAAGAAAAAGCCGAAGGTGAGGAAGATGAAATAGCAGATGAAAACGCAACAGATTTAACAAATTTAGAAAATGGAGCGGTTCTTCCTTCCGATATTGAACAGCCTGCAAAAAAACCTTCTTCGGTTTCTGTTCCAAAGCAAAATCCGCAACCTAAACCATCAAAACCGGTTCAACTCGCACCAATTCCCCTTGCCACTCCTGCAGGATTAAACTAAAAATATACAAAATTTAACTGTAATTTTGCCTTCTTCATGCTAAAATAAAAATAATTAACAGAAGAGGTAAATTATGACGAACGAAACATTAAACGAACATTCATCACAAAGAGAAACCATAAGACAAACAAGGGTTCAAAAACTTGCAGAGCTTGCCGACAGAGGGATTAACCCTTATCCTTACTCTTACAACAAAGATGCTAATGCAAAAGATTTGCAGGAAAAATATAAAGATTTGCCGACAGGAGAAGAAACCCAAGACTTTTATTCTGTGGCAGGCAGAGTTATGGCAATGCGAAATACAGGCATGTTTATCGATTTAATGGATGCCACAGGCAAAATTCAGGTTTTCTGCCACAAAGAAAATATGGACGAAGAAGCGATAAAAACCCTTAAACTTATAGATATAGGCGACATTGTAGGGTTTTACGGCTCGATGAGAAGAACTCCCAGAGGCGAACTCTCAATAAAAGCAAAAAATTACAAACTCTTGTCAAAAGCACTTTTGCCATTGCCGGAAAAATTTCACGGGCTTACGGATGTCGAAACTCGTTATCGCCAAAGATACGTGGATTTGATAGTAAATGAAGAGTCAAGAGAGGTTTTGAGAAAAAGAAGCCTTATAATTCAAAAAATAAGAGAATACCTTACTCAACAAGGCTTTCTTGAAGTTGAAACGCCCATGCTTCATCCTCAGGCAGGCGGAGCAAACGCAAGGCCCTTTATTACACATCACAATGCACTTGATATGGAAATGTATCTTAGAATTGCGCCCGAGCTTTACCTGAAAAGGCTTTTGGTAGGCGGGTTGAGCGAAAAGATTTTTGAAATCAACAGAAGTTTCAGAAACGAAGGCTGCGACACAAGGCATAACCCTGAATTTACAATGATTGAGCTTTATCAGGCCTACGTTGACTACAACGAAATGATGGCGCTGACAGAAAATATGGTAAGTTCAGTTGCTCAAGACCTTTTAGGCACTACAAAAATAAATTTTGACGGAAAAGAAATCGACTTAACCCCGCCATGGGATAGAAAAACCATGCTCGGTGCGATTAAAGAATATACCGGAATTGATTTTAATACCATGTACACCGCCCAAGAAGCCGCCCAAAAAGCAAAAGATATGGGCATAGAAGTTGAAGAAACCGATAATTGGGGGCAAATTTTAGACAAAATTTTTGAAGAAAAAGTTGAGCCTCACTTGATTCAGCCTATTCACATAATAGATTACCCCAGAGATATATCCCCGCTTGCAAAAGTACACAGGGACAACGACAGGCTTACAGAACGTTTTGAATCCAGAATTAACGGCTGGGAAATAGCAAATGCCTTTTCTGAGCTTACAGATCCGATTGACCAGAGAAGCCGCTTTGAGGCTCAAGCAAAAGCAAAAGAAATGGGCGATGAAGAAGCATGCGATATTGATGAAGATTTTATTAACGCACTTGAATATGCAATGCCTCCGGCAGGCGGAATGGGAATGGGGATTGACCGCCTGACAATGCTTTTAACCGATTCTCAAAGTATAAGGCAGGTTATAGCCTTCCCGACCATGAAAAAAATCCAAAATTAGGAAATTTAAATGGGAAATAAAAATTATACAGCCTTTACTTTGGCAGAAATACTTGTAACCATAGGTATAATTGGTATTGTTGCAGCAACAAGTACTTGAGCAATTAAAATCAACTTATACAATTCTGAACCAAGCTTATGAAACAGCAAAAATAGACAACGGGAGTGATGCCAACAGTTGGTACATTCCAAGCACTTCTGTGCAAGCTGCTGCTACATATTTTGCACAAAACTATATTCTTCCTTATGTAAAAACCATAAATGTTTGCGGGCTAAGCACAGCTTCAGAATGTGTGCATCAAGTGGGTTATCTTTATAACAATATTGCTGTGCCCAAAACATATTATTCAATTAGTGGCAATGGTGTTGCATATTCATTCACCCTTGCCAATGGCAGTATTGTTGGCATAAGATTTGCTTCTCTTCCTTCAAATAACAATCTCTCATCTGCTAACTTGATTTATATTATATTTGATATAAACGGTAAAAAACTCCAAAATGTTATGGGGCTCGACACTTTTATTGTCAATTTGGGAGGCTCTGCATATACAAATAAAAATTTATTTTGGCCCTATGGTTATGCGATGGCACAGCAAGAACAGCTTATACGTCAACATGCAGAAAAAATTCAATGTCAGCTTCTGGCTGGTACTGTTTTGCCTTAATCTTTAAAGACGGTTGGCAAATATCTAGCGATAATCCTTTAAGTTAAAAAAGAAAAGGGCCTTACGGCCCTGTTGGAATTAAGAATAGCTGGAAGTATGAAAAAGATTTAAACTCATTAAAAACAATAAACGATAATTTTTCAATTAATCAGTCGTCTTATATTTTAAAAATAAAAACCTAGCTTATCAGGTAGTTTCGATATAAAAACATAGCCTCAAGACCACTATATTAAGTGTACATTTAGCACTTTATGGTAAATAGCCCATTATTACTGAATTTTTCAATCTTAACATTTTATTAACAAAGGGGGGTTGACAAATTTTTCTTTATGATACATAATGAAAATGTAAGATGAAGTGTTAGTAAAACACTTAATAAAAAGAGAATGGTAATTCTCAAGGAGAAAGACAATGATTACCGTTAGTCCAATAAAATTAAATAGTTACAAAAATATTTCATTCCTATCCAATAAGAATGAATCAAATAAAGATATAAAATCTTTAACCTATGAATTGACAGATGTTCAATTTAAAAGCGTAATGCCTAAAAAGAATATTTTTTCAAAAATATTCAGTAAAATAAGCAAAGTAATAAGAGACTTTGCCAAATCAAATTATTCTTATGAAGATTTTGATATATATAACGAAATATTTAAAGTCTTAGCTTAATAACTCCTAACTTAAACATATAAACACAGCATAACAAGACTTACGGGACATTTGTCCCGTTTTTTTTATCTGGAAAATATAATCAAAGCATCTTCGCCTGTTTTTTTAACCTCAGAAATTTTAAATTGTGCTAAATCATTTATTTTTAAAGCTTTTTCGCCATAAAACGAATTTATTGCGTTTTTATCGTTCATAATTTTGGGAGCAACAAAAAAATAAATTTTATCCGTTAAACCTTGCAAAATTAATTCTCCGTTGAGATTTCCGCCTGCTTCAATCAAAACGCTTCTTACGCTTTTTTCAAAAAGTTTTTTTAAAAGAAATTTTAGGTCGATTTTAGAATTTTTCACAGGGCATTTTATTATTTTAACATGTTCAGGAATAGTGCAAAATTTTGATTCATCCGTATTTTTATCAATGGCAATATAAATTTTTTCACAATTATTTTGATAAACTTTTGATTTGAAATCTGTTTTCAAATCCTTATCCAACACAATCCTGATAGGATTTTTGCCGTTTTTTATTCTGCAGGTGAGTGAAGGGTTATCTTTAATAACCGTCAAGCTTGTCGTCAAAATTGCATCATAGCGGTTTCTTATTTTTTGAACTTCAAGACGTGCCTTTTCACTTGTAATCCATTTGGATTCACCTTTTTCGGTGGCAATTTTGCCGTCAAGAGTTGAGGCGATTTTTGTCGCGACAAAAATCGCCTTTTTTTCCATATTTTTCACAAAAACTTCATTTAACTGTTTTGCTTCTTGTTCTAAAACACCTTTAATAACATTAATACCGGCTTTTTTGCATTTTTCGATTCCCCTGCCTGAAACAACAGGATTAGGATCTTCCATCGCAACAACAAGAGTTTTAACTCCTTTTTTAATAATCAAATCAGTACAAGGCGGGGTTTTTCCAAAATGCGTACATGACTCAAGGTTAACTATCAAGGTAGAACCTTTTATTTGATTATCTTTCAGCTTTGAAAGCGCATCGGCTTCGGCATGAAGAGCACCGCATTTTTTATGATACCCGTTTGAGATTTCTTTCCCGTTTTTATCCAAAACAACACATCCCACAAGCGGATTTGGCGATGTTTTCCCGTCACCTTTGAGCGCAAGTTTTAAACATTTTTTCATGTGTTTTTGAAATTTTTCCATAAATTTATTTTAGCGCAAATATCACATCTTAAAAACCGGCTTTTCGCTTGCTTCGTTAAACATTACTATCTTAAGCGCGGATTCAGGCTCTTTAATCAACTTATAAAAGTCTTTTACCAAAATCAAGTGGGTTTGAACACAGTCAAAACCTTTTTGGCGCAAAAATTCTTCAAACATTTCGGCTTTAACAGTATATTTTTTAAGTTTTACAAAAAGCGAAAAATCTTTTTTTCTTTTATTAATTTGATTTATCGTAAATGCAAAAATATCTTCATAAGAACAATCATACCAAGGGGAAGTTGTAATATCCAAAATATAGTTCATATTGTCTGTTGTAGAAATTGAGAAATAAGCTTTAACTGTTTTTGTGTGCTCATCTTCGATCACATACTTAAGCTTATAAATATTTCTTAACCCCTGAAATAAAGGGTCCTGATACTCATTTTTCTTTTTTTCGATAGAGTGTTTAAAATGGGTTATAACCGAATCATTAAAAAGCATTGCCACTGATTGAGAATCAGAATCCTTAAACGGCCTTACAAATGCTGTGTTTTCTTTTGTAAAATGAAATTGGGACATTTTCCAAAGCTGTTCATTTGAGCAATGTCTAAAACCACAGCCTTCAATAAAAAGCTGCAAAAGTTCCCCATGGGATTCATCAATAGAAGCGACAAATGCACTCGCGCCTTTTGCTCCGTATTTTGCAACTATAAACTCGATTAATTGTTTTCCCGCATTGTAATAATTTTGTTCAAGAAAAAGTCTTGTTATCATCAATCTAAAGGGATTTCCCGGAGTCGGCGAAACCGTAATCATCCCCAAAATTTCACCGTTTTCTGTCAAAACATAAGTTTCGGGCATAAACTTAAATCTTAGTGGCAAAATTTCGTGTAAAGTATTAAAAGGAAATTTCATAAAAACGCTTGTATAATGACTTATTGCATCAGAACTTAAAAACGAAATCATTTTTTTAAGCTTAAATTTATCAAAATATCTTACTCTTCTTATTCTTGCCATTAAAATCCTCGACGATTATATATTCATCATACAGTTTTTTGTGAAATTTTGCAATAAAATGTATGTTTTTTGTGATAAAATTCTGATATGAAAAAAAGCCAAACCGTAGTTGAATATTTTTTAATTTTTGCGCTTATCGCCTTGGTTGCGGTGGTTTTTGCATCTAAATTTGATGTAAAAACCATAAAAAATTATGTTTTTTCAAGGCCCTCAAGCGGACCTCAAATAGAAATAGAGCCGATGACAGAATGAAAACAGCACAAATTAGAAAAAACAAAATAGTTATAGAAGAAGCACCAAAGCCCGATTTAAAAAAACTTGGCTCAGGCGCAATAATAAAAACTTCAGGCTGCGGGCTGTGCGGCTCTGACATAGTTAAATTTCGACAAAAATTTGCAAAAGAAGGAACCGTTTTGGGGCATGAAATTGTCGGAGAAATTGTTGAAATAAATTCAAAAACAAATTTTAAAGTCGGTGATAAAATTGTAAGTTCACATCATATCCCCTGTTTTAAATGCACTTACTGCAAAAACGAAAATTATTCCATGTGCAAACATTTTAAAAAAACAAATATTATTCCGGGCGGATTCAGTCAATATATTTATCTTTCAGAAGAACATTTGCAAAACGTTGCGGTTAAATTTCCCCCCAGAATAACCGAAATTGAAGCTTCTTTTTACGAACCTCTGGGCTGCTGCATAAGAGCAATAAAAAGAGGGGGTAAATGTAAAGATAAAAAAGTTCTTGTTGTAGGATTAGGCTCTATAGGCTTATTAATGGGACAGGCACTAAAAGCTTGCGGAGCAGAAGTTTACGGCTGCGATATAATTCAAGAACGAATTAATTTTGCAAAAAAATTCAAAATCAAGGCAATACACTCTTCAAAAACCCAAAAACTTGATGCCGACATTATATTTATGACGGCAGGGGCCGATGCCACAATTGACCTTGCCATAAAGGCGCTCAGAGATGGTGGAACAATCGTTGTCTTTGCAAGTACCCCGAAAAATTCAGGATATGCGAACAACGAAATCTATTACAGGGAGCTGACCGTTCTTGGAAGCTACTCGCCTGCGCCAAAAGATTTAAAAGAGGCAATGAAATTATTGGCAAACAAAAAGGTTAAAGTTAAAAATATTTCTACCGTTTACGATTTTTGCGATATTGAAAAAGCTTTTCGTGATACAATCGAAAACAAAGTTATGAAAGCATACATCAAAGTAGGCTAGTCGATATGAAAATGAAATCAATACAATACTGGGGACCCGGAGATATAAGACTCGAAGAAATAAGCATAAAACCGCTTGAAGAAGGCGAAGTTTTGGTGAAAGTCGAATCAGCCATGACATGTGGAACCGATGTAAAAACATTTAAGCGCGGACATCCCGTTTTGATAAAACAAATTCCCTCAGGTTTCGGACACGAGTTTGCAGGAACTGTGGAACAACTGGGTAAAAACGTTAAAGATTTCAAGCTGGGCGACAGAGTGGTAGCAGCAAATTCTGCACCATGCGGAAACTGTTTTTTCTGTAAAAAAGAAGAATATAATTTATGCGAAAATCTTGATTTGCTTAATGGAGCTTATGCCCAATATATTACCGTTCCTTCAAGAATTGTTCAAAAAAATATGTTAAAATTACCTAATGGTTTAAGCTTTGATAAAGCGGCTTTCTGTGAGCCTCTGGCTAATGTTGTTCATGGTGTCGAAAGAACCGAAATTAAGCCCGGTCAAACAGTCGGGATAATAGGAATAGGTCCGATAGGTCTTATGTTTGCAAAATTGGCAAAACTTAAGGGTGCAAAGGTTATCGCCGCAGGCAGAAATCCTTTAAAACTGGAACTTGCCAAAAGTTTTTCACAGGCCGATGAAGTCGTAGATTTAACAAAATATCCAAATCCTGAAAAGATATTTATGGATTTTACGCAAGAAGGAAAGGGGCTTGATATTGCAGTTGAATGTGTCGGACTTCCCTCAATTTGGGAAAGAATTTTTTCAATGGTAAGGCCCGGCGGAACGGTACACTTTTTCGGCGGATGCAAATCCGGCTCAACAGTAAATTTTGACACTACAAAAATGCACTACGGCGATATTAAAATGATTAGCGTATTTCATCATACTCCAAAATACTTTAGGCAGGCACTTGATTTGATTGCATCAGGACAAATTCCTGTTGAAAAACTTATTACAGATACAATTTCGCTTAGTGAAATTCAAGCAGCCCTTGAAAAACACATTGAGGGCAGCGCTATTAAATTTTTAGTTAAACCATGGTCTTAAAAACATAATGGTGGGGCGAAGTTTCTGAAAGAAACTTCGCCCCTTTTGTGTCGGAATAATTTATTTAACAGTCAAACGTTTTGTTTGCGTTTTTGTTATTTTTTGTTTAGGCATCGTAACCGTCAAAATACCGTTTTTATATTCAGCAATGCTATCTGAGGTTTTTATCGGGTTATCAAATGCTATTGTTCTTACATACTTCCCGTAGCGAATTTCGCAAGTGTGTAATTTACTCGCTTCTTTTTTGTCTTTTTCTTCCTTAATTTCGGCCGTGATAGTCATAAAATCATTGTTCAAGTCCACATGAATGTCTTCTTTGTTAACCCCTGGGAGCTGAACCTTAACTTTATATTCCTTTTCGGTTTGTTGAACTTCTATTGCTGGTCGCCAGGTTGATGTCATTTTTAAATGCAGTGGCGATGCAAAAGAAGTATCAAAAAGAGTATCTCTGAGAAAATTATTGAATTCTTGATTAAAGGAATCAAAATCAAATTCAGGTTTTTTTATAGTTAAATTGTGTTTCATAATTTCCCTCCTTTCGATATTCAAAGAATACCAAAACCAAGTTACTATAACCATAAAGCTTAAACATTATACTTAATTCCTAAAAAAAAGAAAGCGGATTAATACTTTATGGCAATATTATTTATAAGGCTCAACGTGAATTGTAATATCCGTATTTTGAATAGAATTCTCAATCTGCTTTTCAATTCTATCGCATAAATCATGTGCCTCTTTTATCGGCATCAACCCGTTTACGCAAAGAGTAATATCAATATTTTTTTTCATACCGGCTTTTCTTGTTCTTATATTTTTAATTTCTATAACTTCATTTTCATTTATAAAATCTCCTATGATACCTCTTATATAAGAATTTTCATTTTCGCTCAAAGAAGTATCTAAAAGATTACTTGTGCAATCGCGGCATATTCTATAGCCTGCAAAAAATATTATTAAAGCAACACACATGGCAACAATAGGGTCAAAAATAGGGTTGCCGGTTATTTTAACCAAAAGAAGCCCCGCAAATACCGCCAAAGATGAATAAACATCAGTCCTTAAGTGCTCGCCGTCTGCGTGTAAAGCCATAGATGTTGTCTTTTCAGCAATTTTAAAAAGATACCCGCTCACAAAAAAGTTGGCTAAAACAGAAATCCCCATTATTATAAGCCCTAAATCCGCATCAAGCTCAGTCAATTCGGGGTTTAAAATTTTCTTTAGCGCTTCATAAACTATATAAAAAGCTGCAATAATTATCAAAAGCCCTTCTGCAAACCCTGCAAAGTCCTCATATTTGTCATGCCCGTACGGATGTTCTTTGTCTGCCGGTTGGGATGATTTTGAAATAGAAAAATACGCTATAAAAGAAGCCAAAAGGTCTGTTCCTGAGTGAATTGCTTCAGAAATTATTCCTATACTGCCTGATATAAAACCCGCAACAAATTTCAAAACTATCAAAAAAGTGTTCGAAACCACGGATAATTTTGCAGCAAATTTTTTCTCTTTTACAAGTTCTTCATTCAAGTTTTGTGTCCTCTATTCGGAAAAATCAAGCATAGAACCGCTATTTTCATCATCTTGAGCAGAATAAGCATTATTCAGTTTCAAATTTTTGGTTGTTTTGCCCAATTGCTGTGCCACCTCATTTTGCAAGTCTTTCAACAAATTTATGTTTACAAGTTCCATTTCTTTTAAATCTTTTTCCAAATTTTCCATTTCAGTTTTTTCTTCGCCTGAAATTTCAAGAGTTTTCTTTGCCTCTATAATACTTTTTATAAGATTTTCCTTGCGCTGAACTATTGAAATTGCTTCGTTAAATTCTTCGTTAACAATCATTGATTTTATTTCCTCTGCCAATTTAAAAAATTGGTTATATAAAAGTTTTAGTTGAGAAAACTGCGTCATAAAACATCCTCATCATCTTCGTCTTCATCCGAATAATAATCCGGTTCATCCTGATCGTCTTTAATATCTATTCTTTTAGAGTCATTTAAATTACTTTGTCTTTCGGCATTAGCCATTGCAATAGCCTTGTTCCAAGTATCTCTTAAGCTTGTTAAATGGTTCAAAACCTCGTCAACTTTTTTCTCATCTTTGCTTGTATTTACATCTACAAGGGTATTATAAAGATAATCATAAAGTTTATAAAGATTTTGAGCCAAAGACCCGCCGTTTTTAATGTCTAAAGTGCTCATAAATTCAAGGATAATTCTTTCGCAACCCGTTAAATTTTTTTGTACTTGTCCAAGGTCGTTCATTCCTATAGCTATTTTTGCTTTGTTAAGATATTGTATTGCCCCGTCATAAAGCAAAATAAGAACCTGCTCGGGGGAGGCTGTTTCAAATTGATTTTTTTGATATTGTTTTAAATAAGGATTAACAAGGTTGTTCATAGTAAATATTCCTTTTATATTTTTTTGTTTACAAAAACACCTGAAGCATCGTCAAGTTTTAAAATTAAATCCCTTAAGTCGTCTGCTCCTATTGTTTCTATTATTTTTTGATTTTTCAAACTGTAAAGTTCTATTGTTTCAGTTTCCGGATTAATTCTCACAGAAAAATCTTTTGAATCTTTTTCTTCAAAATTAACCTGATTCAAGGCTTCTTGGGCTTTTTCTTTTTCTTCAGATGCTTCCTCGCCATCTTTTTTCTTTCGAAAATTTCCGCTGTAGCCGGGCGTAAATCCGCTGGAATCATTTTCTTTTCTTTGAACTCCGTTTTGACTTGCAAGCTGAGTAATATCTTTCACTTTATATTCAGTACCCTCTCTTGCCAGCTGCTCAGCTTGTTCCGCCATTTTTGCGGAAGTAAGCCTCTCAGGCAAACCTAAATTACTCATTGAAAATCCGTCTAAACCCATTTAAGCCCCAATATTAATTTTTAAACTTTACAATCTTGATTTATAAATACATTATAATATATAATTTGAAAAATAGAAGACTTTTGGAGATTTCATTTTGAAAAAAAATATGTTTAAACTTTTTATAGACAGGTTATTGTCTTTTCCTCTTTGGGTAAAACAGATAATTTATCTTTATTTGGAAAACGATTTAGCAAGCTCATTAAGTGCTGACTTTATCAAAACAAATGAAAAAGAAATTTTTCATTTGCATATTCCTATTCTTTCTTTCGTTGGTAAAAACGAACTTGCTGAAAGAAAAAGCGGTTTAGATGATAATATTTACAATTTTTTAAATAATGCCAATGAAGACTTAAACATACTTGAAATATCAATGAATAATTTTTGGACAATGGAGGAAGTCGCAAAATATTACATTTTTTGCCTTGAACAAAATTATATTAAAACTCCTGAATCTCCTTATATCCATGCAATGGCAGGGTTTATGGCAGGGAAATTCAGAACGGGAGAATATTTTAAACGAGCCGAAAGAATTTCGATGGAACAACTTGAGCGTGCTATCAACAAACAAAAAGACTCGCTGAATACGGAAAAGCCCATGAAAATGGCCGAAGTTTTAATTTCTTTGGGATATGTCACAGAAAAAGATACTGCCTCTCTTCTTGTAATTAAGCAAGAAGCAGGCAAAAGATTTATTCTTGATACTTCTTTGGTTCCCGACAATTTTTTACAAGACTTAAACCAAACAAAAAATTATAAAGAAGAAATAGCAAAACTAACAGAACAAAACCGAGTTTTAAAAGAACAATTAAGTAGAATTTTGGCGTTTGTAAAGAAAAATGGATAATTATACTCCGGCAAAACTTATTGAATATATAAGAGATGGTCTTATCGAACAAGAACACCTCGGCTTTATTGTAAAAATAGACAAAAATGTCCAAAAAATCGGTAATGAAAAAAATTATCCGTTTTATCTCCGCTCTTGTGCCAAACCGCTTCAGGCTTCACTTTTAATCGACTATGAGCTTGATATATATTACAACATGACAGATGAAGAAATTGCCCTATGTTGCGCTTCGCATGCGGGAGAGTTATGTCATGCACAGACAGTTGATAATTTTCTTAATAAGGTAGAATTATCAAAAGAAAATCTAAAATGTTCAACACATATACCCTTTAGTAAATCTGCTCAAAAAAAACTTTTGAAAGAAGGCTTAAAAGAAAGCGTTCTACAAAATAACTGTTCCGGCAAGCACGCTATGATGTTAGGGATTTGTAAAAAAATGGGCTGGGAGATAAATGATTATTATAAACCCGAGCATCCCTTACAAGTGGCCATTAAAAAGAAAATTTATGGATTATGTGAGATTAAAAAAGAATATCCGTCGACAAAAGACGGCTGCGGGGTTCCAATATTTGCCATGCCCCTTGAAAATATGGTTAAAGGCTATTTAAATTTATTTTTTGACAAAAAATATGAAAAAATTAAAAAGGCTTTTCTTAATAAACCTTATTTTATAGGCGGTGAAGATAGAATTGACACTGCAATTATGTGTGCAAATCCTAATTTAATAGCAAAAATAGGTGCAGGCGGATTGTGTGTGGCAATAAATTTAAAGAAAAAAGAAGGCATTATCGTAAAAATTATGGATTGCGATATGAAAGCCCGTTCCATTGTGCTTATTGAAGCCCTAAAACAACTTAAATGGCTCGATAAAGATATGCTTGAAAACCCTTTGATAAAATTTCAAAATCAAAGAAATATTTTAACTCTTCACTTGGAAAAAGTTGGGGAAATAACTCCGGTTTTTAGATTTGACTAAACTTCTTCCGATTCAATTTTTTTATTAGGATGTATTATCCAATCTAAAATTGAACCGGAGACAAAGCAACCCAAAATCACTGCCCCAACTGAGACTGCGGTAAACCAGTGTGAAATTTTTCTTAATTTCTTTGTCGTCAATTCTTCAAGACCAAAGCTTTCCGAAAGTTTTGAAACTTCCTCTGACAAAACGCCTGCGAGTTCTTTTCTTCCGCTTTCAAAAAATTTCTTTACGCCGCCTTTTGAAATAATTTTTTCAGCTACAATCCCTGTACCGACACCCAAGCCAATATTTCTGAAAGTATTTTTTCTACGTTGCCCTTCAATGTCTGCTGTAAAAGTTTGACTATTTTTAATGGCTGAAATTTTCATTATGTATTACCTCTTAAATTTAACACTTAAGAGTATTAAGTCTGTGAATATTTTTTTTGCTATTTTTATAAAAAAATGTTATCTGAATTTTACATTAATTAACAATAGCCGTAAAATAATATATTTTACATGCTCTCGGGCGCACTTACCGCAAGAAGTTTTAATACATTTGACAAAATTGTTTTAACAGCAATCACAAGTGCCAAGCGTGCCTTCATCATCGGTTTATTTTCGGATATAACCCTTGAAACAGTATAAAAGGAGTGAAAATCTCCGGCTAACTCCTGGGCATAACGGCACAAAGCGTAAACTGCTCTGTTTTCGGCTGCAGTCTTGATTAAAAATTTATATTCTTCAAGTTTTAGAATGAGCCTTTTTGTAATCTCCAGAGTTTCTTTGTCTTCAAAAGCAGGGTTTAAAATTGTTTTGTCGAAACCTTTAATCAAATCATCAAGCTCTGATTGAGAAATAGCCGCAGGGATTTTTTCTCCCGTTTGTAAATCATTCTTTTCTAAAACAGCATTTCTTAAAATTGAACAAGCCCTTGCATGCGCATATTGAACGTAGAAAACAGGGTTTTCATCAGAAGATGTTTTTGCAAGTTCAATATCAAAATCCAAAGTGTTGTCGATATTTCTCATGCACATCCAAAAACGGGTTGCATCAACTCCGACTTCTTCTATTAATTCGTCGAGCGTAACCATGTTTTTACGCTTGCCCATACGGACCTCTTCGCCGTTAATTACAAGGTTGACAAGCTGTCCCAAAAGCACTTCCAGGCTGTCGGGGTTGTAACCTAATGCTTGGATTGATGCCTTAACCCTTGCCACATATCCGTGGTGGTCCGCGCCCCAAATGTTTATCATCCTGTCAAACCCACGCTCAAGCTTATCAAGGTGATATGCTATATCTGCAGTCAAATAAGTGTTTGCTCCGGCCGCTTTTTTAATGACTCTATCTTGGTCATCGCCATAATCGGATGATTTAAACCAGAGTGCGCCGTCTTTTTCGTATAGTTTGCCCATTTTATTAAGTTTTTCAACCGTTTCATCAACTTTGCCCGAATTGTGCAAATCAAGTTCCGAATAAAAAACATCAAAATCAACCCTGAATTCTTTTAATAATTCTTTTTGCAAATTAAGCATTTCTTTTTTTGCGAAATCGGCAAGTTCTTCTTCTCTACATCTGACTTTACCATTATCAAGATCTGTGAGGTCAATAGGTGCTCCGGTATTAGTTGCAATAGCATCTAGCCAATCCCTATCATGTTTATTTTCTTGAATATATTTTTTCGCCACAGGTATCAAATAATCACCTGTGTAGTAATTTTTTCTTTCAATTTCGTCTTGAGGAAAGTCAACACCTTCGCAAAGTTCTTGACCAATACGAATTCCAAGAGATTTCCCGAGCTTTTCGATTTGAGAGCCCGCATCATTTATATAAAATTCCTGAGTTACATCGTGTCCGTAGAATTTTAAAAGATTTGCCAACGCGCTTCCCATCGCAGCCCACCGCCCGTGGCCTATGTGAAACGGCCCCGTGGGGTTAGCCGAAACGTATTCGAGCAAGATTTTTTCTTTATTTATTTTTTCCGGTTTACCATAATTTTCTTTTTGCTTGAAAATTTCTTCAACGGTTTTTTTTAAAAGCTCATCGCCTGCCTTAAAATTAATAAATCCGCCTACAACTGTCGTTTCGCAATTTTGTATTTTTAAGACAGAAACAATTTCGTGCGCGATTTGCGCAGGCGACAGCCTGGCAAATCGCGCCAGTGCTGAAACATTTATCGCAAAATCACCGAATTCCGGATTTTTGGGCTTTTCGACACAAAGCGTACCTTTTTCATAGCTTTTCATCTCGCCCAGTTTATTTTCTTTTACCGCTTTTTCAATAGCGTTTTCAACTTCTTCAAGAAAAAAATCTTTAAGCATTAACTATTCACCTTTTCACCTGTTCACCTTTTCAACTAATAATTATATCCCAAACAAAATGTTTAAGATATAATGAATTTAGAAGGTGGAAGATGCTAAACGTAGAGAATATAACAGAACGCATTCGCGAAATCATAGATGATGAAAACCTCGAGCAACTCAGAGAAGAGCTCGACGGGTATCACTCAGCGGATTTAGCTGATTTTTTCCCTGAGCTTAAACCTGAAGAAAGGCTTTTGTGTTTTAATACATTAGACGAAGAAAAAGCCGCCGACTTGTTGGAATACTTATCACCGCAACTTCAAGTGGAAATTTTGGGCGACATTGACGAAGAACTTGCCTCAAGAGTTATTTCAAAAATGCCTCACGACTCTGCAGCAGACGTCTTAGGTGACATGGAAGAAGATGAGAGCGAAACTTACCTTGACAAATTGCCTCACAAATTTTCATCTGAGGTAAGAGAGCTGTTAACTTATAACGAAGATACCGCAGGCGGTATCATGACCCCTGTTGTTATGACCGTAAATGTAGATATGACAGTTCAAGACGTACTTTCTCACATAAGAGAAAAAGCACAGGAAGACAATATCGAGCTTTATTATATTTATGTGGTAGATAAGCAAAACCACCTTTTAGGTGTAATTTCACTTCGCAAACTCTTGACTTCACCAATCAACCAAAAAGTCGAAGACATAATGATTACAGACATTGTAAAACTTCACGTTGATGATTATCAGGATTATATTGCAGACATTTTTATGAAATATCAATATAATGCGCTGCCCGTTGTGGATTTATACAGCAGACTCAAAGGAATGATAACTTGGGATGATGTTCAAGACATTGTTGAAGAAGAAACAACCGAAGAAATTTATACATCTTCAGGTATTTCGACAGATGTTGTTGATGAGGATGAAATCTTATCGGGGAATCTTTTAAAGGCCATTAGGGCAAGAACGCCATGGCTTTTTATAACTCTTATCGGGGAATTTATCGCAGTACAAGTTGGAAACCATTATGAATCAATGCTTCATGCGGTTCCGATAATCGCAATATTTATCCCGCTTCTTGCCGGTTTGGGCGGAAATATCGGAACTCAAAGTATTACGCTTATGGTGCGCGGACTTTCAACCGGACAAGTAACTTTAAGTTCTGCTTTTAAACATATTTTCAGAGAAACATTTATCGGGCTTATTATCGGTTCAGTATTCGGGTTGCTTGTAATGCTTGTTACATGGGGCTGGAGAGACAATATCTACTTAGGTCTGGTAGTAGGACTTGCAATGCTTATAAATATGACAATGGCAACTATTATAGGAACTCTTACCCCGTTTGCCCTAAAGAAAATGAAGATAGATCCTGCAGTAGCTTCGGGTCCAATGATTGCAACCGCAATAGATGTCATAGGACTTATAGTCTATTTTACCCTCGTGTCAATTTATTTGGCAAAAATTGTTTAAAGCCTAAACTTTTTGCATAATCATAACGTATTCGTGTTTAAAAATATAAAAACCGCCGGCCAATGCACGGTAACGCCAAAGGTTTGCTGTTTTACCTTTTGCTTTTTCATTGCCTTGAATATCTTTTACTATAATAGATTTTGTTATAAACCCTAAATTATTCATCCTTTTCATACATTCAAAGCCGAGCGGCTGAATTTGAGAATTTTTATAACTGTCGCCTATTATCAAAACTGCAAAACGGCCTTTTTCAAGCAGGTCATAACCGTTTTTGGCAACTTTTTCAAAAAGATTATAAAATTCATCCGTGCTTGAACAATTTGATAAATCCTCTTTTTTGTCGGAAAACTTGATTATATCATCATAAGGTGGATGAAGTACAAGAAATTGCGCCTGTTTTTTGCCCATAATTTCAAGTCTTGCCTGAATTTTTTCTTTGGCTTCCTGCGAAGTTGAATCGGCACAAATTATGTTAACATCAGTTACAAGCTGTTTTTCGCTGAATTTCTCGGATACTTTTTGCGCCAACTCTTCTTTTAACTCAACCCCGATACAACGCCTTTTCATATTAACCGCTTCAATACCTGAGGTTCCCGAGCCGAAAAACAAATCAAGCACAACATCGCCTTTTTTGGTAAATCTTTCATAAAGCTGCTGGGCTATTTGGGGAATATAATTTCCGTGATATTCGTTTGAATGTCCCCCCTCTTTCAAGCGAGAAGGGAATTCCCAAAGCGTATCGGTTTTTATATGCGAATAATCCCGCCATTTTTTGAGATTAATGTCGCTGTAAGCAGTCGTTTTTATAGCATTTTTATCGACGACTTTCAAGTCAGGGGTTAAATGCTTTTCGACTTTTTTTGGTGCTAAATTACTTTTTGTGCTATACCTTGCCATAATAGAAGTATAAAAAAATATGTTAAGATTGTAATCATTAATTTAATTGATATTTGATTAAAAAAATGGAATTAAGTACAATTAATGTACGAGTAAAATACATAATTTTACGTCATGCTGAACTTGTTTCAGCATCTCATAAGCAATCGACTATGCGATCCTGAAACGAATTCAGGGTGACGTACTGCGGAATTTATGAAACGAATTAAACAACTATCAAAACATCTTATAAACCAAATCGCTGCAGGCGAAGTAATTGAACGCCCTGCATCTGTCGTTAAAGAACTGGTAGAAAATTCAATCGATGCAGGAGCGACAAAAATTTCGGTTGAAGTCTCAAACGAATGCAGGGATTTAAGAATTGCCGACAACGGTTCGGGAATTCATCCTGATGACATCAGTTTAGCCTTTTCAAAACACGCCACGAGCAAAATCGAAACCGACGAAGATTTGTTTGCCATTTCAACGCTCGGATTCAGGGGCGAAGCCCTTTCGAGTATAATTTCTATTGCAAAATTAATATGCACAACAAGAACAAAAGATTTTGATTACGGAACAAAAGTCGAATGCGAAAATTCACAGGTAAAACAAGTTCAAACAGGCTGTGCTGTCGGAACAATTATGGAGATTAAAAATCTTTTTTATAATCTTCCTGCCCGTTTAAAATTTTTGAAAAATCCCAAAACCGAATTTTCTTATATTCAGGAATTAATTCAAGCATTGGCAATTATCAACCCTAAAATTTCATTTGAGCTTAAAAATAACGGTAAAACGGTTTTGAAAACATCAGGATTAGGCGATTTAAAAGGAGTAATAAAAGAGGTTTATTCACAGGAAGTTATTGATAATTTAAAAGAAGTTATAAAAACAGACAACCTTTCGGGGCTTAAAATGTCGGGGTTTGTGAGCACTCCCGATTTTACCCGTTCAAGCAAGAAAAATTGCCACACTTACATAAATTCAAGAATGATAAAATGTCCGGTTTTCTTAAAATCAATCGATATGGCTTACAAAAATTTAATCGGTTACGGAAAATATCCTTTTGTAGTTTTAAATTTGGAAATTCCGCCTTGTGAAATTGATGTCAATGTGCATCCGACAAAAAAAGAAGTTCGATACAAAAATACCAATCAGATTTTTGCATTTATTCAATCGTCAATAAACATGGCACTTTCTGCGGGTGGATTTTTTGCTCAAAGAAATGAGGCGCAGGCGACATTGCCTGCAGGCAATGTCGCCTGCGCCTTTGCTAAACAAGAAGAAAGCGATGATATTTATATAAATATTGACGAAACTTCAACTCAACAAAATCTTTTACCTATACGTCATCCTGAACTTGTATCAGGATCTTACAAACATTTGCAGGCTGGAGAGATCCTGAAAAGCGACGAATATAGCAAATTGCAAAATTCTATGTTTCAGGATGACACAAGACTTGAAAACTTAAACATCATAGGTCAGTACAAAAACACCTACATTTTAATAGAAAAAGAAGAAGGGCTTGAAATTATTGACCAGCACATAGCAGAAGAAAGATTTATTTATGAAAAACTTAAATCACAAAAACAGGCGGCGTCACAGCTTTTATTTATTTCAGATGTTTTGGAAGTGTCTGCAAGCGAAGCTCAATTAATCAAGGAAAACAAAGAAAAATTTGAAAAATTCGGATACGGCATTGAATTTTTAAAAAATAATCAGCTTACCTTTAAAAAAGTTCCCCAACTGCTTGCAAAAGCCAATCCCAAAGACCTTTTGGCTGATATTTTAGAAAACTTGTCGGGTAATCTGGACGGATTGGAAGAAAAGATATTAATTTCAATGTCATGCAAAGCGTCTGTGAAAGCAGGACAAAAATTGAATATGTGGCAAATGTACGAGATTATCCAAAATTGGCAAACCTGTGAAAAGCCTTACACATGCCCGCATGGAAGACCGATTTCAAAAACAATTCCACACAAACAAATCGCAGGATTTTTTGAACGCGCAGAATAAAATTTATAAATTCTGATACTTTTTAAGCAATTTTTGTTCGATTTTTTTGGCGGTTTTGGTTTTAGCAAGTCCTGCCTGAGAGCTTTCTTTCAGCATCGGAGACATTAATTGTCCTGTCTGAAGCAGAGCATCAACGACTTCATCTGCGGGGATTTTGCTTTCAATGCCTGCAAGCGCAAGTTCTGCTGCAACAACCGAATGTATCGCAAGAAAAACGTTTCTTTTAACACAAGGAATCTCAACAAGCCCTGCAACAGGATCGCAAGTTAAGCCCAAAACATTTTTCAGCGCAAGTGCAACCGCATGCACAATCTGTCTTTCATTTCCGCCCAAAAGGTATACAAGCGACCCTGCACTCATAGCTGCTGCCACACCGCATTCTGCTTGACAGCCGGCAACTGCACCTGCAAGAGCAACTTTATTTGCAACAATAGAGCCTATTTCTCCTGCTATTATAAGTGCATTGAGCTGTTCTTCTTGTGCAAGATTAAACTCCTCACAGACAGAAATCAAAACCGCAGGAACAATCCCGCAAGAGCCCGCTGTGGGGCATGCGACGATTTTGCCCATACGCAGATTTTCTTCAACAGTTGCAAGAGCATATTGCGTTATTTTCTCAAATAAACCGCCAAAAAGTGATGGCTTTTTGGAAAATCTTTCCAAAACTTTTTTGCAATCTGCCCCGCATTTTGCGCTGATTGAAAGTTCATCTGATTTAAGCCCGTGTTTTATAGCTTCTTTCATTGCATCAAGAGATATTTTTACTTTTTTTCTAACATCATCTTCTGATAAATCAAGCAAAAAGGCTTCCCTTTGAATTGCCAATTCATATATTCTTTTTTTCTTTTGGCCGCAGGCATAAAGCAATTCGGCAAAGGTCGTTATTTCTTTTCTCATAATATTTTACCCACATGTCTGACAAAGTAGACATCTTCAATGTTTTTAATTTTTTGCACCACACTGTAATTAAGTCCGCTATCTAGTGACATACACATTGAAGCATCTTCGCCTTTTGCACTTCTGTCACAAATTAAAGAAGCAATGTTGATTTTTTCTCCCTGAATAATTCCGCTCACTTTGGAAAGCATCCCGGGCTTATCTTTGTAAATTAAAACCAAAGTATCATACACTCCTGATATTTTAACCGAAAAATCATTTATCTTGCGAATTCTTACATTGCCCGCGCCGATTGATTCTGCATAAATTTCCATTCTGTTTTTTCCGTCGAAAATAAAATCAACGGCATTCGGGTGGCGGTTAAAATCTTCCAGAAATTCAAAATTGTATTCTATTTCTTTAGCTTCGGGGAGTTCAAAAACCTTTTTTATCCTGACATCGTCAACTCCAAACCCCAAAAGCCCAGCCATAAGACCTTTGTCTGTGCCATGCCCTTTTCCGGTTTGAGCAAAAGAATTATAAAGCCTGAAAGTTATTTTTTTGACAGGCTGAGCGTAAATGTTTCTTGCCAAAAGCCCCAATCTCACCGCTCCTGCAGTATGAGAACTTGAAGGACCTACCATAACAGGTGAAATTACATCGAATAAAGAATTATTTTTCATAAAAAGAATTATAGCCTAATTTTTGGTACAGTTCAATAATATTACATTCTGACAATATTTCCGATTGAGTTTAAATAATCTTTGTTATTTTCAATAGTGTTTTTTGTTGCCACAACAGAAACCGTCGGATTGGAATTAAATACATAACTTGCGCATTTTTTAATATCATCTGCACTAATGCTGTCTATCATATCAAGCAACTGATTGTTTTTTGAAAGCCCGTAAAAAGAATTCAATCCGCCCAAAAGCGAAGAATTTTTATCCGAGGTCATCTCTGCTGCATTGAGAATTTTATTTTTTAAAGTAAGTTTTGCACTTTCAAGCTCGTCTTCGGTAACGTTTTCGTTTTTCATTTTTTGAATATGAAAATTAAACCCTTCCAAAGATTTTTTAAGATTGTCATAGCTTATCTGTCCGGTTTGAGCATCATCGGTAGTTGTTTTAATGTACAAAGACAACACTCCCGAATTATCCATATTTGTCCACTTTGAATTTACCTGATAGGCAAGCTTTTGTTTTTCTCTTAAATCAGAAAATAGTCTTGAAGAAGGATTCCCGCCAAGAATTGAATTCATAAGTTCAAAAACAATGCTATCTTTAATATTGCCGTTAACCATAAATTTGTAACCCATTTGAACTTCTGCCTGACTTTTATTGTGTTCCTGAATCACAACACTTTTGTCCCTTACCGGAATAAATCCGTTGAAAAGTGAAGGCACACAAGGCTTAAGGGTTGGAAAATCAGAGCAAAGTTCCGAAAAAATCTCCGCCTTGAGGTTAGGGTTTTTCTCAAAAGGTGCCGAAATTGCTACAGTGCCTTGAGCATTTTGAATAATATAATTATAAAGCGAAATAACATCTGCCATTTGAACACTATCAAGGTTATTCAATACATCATTAAGGCTGTTTCCGTAAAATTGGCCTTTGAACATTTCTTTAAAAAGCCCGTCAATAGAATTTTTCGGGGTATTTTTAATGTTTTCGCGCAAAATATTTTTTGCATAATCAAGTTCTTCCTGCCTGAATCTCGGGTTCAAAATCACTTCTTTAGCGCTTTTCATAGCAAGCTTTCCGTCTTGAGGCAAAAACATTGAAGTTACGCCGATTCCTCTTTCATCAGCGTAAAACTGAGTTGAAACGCCTTGATTTTCAAGATCGGAGAAGAAAGTTTTTTCATCTTTAAATTTTGAGCCTCTATTTAACATTATCGCCAAAATGTTTGAAACACCGGGTTTAATATCGGCAGGCTTTTCAGATGCCAAATTTAAATCAAAAGTGCCAAGGTTATTGTGAATTTCATTTGTTGCAACAGAAAAATTATTTGTAATTCCGTATCTTTTGACTTTGCTTAAATCAAGTGCGGTTTTATGGTTAATCTCGTTTGAATTTCCCGTAAATGAAACATTATGTGTTCTCTGGTAATTTTGTTTTATAGCCTCGGCATTAACCGTATTGGGATGCACAACAGTCATTGCCGTTTTATTGAGGTTAAAATACTTTTTGGCAAAATTGACTATATCCGCTGATGTCATATTGTCAATGACTTTTTCAAATTCCATAACGCCTTTTAGGTCATTGTCTAACATGCTTGTACCGACGGCCATGTTGATAAGGTGAGAATTTTCAAAAACCTGCGCGAGGTTTAATTTGAGTTTCTTTTTGACTATATTTAGCTCTTTTTCACTTGGCGGATTATTTTCAAGATTGGCAATTTCGCCAAAAATCATCTGAATCGCTTTTTCGGAGTTTTCTTCGGAAGTTTGTGTTGAAAATAAAATAACAATATTGTCGCTAGGTTTGGTGCTTATTCTGTCTGATGTTATAAGAGCATTTGTCTGAATTCTTTCTAAAGACTTGTTGAGCCTTGAAACATTTGAGCCTATCATAAAAAACTGGAACGCATCTAATAAAATTTTATCTTTTGTATCCGAATTTTTAGGCCCTACGAAACCTATGCTTATTATGGAAGCCGGCGTTTTATCGGAAATAATATCTTTTCTTACAGCTTTTTCAATCGGTTTCAATTCTTCATAATTTCTGGGTTTAGGATTTGTATTATTTGAAGAAAAATACTTTGAAACAAGACCCATTGCCCCTTGAGGTTCAACTTCACCGGTTATGACAGTTACCATGTTCTGCGGGAAATAATTTTTCTTGTAATAGTCAACAACATCTTCTCTGGTAATTTTTTTAATATTATCAACAGTCCCGCCGATTATGTCTTCGGAGGTGGAGTTAATATTAAATAACATTTTTAAAGTATTGTTTGTAGCGATATTATCCGCATCATCCAAAATCATATTAATTTCAGAAGTTACAGGACCCTTTTCTTTCTCAATCATATCAAGTGTAAATGTAGGTTTTTCAAGCATTGAAGCGTGTATTTTCAGCTTGGTTTCCAAGTCGTTTTTCTTTAAAAGATTTGATGAAATATAATAGTCTGTTGCAGCAAAACCAGTAGAAGCATTTGTACTTGCACCCATTTTATTCACAGTGTCGAAAAACTGCCCCGCATTAAGCCCCTGTGAGCCGTTAAACAGGTTATGTTCGATAAAATGGCTTATGCCCCTTAATTTGTCGGGCTCGTTCATAGACCCTGAATTAACATAAGTTTTTACAACAGTTGGCCCTGTTTTGGGAATGATAACAACTCTCTGGCCGTTTTCAAGCTTATAAAGGTGACCTTTTGTAGAACATGGGAGATTAAGCTCACCCAAATCGCTATATCTCATAGGTGTTTTGACATTGTAATCGGGAGTAACTGTTTGCAAATCCTGACTATTTTGAATAGGATTTGTAGAAACAGCAGCAATAGAAGAAGTTTTTGCAACTTCACCTGCTGATTTGAAACTTAAAATAGGATTTATTTTCACTTAAAAACCTTACTGAATACACACTTTATATCTTATTTAAAACATATAAAAAAAAATTTTTGACTTTTTTAAACAATAACTTAATAAAATTAAACATATAACCGATTACCAAAATCTTTTGTTATAAAATAGCTTACGGAGGATATATGTATGGAAAACTTAAACAAATATATTGAACACACACTTTTAAAACAAGATGCGACTTGCGAAGAATTTGTAAAATTATTTAATGAAGCGATAGAACACAAATTTTTAGGAATTTGTATTAACCCTTGTTACATAAAATTTGCAAAAGAATATTTACACAATTCTGATATAAAAATTGTTACGGTAGTTGGATTTCCCCTAGGCGCAAATAAATCTGAAGTTAAAGCATACGAAGCAAAACTTGCAATTCAAGACGGCGCAGATGAAATTGATATGGTAATAAATGTTACCTTATTAAAGAAAAAAGATTATGATGCCGTTCAAAAAGATATAGAAGCGGTTAAAGCAGCATGTGGCGATAAGAAACTAAAAGTAATATTAGAAACCGACTTGCTCACAAAAGAAGAAATCAAAAAAGCTTGTGAATTATGCGCCAAAGCAAACGCTGATTTTGTAAAAACTTCGACAGGATTTGTAAAAAACGGCGTAGGTGCAAAAGTTGAAGATGTTGAACTAATGTATAAAACGGTTTCACCTTTTGGCTTGGAAGTGAAAGCTTCTGCAGGAATCCGAGATAAACAAAAAGCACTTGATATGATAAAAGCAGGCGCAACAAGGTTGGGCACAAGCGCAGGCGTGGAGATAGTGAAATAATTGTGATAACATATTATTGGATGATTTAGGAAATGGTAAATAGTAAATGGTAAATAGAAGCAAAAATCTATTCACTATTTACTATTTCCTATTTACTCCAAACATAAAAATTAATAACCCAACCGAAAGGCGCAGAACATGGGTGATGAAGATAAACAGTTTGAAGCCACGCCCCGAAAACTGGAGCAGGCAAGAAAAGAAGGTCAGGTGGTAAAATCAAAGGATTTTTCAACCGCCATATCTCTTTTACTTTTATTTTCAGCGATTTATGCCCTTTCGCCTTTTATCTGGGATCAGATAACAAAACTTTTTGTACTTTGCTATGAACAAATTCCCAATAAACACCTGAGCGATATAGGTTTACCCTATGTGCTTACCGTTGCCATAGTACCTACACTTTTAATTATAGGACCTATACTTTTTGTTGCATGGTTTGTGGCTATTATGGCAGATTTTATCCAAGTAGGGCCGCTTGTGGCAACCGCGCCTCTTGTACCCAAATTGGATAAACTTAATCCTACAAAGTACTTTAAGAATTTAATTTCAGTAAAAACGCTTTTTGAACTTTTTAAAAATATTTTAAAAGTAATAATTTTAGGCTGGATAGGCTGGAGTGTTTATACAGCGCATATTACAGACATTTTAAGACTTGCCGCAATTGATAATAATTTTGCGGTAATGATAGAATTCGGAAAACTCATCGTAGAATTTGTCTTTAAAGCCTGCATTGCCTTTTTGGCAATTTCGGGTGCAGATTACATGGTAACCCGCTGGAAATTTATGAAAGATCAAAAAATGTCTTTCAAGGAAATTAAAGACGAATATAAAAACACAGAAGGTGACCCACATGTAAAAGCGGCTTTGCGCCAACGTCGTCAACAAATGCTTCAACAGGGGATGATGGATGCGGTTCCTAGTGCTGATTTTATCGTCAGAAACCCGACCCACATTGCTTGTGCGCTTAAATACGAGGCTGAAGAAATGGAATCACCAATGCTTGTTGCAAAGGGTACAGAGCTTATAGCCAAAAAAATTATCGATATCGCAAACGAAAACGGAGTTCCGATAATAGATAATCCGCCGGTCGCAAGAGCGCTTTTCCGGATGGTGGAAATTAACCAATTAGTCCCGCCTGAGCTTTATAAGGCGGTGGCTGAAATTTTACTTTTTGTTTACAACTTGAAAAATAATCAAAATCAAGGTAGAATAATGGACAGACCCGACACGAGTAATTAATAAAAGTTATGCATGACAACCAATCTAAAATAAAAGAATACATCGACATCATTCAAAAGGTTGCAAAGGTTGAGCATCGGCGCATTCCTTCGCACATGGTTGAATACGAAGAGCTGGTAAGTATCGGCATTATTGCCGTGCAAATTATGATTAAAAATAAAACCCCTGAACAGCTCGAAAAGTATAACTCCGCATATATCGGTACTGCCGTTCGTTGGGCAATTAGGAATGAATTGAGAAACAGGTATAAGTGGTACTCGCTCAAACACAATAAAACAGAAGAAGAATTTAGCGAAACTCCTACTGCAGAAGGAGAGGAAGAAGGTCTTGATGTTTCGCCGACAAAAGTCAGAGAAGCTATCTATGAAACCATTTTGTCCATAGACAGCCTTGCTGCAGCCGCTTCAGACAATGATTCTCCGTTTGATTTTGTAAAAGATACCTCTGCAATGCCCGATGAAAAGGCTGAAATATCTGAAATGGGAAGAATGATTAGAGAGGCAATCTCTACACTTCCGCAAAAAGACAGAACCATAGTTGAATACAGATTTTATAGGAATATGCAAGTTAAAGACATAGCAAGACAAGTCGGGCTTTCGTCTTCGAGAATTACAAGGATTGTGCAATCCTCGCTTAATGCGGTTCGGGAATATCTTCAAACAAAAGAACATTTTGAATATTAATTTTTTAAAAAAATAACAAAGCGGCGGGGAAATTTATAAATTTTCCCGCCGCTTTAAATTTAAGTTTAATATTTAGTAACAAAAAAGAAAATGATAGTTACTTTCAATTTTGTTTGACATATCATGGGTGTGTGTAGCAAAAATTGGGAGATATAAAGTGAATTTTAACATATTTTCAAAGTTATTACCGCCTGAAAATAAAGTTTTTTATGATTGTTTTGAAGATTCCGCCAAAAACTGCAACGAAATGGCAAAATTATTTAACGAAGCTGTTCTAAACGGAATAACGGATGAATTACTGGTAAAAGCAAAAACCCTTAAACACAGGGGCTCGGGACTGGAAAGAGAAACTATAAGTAAATTAAATTCAACATTTGTAACCCCAATCGATAGAGAAGACATTCAAGCACTTGCGATTATGTTAAACAAAATAACAAAAAAAACGGCACAAGCTTTTATGAATTTAAATGTCTACAGAATAGAAAATTTTACAGAAGAAATGCTTCAGCAGGCAAAAACTCTTGTTAATGCAACAGAAGAGCTTAAAAGAAGTGTTGGGCTTTTAAAAACTATTTCAAAAACAAAAGAAATAACAGAAAGCCGAGAATCTATGAAAGAAATAGAAACTTACGGAGATAACATTCTTTACCGAGCCATGGATAATCTGTTTTCCGGGAAGTTTGAAGCAATTGAAGTTATAAAATTAAGAGACATATATAAGGATTTGGAAAGGGCAATGGATAAATGTTTCAGCGTATCTGATGCAATTTTGACTATAGCACTTAAGAATAACTGAGAATTATGGAAATAGCAATAATATTACTTATTTTAGTATTAATAATAGCATTCATCTTTGAATATATAAACGGTTTTCACGATGCTGCAAATGCTATATCAATGGTAGTATCTACAAAGGCACTAAGTCCCAGACATGCAATTTTATATGCGGCGACTTTGGATTTTACAGGTGCATTTTTTGGAACTCACGTAGCACATACAATTGGTGCAGGCCTTGTAGAAGGAGCTTGCATCACCCAACTTGTAATTTTTTGCGCGCTGGCAGGTGCGGTTTTATGGAATTTGTTTACCTGGTGGTTGGGGTTACCTTCAAGTTCTTCCCATGCCTTGATTGGAGGTCTTTTAGGCGCTTCAATTTCTCATGCTTATTTTGAGCTGGATAGACACTATGAATTAATTCTTACCATTCCGTCTCTTAGGCTTCATCACCCTGCTTTAAACGTTATAAATATCCAAAATGTTATAAACAAGGTCCTTTTGCCTATGGTTATATCGCCTATATTGGGATTTACGGTTGGATTCTTGGTAATTCTGGTACTTTTGAGCATTTTTCATAAAATGCGTCCTGAAAAATTGAATAAATTATTCAGAAAATTGCAATTATTCTCTTCGGGTTTTCTTGCTTTCAGCCACGGCTCAAATGATGCCCAAAAAACCATGGGGATAATAACTTTGGCCCTGATGACTCAAGGAATAATACATAATAAAAGTTTTGAAATTCCTGTTTGGGTAATATGCGCTTGTGCAATGACGCTTTCTTTGGGAACAATGACCGGCGGATGGAAAATCATAAGAACAATGAGTTCAAAAGTTATAAAAATGAAACCTATACACGGGTTTTCGGTTGAAATGGCCTCTGCCAGCATAATCATAACAGCCTCTCACTTTGGATTTCCGGTAAGCACAACTCACATTATATCAACCGCAATTGTTGGTGTGGGAAGCATGGTAAAAGCTTCGGCGGTAAAATGGGGTATAGTTAAAAAAATTGTCGCAGCATGGATTTTCACAATCCCAATCTGCATGCTGCTTTCAGGGATGGTTTATTTTATACTGATGAAAACCCCCCTTGCAGACTAAAAAACAAACAAATAAATTAAGCAAATGTTGAGAAAGAACGTTTTATATTCTCTTCTTCAAGCTTTTTTAATTGTTTTTCCTGCGCTTGGCTTATTTTATAAATAAAACTGTCATTGAGCATCTTCATCATAATATTTTTTTCGACAGAATTTAATTTGCCCAAATCAACATTAGGATTCGTACCGGCAAAAGAAACAAGGTTCATAAGCGCATCAGAAGAGCGCATCATTCCATACGCAGCGTTGTTCATTGAATTTATAGCACTTAACCTTGATATAACCGGCGTAATCATAATACACCCCACATCCTTTACTGATACTAAGATTGTAACACATGTTTTACTATTTTTCAACCCTCCATCTTGTTTTTGTTTTATAAGGTGTTACAATAGTAACAGACTTGGAAGACTTACAAAAAGATTAATTTAAAATGACTAAAATAAATTTTACAGCATTACCTACAACTTTTAATTTTGGAGAAACCCAAAAGCATGGGAGTCTTGCATTTATAAAAAAACAAGCCCATGAAAAGCATATAGATGAATTCTTCAGAACAAATTTTGACGCCCCCAAAAAGAAAAACAGTTTGATTGCATTTTTTACCTCAGTGGCGGGTGTGGGTATTCCATTACTTCTTATAGGGAAAAAGCAAAAACCCGAAATAAAAATGAATTCTATAAAAAATATTCTTAAAATTGCAGATATAAACTATGATTTTGGAAGTATTTTAACGTTAGGCGTCGGGGGTGTTTTGGGTGGATTAATAGGCGGGCTTGCAGATAAAAATGAACGCAAAAAAAGCAGAAAGCTTAAAGAAGGAGCCTATCAACTCATGAATGTTGCTTTACCTGCTTTATTTGTCACAGGCGGAATAAAATTTTGCGAATCCATCCCCAAACTTAACAAGTCAATACCGAAAATTGCAGCTACGGGAACAGGTATATGGGTTGGAGTTCATCTTGCAGTGTGGCTTGCAAATAAATTTGAAAATAAAATTTTTGATCCGCAAGATATTTCTCCGGACAGAAAATTTAAAAATAAAGACTTACTCGTTCACGCAGATGACTTGGTCGGAGCACTTGTGCTGGCAAAAATGCCGTTTATGGAAAAATTTAAGGTAGGAAGAGCCTTACCTTTTATCTTCGCATGGTGCGGTTACCATGTCGGAGATAAACAATAAAAAAATTTTAGGGCGGGCTTTCCTTGGGGAAAGCCCGCCCTAAATTAACAAATTTTAAACCGGTGTTATAACTTATACGTGATAAAAATTATCTGTTGTTTCTAAATTTATTATTACCCGTTCTTTTTTTGTATTTGGCGGCATTTTCTCTGTTACGCTCCGCTTTTTCACGTTTTTGATTGTTTTTAGCCAATTAACTATTGTCCTTTCCTGTAGCAATCTGAACAGAAAACAGGTCTGTCGTTGCTTGGTTTAAATGGTACTGTAGTTTGGCAGCCGCAAGCTGCACAAGTTACATTGTAGTCGCGTCTTTCTGAGCGATATCCGCCTCTTGAATTGTTGCTTCTTGCTTTTCTGCTTTCGCGGCATTCAGAGCATCTTTTTGGAGCAGAATAGCCTTTTTGAGCATAAAATTCTTGGTCTTCCGCAGAAAATTCAAATATTTTTCCGCATTCAACACACTGTAATTGTTCGTTTTGATAATTTTGATCTTGCATTGTTTTTTCTTTCTTTCTATTTTGTGTAACATTTCCATTATGATACAAAAAATAATAAAAAGCCAGAAAAATTTTTTTTTAATAAAAATCCGCGTAATATTTAACAAAATATTAAATATTGCGCGGATAAAAAATAGAAAACATAAATCAACTTACGATATAACAAGACAAAATTTCTTGTCCGAAAGAATTTCCTCTCATCTTTTTAATTGCCCTCAATTCGGTTTGTCTTACGCATTCTTTTGTAACTCCGTATAAATTACCGATTTCTTCCAAAGTTTTTCTTGCAAAATTGCCAAGCCCGTAGCGCATGCGAACAACATCCTGTTCGCGCTCTTTCAGAGTAGAAACAACAGATTCAATATCTTTTTTAAGCCCTTCGTATTCAACAGTTTCAAATACTTTTGCTTTTTCATCTTCTAAAATATCTGCCAAGCAAACCTCCTTTCCGTTCTCCGTTTCAAAACCGCCTTCAAGAGAGATGGTTTTAGAGTAAGCGGACAAATAGCTTTCAATTTTATCTGCCGAAACGTTCATCGTTTTTGCAACTTCTTCTGTTCTAACTTGGCAATTATATTTATTTTCCATTTGAGATTTAATTTTTGAAAATTTTGATAAGGTTTCTTGGATATAAACAGGGATTTTCATGCAATGAGCCTGTTCTGAAATAGCTTTAAACATTGACTGTTTTATCCACCAACTTGCGTAAGTCGAAAATTTATAACCGAGTTTCCAGTTGAATTTTTCTGCAGCAATCATCAAGCCTAAATTTCCCTCCTGAATCAAGTCTATCATTGGGATTTTAGCAATATGAATGGCTTTTCTTGCCACCGTAACAACCAATTTTAAATTTGCCCTAACCAAAAGTTTTTTTGCTTCCAAATCACCCTCTTTTGCCCTTTTAGCAACATTTTTTTCTTCCGAAACGCTCAAGGGGGGGATATTTGCAATTTCTTTTAAATAAATACCTAATAAGTTTTCAGAATCACTCTTCAAGACATAACTTTTCGAAGGGTTTGTAAAATTTGTTTTTTTCTTCACAGCAATTTTTGAATTTTTCATAACGGGACTCCTATTTTATAAGTAAAATTTTCAGCATAACTCACGCCATACAAAACTTGCTTTTTTGCGCAATAAAAATCAACGCAAATAAGCGATAATCGGCGTTTAGTCAAAACTATAAGCACAACAACAGGTATAAAATTTGATTGAAAGAGTATATATTCAATATATCACATTGAATAAAAAAATACAAGTGGTTTGTTAAGAAATATTAAAATGAATTTATATTTTTGGAAATATTTGTAATATAACTTAATAAAAATAATCTTATTTTAAATGTTTTTCTCAATCACATCCTAGCTTAAATAATCTGCAAGGATACTTTTAACATAGTTTTGGGTTTCTTTATAAGGTGGAACTCCGTCATACTTGTCCACTGCGCCTGAGCCTGCATTGTAAGCAGCAAGGGATAAAATTATATTCCCGTTATATTTACTTAAAAGATTTTTTAAATATCTTACTCCGCCCTCTACATTTTGTACGGGATTATAAGGATCTGTAACGCCAAGACCTTTTGCTGTTGCCGGCATTAACTGCATCAGCCCCATCGCGCCGCAATGAGACTTTGCTTTCGGATTAAAGCCCGATTCTTGCTTTACAACAGCATTTACCAATTTTTCATCTACTCCGTGTTTTTTTGCAATTTGAGAAATCATGCTCAAAAGCTGAGGCTTTGAAGGCTTTGTGTAATCACGTAAAGCAGGGGTATTTACTATTTGTGCCTGAACGGACATTGCTTCTGGATTTGACAAAAGTTTACCGAAATTTGCCGGATTGCTTGTTTGTAAAACCTCTTGAAAAGATTTTGTTTTAATATTTGGAGGAGCAAGGGTTTGCGGCGCAGTAAGATTGTTAACATAATTCTGAATCTGTACTGTCCTTTGCTCAGCGGCCTTTTGCCCTCCCGTTGATATTAAATTTTGTATTGTCGGTGAAAACATTTTTACGCCCTTTTAACTAAACCTGCCCGCAATAATTTTGTCGTAACAATTACATCAAAATTTTAGGATTTTTTCTAAAAATCCACTATATGATTGGTATTTTTTAACTCTAATAATTAAAAAGTCAACTACAAAATAAAAAAGAATCTTCTTTGTCTTGCAAATTCCATTTCAATTTCTCTGACTTTATGGAATTGTCCGGCTTTATTATAAAGATCTTTAAGAGAATTCAGATAAATATTAAGATTTTGCCTCATAAAATTAACACGAGGCAATTTTTTAATTAACCCGATGGCTTCTTCATAACATATTATCGCGTCTTTTGTTTTTCCGTCTATAACATATATATCTCCGAGTTGAATAAGCATTTCAGCTATAACGCTTTTGACAGGATTGTTGCTGTTTTTTATTGTTTCAATAGAGTTTTTATAAATATCAATTGCAAGGTCTGCTTTATTTTGCTGAACTTCATACAAGGCTATTCTGCCTGTTATTTTCATAAAAATTTCATCATCTATATCCGGTTGCTTGCTAATAATAACATAAGCCCTTTGATAAAATTCCATTGCGCTTTCGTAGTCTTTGGACTCAAATGCCAAATCTCCCGAAATCCTCACCATATCGGCCATTTCATTGTTATCATATCCTATTTTCTTATATATGGTCAAAAGATTGTTAAATTCCTGATTAGCCAAGCTATAACCATTATTGTCAAGATAATATTCTACAAGGTATCTCCTCATAAAATATGCCGTTTCTCTTGAAAAAATGCCGTATTGTTTTTGAATTTTTGTAATCCCCTGAAGCATTGACTGAATAGATTCTTTTTTTTGTCTGCTTTTCATATAACACTTGGCTTTTTTATAGGGTATTTGAAAGTAAACTTCCTTATTTTCTTTTGAAAAATGGTTTAAAGTATAATAAACATCGGCAACATTGTACAAACTTATTGCTGAGCCGTAATTTTTCAATAATTCGTAGTTATTTGCCTGCCCCATGATTATTCTTGCAAAAAGAAAGTTGTTTATAAAAAGATAAAAAGTAATACCCAGCATCAAAGATACAATTAAGGTATTAGTTAGCCTTCTTATCGAATAAAAAAAGATTCTTATCCTTAAATAAATTTTTCTAAATTCCATTAAACCCCTTTTTAATATATTTTATCAATATAACCTTTATAAGACCACGCTGTCAACAGCCTTACCTCACATCTCTCAATACAAGCAACGTTTCGTTTATTTCTTGAAGGAGATAGTTTAACTGTTTATCTAAATTATTTTCATTGTAGATATAGCCGCCGTCACTGCTTGAAAGATATTGTGAATACATAGAACCATCCTGTCTTAATTTTGCAACTGCCTGTATCTGTAAATTAAGCTTCATAAGTTTTTTATAAGAATCATAACTCGTTTCAGATTTATTTTTATATTTGTTCCTTAGATATTCAACATTTGCCTTAATATAATAAGCCTCAGCATTAAAGTTCTGGACGTCCTGCTTTGTTTCAATAATATTGACAAGCTTTTCCAAAGCAAGAATAATGTCGTTTACATCATTTAAATATTGCGAAGTTTTATCTTTTTTTAAAATTATGTTTACAAAAGCAGGATTATCTCTCGGCAAAGGTTTTATTTGACTTTGGTCACGAAAACTTTCTACTCTGTCAAAAACGGGTGCTGCTTCTTGTATTTGAGGCTTTTGAAATTTTTCCGCCACATTTGGCAAAGTCCCTACATAGCCGCCTTCTGTCGGGAATTTTTGTTTTTGCTTTAAAAAACTAAACCCAAAGGCACAAGGGGCAAAAAACATTATTAAAATAAGCGCCAAAATCTTCTTCATACTTAAAATTATACTGTTTTTTGCCCAAAGGTCAACCACCATGGTATAATAACTCCGTTATGAAAAAAATTGCGCTAATTCCCATAGATAACCGTCCTGTCTGCTACACTTTGCCCGAGCAGATTGCAAAAATTGACGAAAATATTAAACTTTTTATACCTGACAGAAAATTTTTAGGCGGGCTTAAATCTCAAGCAAACATTAATGGTATTTTTAAATGGCTCAAAAATCTTGAAGATGTCGATGCCATTATTATCTCGCTTGACACAATTGCATACGGAGGACTGGTCGCATCAAGAAGATGTCCTCAATCGTTTGATGAAATAAAATTAAATCTTGAAAAATTCAAAAAACTTCTCAAGCAAAAAAAATCAAAAATATACGCATTTTCAAGCATTATGAGAATTTCAAATAACAACATAAATGAAGAAGAAAAAGAATATTGGAATAAATACGGCAAAAAAATCTTTGAATATTCAAAAAAATTCCACCAAGAAGGAGTCGAAACAAAAGGGATACCAAAAAAAATATTAAGTGATTATCTTGCCACAAGGCAGAGAAATTTTGAAATTAATAAATTATATCTCAATTGGCTTGAAGAAAGGATTTTTGACACTCTTGTTTTTTCAAAAGACGACTGTGCTCCCTCCGGACTCAATGTTTTAGAATCTCAAATTTTAAAAAGAATTATTAAAGAAAAAAAATTAAGTGCCCAAATAAAAACCGGAGCAGATGAAATTCCGCTTACGCTTTTTGCACGTGCAATTTGTGATTTAAACAAAGCGCCAAAAATTTCCGTGAAATTTTTGGCGCCTGATTACAAAGATTTAATTTCAAACTACGAAGATATTTCAATAGAAAAAAGTGTGGAAGAACAGTTAAAATTTGCCGGTTGTAAAATCGTCGAAAAAGAACAGGCGGAAATTGAACTTATTGTGAACAATTTTGAACAAAAACAAGGCGAAATAGTCATGGATGTTGAAACAAAACCATTCAGCGAAAAAATAAATCTACCCCTAAAACCTTTTATGGCAGCCGATGTTCGCTTTGCAAACGGGGCAGATAACGCTTTTGTTGAAAAATTATTCAAGGCGGGATTAAACTTTGAAAACTTTTACGGATACAGCGCATGGAACACAAGTGCAAATACGCTAGGAAGCTTAATTTGTGCCGGCATTGTCAGATTTTTTGCAAAAAAATATAACGAAAATGAATTTAAAAAACTGCAATTCATAAGATTTGCAGATGATTGGGCATATCAAGCAAATGTAAGGCAAATTTTAAAAACGACAAAAAATAAAAAACAAATAAAAGAGTTAATGTCAGGTTATGAAAAAGAAATAAATAAATTTTTAAATACAAAATTTAGTGCGGAATATTCTTACCCATGGAACAGATTTTTTGAAGTGGAAGTGGTGCTGAAATGAATTATATAGACATATTTATTCTTGCAATAGCGCTTTCGATTGATGCTTGTGTGGTTTCTTTTTCAAATGGTCTTATTTTTGCTCACAACAAATTAAAAAACTCACTTATTTTGGCTTTTTTTGTGGGATTTTTTCAGTTTTTGATGCCGTTAATCGGTGCAAGCTTCACAGGGCTGGTGAGTAAATATATTGAACCGTATTCGGCATGGGTTGTTTTTGCAATTTTTATGATATTGGGGCTTAAATTTATAAAAGATGCCTACAGGGAAGAAAAACAAGAAAAACTTGTTTGCTACCTTTGCTTCAGCTATATTTTAGCAGTTTCACTTGCCACAAGCATTGATGCTCTTGCGGCGGGAGTTTCTTTGGCTCTTTTTGGGGTAAAAGTCCTTATTCCTGCAATAATAATAGGTGTTATAACTTTTATCAATTCGCTTTTAGGCTTTTGGGCAGGGAGTTTTTTTAAAAAATTCCCGACAAGAAATTTAGAAATTTCGGGCGGAATAATTTTAATCCTTCTTGCTTTTAAAATACTGTTTGAAAGCCTAAAAATTATATAGCCGAGAAATTAATATCAAAGGACTATTGAAATTTTTAAATTTTTCATTAAATAATTGATAATAAATTAATAGTCCCTTTTCAACAGAGATTTTGAGGTGAATTTTGGTGGTCTCATCAGAAAAAAATTTGTATGATATTTTGGAAATTTTGCCCGAGGCAAGCCCCGTGGTGATAAAATCGGCTTACAGAAAACTTGCCCGAAAATATCACCCTGACGTTAATTCAGGAAATGCCGCCTGTATAAGAAAATTTAAAGAAATAACCGAAGCTTACGAAATTCTCTCCGATGACGAAAAGAAAAAAAATTACGACCTCCTCAGAGGATTTTACAAAAACGACGAAACAGAAGCTAAGCGCAAGCAGGCGAACAAAGCTTATAAGCAGAGCCAAAATTTTGAAGAAAAAACTCAAAAAGAAGAGCCCGAGTTTTCAAATATTTTCAATGATATTCTGGAAGGCTTTAAAAAAACAACCGGAAAGAAAAACTTTGAACAGAAACAAACCTATCCCGAAAAAGGAAGTGATGTGCTGACAGATGTTTCAATAACCTTATCCGAAGCAATAAGAGGGACAACAAGAAAAATAAATATTCTTCATACCCAAAAATGCCCTAACTGCGAAGGCAGAAAATTCATCAACGGAACAAAATGTCCGCTTTGCAACGGAGCGGGCGAACAATCCGTTTACAAAAAACTCAGTGTGAAAATTCCGCCAAATGTCAAAAACGGCTCTAAAATAAGGATTGCAAACGAAGGCAATAAAGGTTACAATGGAGGCAAGAACGGTGATCTTTATTTAAAAATAAAAATTGAAAACAGCGACATTTTTAAGTTTGAAGGTTTGAATATTCTCTGTGCAATCCCTATAACACCGAGTGAAGCCGTTTTAGGCGCGTCAATAAATATTCCGACCATAGAAGGCAATGTTTTGATGAAAATCATGCCAAACACAAGTTCAGGGCAAAAATTCAGATTGTCAGGACAGGGTTTGAAAGGAAATGACGGAAAATACGGAGATATGATTGTCACAGTCAATATTGAAATTTCCAAAGACCTTTCACAAAAAGAAAAAGAGCTTTATGAAGAATTAAAAAATCTTTCAAAAAAAGACATTAGAGAGAATTTATTCAATGGAAACAGCTAAAATAAAAGAAATATTTGCATCAATTCAGGGAGAAGGCCCTTATGTAGGCGTAAAACAGCTTTTTATAAGATTTAGCGGCTGCAACTTAAACTGTAATTTTTGTGATACTGATGAAGAAGACTGCCGAGGCAAATTCCCTGACTACACACCCGAGCAGCTTGCCAAGCACATAGAACAGTTTGATTTAAAAAGCATCCACTCCGTTTCTCTGACAGGGGGCGAGCCGTTGCTTTGGGCGGATTTTTTAAAAGAATTTTTGCCTTTAATTAATAATAAAATTTACCTCGAAACAAATTCTACCCTAAACACTCAAATTCCAAAAATCATTGATATGGTTGACATAATTTCAGCCGATATTAAACTTCCAAGTGCATCCGGTGTGGAAAAATCCTTTGCGCTTCATGATGAGTTTTTCAAAGTTTTGCGAGGGTATAACAAAGAAGTTTTTGCAAAAATAGTTTTTGATGAAAATATTTTAGACGATGAAATTATGCACTGCATCAAACTTGCGGAAAAATATAAACTGCCGCTGATTTTACAGCCCAAAACGCAAGATTACGAATTGAGCGTTTCGGGAGAAAAAATTATTGAAGTTTTTGATAAATTTTTGACAAAATACCCGAATGTGCGTGTTATTCCGCAGGTTCACAAATATTTGCAGGTTTTATAATTTTAATAATCCATTTTCCAATTATCGTTTAAGATTTTACCAAAACATGAGCCGTAGCCTTGGTGATTGCAATATTCTTCAAACATACTCTCACGAGCTTCATAAGCATTGTTACCCCTTCCATTGCAAAGCCACCCCAAGCCGTTAACTGATATTTCCCCTTTTCTACATTGGGGATTTATTCCAAATTCATCAATTGAACCGTCATAGAAAAAAGCCATCGTAAAAAGATCCCTTCCGTAAATATTAGGAGGGTTTAAACCATTTATATCCACATGGATGGTTCCTGAATATTGTTTTTGTGTCGGAAATATAGAAATGCTAGCCCCACCTACATTTATTACACTATAACCATAAGGTGTAACAGATCCTTCGTTTCCATTAATTGTATTATATTTGGATGCAAAACATGGACTTGGGGATTCTGTTCCACAATCTTTTATAACTTTAAAATATTTTTTCAAAAAATCATTCCCTGCTCGCTGCAAAGCCTCATTATAATCACAGCCGTTTTCATAATCGCAATACAAAGTATCCGACAAAGTAAGTTTATTAATCCCTTCATCTGCCATCATGAGCTTTAAAGCTTGAGAAAGTTCCGTATAAACCTTTTTTAATTGCGTCACATACTGCTGTTTTTGGTAACTGGCAATCAAATTTGGGATGGTCAAAGCCGCCACAACCCCTATAATTGTAAGAGTTATCAAAACCTCTGCTAAGGTGAATCCGGTAAAACCCTTTTCTTTTCTCATAATAACTCCAATAATTTTTTCAAAGCCATAACAATTATACCCCCCCCCCCGAGGAAAGTCAATTTATTAATCCGTAGTTTTTTAGATTGTTTCGTTTCTGAAACAGGTTCAGGACAGGCTCACCGTTTCCTCGCAACGATGTGGGAGGTGGAAATGGGTTGGATAAACATTTACCCCCTTGCAACGACAAAAAGGATAACAATTACGTTTGATAAGGCATAACCTCATAAAGTAGCGGGGCTTCCTGTATGTTTACATTTCCTTGCGGGATTTTTAAGACTCTTACTTTTACTTGCGGATTTTTAATTTCTATAATGTCGCCTTCTTTTAGTATTTTGGAAGGCTTTGCCTGATTTCCATTAACACAAATTCGTCCTTTGTCGGAAATTTCGTTTGCAACTGTTCTTCGCTTTATTAACCTTGATACTTTTAAAAATTTATCTAGTCTCATAATTTGACCCTTTTTACTACTATTTTAATATAAAAGTTGCAAATTTTGCTTTACAATATTATAATAAACTTGAATGTAATTTTGAAAATTTCAGACTAAGGATAATTAATGGACGAAATAGGCACGATATTGTTTAATTTGTTTGTAATAGCAATTTTGCTTTTTGCAAACGGGTTTTTTGTTGCGTCAGAATTTGCAATCGTAAGCGTTAGAAAAACAAGAATCGCACAGCTTACTAAAGAAGGCAACTTCAGCGCAAAAATAGCGCTTGAAGCACTTAAAGATTTGGACAGATTTATTGCAGCAGTGCAGTTAGGAATTACAATCTCCAGTATCGGTTTAGGATGGGTGGGAGAAGCTACTTTAGTCAGGATAATTGAGCCATTATTCGATTTTTTGCCCCAAAATTATCAGCTTGTAGCTGCTCATTCGATTTCTGTTGCAATTGCTTTTTCTTTAATTACAGTGATGCACGTTGTAATAGGTGAATTGATGCCAAAGTCAATTGCACTTCAATATCCGGAAAAAGTATCTTTAATTATTGCTATGCCGATGAAAATTATAACAAAACTTTTCAGCCCGTTTATTTTTATGCTCAACGGGTTGGGAAATTTCCTTTTAAAACTTTTTAAAATAAACACTTCACCTGCTTCACATCTTGCCCATTCTATCGAAGAATTGAATATGTTGATAAATGCAAGTTATAACGAAGGGGTTTTGAATGAAACTGAGCGTGAAATGCTTCAGAATGTTTTCAAATTCTCCGATTTAACAGCAAAGCAAGTTATGGTTCCAAGAACAGATATGGCATGCATTTCTTCCGATATTACTTTTGATGAATTAAATGCGCTCACCGAAGAAATGCAATACACAAGGTATCCGGTTTATGAAGAAAATCTTGACCATATTTCCGGGATTTTGCACGTCAAAGATTTGTACGGTATTTCTTTGAGAAAAGAAGAATTTTCGCTTCAAAAACTTTTGAGGCCTGTCTTACTAGTGCCTGAAACAATAACTATGGATAATCTTCTTCGCGAATTTAAGAAACGCAAAAGTCAGATGGCAATTGTTATTGACGAATTTGGAGGCACCTCGGGGCTTATAACATTAGAAGACGTCCTTGAAGAAATTTTCGGCGATGTTCAAGACGAATTTGACGAAGAAGAAGCCGATATAAAAGAAATTTCACCAAATACCTACATTGCAAATGCAATGATGAGAATAGATGAAATAGCAGAATTTTTTGAAATCGAACTTGTTGACGAAGACGTTGACACAATCGGGGGCTTGGTGTTGAAAGAACTTGGCAGAATAGCCCAAATTAATGACTGTGTTCAAATTAAAGATTTAGAATTTAGTGTCCAGGAAATTGACGGCGCAAGAATAACCAAACTTGTTATAGTCAAAAAAATTCCCAAAGAAACTCAAGAAATCGAGAAAGAAGAATAAAAAAGCTTTACCACCCATTTGCCCAACTAAATATCAAGCCCTAAATCTAATGTATCTGCCTTTGCTACTATTGCACTTGATGAAATTATATCAACTCCCGTTGAGGCAATTTCTTTAACAGTTTGCAAGGTAACACCTCCGCTTGCTTCCACTATTGCTTTTTTATTTATTAATCCACAGGCTTTTTTCATGTCTTCAAGGCCCATGTTGTCTAACATTATTATATCAGCATTGCAAGCCAACGCCTCTTTTACCTGCTCTAAAGTGTCACATTCGACCTCAATTTTGTGTGCGTGAGAAATATTTTGTTTTAATTTTTCCACCGCTTTTGTGATAGAACCTGCAAGCTTGATGTGATTGTCCTTAATCATCGCACAATCCGATAAATTAAACCTGTGCAGGGCTCCGCCTCCTATTTTTACGGCATATTTTTCAAACATTCTAAAGCCGGGAGTTGTTTTTCTGGTATCAACTATTTTTGCAGAATATTTTCCGATTGCATCTTGATATTTCTTTGTTTCGGTTGCAATTCCGCTCATCCGTTGAATATAATTCAATGCTGTTCTTTCGCCTGTTAAGATGGCTCTTGCAGGACCTTTTACATCGGCGATTTTATCGCCTGAGGCGATAAAATCGCCGTCTTTAAAATAAAATTTTATCTCAACTTCATCACAAAGCACTTTAAAAACTTTTTCAAAGACTTTGCATCCGCACAAAACTCCGTCCTGTCTTGAATTTAGAGAACCTTTTAAAATATCTTTTTCATCCGCGATAAAATCTGTTGTAATATCGCCAAAGCCGATATCTTCTTCAAGTGCTGCTTTAATGTGTTTTTCTATTAAAAAATCATGAAACAAAAACAAGCCCTTTTTCTCCTTTTATCATACAGTTGTGTTCAACGGATTCTTTTGTTTGCGGATAATCTTTTCTAAAATGTGCCCCTCTTGATTCTTTTCTTTTAAGCGCAGAATCTATTATTAATTGTGCGACAACCAACATATTTTTAAGTTCGTATTCTTCCTTGCTTAAACATTTGTCGATAATTTTAAATTCGGATTTTAGTGCTTGAAGCTTGTCATTTGCTTGCGTCAAAGATTTTTCATCACGCAAAATTCCTACATAATCCCACATCAAATTTTGGAGTTTTGATTTGAGAAATTCCACATTAATTTCTTCAAAATCAACATCTTTAGAGTATTTATCTATTGATTTTTTTAAGTTTTCATCAATTTGTTTCGGCGGATTTAATTTTATTTCCTGCAGGTAATCGGCAAGTTCATAAGCACAAACCACACACTCAAGAAGTGAATTGCTCGCAAGTCTGTTTGCCCCATGAAGTCCTGTTGAAGCGGTTTCTCCTATGGCATAAAGCCCTCTGATAGAAGTCCTTGCCTCGACATTGGTTTTAACTCCGCCCATTGAATAGTGAGCCGCAGGTGCTACGGGAATTAAATCTTTTGAAATATCTATTCCGTTTTCCTCACAAATTCTTGTAATATTGGGGAAACGCTTTTGAAGCTTTTCTTTTGACAAATGAGTTGAATTCAAATAAACACAATCCGAATTGGTTTTGTTCATTTCGTTAAAAATAGCCCTTGTTACAATATCTCTCGGGGCAAGTTCTTTTTGCCCGTGGTATTTTTGCATAAATTCATGCCCGTTTTTGTCAACAAGCTTTGCTCCTTCGCCTCTGACGGCTTCGGATATTAAAAACCTGTTTTTGCCTGTGTCAAGTGCAAGTGCTGTCGGATGGAACTGAACAAATTCCATATCCTGAATTATCGCTCCGGCATTATAGGCAAGTGCTATTCCGTCGCCGGTTGCAACAGTGGGGTTTGTCGTGTGCTTATAAAGCTGTCCGAGCCCGCCTGATGCAAGAATTACAGCAGATGAATAAACCGCCTCGTACTCTTTTGTCAAATCGTTATATGCGACAAAGCCTTTACATTCACTGTCGGAATCTACAAGAAGTTCTACCGCCAGCGTTTGTTCATAGACTTCAATATTGGGATTTTCCAAAACTTTTTGGCAAAGGGCTTTTTCAATGCTTTTGCCCGTTGCATCTCCGCCTGAGTGTAGAATTCTATTTACACTGTGCGCGGCTTCAAGGGTAAAATAATAATTATCGTTTCCGTTTTTGTCAAACTCGACTCCGAAAGAAATTAAATCTTTTATAACTTCATCTGAATTCTCAGAGATAAATCTTGTTATTCCAAGCTCACTTAGCCCCGCGCCCGCCTTGATTGTATCGCTTATGTGAAGGGTGGGGGAGTCCTTTTTATTTTCTTTCAAGACCGCGACAATTCCGCCCTGAGCGTAGCGTGAATTGCTTTCGCCCAGCTTTGATTTTGTAATCAAAAGCAAGCCGTCGGGTAAATTGCATTTTTGAGAAATCTTCAAAGCCGCATAAAGTCCTGCGATTCCGCTTCCTATTATTGCAACTGAATATTTTGAATACTTCATAATCACATATCCTATCCACGATATTTTAAAATAAACAAAAAAAAATTTCTAGCGCAAAAGGCTAATTTTTTACAAAGAACTTTGTTTGAAGTAAAATTAACCCATAGTTTAACATTCAAGGAGAATTCAATGTCCACTATAGAATTTTTTGCAAACTCAGAAGAATTAAAATCTATAACATCAGCTGCAAGGGCAACTTTAACAGCACCTTTTTTTGCAAACAACGTTAAAGAAATAAAAGATTTAAAAGAAGCTTATCTTCTTGCCAAAAATTCTTCCGGAACGATAGAACTCACCGGAATGCCTGTTTATAAGCCCGAAAGATTGGGGCTTCCCCCAAGTGCCAACCAACTTTTGTTCAACGACGGTACAGTCGTTGGAAGATGTGCGGCTGCAAGAAAAATTGTGGGCGAACCAAATTGTGATTTATCACAGCTTTTGCCTATTTTAAGAGAAGCGGTTTATTGTGTTCGTGACAGATTGATGTATAAAACCGAGGTCGTGGTCGGCTTGGAAAAAGATTTTATGGTAAAAGCTCACCTGCTTATACCCGAAGGCTTTGAAAATGTTATGTATTCGTGGATGCTTAATTTTCAATACATCACAAACGAATATTCAAGAATGTACAAAAATTCAAGAGAAATAAATGATGGCGACATTTTTGTCTTTTCCGACCCTGACTGGACTCATCCCGATTTTCCTTACGGGCTGACCTTTTTTGATCCCGAACACAATTGTGCGGCGATTTTAGGGATGAGATATTTCGGAGAACACAAAAAAGGAACACTTACTCTTGCCTGGGGAGCTGCCGCAAGAAACGGCTACGCATCTTGTCATGGCGGAATGAAACGCTATAATTTAAAAGAAAAATCTTTTCAGGCGGCGGTTTTCGGGCTTTCTGGCTCTGGGAAATCCACAATAACACACGCCAAACACAATAATAAATATGATATTACAGTATTACACGATGATGCTTTTATAATAAACGTTGACAAAAAATATTCCATTGCATTAGAGCCTGCATACTTTGATAAAACGCAGGATTATCCTATGGGCTGCGAGGACAACAAATACATCATTACCCAGCAAAATAACGGAGCAATACAAGGCAAAGACGGCAAAATTTATGCCATAACCGAAGACATCAGAAACGGAAACGGCAGGGCGGTTAAATCAAAACTCTGGTCGCCAAACCGCGTTGACAGAGTGGATGAGCCCATTAATGCTATTTTCTGGCTTATGAAAGATTCTACAATTCCGCCTGTGATAAAATTATCGGGCGCTTCTTTGGGCTCTGCTATGGGCGCAACCTTAGCCACAAAAAGGACTTCAGCCGAAAGATTAGCCGACGGAGTTGACCCGAACGCTTTGGTAGTAGAGCCTTATGCTAACCCATTCAGGGTTTACCCTCTTGAAATGGATTACACAAGGTTTAAACAGCTGATAGAAGATGGCGTTGACTGCTATATTCTAAATACCGGCGATTTTATGGGCAAAAAAGTTAAGCCCGAGCATACTTTGGGTATAATTGAGGCGATAGTCGAAGGCATTGCCGAATTTAAAAAATGGGGCAAATTTTCTGATATTCAAATCCTTGAACTGGAAGGATTTGAGGCAAATTTTGACAATGCGCAATACAAAGACCAATTTATAAAACGGATGAAAGACAGAATTGAATTTGTAAAATCGCGCGAAGTCGAAAAAGCAGGACTGGACAAACTCCCTGCGGATGCACTTGAAGCACTTGAAAAAGTAATTGCGCAAGTTTGATTTTCACCTTGAAGTTGTTCTGTTTTCCTGCTAAAATGTATTGATTATTACATTTAGCAAGGAAAAGGTATGAATAAGAGAGTTTTACTTTGTATTATGGACGGGTGGGGAATAAGTCAAAATCACCCCGAAACAAATGCAACTATTTTAGCAAACCCCATCAACATAAACGGATTTAAAAATACCGAAAAATACACACAAATCCACGCCGACGGCGAGTGGGTGGGGCTTCCCGAAGGGCAAATGGGCAACTCTGAAGTCGGACACCTCAATTTGGGTGCAGGAAGGGTTGTTTATCAAGAGTTAACCAGAATAAATAAAAGCATAAGAGAAGGCGACTTTTTCAAAAACGAAAAATTTCTTGAAGCAATAAATTACGCCAAACGAAACGATTCTGCACTGCATCTTATGGGCTTGGTTTCTGACGGCGGCGTTCACTCCTCACTCGAACATTTGGCAGCTTTGATAAAATTAGCTGCCGATAACGGACTTAAAAAAGTTTATGTACATGCATTTTTAGACGGGCGTGACACACCGCCGCAAAGTGCCTGCAAATACCTGCAACAAGTCGAAGATGAATTAAAGAAATACAATCTGCCGCCTGTAGCATCTGTCATGGGGCGTTATTGGGCAATGGATAGAGATAACCGCTGGGACAGAGTAGAAAAAGCTTATAACTGCCTGCTATTTGGAGAAGGCGAAAAGGCTTTGGCCTCAGTAGACGCCGTAAAACAGTCTTATGCAAAAGACGAAAATGATGAATTTGTCCAACCCGCAATGATTGGCGACAAAAATTCAAGAATAAATGACAATGATTCTGTGATTTTCTTTAATTTCAGACCCGACAGGGCAAGAGAAATCACAAAAGCAATTAATTTTGAAAACTTCTCGGGATTTAAAAGAAAAGGCGTCAGAAAAAATCTTCACTATATCACTATGACCCAATACGATGAAACTTTTAATTTTCCTGTGGCGTTTCCCCCTCAAAAATTGAACAATCTGCTCGGTGATGTGCTTGAATCAAGCGGAATAAAACAATTCAGAACGGCAGAAACTGAAAAATATGCGCATGTTACTTTTTTCTTTAATGGCGGAGTGGAAGAGCCTCAACCTAACGAAACAAGGGTTTTGGTTCCTTCACCGAAAGTTGCGACTTATGACCTGCAGCCTGAAATGAGTGCGCCTGAAGTCTGTGAAAAAGTTTTGGAAGCGCAAGATAACCCCAATTACGGTTTTATCCTTGTAAACTTTGCAAATCCTGATATGGTAGGGCACACCGGAAACATTGAAGCAGCTACAAAAGCTTGTAAAGTCGTTGACGAGTGCGTGGGCAAAATAGCGCAAAGGGCAAAAGAAAAAGGAATTACAATGCTTTTGACGGCAGATCATGGCAATTCCGAAGAAATGCTTAACTCCCAAACAGGAGCACCTCAAACAGCACACACAACAAATGAAGTTCCTTTCTTTGTAATTAATGGGCAGGAAAATATTGAACTTAAAGAAAATGGAGCTCTTTGCGATGTCGCACCGACTGTGTTACAATTGTTAGACATCAAAAAACCCGAAGAAATGACAGGGCAATCTTTGATTAAATAAATATGTCATTGCGAGGGGAACAAAGAGATAAAATGGAAACACAAGCAAAACCTTTAGACATAGACTTATCATTTAAAAAAAACAATGTTGATGAACTGTTTTTCAATTTGAGCGAAAATCCGGATGGTTTCAAAAATAAAGATTTCCGATATACGCTCAGCCTTATTTATCAAGTTATAGAAGACGAATTTCAAGATGTTTTCTTAAGCCCGAATTCACCGGTTAGAAACACGGATTTTTATCTGATAAACGATAAAAATAATCTATCGTTTTTTGTCACGCCTACAAATAATTTTGAATTTTACCTAAAATCAAAAGGTTCTTTATTTAGATTTCATTCAGATGTTCTTGAAGGCAAAAGAGGATTTATCATGCCGCTGGATCTAATTTTAGACTATTTCGGCGGATTTGGCGAAATAGTGGATTTTTCAGCAATTTCTGAAACTTTCGTTTATCTTAATAAATTGACTCAATTTGTCTTAAAATTAGTAGAAAAAATGTATTTTATCCCGACAGTAAAAATCAGAGGAAATTTATTCAAAATAGTTTATGAGCCAATAATTTCAAACAGCCAACTTGCAAGAATAATAAACCAGCTTGAAGAAAATATGCCAAAAACACTTTTTATAAAAGGGGAAGTCCCAAAAAATTTCGTTTTTGAATTTGTCCGAAGCTATTTGAATTATATAGTTTACAAATTTCTTTCCATAAAAGCTTATAAATTTAAAAACGTTAAATCAGGGCACTACCTGCTTAAAGATTTGGAGCAAAAAACTTTGCTTAAAAATGTCGATATTGCCGAAAACTTCTCGCAGTGGTTTGATGAGCTTTATCTTGGCAAATACGATGTAATTCCATTTTTCAACATTTCAAGGCTTGAGGATGAACTTTTTGAATTAAAAATCCACATTAAAAACCGTAAAACCGGCGAAAATGTTCTTATTGACGATCTTTATAAAAAGGAAGAAGTTTTTGATGCAAATTCGTCAGATATTGCCAAAATCGTTGAAAAACAACTTAATTACGCCATAAAATACATGCCTGAACTTGAAAATCTCTTTGAAGATGAAGATAACTTATCACTGAAGCTAAATCTTGGCGAAGTCTATAAAATGATTACCAAAACAGCCTACTATTTGCAAAAGGCTCAAATTGAAGTAATTTTGCCAAAAGAGCTTATAAATGTCATTGTTCCACGTGCTTCGATTAACGCAAAAGTCAAAAAAGCAAGAGAAGGTGACCTTTCAGACATTTTCAATAACACCTCGACAAGCAGCATTTCGCTTGAGGATATTTTGGATTTCTCCTATGAAATAGCCATCGGAGAAGAAAAAGTATCACTTGATGAATTTGAAAAACTCACCTCGCAAAATGAAGGACTTATAAAATACAAAGACAAATATATTCTTCTGGACAAGGACGAAAGCAAAAAGATTTTTGAACAAATCGCAAAAGCAAATCATTCAAAACTTTCGCGGCTTGAATTAATCCACGCTTCAATGTCCGGCCAGCTCGAAAATTATGATTTTGACTATGACGAAGCCTTTGCAAATATTTTAAAAGATTTCTCAAAACCTTTGGAGGTCACAGTCCCGAAAGATTTAACCGGAGAACTCAGACCTTACCAAAAAACAGGATTAAAATGGCTTTGGACAAATATTTCAAAAGGTTTTGGCTGCTGCATGGCAGATGACATGGGACTTGGTAAAACAATTCAGGTAATAAGCCTTATTCTTAAACTCAAAGAAGAAAGTCAGTTTAAAAAACCTGTATTGGTTGTTTGTCCGACAACTCTTTTAGGGAATTGGATGAAAGAGCTTGAAATGTTTGCGCCCAAACTCAAGGCGGTAATTTATCACGGTAGTGAAAGACAATTGGACTTGAATAACGATATAATATTAACAACTTATGCAATATTAAGAATTGACGCAGAAGAACTAAAAAAACATGCCTGGTCAATGCTGGTGGTGGATGAAGCACAAAATATCAAAAACCCCGATACCGCCCAAACCCTTTGCGTAAAATCGATTAAATCCGACATCAAAATAGCAATGACAGGTACTCCTGTCGAAAACAGATTGACAGAACTTTGGAGCATATTTGATTTTATCAACAAGGGCTATTTGGGCTCTTTGAGAGATTTTCAAAAAAGTTATGCTATTCCAATTGAAAGGTTTAAGGAAAATGCACGCGCTACAAAGCTTAAAATGTCTGTTTCGCCTTTTGTTTTAAGAAGACTTAAAACCGACAAAAATGTCATCACAGACCTGCCTGAAAAACTTGTTCTGGATGATTATTGCTATCTTGCCAAGCCTCAAGCCCTACTCTATGAAAAAACACTCAAAGAGATGATGGACAAAATAAGCGGTTTCAGCGGAATCAACAGACGCGGGAATATTTTCAAACTTATAACTGCACTTAAACAAATTTGTAACCACCCTTACCAATTCCTAAAAACCGGTGAAATGAGCAAAGAATTTTCAGGAAAAATGGAAAAATGTATCTCGCTTGTTCAAAATATTTTGGATAATGGAGAAAAAACCCTTATTTTCACTCAATACAAGGAAATGGGTGACATTTTAGAACAAGTGCTGGCAGAAGAATGTTCGACAACTCCACTGTTTTTCCATGGCTCATTAAACGTTATTCAAAGAGAAAAGCTTATTGATGAATTTCAAAACAATCCTGAAGCAAAAGTGATGATTCTATCGCTCAAAGCCGGCGGAACAGGCTTAAACCTTACCAGCGCGACAAACGTAATCCACTACGATTTGTGGTGGAATCCTGCGGTCGAAGATCAGGCAACAGACAGAACTTACCGCATAGGGCAAGACAAAAACGTAATGGTACACAGGCTTGTCACACTTGGGACTTTTGAAGAAAAAATTGATGAAATGCTCAAAAACAAAAAAGAACTTGCAAATCTTGCAGTTTACGAAGGCGAAAAAATTATCACGGAACTTTCCGATGAAGAAATTTACGAAATATTTACCCTCTCTGGCGGAAGCATTTAAAATCACTTTTTATTTAAAAGCAAGACCTCTGCCAATCTGCGAGGACCGGATTTGAATTTGAAATTTTTTGTTTTTTTATGAATATTTTCGTTATATTCAGGGGTTTGATAATTAATCAAATATCTCATAAATTCGGGACTGTACATCTACCTACTCCTTTTTGGAAAAAATCCAAAACCTTTCACACATATATATAAAAACATTCTTTGTAAAAAAATTGCCCCAAAATACAAAATTATAAAAAAAATTTACACGAGAGGTGCCGAAAAATTAAAAATTTTTCGGCACCTCTCGTTTCTCGCCAATAATGTAGCTTTTACACTATTTAGTTTTGTAAAATTCTTGCCGCAAAAGGCTTACAGCCACTTGAGATAATTGTGAATTTATGTTACAATAGTAGTAGAAAGCCCTGAAAAGACGAAATGGTTTTCTCAGAGTGTTATTCCCCCACAAAGTAATGAGGCTTGAAGCCCCGAGTTAAAAAGTCGTTTAAGCACAAAAGGTCAAAACCTCATCTACCCTCCACTCTCAAATAAAAAAGGTATCCGAGTACTTTATAATGTTGGTGAAAAAATGGATACCTTGGTTTTAACCCCCAAAAAATTAACAAGATTAATCGTTCATACGATTAACTTTTGTGTTGTTTTAGGGGTTTTAGTCGCTCAACATGTTTTTGAGGGGCCGCCGCTTATTGCACAAGAACTTAAGCTTGCCAATAACACTATAGTGGCACCGATTTTTAACACGGTAACTCTTGAAGCAAATGTAGCAAAACAATTGAGTATAGAACAAAAGACAAAATCATTCGAAGAAGAAATAAAGCGAAAATATAAGACAGGAATCATAACAGAAGTAGACAAGGGGGTAAAACACATAAGGATAACCAAATATTACCAAGGACAACCTGTAAGGATAAACGTAATAGAAATAAATTCACAGATTAACCCCCATCTTCAATTAACCCCCGCAATAGCATCAGAGACACTGGCAAACAAAGCATCTATAGCCAATATAGCAAAGAAAAACAATTCAATAGTCGCAATCAACGGTACATTCTTTAAGCCTGCAACAGGCGTTCCCCTCGGAACTTTAATGATTAACAAGAAAATGTACACAGGGCCCATCTATAACAGAGTAGCAATGGGTATATTTGACAATAAATATGATATGGCTCGTGTTCAGCTTGATGCAACACTAAAATCAGGCATGCACAGTGTTAAAGTTGACAATATAAATCAACCCAGAATGCTTTCGACTTACGTTATTGTCTATACAAGAGAATGGGGTAAATTCGCTCCGCCTTCGCCTAAGTACGGAAAACAAATTGCCGTTAAGGATAATAAAGTTACAGAAATTTCAACTTCTGCACTTGCAATCCCCGAAGACGGATTTGTAATAGTAGCACCCGAATCAAGGTTAAAAGATTTACTTGGGGCAAAAAATATTCGCTTTGATGTCGCAACACTCCCTGAATGGCAGGGTGTTAATCACATAATAAGCGGTGGACCTTATCTTGTTAAACACGGTGAAGTTTTTGTTGATATGACAGAGCAAAAACTCGGCTCAATCGGTGGCAGAAATCCAAGAAGCGCAATAGGCTACACTGCCGACAACAACTTAATTATAGTTGCTGTTGACGGCAGAGAAAGCAGCTCTATCGGAATGACATTAATGGAACTTGCAAATTTTATGAAATCAATCGGTTGCATAAATGCTATGAATCTTGACGGCGGAGGCTCGACCGTTCTTTATGTTAACGGACAGGTTGTTAATCAACCGCAAGTAAAAGGCGGAATAGCCCTTTCAAACGCACTTACATTAAATAAAAACGACAATGAGATTGGATACAAAGACTAATTAATTCAAAACGCCCGACAGAAAAACTGTCGGGCGTTCTTTTTTTAAGTTTATCAATCCGGCGATCTTAATTACAACAAACCAAGAACTTTTTTGTACCAGGAAAATGTTTCAATTTCCAGTCCGTTAAACGTTGTTTTTAAACATTGTTTTTTCAAGTAATTCTCGAATTCGTCATTAAATTTTGACTTGGCTTTTTTGATTTTTACATCATTAGTCGCTACGGTTTGCATAGATTTTCTCCTTACTATCTTAACCTATTTGTAACTATCTATATAAAATACGCAGAAAATGCGTCGAAACATGGGATTTTGGGAACACAGTTATTATAACATGAAGTGGGATTTAAATCTAGTGGTATAAAAACCTAAAAATAAAAAAAATTGCTAATTATAGCAAAAAATGATGTAAATTTTTATAAAGAATGATTGTTTTTATAAAAATTGTTTTTTTATTTAACTCTAAATGCTAATTCTCTGGGCGGATGGTTAAAATCTCCGGCAGGTAAAAATCCGTATTTTTCTTTAAGTCTTTCTACTAATTTATTTTTTTGCGGATCGAAATCAAAAAAAAGCTGTTCATATATTTTTACGCCGTCTTGTACGATAAGTGTGTTTGAGTCTTTAAAAATATCGGAATATTTAGTTAAAAAACTTCTATGAGCAAGTGCATTTAGGGCAAGGCAGTCTATTTCTTCCTGAATGGAATTTTGCCCGTCTTTGTCTTTGGCGTGTCCTGTTTCATGGAATATTGCTTCTGATATTGCAAGAATTTCGGCAGGGTTTTGGGTATTTTTATAAAGCTCATTTATTTTAATAACATTATTTTCAAAATCGTATTGAGCGTGTGTATTGGGCAGCGAAAGTTTTTCGAATTTTATTATTATATTTTCATTTTTTATAAAGTTAAAAGAGTCTTCTCCGCTCATAAAAGGAAGTATTACGCCCATTTTTTGAACAGTTTTTATATCATCGGGGTTGAATTTTATTTGTTTTAAATATTCCAAAGACTTTAATATTGAAGGATTATCGATTTGTATAGCATTTTTAGCTTTTTTTGCAGAATTTATTGACAATGAATCGTTTTTTGCCAGAAAATTTATATTCAAAAAATGGGGCTTGCCTAGAACAAATTTTCATGAGAGGGTGAGAATATGTTCAAATACA
>CAZXID010000008.1:0-65891 GCA_964640325.1 uncultured Muribaculaceae bacterium | reverse complement strand
AAATAAAATCAGGAAATAAATAAACTTGCTATTATAACTTCTATTCTATTCTATTCTATTCTATTCTATTCTATTCTATTGGGCATGATGACTGGGCTTTGGCAGTTTAAAATTCGTATTTACAATTTGTTACAAAGTGGGCATTGAATGGTTTTTGGATTAAGTTATAATTAATTTATGAACAATAAAGTTAAAAAAATTGTAAAAACACTAAATGAAGAACTATCAAAATTAGTAAACGGGTTTTCTGGTTGTTATGTTTACGGCTCACAAATCAGAGGCGATTTTTCCGAAGATAGCGACATTGATGTCGTGGGAATTTTTGAAAAAATTGACGATGAAGTTGAGACAAAAATCTATAAAATCATAAGTCTTTTAAATTATAAAGAAAATGTTTTTATTGACATTCATCCTATGACAGCAGAAGATTTAAACCGCAACTATTTTTTCAAAAACGAGGTTGTAAACAAGGGAGTTTATTATGAGCGAGTTGCATAAAGAAGAATTAATTGAATTATCTTTTGAAAAAGCCCAACAGGCTTTGTCTTCCGCAAAAGAATCTTGCAAATCAGGACAATTAGAAACGGCTCTAAATCGCAATTACTACTCAATTTTTTATACAGTATTGGCTTTGGGCTACAAATATGGTTTTATTACTTCCAAACACTCCAAGCTTATAGGATGGTTTAACAAAAAATTTATACATGAAGATAAAATATTTGATGATAAAATGTTCAAAATTTATTCAAAAGCTTTTGAAAGAAGACAAAAAAGCGATTATGATATTACTTACAAAACCAATAAAAAAAATGTTGAAGAACTCATTTCCGACAGTGAATATTTTATCGAAAAAATCAAAAAATATGTTTTATCTTATTAAATTTTAAATCAATAATAAAAATTACTAAGTCTGTTTTGTTTCCTTTTTGCCTTTGAATATTTTTGTAGCCAGCAGGGCAAGACTAAAGCCAATAACTCCTCCAACCGTACAAAAGATTATTTTTGATTTAATCATGGAAGATTGAAGCTTTTTTAAAGTTTTTTCAGACCAAACAAAAATACTTTCTGCCATTGGCGCGAATATGTCAGAAAATTTTTCAGATTTTCCGAATTTGTCAGTTTGTTTTTTGACTAAATTCGTAACAAATTTATCTTTACCCGTATTTACAACATTTTTCAATTCCTTTATAAATGCTTTATCTGCATCGCTGATTCTAGATTTTGCCAGTAAATATCCCCCTGTTGCTCCTGCAGCCATTGCAGCAATACATGTTTTTGGGCTTAACGGCTTTTTATTTACTGAATCTATCATAAATTCTCCTCAGTATATCTAAAAAATCTGCTATTATTTTAACGCTTATTTATAAATTTTTCTACTAGTGTTTAAAATGCCTTATTCCGGTTGTTATCATCGCCAAATTGTATTTGTCGGCTTCTGTTATAATCTCTGCATCTTTTATGCTTCCGCCGGGTTGGATTATTAAGGAAATTCTTCCCTGAACTGCAGCATGAATATTATCAACTGCAGGTATAAAACCGTCAGAGGCCGCAACCGAATCTTTTGTGGCATCACAAGCATAATTCAGCGCCCATTCCATGGCAGCGATTCTGCTTGTTTGACCTTGCCCTATAGCAAGGGTTTTAAAATCTTTTGCAATTATAATCGCATTTGATTTAGCATATTTTGCAACTTTCCAAGCAAAAATGGCATCTTCAATTTGTTCTGCATTAGGTTTTGTTTTTGTAACAACCTTAAATGTGTCTTTATCAAGTTCTTTTTTATCGTTTTCTTGGATTAAAACTCCAAAAGGTGTGACCTTAATTTCTTCTTGCCGAACAGATTTATATTCTTCAAGCGGAGTGTTTAGTTTTACTATTCGCAAATTCTTTTTGCCTTTTAAAAGTTCAAGTGCATTGTCATTAAAATCGGGTGCTATAACAACTTCAAGGAAGACAGAATTTAAATGCTTTGCAATATCTTCATTCACCTTTTGTGAAAAGGCTACAATTCCTCCAAATGCACTTATCGGATCGCAATCAAATGCTTTTAAGTAGGCGTCGTTTATATCCTTACCCAATGCAACACCGCAAGGCATTGTGTGTTTGACTATTGCAACAGAAGGAACATCCCAAAATTCGCTTATAATATTGACCGCGGCGGTCATATCTAAAATGTTGTTATAAGACAATTCTTTTCCCCAAAGAATTTCGTAATCAGTTTTAAACTGCCCCCTCTCCCCTTGTGGGAGAGGGCTGGGGTGAGGGGTACAATACAGACCCGCTTTTTGGTGCGGATTCTCGCCGTATCTTAAATCTTGGATTTTTTTAAAATTAAAATGTTTAATTTCTTTGTTCCCAAGCACTTTACTTAATTTTTGCAAAATGATTGCATCATAATTTGAAGTTAGTCCAAATGCTTTTAATGCAAGTTCTTGTCGAATCTCTTCGGGCGCGCCTGCGGCGCGCCCATAATCATTTTTATCACAGATTGCCGTAACATTTTTATAATTTTTTGCAGCGGCTCTTAAAAGTGCAATCCCGCCTATATCAATATTTTTAACCAATTCATCAATGTCGTCTGTTTGGTTTGCGATTTTTTCAAAAGGGTATAAATTTACTACGACTAAGTCGAACTTTTTGACATCGTTAATTTTGATTTCTTCTGCTTCTTCTAAGTTTGTGGAATCTGCGAGGATGCCTCCGAATATTTCAGGATGAAGAGATTTCACTTTGCCGTGTAGCATTTCCGGATAGCCTGTAACTTTAGATACTTCAATAACTTTTATTCCGTTTTCTTTTAAAAATTTAAAGGTTCCGCCTGTGGAAACAATCTCAAAATCTTTTTTAATAAGATTTTGTGCCAATTCGATGATGCCGTCTTTATCAAAAACGCTTATATATGCTCTTTTTTTCATTTCTTACTCCTCACTTTTAACTCATGCTAGCATAAATATTAAAAAAAATTAAACGCATATTTGAAAAATTGCTTGTTTGTGCGACAATATAAAAGTAAATGGTAAATAGTAAATGGTAAATAGAGTTTCATTTTCTATTCACTGTTTACTATTTCCTATTTACTAGGACAAAAAGAAAAGTTAGAATAAAGGAGCAAACAAACAATGGCAAGACAGACCCCCTTAGAGAGGATTAGAAACATCGGTATAGCAGCACACATTGATGCAGGCAAAACCACAACTACAGAACGTATTTTGTTTTACACAGGCAAAATTCATAAAATCGGCGAAGTTCACGACGGAGCTGCCGTAACCGACTGGATGGAGCAGGAAAGAGAAAGAGGAATTACTATTACCTCTGCTGCCGTTACATCTTTTTGGAAAAATCATCAAGTCAATATTATTGACACCCCGGGGCACGTTGACTTTACTATCGAAGTTGAACGTTCATTGCGTGTATTAGACGGCGTTGTTGCAGTCTTTTGTGCAGTAGGCGGTGTTCAATCCCAGTCAGAAACAGTGTGGAGACAGGCTAACAGATACGAAGTTCCCCGTATGGTTTTTGTTAATAAAATGGACAGAGTCGGCGCAAACTTCTATCGTGTCGTTGAACAGGTTAAATCAAGACTCGGCGGAAACGCTCATCCGATTCAGCTTCCGATTGGGGCTGAAGATCAGATGAAAGGCTTAATTGATCTTGTGGAGATGAAAGCACATATTTATACAAATGATTTAGGGACCGATATTAAAATCGAAGAAATCCCTGCCGATATGCTTGAGAAAGCAAAAGAATACAGATCAGAGCTTATTGAAGCGGTTTCTGAATTTGACGATGAATTAATGATGAAATTTATGGAAGGTGAAGAACCTTCTATTGCTGAATTAAAAGCGGGAATAAGAAAAGCGGTTTGCGAAAACAAAATCGTTCCCGTAACATGCGGTACTGCATTTAAAAACAAAGGTGTTCAATTGTTGTTGGATGCAGTTGTTGACTATATGCCAGCACCAACTGATGTTAAAGCTATTCAAGGCGAACTTGAAGACGGAACAAAAGTTGAAAGACATTCATCTGACGATGAACCGTTTTCGGCACTTGCTTTTAAAGTTATGACAGACCCTTATGTTGGACGTTTAACGTTTATGAGGGTTTATTCAGGAAAACTTTCTTCAGGCTCTTACGTTATTAATTCAACAAACGGGAACAAAGAACGTATTTCAAGGTTAGTTCAAATGTACGCCGATCAGAGAAATGAAATTTCTGAAGTTTACGCAGGCGATATTTGCGCGGCAGTTGGATTAAAAGATACTACAACGGGCGATACTCTTTGTGATGAGAAAAACCCTGTAATATTAGAGAAAATGACATTCCCTACACCGGTTATTTCGGTTGCTATTGAACCGAAAACAAAAGCCGATCAAGATAAAATGGGCATCGCGCTTCAAAAACTTGCTGAAGAAGATCCTTCATTCCAAGTTAAAACTGATCAAGAAACAGGTCAGTGCATTATTTCGGGGATGGGCGAACTTCACCTTGAAATTATAGTCGATAGGATGCTTAGAGAATTTAAAGTTGACGCTAACGTCGGTAAACCTCAGGTTGCGTATCGTGAAACTATCAGGGGAACGGCAGATCAAGATTCTAAATTTATCAGACAATCAGGCGGTCGCGGTCAATACGGACACGTTAAAGTTAAAATTGAACCTGCTGAAGAAAATGCGGGATTTGTATTTGAAAACAAAATCGTCGGCGGTTCAATTCCAAGAGAATATATTGAACCTGCAAGAAAAGGTATGGAAGAAGCCCTTGAAGGCGGTATTTTGGCAGGATTTCCTGTTATTGACGTTAAGGTTACATTGTATGATGGAACTTACCACGATGTCGACTCTTCAGAGATGGCGTTTAAAATTGCAGGGTCCATGGCGATGAAAGAAGGGGTTAGAAAAGCTAAACCTTGTCTTCTCGAACCGATGATGAAAGTTGAAATAGAAGTCCCTGAAGAAAATACAGGTGATGTTATCGGCGATATTTCTTCTCGTAGAGGAAGAATTGAAGGTATGGAAATGATTGAAGGAACAGGAATACAAAAAATTAATGTTGTTGTTCCGCTGGCAGAAATGTTTGGCTATTCAACAGACATACGTTCAAAAACTCAAGGCAGAGGAACTTTCTCAATGGAATTTAAGTGTTATGAACAAGTTCCAAGTAATATTGAAACAGAAATTATCGCTAAAGCCGGTGGTAATAAAGATAAAGACTAATCGGTTTATATCTAAACAAAAGGGCGGGATTTTCTTTAAGAAAATCCCGCCCTTTTGTTATGTTTAAGAAATATTCTTTTAATCCAAAGGTACAATTAAATTTTGTCCGATTTGTAGCTTATTTGGATTTACCATTTTGTTTGCTACTCTTATTTTTTCGACTTTAGAAGGGTCAAATTTACCGTAAAATTGGATAATAACACTTTCTAGAGTGTCACCGTCTTTGACGGTATAAGTTTCATTTTTTGTCGCAGATATTTTTTCATTGTTTCTGTCTGAGGGAATAAATGTCAATCTTGCTTTTTCGGCTTTAATTTTTTTTGGAGGCTTAATGTCTTGAGTATCATTTCTTCTTACCGAAAAGCTTAGCAAAGTAGTCATGATAAGCATTGCAACTGCTCCTACGATGAATCCTGTTGCAAGATAAATTCCGGGAGATTTGTCTTCTTTTTGGCTTACGCGAAAGTTTTGCCAAAGCACGTCAAGTTCTTTTTCTTTACTCGCGCGAACATATACTCCGGGCGAAGCATCATAAGGCTTTTGCCTGTTTCTGGCTAATTCTTCTAACATGGCCATACGTTCTTTAGATAGGTTTGATCTTCTTAAAGTGGAACTTTTCATTTACCTTCTCCGTATTTTAATTCTTAATAACATGATATTAGCAAGGCATGCCGTTTGTCAAGAAATATATATTTTGTATTACATTTCTAAACATTTTTACCATGCCTTTATATAAAACCCAAAACAAAAAATTTTTGCTAGCGGTTTTCTACACCTAATGGTGTATATTTTCTTTATTTTATTAATGTTTCGAGATATTTTGACGACTTAAATTAGGTTATACATAATATGTTGGGAGTTTTGCATGCTTGAACAGACAGTAATAGGTTCAAATTTATCGATAAATTTACAAAAAGCAAGAGAATCATTAGAAACAGCAAGAGAATATCACGAAAAATATTTGGTAAGATTGAACAATCAGGATTTGCAATGTGCAATCGAAAATTATATTACAGCAATTAAGTTAGACCCGAGCATCCCTGAAACCTATTATAGATTAGCCAGTTTAATGTGGGAAAACGGGCAAATTTGTCTTAATACTGCCATAGAACAATGTAAAACTGCTGTTTCCATTGCTCCGAACAATATTAACGCTCGTATTTATACAGGGTATTTCTTGAAATTGGCGCATGAATTCACCTCTGCAGAAAATGAATTTAAAAATGCCATTAAGCTTGGAGGCGTGAATTCGGCAAGACCACGCTTGATTTTGTCGCTTTCTTTGCTTGAGAAAATGAATGCTCAAAAAACTTCTGTCCGTGAATTTGCAAAATGTTTGTATTATTTGACTACAGGGACATTGATGATGGCATGGGATTTTCCCTCTTTAAAAATGCTTTATAAAAATTTTGCTGAGGATTTTAGCATTTTTTCTTACAAAAATGCAGGGGAATTTTGTGAAAAATTTAATAAATTAAGCGATGCGGCGAAAATTTATGAAAAAGGGGCCGAAATTACGGGGTGTGACGAGCTTTTTTATCATAAAGTCGCTGATATTTGCGTGAAAAAACGTGAAATGGAAGCTGCGGTGGAAAATTATCAAAAAGTTTTGGAATCGAACCCTAAAAACCGTGATGTATTGGTTAAATTGGCGACAATTATACAAACATTTTTCCCCGATGATTCTGATATAGCGGTTGACTGTTACAATAAACTGCTTGAAATCGAAGAAGATAATGCCAAAATTTATTATGAATTAGGACATCTTTATTTGAATAAAAATGATAAAATCCACGCACTAAGCGCCTTTAAGCTCGCGCTGGAAAAAGATAGCGAAAATCCTTTTTATAATAATGCGCTTGCTTACGCTTTTGTTCAGGCTGAACTTTATGATGAAGCTATCGAGTATTATCAAAAAGCAATAAAGCTTAATCCTGATAAGCAATGGACAGCTATAGTATGTCAGGCTTTGGGTGCAATTTATTATCAAATTAAAGAAAATTTTGAGGCGGCCATTGCGTCTTTTCAGGCAGGGATTGTTCTTGATCCTGAAAACAGCGAAATTTATCTTTCGTTGGGAGATGTTTATATGGCAGAAGACGATTTGGATAAGGCAATCAGGGCTTACTGTGATTCAATAAGTATTAATCCTGAGGATTATAGGGCATATTCTAAAGCAGGGCTTGCGCTTTGGGAGAAAGATTACTTGGAAGAAGCAATCGTGGCTTATCATAGGGCTATAGATTTAAATCCGGATTATGATATTGCACACAATAATTTGGGAGTAATCTACCTTGACGGAATCGGTACTCCTGAGGAGGCACTAACTTATTTCCAAAATGCGATAGAAATTAATCCTAATTATACATTGGCTTATTTTAATGCTGGCAGGGCATTTCAGGCACTTGCTAAGAATAATGATGCGGCAGATTATTATCAAATGGCAATGGACTTGAATAAATTAACCCAAGATCTCGATGAAGAAGACATTAAAGAGCGTTTGTACGGGTTGTTTAATATTTGATGGAAATATTTTCTTTTATCATGCAATTTATAGCGACTTGCCGAGCATATTTGATGTACAATTAAGTTATGAAAAAGAAAATCAGTATAATCGGCTCAACAGGTTCTATAGGAACACAAACTCTTGAAGTTATTGAAAAGCTTCAGGACAAGTTTGAAATTATCGCTCTTGCCGGCGGGAATAATGTTAAGCTTTTGCGTGAACAAATTTCAAAGTTCAATCCCAAAAAAGTTTGTGTTAAGTCGGCCTTTGCAAGAGATGAGCTAAAGTTTGAGTTTGATAATATTGAGATTTTTTGCGATACAGAAGGTTTAGAAGAAATTTGTTCTGATAAATCAAATGATTTAATTGTAGTTGCGGTTTCCGGAAAAATCGGATTAAAACCTACTTTAAAAGCAATAGAAAACAAAATTGATATCGCACTTGCCAACAAAGAAACGCTTGTTATGGCCGGTGATATTGTTATGAAAAAAGCTATTGAAAACAATGTTAAAATTCTTCCAATTGACAGTGAACATTCTGCTATTCACCAGTGTATAAAAGATGCTTCTATGGTAGAAAAGCTTATAATAACAGCATCAGGTGGGCCGTTTCTTAATAAATCTTTGGATGAAATAAAAAAGGCAACCGTTGAACAGACTCTTGCTCATCCAAAATGGAACATGGGCAAAAAGATTACCGTTGACAGTGCTACGCTTATGAATAAGGGACTTGAAGTAATTGAGGCTCATCATTTGTTCGGATTTGATTATGACAAAATTGAAGTAATTATTCATCCTCAAAGTCTTATTCATTCGGCAGTTGAGTATGTTGATGGGAGTATTGTTGCTCAAATCGGGCTTCCCAGTATGCACATTCCTATCCAGTATGCAATTACTTATCCCCAAAGATTTGATGGTATAAAATCAAAAAGTTTTAGTTTTCTTGATGCAAAACGCTTTGATTTTGAAAAACCTGATTTGGTAAAATTCCCTTGTTTAAAAATGGCTTATGAAGCAGGGAAAATAGGTGGCAGCGCAACTGTTTGTTTAAATGCGGCAAATGAAGAAGCGGTTTTTGCTTTTCTTGAAGGCAAAATTAAGCTCTACAGAATTTCTGAAATTGTTGAAAAGATGCTTTCTGAGCACAACTTGATTAAAAATCCTTCTATTGAAGAAATTTTTGAAATAGATAATGAAATCAGGATAAAAACCAGAGAACTTAGAAGTTAGCTTCAAACGGGTCTTCTTCTTTATAGTAGTTTGATTTTTTCTTTATAAAAAATCTTTCATTTTTCTTTTTTGTTTCATTTGAAACTTTTCTGTAAGCATTGTCTATAGAAATTTTCGCAACAGCTTTTCTGCTTCTTCTGTCATAGAACGTGAGCCAAAATTTTCTTTTAACATTGTCAACAGAAAAAGAAACTCTTCCTGCGACTCTGTCACCAGGTTTGATTTCAGTAAACATTAACTTTGTATCTCCAAAAATTGAAGGATGAAAAACAGAGTTGTAGTCGTTTACCAGTGCCAAATCAAAGCTGGAAAAGGTCATTTTTGTTCTGTTTGTAATAACCAGTGATAGTGTAATAGTATTGGCTTCACCAAATGGGTCATTTTCATATGCAATGTTATTAATTTTAACATCCAAGCCTTCGCAAAACATTTCGTGCTGCATTAGTGCTGTGTCTTTATAAACAGGAAGAGGAACGGATGTGTTTATTTTAACTCTTATTTCATCGCCTGGGGAGATTAAAACGTCCTTACCCTTGCGATAAAGTGCTGCTCCAAGACCTATTGCGCCTCCTACGGCGGCGCCTCCGGCAACGGTATATCCTTGAGAGGCAATAGCCGCTTCAAGCCCGAAGAAATTTAATGCAATAATTCCGCCTACAACACCCCCGACTGCCGTGTAGCCTATATCTGTTGCAACGATTTTTCCGACCGCTTTTGCATTACTTGTTTTCGTGGTCATTTTTCCTGCAATAGGAATTTCTCTTCCATCGGGAGTTATTAGGTAGTCAAAGTCAAGGGTCAATGATCCGTCACGCCCCAGTCTTCTTGCTCCTTTTGATTCATTTATTTTTCCGTGAGCTACCGTTCCCATTGGAATTATTACACCTGCAGGTCCTGAAACTTCGTTTGTTACTTCTGCAAAAAATTCGTCGCCTTCTTGGGAAAAACTGCAGTCTAAAACTTGTGAAACCGTCATTCGTATTACATCTTTTGAATCGAGAGTGTCAATATGTCCCGTAAAAAGCTCGCTTTGTTCTTTGGCTTGTTCTGTTTTTTCGGCATGTCCTTTGAATAATTCTGTTTCCGCAATTGCTGTAGCGCAAATGTTTGCGGTTAGAAATATACCTGTAAATAGTGTTGTAAAAAATTTCTTATACATCAACCTCTCCAAAAGCTATTACTATTATAACTTTTTAATTTGTTTTTATCAAATAATTAAGTTTGTTAATATTTCGTAACATTAATAATTTAAAAAGGCAATAATTTTTTGTAGATATACTTTATATATATAAGGGATATTTAAAAATTTAGGGATAAAAATTTAATAGGGAGGATAAAATTATGGCTATTGGAGCACGCGATTACATCGATCAATTATTGGTTAAAAAATACGCACAAGAAAAGGTTGACAACCATGAAAATTTGCCATCAATGGTTAATCCTGAAAAAATGATGGATGCGATGAATGATTACGCGGCTATGCACAGAAACATGTTTGCATTAAGCCAAAAACTATCTTCCGCTTGTTACGCAATTAACGCTAAAAGTGCAAAATATACAAAAGCTGAAGGTTTGGCATAAGGATTACTCTCGATTAAAATGGGTGTTTGCAAAACACCCATTTTTTAATGTTTAAATTTATTTTAGATTCAGGTAATCAAATTTTTTCTTTAATTGTGCTTCAAAAGCATCTGTGTATTCGAGTTCTTTTTTGTCTTTTTTAGTTAGGCATTTGTATATTTCAAATATTCTTGCAGATTCTTCTGTAGGGATGTCATTTATATCTAATTTAATTAAACTTTCCGGATTTAGAAGTGCACTTAGCCAAATGGCTCTTTTTGTTCTGTAGTTTCCATATTCGCAGCCCATGAAACAATCCCCTTTATTAATCATTTTAAAGAATTTTACAACTTCTTGTGCTGCAATATTTCTTTGTTTTTCTTTTAATTCGGGAATAGGATTTTCTAAGTCTTCAATCCGCGGCTCTACAAAAAAGAGGCAGCCTAGTCCTAATTTTTCACACAAATCAAAGTATTCTTTTTTTTCATCGTCATATAAAAGCACAATATTTTTAATTTGATTTTCTTTTAAAATTTCAAGATATTGTTTTGAATCTTTTGCAGAGCCGCTGTATACATTGTTATAATTTATTTTTTTGAAGTTTCTGATTTGTAGCTCTGCAAGTTCATCTTCTAATTTTAATGATTCTATCTCGCGTATTTTTTGTAGAGTAGGACTGTTTTGAATTTTGACTTCAAATTTCCCGAGTCCGTAATTTGTTCCATATATTCTGTTTCTCAAAAAATCAGCTATTCCTGGGGTTCCGTTATAGCCAATGTTTTCATCTTTTTCATCATTGTTATTATTAAATTGATTGATTCGATTTCTTTCAGAAGCAGGTTTTTTCCAGTAATCGTCGTTGCTGTTATAGCCGAATGAAAGTGTTTTTATGCTTTTAATTTGCATTTTTATTTACCTTTTTATGCACTAATCAAATACACATTATTTAATGTTTGTGAAAATTTAATATTGCTTATAAGTAAAAGGGAAAATACAAAAATTTACAATTTTTAGTATTTTTTATAGCCTATTTCATGCTAATATTGGAGAAATGGAAAGTTTTATTTAATGAAAAGAATTGTTCTGGCATCTTCTTCTCCCAGAAGAAGAGAGATACTTAAAAATGCAGGTTTTAAATTCGAAATTATTCCTTCTGCTTTTGATGAAACCTTAGTTGATTTGAATTTTTCGTATGAAAAAATAGAGCAACTTGCATATCAAAAAGCACTAGCTGTTGTGGGTTGTGTTGATTCGGATTTTTTGGTCATAGGCGCAGATACCGTAGTCGTTTTTGATGATAAAATTTTGGGCAAACCAAAAGATAAAAAAGACGCAATAAATATGCTTAAACAGCTTTCAGGGAAAGTTCATTCTGTGGTCACTTCGATTTGTATAATTGATGCCGAAACAATGAAATTTAAAAAAAAGTCCGTTACTACTTACGTTGAATTTAATGAACTGTCTGATAAAGATATAAAATCTTACATAAATGACTTTAATCCTTTGGACAAAGCCGGTGCTTACGGCATACAGGAATTGTCTAAAAATTTTATAAAAAGAATTGATGGAAGCTTTGAAAATGTTGTAGGACTTTGCCCTAGTTCAGTTTCTGAATTGTTAAAGGAAATTTCAGTATAAAGTTATTGTTTTTGAAGTATTTGTATTCTTTATTTTATAAAAATTGTTAATTTTTGTTAACAATTTATATTTGAATATTAAAGTATTATCCTTATAATACCGACATGACGACCATAGGGAAAAAAGATTGTTACGAAAAAGGGAAAATGTCGAATTTAAGGAGAAACCAAAATGGGTATGTCAGCATCACAGGCAAGATTATTAACATTAACAGCCAGAATGTCGGATTTGGAATTGCAGGCTCAGCAGATTACAAACAGAAAGATAAGGCTTTCAACTGATTCTCAATCTATTGCAGAAAAATACAGTAATGCCTTAAATGATAAAAAGCTTGTATTTAATAAAACTAATACTTCAGTTACGGCTAATAATTTGACTGCTTATACTGAAAATTCGCTTGAAGCTCAAAGAATATTGAAAGATTCTTCGGGTAAAATTTTTGTGTCTGCAAAGATTAAAGAAGCTTATGACACAGCCGGTCCTGCCAATCTTGAGGCATTTCTGTCAGGAGTGTTGGGCGGGATTATTTTGGAATCAAGAGTAGCTAAAGGCAGAGACTTGAGGCATTATGTTGAAGATGGTTCTCTCCAGCAAATGATGTTTCTTAACTCTGAAAATAAAACACTTATTAGTGTTAATCTTCAAAGAAAATTGGGTGATTTTTTAAATGGTGATGGTTCATTTGTAAATCCAAAATTAACATTTCAAGAGTTTTTGGATAAAATTGGTCAACATAATCTTAGTAATCCCAATAGTCAATGGTACAACCCGGAGATGTTAAATTATCATCGTAACTTTTATGAAAGCATTAAAGAGCATGGTTCTGTTACTTATCCTGCCCCTCATAATGCAACTACTTTGTTGCCAAACGGACCCACTGCAAATTATCCAAGTGGTTATGACGATGATTGGTATATTGATGAATCGCCAGAATGGTTAGAGTCAAAATTAAATAGTGGAGAATTGAGACTTTTGAATTCTGAAAGCGGTAATTATTCTGATTTTAAAGTTATTTCAACTCATTACTCAAATGATCCTGAAGTTATTCACTATACAAATTTATATAACGCAATAGTTTCCGCAGGCGGTTGCTCAACCGTTTCTGATCAATCATTGTTAAATAATTCTTCTTGGTTGTTAGAGCAATTGTCAAACGGGAATTTATTCATTGAGAAATGGGATGCGGTCGGCGGCGAAAGTGGAAATGGAACATTTGAAAGTATTTCTTACGGTACAGATACGCTTTTGATTGAAGAGTACGACACTTCAAATGACGCTGCGGCAGAAGCCGAATATCAGGCTCAAACTGCCAAAATTCAAGTTAAAGACAAAAAAATGGATAATGAATTAAAACAAATTGAAACTGAGCATAAAGCATTAGAAACCGAGTACGAATCGGTTAAAAAAGTAATAGATAAAAACATAGAAAGAAGTTTTAAAATCTTCGGTTAGTAATCTATAGATTTTTATTTGAATAAGCTGTTTGATTAACTACTAAATTTTTGATATGTAAATTTTTGTTAACATTATAATGTTAATATTAAAGTTTTGTCCTTAAGATTCCGACATGACAACTATAGGGAAAATATTGTTACGAAAAAGGAAAAAGGTCGAATTTAAGGAGAAATCAAAATGGGTATGTCAGCATCACAGGCAAGATTGTTAACATTAACAGCCAGAATGTCTGATTTGGAATTGCAGGCTCAGCAAGTTACAAACAGAAAGATAAGACTTGCGACTGATTCTCAATCTATTGCAGAAAAATACAGTGATGCCTTAAATAACAAGAAATTAGTATTTAACAAAACCAATACTTCAGTTACGGCTAATAATTTAACAGCTTATTCCGAAGGGTCTTTGGAAGCTCAAAGAATATTAAAAACTTCTGCCGGACAAGTTCTTGTCCCCCGAAATATAAAGGAAGTTTATGATTCTTCATCTAATTTAGCTAACTTTTTAGCTCAGTTGAATTTGGGCTCTTCTCCAACCGTTACTTATCCTGATTTAAGCGCTTTGGCATATATTAGAACTAATGATGATTTTTCTTATAATGCCGGTGAAAGGCTTTATGTAATTAAAGATAATCAAGGCAGAGTAGTTTTGCCCGATGATATGGCAGATTTGTATGAATATTGTTTAAGTTGTGCAACAAACGCAAACTCCTGGCAAAACACTCCGATAGGATTTTGGGCAGTTTTATTAGAGGGGAGTGACGGTCAGCTTGGCCCAAACCCTGGTGTTCTTAATTTTTCAAATATGGTTTGCACCCCGGAAGGGGAATATTTAGCTGAATATTATTCAGATTTGTTTTTGGAAATTCAGGAGAATGGCTATGTAAGAGAATCGGAAATTAATGCTGATTACGATTCCACAGATTGGTTGGCAGAAAATTTCGATAAACTTTCATTTGAAATATATCAAGGACAAATAAATGGTACTACAACCGTAATGAATCCGGATGGATCAACAAATGCTTGGAATGGAACATTTGCGCCTGCTGATTTAGAGCCTTCTTTTGAATATCCTGAGCCCACACCAGAGATAAAATATTATACAAATTTATATAATGCAATAGTTGCCGCAGGCGGCTGCACAACAGTTTCTGATCAATCATTGTTAAATAATTCTTCCTGGCTTTTTGATCAATTATCAAGCGGTAACTTATTTGTAGAAAAATGGGACGCTAACGCTGGAGCAGCAGGTACCGGAGGATTCCAAAGTATTTCTTACGGCACAGATACGCTTTTGATTGAAGAGTTGGATACATCCGATGATGCTGCTGCAGAAGCAGAATATCAGGCTCAAACTTCTAAAATTCAAGTTAAAGACAAAAAACTTGATAATGATTTGAAACAAATTGAAACAGAGCATAAATCATTAGAAACCGAATATGATTCAGTTAAAAAGGTGATTGAGAAAAATATAGAAAGAAGTTTTAAAATCTTCGGTTAATTTTTAACTAAGTTTTCTTTATATATTTCAGGTTCACAATTTTTGTTCAAAACAAAAGTATTTTCCTTGTTTAATTCAATTTCGATTAGGCAAGGATTTTTACTTTCAAGCTTTTGTTTTAAGGCTTCTATTTTGTAGTTTTTGTCTATTTTTAAATAGTCCATTGAATAAGTTTTTGCGATTTGCTTTAAGCTTGGAACGCCATATTCTTTTCCTGTTCCGTTGTATCTTGATCCAAAAAGTTTATACTGAAGTTCTTTTATCATGCCAAGAGTTGAGTTGTTAAAAACAAAATATTTTATGTTTATATTTTTGTCGGAAATAAGTTGTAATTCTTGTAAATTCATTTGAAATCCGCCATCTCCGGCGAATGCAAAAACTTTTTTCTCAGGTTGGGCAAGCTTTGCACCGATTGCCGCGGGGAGTGAAAACCCCATGCACGCGAGCCCTCCTGAGGTTAATATACGTTGATTTTTTTTGACTTTAAGCCCTTGTGCCACCCACATTTGGTTTTGCCCTACATCGATTGTAATTATTGCATCTTCGGGTAAAAGTTTTGAAATTTGTTTTACAAATTTAACAGGATCAACGCAAGAGTTGTTTATTTCTGTATTTTTATCAAACTTGTTTTGCCATTTTTGAATTGTTTTTTTCCATTCGGATAAATTTTCCATTTTTAATGTACTGAGATGTTTGTTTAAGTATACTAAAAAACTTTTTATATCAGTATTTATGCTTAAATCTTCTTTTGTTGCTCTGTTTAATTCGTGTTTGTCTATATCTATGTGAATAATTTTGCCGCCGTTATTAAACTGTTCTTTGGTAAATCCGAAGTGTCTCTTGGCTAGTCGAGAGCCTAAAACAATTATTAAATCGGCATTATAAATTGTGAGATTTGCAACAGTCGTTCCATAAAGCCCTGAAAAACCTACATTTGTTTTTGAGAAAATGTCTAAGCCCATAAGCGTAGAAACGCTGGGGATATTTGTCATTTTAATGAATTCCCCAAATTCACTCAGCGCATTTGCACTTCTTATGCCCCCTCCAACTATTATAACTGGACGTTTTGCCTGAGTAATCATCTTTGAGGCTTTGTCAATTTTTTCTAAAATTTTATCATTTATTGCAGTTTTTTCATTTGTTTTAAAATTGTCTAAATATTTTTCTTCAATTTCTTCGTTTTGTATATCAAACGGTAAATCCAAAAGTACCGCACCTTTTCGTCCTTCGTTTGCTATGTGAAGCGCTTTTTCAAGTTCGTATTTGATTTTTGTTGCATCTGTGATTGTTTTGGCATATTTTGTGACCGGTTTAACCATATTTATGATGTCAACTTCCTGAAATCCGTTTTGGCGTATATTTAGAAAAGAAGGATTTATGTCAAAAGTATTTACTTGTCCGGTAAAAAATAGACAGGGAATTGAATCAAGATGAGCATTTGCGATTGAAGTTATCAGATTTGTAGTTCCTGGGCCGTTTGTAACAAGGGCAATCCCTGTTTTGCCTGTGATTCTTGAATATGCATCTGCACAAAAGCCCGCTGCCTGCTCGTGGTATGCTTGAACATATTGGATTTTTTCTGTTTTTGCAATTGCATCGATAAGGGGATTTATTGCAGCCCCCTGGTAGCCAAAAACTTGTTCTACCTCAAGATTTTCAATATATTTTGCTATATAATCTACGACTTTCAATTAAATCTCCCTCTTTTGTGTTATATTTTTGCGTTATTGCGAGGAATGCTTTAGCACGATGCGGCAATCTAAATAAATGTTTTTTGGATTGCTTCGCTAGCGCTCGCAACGACAAGAAATTGTAATTATGTTTGCAAATACCACTGATAAGCAAGTTTTATTCCATCTTTGAGCTTGATTTTCGGACTCCAGCCAAGGGACTTAATTTTTGTCGCGTCCATTAATTTTCTTGGCGTTCCGTTAGGCTTGGATTTGTCATAAACAGTTTCACCTTCAAAGCCGACAATTTCTTTTACCATATTAATTAAATCTTTGAGCTGAATGTCTGTGCCATCAGTTATATTTACTAATTCTCCGATTTGTTTGTAATCTTTATTTTGCATTAAGTAAAAGCAGGCATCTGCAAGATCGTCAGAATGCATAAGTTCTCTGTAAGGTGAGCCGTCACCCCAAACCACAACTTTGTCCGTATGAGCCCCAATGTCTGCCAAAACCTTTAGAATTGATTTTTCATCATTAATGTCTAATTTATCATCTAGCCCCCATCCGAGTTTATATCTTTTTAAGTCAGCTTTTATAGAGCTAAAATTGCCATTTTTAAGCAATTTTGCAAGATGAAAGCGTCTTAATAGCATTGGAAGAAGATGTGCCGTTTCCATGTTGAAATTATCGCCAACGCCGTACTGGTTTGTAGGCATTACAGAAATAAAATTTGTCCCGTATTGTTCATTGTAGTATTTGCAGAGTTTTATTGCAGCAATTTTTGCTATTGCATAGGCTTCATTGGTACGTTCTAATTCGGAGGTCAAAAGGCAATCCTCTTTCATCGGTTGAGGCGCAAGTTTAGGGTAAATACACGATGAGCCCAAATTTAAAAGCTTTTTTACTCCAAATTTGTAGCTTGCGTGGATAACATTTGAGGCTATCATAAGGTTTTGATAAATAAATTCGGCAGGATAGGTAGTATTTGCAATAATGCCGCCTACTTTTGCCGCAGCCAGAAAAACATATTCAGGTCTTTCTTTTTCAAAAAATTCTTCGACTGCTTTTTGGTCGCACAAATTAAGTTCGTGAAGTTCTTTTGTAATTATCTTGTTAAACCCTTCAGCTTGCAGTTTTCTCATAATAGCAGAGCCTACAAGACCGCTGTGACCGGCTAAATATATTTTTTCGGATTTATTCATCTTTTTCCCTCTTTTTTGATGCGTAAGCTAATGTTGATTTCAAAACATTTACATCAACGCGGTAATCATCATCAGCACCTTTTTCAAAGTAATCTTTGGATACTTTTTTAATTTTTATGTTGTTTGTGGTTTCAGGTATTATGTGATAGTTTAATTTTAGCATTAATACCGGATTCAACACGCATGGATTAATATATCTATGGCTAAATGTTTCTATAAAGGTTGAATTTTCTTTCATATAAAACGCATTGCTTGAGTTTGCACCGTGAGGTGTTATACAAATCTTTGCGTTATAAAAATATTTTATTTGTTCTTTTAAAGGTAATTCATCAGGTATTATGCTTTTAAAGTTCTCACTTGTCAGAAAATCGATTATTTCTTTTTCATTAATGATTTTTCTTTTACCGATTCTTCTTACAAAAATTTTATCAGGATATTTTGAATCCTCCAAGTTTTCAATATTATCAAGAATTGTTTGCCTTGACTTAAGAAATAAGGACGATTTGTTATTGATTATTTGTCCATGCAACGGTTCAACAAGGGTTAATTCTTTTGCTAAATATATGGTTTGTGCGGATGCTTTAACTATTCTGTTTTTGTGTATTTTTAGTATTTCAAAAAAATCATCAATGAATTTTACATCAGGAACTATGTATGAGCCGTCAAATCCTTGTGTTTCAAGCAGAATAATTTTTGGTAGAACTTCAAAAGTAAAATGCCAATAATTGTCTGCCCAGAAGCAGTATAAATCGCAACATTTGTCCAGATAAACAGCATTTTTAGTATTTAACGGAGTATAATAAGCAATCATTTTTTCATTGCATTCGTAATTAAAAGCTTCATAAAAATAAACCATTTTATTGTTTAGAAATTTATGTACAAGTGAATATTGCGGAAATATCGATATAAAAGCATCTTTTATAACATAAGTATTCATATCGTATTGTTCAATATGTTTTTTTGTTATATTCCCTGATATGTCCTCAACAAATTCATTTATACTTACAAATTCACATTTATATAGAGTTTTTTTAAGTTTGGATTTAAGTTTTTTTCTAAGACTTTTATCGGGAATAAGATTCAGTAAAAATCTTTTTAATTCATAAAAAATTTTATTAATCATTTTAAGCTTTCGGTTTAGACTATTCCTGCGGTACTAAAACCTCGTAACCGCCTTTTTTCAAGAAAAGTTCTTTTTTAGCTTCTTTTAAATCTTCGGCAACCATTTCTTCAACAAGAGTTTTTAGGTCATATTTTGGCTTCCAGCCGAGTCTTCTTTGTGCTTTTGTGGCATCTCCAAGAAGCAGATCAACTTCTGTCGGCCTGAAATATCTTGGGTCAACTTCAATAACGACTTTGCCTGTTTCTTTGTCGATACCTTTTTCGCCGACGCCTCTGCCTTTCCATTCAAGACTAATGCCGACTTCTTTGAAGGCCATGTTACAAAAATCTCTTATGGTAGTTGTAACTCCTGTTGCAAGAACGTAGTCTTCGGGTTTATCTTGTTGTAGAACTAGCCACATGCCCTCGACATAGTCTTTGGCGTGTCCCCAGTCGCGCTTAGAATCCAGATTACCCAAGAAAAGTTTATCTTCAATTCCCAGTTTTATTCTGACTGCTGCTCTTGTAATTTTTCTTGTGACAAAAGTTTCTCCGCGTCGAGGGCTTTCGTGGTTAAATAAAATTCCGTTGCAGGCAAAAATGTTGTAACCTTCGCGATAATTTACGCTAATCCAGTAGCCGTAAAGTTTTGCGCAAGCATAGGGTGAGCGCGGGTAAAACGGTGTTGTTTCTTTTTGCGGGGTTTCTTGAACCAGTCCGTATAGTTCCGATGTTGATGCCTGATAGAATTTTACTTTCTTTTCCATTTTTAAAATTCTAATCGCTTCAAGAATTCTTAAAGTGCCCAATCCGTCAGCATTTGCTGTATATTCTGGGCAATCAAAAGATACTTTAACATGGGATTGCGCGGCTAAATTATAAATTTCATCCGGTTGAATTTCTTGGATTAATCGGATTAAATTTGTGCTGTCGGTCAAATCGCCGTAATGCAGTTTAAATTTAAGATTTTTATTATGGACATCTTGATAAAGGTGGTCAATTCTTGAGGTATTGAAGCTTGATGAACGCCTTTTCATCCCGTGTACTTCGTATCCTTTTTCAAGCAAAAGTTCAGCGAGATATGAGCCATCTTGTCCTGTAATTCCTGTTATTAAAGCTACTTTAGCCATTTAACCCCCTATCTTTAAATTACAAAATTGATTTTATTATAAAGTTATGAGTCTTTCAAGTGTTTAAAATGATTTATTAAGTATAGTATGAATAATGTTCCTAAAACTAAAACTATAGCCAAATCAAATTTATGCCAGAAGGCTTTTAGTGCCTCTGTGTGTTCGCCCAGTTTCATTCCGACATATACAAGAGGATAACTCCAAATCAAAGACCCGATAAAAGTAAAAATTAAAAAAATTTTAATATCAGCTTTTAAAATTCCTGCCGGAAGTGAGATAAAAGTTCGTACGATAGGAAGCATCCTGCAGATGAAAAACGCGAAATTCCCGTATTTTTGCTCCCATCTGTCAGCCATTTCAAGGTCGTGTTTGCTTATCAAAAACCATTTTCCGTATTTTTCTACAAACGGTCTTCCTCCGAAGTATCCCAGATAATAAGAAGGAATTGAACCTAAAACACACCCCAAAGCGCCCGCAAAAGCGGCTGTATGAATTGACATAACGCCTTTACTTACAAGGTATCCCGCAAAAGGCAAAATAGCTTCGCTTGGAAGCGGGATGTTGCAAGATTCTATTGCCATAAGCATTACAACTCCCCAAGGTCCCATCGAACTTATTGTATTGTGAATAAAGTGCACCACCGGTGCTAAAATTGAATCTAATACGCTCATATTTTCTCTCCCAACTATTTTAAGTATTTTACTTTAAACATAAGAAATTTGAAAGAAGTTTTTTGCCGCCTTGGGTTAAAATTGCTTCGGGGTGAAATTGAACGCCATAGGTTGGGTAATCTTTGTGCTTTAAGGCCATAAGTGAGTGAAGGGTTAAGTGTGAAGAGTAAAGAGGGTTGTCGGTCCATGCCAGCGGAATTATTTCCTCTGGTATGGAATTTATATTGACTTCAAGCGAATGGTATCTTGTCGCTTCAAAACCCTGCTTCATGCCTTTAAATAGAAAATTGTCTTCAAAATAAATTTTTGAAACTTTGCCATGAGTCGGGAGTTTAGATTTTATTATCTTGCAGCCAAAATGTTGTGCGATACATTGATGCCCTAAGCAAATTCCTAATATTTTTTTTGTTTTATAAAATTCTTTTATAACTTTCAGTGAAATACCTGCTTCATCGGGGTTTTTTGGGCCGGGGGAAATTATTATGCTTTCAAAATTCATTTTTTTAAGTCGAGAAATTGTTGTTCCATCATTCTTGAACACTTTTGGTTCAATGCCCAATTCTTTTAAGTATTGGACAATGTTGTATGTGAATGAATCGTAATTGTCGATTAAAATCATATCAGCTCAACCTCCACAATCCCTCGTATCGCATTAATGCAATAAATTTTTTCCGCTTTTTGTACATCCTCAAGGTATAGTTTTTTTTCAAGGATTCTGGGGCTACTCCCTATCCCTTTGTCGCTATGGATTTTATTATAATTGTTCTTCCTCCCCCCTTTAAGGAGAGCGGATAAAATATTTTGTCTTATTACTCCGTTTAAAAGCCCGCATTTTACAGGCGGAGTGAATAAATTATCCCCTATTTGCAAAATAATATTAGAGCGCGAGCCTTCACATAATTCGCCTTTTTCATTAAAGAAAATTTCATCAAATATTTTATCTTTTTTAATTTTTTCGGCAGTTGCCTCATACCATGGGCGGAAAGTAGTTTTATGGAACAACAACGGCTCTTTTGAATTTAAAATCACGTCAGAAATCCTAACTTTATTTGATCTAATTTTATTGAACTGCAAATATTGTGTTTCAAAAACACCTTCTTTATTGAGTAAAATTCTTAAAATCCCGTTTTTTTTGGGTTTAATTTTTAAAACATCAGGATTAAATTTAAAATTCAGTTCTTTTGCAGAGTTTTTCATTCGGTTAAAATGTGCTTTTTTATTTTGTATTTTACCATTTTTAACCAAAATGGTTTCAATAAGTTGAAAATCTTTACTCTCGTCATTGCGAGGAGGGGTATTGCCCCGACGCGGCAACCCAAATTTTTCTTTTTGACTCGCTTCACTTCTTTCGCAATGACAATGTGTTTTATTTAAAAATTTTATTTTAGTTAATGTCTCTTCCCATTCATCTTTTGCTGTTGAATCCCAGACAATTCCACCTCCGACTCTGCATTTGTAAAAGTTATTTTTAACTTGCCTTTGTAAAATTCTTATGGGAACAGAGAAAACAGTTTTTTCGGGAGAGATTAAACCTATTGCCCCACAATAAATCTCCCTTTTGCCTTTTTCAAGTTTGTCGATAATTTCCATTGTATTAATTTTAGGTGCTCCTGTTACAGAGCCGCATGGGAAAAGTGCTTCAAATATTTCAAAAAGAGTTGTGTTTTCTTTTAATTCGGCTGATATTTCAGAAGTCATCTGATGAACGGTTTTGTGGGTTTCTATTTCAAAAAGTTTATCTACTTTTACAGTTGAGGTTTTTGCGATTTTACCCAAATCGTTTCTTAACAAATCAACAATCATAACATTTTCGGCACGATTTTTAATGTCATTTTTTAAAAAATCAATATTATTTTTGTCTTCTTTTTCGGTTTTGCCCCTTTTTATCGTACCTTTCATTGGTTTTGTTTTAATTTTGTTATTTTCGATTTCAAAAAATAATTCAGGTGAAAACGAAAGAATTTCCTCATGTTTGTTTTTAATGTAAACATTGTAAGGTGTTTTTTGGTTTTTAAGAATTTGTTTATATAATTCCAGTCCGTAAATGTTGGGTTTTAAAATATAATCGAAAGTATAATTTACTTGATATGTGTTCCCCACAGAAATTTCATTTTTAATTTGCTTAATGGCGTTTGAATAAGTTTTGTAGTTTATGTCATTGCGAAGCTTTAGCTGAAGCAATCTAAACTTTTTTTCTTGGATTGCCGCGTCGGGGCTTTGCTCCTCCTCACAATGACGATAATTTTGGTAAACTTCAAAATATAAAAGAGGGTATTCTGATTTAATTTTTTTTTCTAAAAATACATCTTTTGCTTCATAGCGAATGTATCCAAGTAAATAATGGCTTTTTCGCAAATCTTCGATTTGCGAAAAAGCATCAATGAAACTTTTGTTATCAAATGCTTCAATAATTTTAATCGGATTTTTAAATTGTTTGTCGGCAAATATTTGCATAAATTATATTATAGGAAAATTTTTTATAATTTACTAGCAAATTTTTTAATTTTTCGTTTTATAATTTAAATAATTAGGGGTTTTTAATGCAAGTCAGTGAAAAAAAGATTAATCTAAAAAATGACGCAATTTCAGCCGCAGGGATTGCTGCAGGTGCTACTGTCGGGATGTATTTTCCCGCAAAAAGATTTGCCCTTTGCCTAACTCCTATCTCTGAAAGCTCCATTGAGTCCCGTAGATTTAAATTTTTAAAAAAATATCATGAGATTGATTCTTTTGAAAATATTTTAAAATTCGCACAGAGTATTATCTCAAGAAATCCGGACTTGGGTAATAAAAAGTATTTGATTTCAATCCTTACGCCGGAGAAGCTTGCTAATCAAAGGCCCTTGCTTATCCCAGAATCTTTTTTGAATAAGCTTAAAATAATTTCTTATATGAATATTAAAAAAATGACGGCTAATGGGATTAATGCTTTTCTTATGGGAAAAACCATCAATATTAATGATAAATCTTTGTATTCGGCAGTTTTTCATGAAATTGGTCATGCTCTTCGAGATTCTAAAAAAAGTCTTTCTTACAGATTTAATAGAAAAGCTTTACATTTAATACCTTTATCTTTGTCTCCAATAGGAATCGGTTGTTTTATCGTCGGAATGTCACACAAAAAAAGCCTGCTACGCAAAATTTAAATAAGTCCAAATTTGAAAAAATTAAGGATATTATTCATGATAATGTAGGTAAAATAACTTTTTTAACTTATACTCCACTGTTAATTGAAGAAGGATTAGCTTCTATTATCGGGTATCGCTTGGCTAAGCCATATTTATCTGATGCGCAAAATAAGCTTCATTTTAAAAATTCATTTAGATTTTCATTTTTGGCATATTTAAGAACTGCAGTATTCATGTCAGGGGCATTTGCGCTTGGGATTTATATTAAAGACAAAATATTAGATCTTAAAACTCCCAAAAAATAATTTGATTTTAACGTTTTAAGTGGTATCCTCGTTTTATAAGGAGTGTTATTATGTTGAATTTTGAATTTTGCTGTCCTACAAAAGTTATTTTCGGGAAAGGTTCTATTGCCGAGCTTTCGCGGCTTATTGACAAAGACAAAAAGATTTTAATGATATATGGTGGCGGCTCAATTATGAAAAACGGGGTTTATAATCAGGTTAAAGTTGCGCTGAGCGATTTTAATGTTGTTGAATTCGGAGGGATTGAACCAAATCCGACTTACGAAACCTGTATGGAGGCCGTAAAAATAATTAAAAAAGAAAAAATCAACTTTCTTTTGGCGGTAGGCGGAGGCTCCGTATTGGATGCAACAAAATTTATCGCAGCGGCGGCAAAATATAAAGGTGAAGAGCCTTACGATATAATTTCAAAATGCGCCCCGTTTGGGGAATTTATCCCTTTTGCAAGCGTCATAACACTTCCTGCAACAGGTTCTGAAATGAATGCCAATACGGTTATTTCAAGAAGAAGTACTCAGGAAAAACTCGCGCTTCAATCAGGAAAGCTTTATCCGATATTTTCCATCATAGACCCTGAAGTCACTTTTACTTTACCGACAAAACAAACGGTAAACGGCATTGTTGATACTTTTGTCCATGTGATGGAGCAGTATGCGACTTATGATGTTAATTCGCCATTACAAGATTCTTGGGCGTTGGGTTTAATTAAAACCTTAATAAATGAATCGCCGAAAGTTCTAACGAATCCGAAAGATTATGAGGCAAGAGCAAATATTTTTTGGTGTGCCACTTGCGGGCTTAATTTTTGGCTTTCTTGCGGACTTGTTCAAGACTGGGCAACTCATCGAATTGGGCATGAATTAACTGCTCTTTACGGACTTGATCATGGGCAAAGTTTGGCTGTAATTCTTCCTCGCCTTTGGCAGTATAAGAAAAAAGATAAAGCTAAAAAACTTGCAAAAATGGCAAAAGAAGTCTTTGGCTGTGTAGACAAAGATGAAATTAAAGCAGCGGAATGTACTATTAAAAAAACCGAAGAATTTTTCAATTCAATCGGCATGAAAACAAAACTTTCAGACTACGGAGTTAATCCCCAAGAGGCTGCAAATAAAATTAAAGAAAGACTTGAACAAAGGGAAGTCGTTTTTGGAGAAGATAATGACATTACACCACAAGCAGCTTATGACATTTTGCTCAAGTGCTGATTTTTGTGTATAAAATATAAACAAGGCGCGATTGATTATATCAACCTCGCCTTGTTTATCATGGTCTAAGTTTTATTTTTTCCCTTTACAGCAACAACATTTTCTCATGCAAAAAATTGCTAATGCCGGTATTAATGTAAATTGGATTATCAAGATTTTCCAAAGTCCCATTAAAAACACCAAAAGCATACTGTAATCATCAACATCAAGCTGGAATAATTTTTCCATCATTTGTGCTTGATAGTCAAAGAAAAATATGCACATTAAGGATGAAAAAAGCAGCAAAACAAAACTGATAATAAAACATTTAAAGAAATAATGTTGCATATGTTCCATTTTTTCTTCGTGTGAAATGTCGCATCCCATAAAACACCAATCCTTTCTTATTTAACCCTTTGCATTATAGATTTTTGTTTAAAACTTGTCAATAGTACATAGTATTTATTTTGTATTGCAACAAACTTGCATTGTCTTGCGTTGGAGGTTAAAATAAGGTCATGTACAAATTTAAAAAAATTATAAAAACATTATTTGGCAAACTTTTTTTATTGCTTATTTTTGCCGCCTTTTTGTTGAGCATATTTTTCTATTGGGGATGGTATGAAAAACAATACTATAAAGGCTTGGGCATGTATTATGTATACAAGGGCGACAAGGCTTATCAAAAAAGAGATTTGCAAAAAGCCATTGATTATTACAATACGGCGTTGGAAATATTCCCCGGGCATTATGGAGCAAGACTTAATTTAGGTAATATTTTTGTGGTCTATGAAGACTATTATTCAGCAGCAGATTCTTATGAAAAAGCACTTGAATATAAAAGGAATTTTACCGAGGCGAGGATGAATTTGGGCATTGTTCTTTCGGAAAAAATCGGTGATTTTGATTCTGCAATAATCCAGTATGAGGCAATTATAAATTCAAAACCAAGGGTTTTTTCAATACCTTTTATATTTGACAACAAAAAAAGCGAAAAAATTAATCGCGGTCTTGCCTACTACAACATGGGAATTGCATATCGCCAAAAGGCATTATATCTTGAAGATGATGAAAATAAAGAAGAAAAAGAAGCAATGTTTTTAAGGAAGGCGATTGAATCATATAATAATGCCGTTAAAATTTTGAGGAGTGATTATGATTCTCGCTATAACCTTGCCTTGGTATATCATTTGGTTGGCAATTATCAAAAAGCAGGGCTTTCTTACTGTGAAGCGATAGACATTGAGCCTATGAATTATGAAGCGCATTACAACCTTGCGATACTTTTGAGACATTTGAGAATGTATCAGGAAGCAAAAGAAGAACTTGAAAAAGCCTCTATCCTTATTTCTTCTACGCACGCAGATTCTTATACTTCAAGATATATATTTGATGTTTTGAACGAAGTGACTCAAAATGCTTTGCATAGAACAGAATATGAGCACTTAAGAGAAAAAATTGACGATGAACCGTCTTATGCCCAAAAAGTTGCCTATGTCCACGGTAAAATAGTCGCTACAGACGAGCTTGACAAGGTCATGATTAAAAACTTCAAAAATTGCAGAACCAAAAAACTTTTCAAAGAATATGAGTAATAAATGGAAAATAATAAATTTGAATTGAACTTATTGGCTGAAATTTCAAAGGTTTTGACCGAAAATTCAAATCCTTCGGACATTGTTTCTTTGTTAAGCAAAAATTTTTCCGACTTTTCAAATCTGTCGAAATTGAGCATTTTTATATATGATGAAAACACAAAGCTTTTAAAGGATTATTCGAAAAGCTGGGTTGTAATAGATGAATTTCATAAAAATTCTTACACCGATAAACTCTATATTGCGCTTGCAAATTTTAGCCAATGGGATTTTTATATTAACGATAAAAAGTTTAAGATACAAGATTTTAAATCTCCTGTTGCTGTTAAATTAACAAAAGATATTAACAAAATTTTAATTCCTCTGAAACGTAAGAATAAGCCTTACGGAATTGTTGAACTGGATTTTAGAGGTAATATTTCAAATTTTCTTACGTATGAATTTTTTATGGCGCTTTCTGTTGCCTCATATCAAATTTCTTTAAAAATTCAAAATACTATTCTTGCAGAGCAAATGCAGACAAATATTGAGTTTCATGATGCAATGAAAAATATCGCAAAAATTATTGAAACTCAGTATGAACTCAATTACATTATCCCTTTAATAGGTGAAATGATTGACAGGTTTATTTCAGAGCACCTTGTTTATATCTTTTTAAAAAATGAACAAAACAGCAAAATTGAGCTTTTTTGGCCAAGGGCTTGCCGTGATAAAAAGATTTTGTCTGCTGTCTCAAAAATTAACACTAAATCAAAAATTACATTGCTTGATGGTGAAAAGATAGGAATTTTCCCTCTTATCGGTGAAAAAACTCTTCTGGGGTGTATTGTCGCACACAGCAATGTTGATAAGCTTACAAAAAAAGAGATTGAATATTTGGAGCAATTGTCAAAACAGTCTTCAATAACAATTCACAGGGCAGAAGTTTATGCAGAAGTTCTTCAACACGCTACCCTTGATGCTTTGACGGGGTTAAACAATAGAAGACAGTTTGAAATGAGGCTTAAGCAGGAATATTCTACCGCAAAACGTCAACATAAACCGCTTTGTGCGATGATGATTGACGTAGATTTTTTCAAAAAAGTTAATGATACTTACGGTCACAATGCAGGCGATTGCGTTTTAAAAAATGTAGCAAATCTTATTAAAGCAGGGCTTAGGGAATACGATATAGCCTCACGTTATGGCGGAGAGGAATTTGCGATTTTGCTTCCTTATACCAAAATTGAAGAAGCTTTTGCGGTGGCTCAAAGGCTCAGGCAATCAATAGAGCAAGCCAAAATGGACATTTCAGCAGAAAAAGATGATGCAAAAACAATCAGTGTCACAATAAGCGTGGGGCTTTATCAATTTAAGCCCGAAGACAGCCTTGAAATTTTGTATCAAAATGCAGATAAGGCCCTCTACGATGCCAAAACGCATGGTAGAAACAAAGTAGTAATTTTTAAATAACTATTCTTTCAATTCTTTTTCAAAGCCAAAAAGCGAACTTACAGATTCATCATCATGAATTCTTGAAATTGCTTCACCTAAAAGAGGTGCTACCGAAAGTTGTTTAATTTTTTGCGGCATTTTAGACATGTCAATAGGAATTGTATTTGTTATTATCACTTCAGTTATAGGTGAATTTGTAAGTCTTTCGACGGCAGGCCCTGAAAAAACCGCGTGTGCCGCGCAGACATAAACATCTTTTGCACCTTCTTTTTTAAGTAATTTTGCAGCCTCGCAGATTGTTCCTGCAGTATCAATAATATCGTCAAACATTATACAGATTTTGTCTTTAACATCACCGATAACGTGTGCGGCAACTGCTTCATTGTGTTTGTCGCGTCTTTTGTCGATTATTGCAAGTGGACAATCAAGTTCTTTTGCAAAGTATCTTGTTCTCGGGACTCCTCCTGTATCTGGGCTTACTGCAACAAGTTCATCTGATGTAAGGTTTAGCTTTTTAATATAATCCACAAGAATCGGTGTTGCAAAAATGTGGTCAACCAAGATGTTGAAAAATCCTTGAATCTGGCCTGTATGTAAATCCATTGCCAGAACTCTGTCGGTGCCTGCAGTTGTAAGCAAATCGGCAACAAGTTTTGCTGTGATTGCTTCTCTGCCGGAAGTTTTTCTGTCTTGTCTTGCATACCCGTAGTATGGGATTACCGCGGTTATTGTTTTTGCACTTGCTCTTTTAAAAGCATCAATTATTATTAAAAGTTCCATAAGGTTTTCATTGACAGGATTACAAAGCGGTTGAACGATAAAAACGTCATCTCCCCTTACGCTTTCTTTAACCTGAACATAAATTTCGCCGTCTGCGAAGTTTTTTATAACCATTGGACCTACTGTTGTTCCCAGATAATTTGCAATTTCATGCGCCAGGGTAAAGTTTGAACGACCAGTAAAAAGCTTTATGTCGTGGGTTGGACGAATAGCTTTTTCCAGTTGGGGAAAATTCATTTCTAAAACCATTTTAAAAGTCCTTCCTAAATTGTCATCCGCACCGTAATTATAACAACTAAGGATTTAAACTTCAAGGAATATGAGCTAAATATGAAGTTTTACTTTACATAAAAAGATGCATCAATATTGGCATAAATCTTTATTTTTCCGCTTGCTACAGGTGTTGAAGACGTTTCATCCTGTGCCGATTTAGCCATTAGCGTGTAATATGGCACAGAATTGTTCTGGGTAGTGCAGGTAGTGTTAATCGATTTTACCCCTAACACTTTTGAATTCATTGCCGATGCAACAGAAGACGCTTGAGCATAAGCTTTTTTTGTAAGTTCCGCTAGCAAATCGTTGCAGACAATATCATAATCTGCTACCAGAAATTCAAGATTGTTTACGTTTGTGGCTCCTAATTCGATTGATTTGTCTATAATTTTTGAGACTAAATCAATGTTTCTTGTTTTTATGTTGATTGTGTTTGAAATTATATATTTGTCAAAGACTCTTTTGTTTTCTTTTGTATATGTGTAAACCGGTCTCGCGGAGTAATTTTTGGTTTTGATGTAATCTCCGTCGGTTGTGTTTATTATTCCTTTTAGTCCGGAATAAACTTCTTCTGATATTGCTTTGTTATCTTCAGAAGCTTTTTGCATGGTTTGGGCGGATGTTTCGATTGCAACGGAAATTTCTGCAACATCGGGAGGAATTTCTTTTGTTTGTGAGAAATTTGTGGAAATATAGCCTTCTTCTTTTTGAGTTTCAGCTGCAATTGCAACAGCAGAGATAAACAATACAGTTAAAAACGCTGAAATTACTTTTTTCATGGATGCCTCCTATAAAAATTTATTCTTTATTTTCAGAATGCAGTTCAAGTTCTTGTTCGTTTTTAGGATTTTCTTCAATATTTTTTTCTCTGTCTTGAAGAAGTCCGTTTTTTAAGGTTTGTGTTTTAATTTTTGAAATAACTTCGCTTAATTCTTCATCGGAAAGTTCATGCTTTGTATTAAACGAAATGATAAATTTTCTTTTGTTGAAAATATAAATACTTAAAACGATTATCCCCCAAAGCAAAACGCCCTGAGTGAAGTTTATTGAGGGAAAAGAACCCGTTGTATTGGCAAGGTAATTCCACCCGTTCATTGTAAGAAGAGCGGGGAATGCAATAAATCCTGCAATCAGGCAACTGACTATAAATAGTCCCAATAAAATTCCTCTGAATCCGTTTATTTGAATCACTTTTAAATTTTTTTTCATATTTTAATCAAATCCTTTTGCTATATATTCCGTTAAAAAACTAATTACTCAACAACATGCTTGAAAATTCATGCTCTGATAATATTATAACACCTAAATTTTTCGCTTTTGTTAATTTTGAGCCTGCACTTTCGCCTGCGACTACAAAAGAGGTATTTTTACTGACAGAGGATGAAGTTTTCCCGCCGTGGGATTTAATTTTTTCTTCAGCCTCATTTCTTGTCATGCTTTCAAGCGTGCCGGTCAAAACAAATGTTTTTCCTTCAAAAATGTCTGATATTTTGTTGTTTTTCTCTATTTTCGGCACCACCCCAAGTTCTTTAAGGCGGGTTAAAACTTCAAGGTTTTTTTTATCGTGGAAAAAATCAAAAATATTTTGTGCTATTTTTTCGCCGACCCCGTCAATTTTTGCAATGTCTTCAATGTCGGCCCTGTAAATGTTTTCAAGAGTTTGGAAGTGTTGGGCAATAATATGCGCGGTTTCTTTCCCGACATGTCTTATTGAAAGTGCGGTTAAAAATCTCGTTAATGTTGGGTTTTTGCTTGCTTGAATTGAGTTGTAAATATTAAAGGCGGATTTTTCCTGAATTAAATCCAATTGCATAAAATCCTGCTGCGAAAGGGCGTATAAATCCGCCGCGGATTTAATCATATTTTTGTCAAAAAGTTGTTCGATTATTGAAGGTCCGACAAAATCGATATCCATAGCCTCTTTTGAAACCCAATATTCGATTTTTGCTTTAATTTGTGCCGGACAAAACATTGAATTAGGGCAGTAAAGGTTAACTTCGCCTTCTCTTGTCTCAAGCTTAGTTTGGCATACAGGGCATTGCACCGGCATGATAAATTCTGTGGACGTCGGCTTGTGCTCACTTACTTTTATGACTTTTGGAATGATTTCTGCCGCTTTTTTGATTAAGACAGTATCGCCGATTCTTACATCAAGCCGTTTGATTTCATCAAAATTGTGCAAACTGGCGCGAGAAACTGTACTCCCTGCAAGTAAAATTGGTTCTAAAATTGCAACCGGCGTTACGGCGCCTGTTTTACCAACATTAATTTCAATATCCAAAAGTTTTGTGTTGACTTCTTCGGGCGGAAATTTGAACGCTGTTGCCCATTTGGGCGCACGTGAAGTAAACCCTAGTTCTTCTTGCAGTCTTAAATCATTTACTTTTATGACAACACCATCGGTTGCATAATCCAGTTCAAAACGTTTTGTTTCCCACCTTTGGCAGTATTCGATTGCTTCTTGAATGTTTTTAACGACTTGGGTGTTGGGGCTGACTTTGAACCCCAGTTCTTTTAAAAACATAAGATTTTCATAATGTGTTTTGGTTTTGTTTTTCATGTCCGTTAAAATAGCACTGTAGCAAAACATTGATAAATCACGTTTTGCCGTAATTGAGCTGTCGAGTTGTCTCACAGAGCCGCTTGCGGCGTTTCTGGGGTTTGCGAATATTTTTTCACCGTTTTTTAAATTTTCTTCGTTAAGTTTTTCAAAAGAGGATTTCGGCATGTAAATTTCACCACGAACTTCGAGTGAAGGGTGAAGGGTGGATGGTGACGAGGGGGTAAATGTTTCAGGTGTTTCCCCTTCGTCCCTTGCGGGAGAAGGTGCCCGAAGGGCGGATGAGGGGTATTTGTTCAAAAGTTTTAACGGAATCGCTTTGATTGTTTTTAAGTTGTTAGTTATGTTTTCGCCGACTTCCCCATCGCCTCTTGTTGCGCCTGTGGCAAAAATTCCGTTTTCGTAGGTAAGTGCCACTGCAAGCCCGTCGATTTTAAGTTCGCAGACAAGTTCTATGTCTTTGCCAATCTCTTTTGTAATTCTTTCGTACCATTTGATAAGTTCTTCGTAATTATTTGAATTATCAAGGCTATAGAGCCTGTATTTGTGTTTGTGTTGTTCAAAGCTTGAACTTATCCCGCCAAGTCTTTGGGTCGGGCTGTCGGAAGTAATAAGAAGCGGATTTTCGGTTTCAAGCTTTTGAAGTTCTCTGAGAAGTTCATCATATTCAATATCGCTTAAAACAGGATTTTCTTCGACATAATAAAGATGATTATGCCGATTTATTTCTTCTTTTAAAAAATTTATTCTGCTCAATACATCCATTTACATACACATCAATAATTCACGAATAACCTTTGCGGCAACGGCTGTTGAAACCCCGCTTGTGTCGTAGTGTGGCGCAAGTTCAACCACGTCCGCTCCGATTATATTTAATCCTTTTAATTTTTTAAACCAGTCAATCAATTCGTTAAAAGTTAAACCACCCGCCTCCGGAGTTCCTGTCCCAGACATTATAGAAGGGTCTAAAACGTCCAAGTCAACGCTTACGAAAACATTTTTATTAATTAATTGCGACAGTTGCTCGGGGAAGTTTAATCTTGTGTGATACTTATCCATTAAATCAAATTCTTCTTTCATTCCTGAGCGGATTCCTATCTGCTTTAAATTTTCAAAGCCGACAATTTTTCCTATATGATACATAACAGCAGAGTGTGACATTTCTTCGCCTAAATACTCTTGTCTTAAGTCAGTATGAGCGTCAAAATGCACAACCGTAATATCTTTGTAAAATTTTGAAATAGATTCAATTGCAGGAAGTGTAACTAAATGCTCCCCGCCCACTCCGAAAATTTTTTTTTCGTCTTTGTAAATTTGTTCAACGTTTTGTTTTATTAATTCCAAAGATTTTTGAGTATTACCTAAGGGCAATTCCAAGTCGCCGACATCATGGAAATTTACTTCTTCCAATTCTTTGTTTAAATAAGGGGAATAGGTCTCCATGCCCCAGCTTGCAAGCCTAATCATTTCCGGAGCAAATCTTGAGCCTGAGCGGTAAGTGACAGTGCCGTCAAAGGGTAACCCGAGCATTACAATCTCGCTTGATTTATATTCTGGATTTTGTCCCATCCAATTTTTGTCTAAAAACGGTCCTAACATTTTTTTATTTTACTACAAAAAAAAGCCTGCCGCGCAAGTTTAAAATAGAAGTTGACTAAAAAGTCCTCTGTCCCGTTAATTCATTTTTGAGCCTGTTAAAAACATCTGTTTTACAAGGTCGCAGTAAATGTCAACTTCTTCTTTGACTTTGTCTATTCCGTTTACAAGCTCTTTAATTTCAATAACTATTTTTTCGTTTTGAATATCTAACATTTACATATCCTTTGTTTTTGGGATTGCTTCGGCAAACCTCGCGATGACGGAAATTACACACCATTTCCCTACATTTTGTTTTTCGGATTAATAGGAAAAATTCTTTATAATAATTTGCATGTTTGTTACAAAGTTTAATAATCCGGTGAATAGTAAATAGGAAATGGTAAATAGAGTTTAAAAATCTTATTTTCTATTCCCTATTTATGTTATTCTTTTAATAAGAAACTAAGGAGAGCACATGACTACACAGATTATTGAAGCAAGAAAAGGAAATATTACCTCAGAAATGTTTGCGGTGGCACAAAAAGAAGGTTATACGCAAGAAGAAATTTTAGAAAAAGTAGGCTCGGGGCGTGTAGTCATTTTAAAAAATAATCGTAGAGAAAATGTCGTTCCGACTGCCGTGGGCGAAGGCATGATGGTCAAAATTAACGCTAATATAGGCACTTCACTTGAGCGTTCTTCAATTGAAGAAGAGCTTGATAAGGTTAAAATAATTGAAGCTACAGGCGCAGACGTTTTAATGGATTTGTCAACAGGTGACAATATTGACGAAACCAGAAAAGCAATAATTGCGGCAACAAAGCTTCCAATCGGTACAGTTCCTATGTATCAGGCGGGAAAAGAGGCAATTGATTTAGCAAAAGATATCTCAAAACTTTCAAAAGACAAACTTTTCTCCGATATAGAAAAACACTGCAAAGACGGAATTGATTTTATTACAGTTCACTGCGGAGTTACAAAATTTGTAGTTGACCAATTGGAAAAACAAGGCAGAATTACAAATATAGTCTCTCGCGGCGGCTCAATGCTTGCCTGCTGGATTAAAGCAACCGGCAAGGAAAATCCTTTGTATGAATATTATGATGAATTATTGGATTTGGTGAGGGAATACGATTGTACATTATCATTAGGTGATGGACTAAGACCTGGGTGCACGGCAGATGCCGGTGACAGGGCACAGGTTGCAGAAACTATCATTTTAGGTGAGCTTGTTCAGCGCGCAAGAAAAGCCGGAGTCCAAACCATGGTGGAAGGTCCGGGACATGTGCCTTTAAATAAAATTCCTTCAATGATTGAAACAATAAAAGTTTTATCAGATTATGCCCCGCTTTATGTTCTGGGACCCCTTGTGTGTGATGTTGCTCCGGGGTATGACCATATAACTTCAGCCATCGGTGGAACACTTGCAGCCTACCATGGCGCAGATTTCTTATGCTATGTAACACCGGCAGAACACCTCGGATTACCTGACGTCAAACAGGTCAGAGAAGGCATTATCGCAAGCAAAATTGCCGCCCATGCCGCTGATCTTGCCAGAGGTAACAAAGTTGCTGTAGAAAGAAATTTACAAATGTCTGTGGCTAGAAAAGATTTGGACTGGGATGGGCAGAGAAAATATTCCATAGATAAATGTGTTTTTGAAAAAATCGACCAAGGGAAGCCCTGTACTATGTGCGGTCAGTATTGCAGTATGAAAATTTTTAAAGAATATTTTTAAAAATTTTTACTAATTTGAATTTTTGTAAACATTTGTGCTAATATGTTTAAGGTTACAATTGTTTATGTCGTTAAAATATTTGGTGCTATTGTTTAAGGAATCGTATTTTGAGTATTAATTTTGTTGATAAGACTATTGCATCCGACTTGGAACATATTCTTCTTACTTCATCAAAAGTGAAGAAGCATGTGGTGCTTGCCGTAGATGATGAAGAAAATAATCTCGCACTTATCAAAAGAACTTTGCGAAATGAATATGAAGTAGTTTTAGCCTCCAGCGGGCAGGAAGCACTTCAGATATTAGATAAAATGGGTGGCGAAATCTCTTTAATAGTTTCAGATCAAAAAATGCCAATTTTAAGCGGCACGGATTTGTTTAAACAGGTTTCAGAAAAATATCCTAATATTATTAATATTTTGTTGACAGGACATTCAAATGTCGATATTCTTGTTGATTCTGTCAATGAATGCCAATTGTTCCAATATATTCTAAAACCTTTTGACCCTGATCATCTTTGTATGGTTATTGAAAGCGGGATTAAAAAATTTGAGATGACTGCATCAAGAAGTCAAATATTGTGTGATTTGTCAGAGCTTTTCTATAAAACGATAAAGTCCATTGCTTTTGCTCTTGATGCCAAAGATAAATACACTCATGGTCATTCACTGAGGGTGACTTTGTATTCTCTTGCATTGGCAAAAAAGTTAAATTTGCAAGACGATGTACTTGAAGAGATTGAAACGGCGGGCTTATTGCATGATATCGGGAAAATTGCAATTCCTGAAAAAATACTTCTTAAGCCGGGCAAATTGACCGATGAAGAATTTGAAATTATAAAATCACACCCCGAATTGGGTGAAAAGTTGGTCAAGAGTGTTGAAAAATTAGGGCTTGTTTCAAATTGGCTTAAGCATCATCATGAAAGATATGATGGGAAAGGTTATCCCGACGGGTTGGCAGGGGAAGATATTCCTATTTCGGCAAGAATAATTGCCTTGGCCGATACTTACGATGCTATGACTTCAGATAGAGCCTACAGGGAAGCACTATCACATCAAGAAGCAATTGATGAAATAAAAAGATGTTCAGGTACTCAATTTGATCCTGATTTGGCAAAAGTTTTTATTGAAAATCAGAAAGAAATTGAACACTTGAAAGAAAATCCTGAAGAAGAATATACTAAATATAGCTATTTGAATAAATTAATGAATTGTAAATCATAGGTCGTTAATCATGTAATTATTTTTTTTATTTCTTGATTTTGCAGGGATAAATATTTTGTTGTTTACATTTTCTTCAAGGTCACAAGGGGTGGATTGTAGTTTATTTTCATCTATTATTTTACCGTCTACACTTGGTATTGTTGTACATGCTCCGCAAAGCTTATTTTCTATTATTTGAGCAATCATCGGAGTGAAATAAGACGAATAAAATTTAATTTTTTCTAACTGCTTTGATGCAGGAGCAAAATTAACTCCTATCATGCGGTTTTCCACAGAAGAAAGATTTTTTTGAAAAGTTCCCTGCCACAGAACCTTTTCTTCATCCACGTCAACAAGCGCGATATAGGTCGATACTCTATAAGCTGGGTCAATAACAGCCGCGCCTGGGATATTTAGAAAATCCCAAATGGTACGTCTTAAAAGATAGCTTTGGGCATCAGTTGTGCTGGTTATCAGTAAAACTTTATTTGTATCAAAAGTTTGGGCAATAGGTTTTATATCCACAAAAGCTATGTTGTAATTATATTTATATTCTTTAAGGGCTCTTCTGGTTGTTATATTTAGCCTGACATTTTTTCTGAAAGCATCTCTTATTTCAGCCATGCTTACAGTATCGACTTTGCCCGACAATCTTAGTGAATTTATTGTATCGGAAGCAAATATGACAGAAGTGTCGGGATAAATATAGTAGTTAGTGCTTTCAAACTGAATGTTATCCGGCAGCACAAGAATTTTTTTATCCAGAGCAAAGCAACCTTGCGCTGATAACAAAGCAAAAAGTAGTATAAAAAATCCTTTAATTAATTTTCTCATAACCCCATTGTATCCTAGTTTCCATAATTATCAAATATTTTTACATTACTTAAATCCTATAAGTAATTGATTTTTATTTATGCAAAACAGGTAAAATTTTATTATGGATTATTTTCAACTTTTACAAAAAGCTAAAGATGCTTCTGAAAAGGCGTATTGCCCATATTCACATTTTCCTGTCGGAGCTTGTGTGTTGACAAAAAGCGGCAATTTTTATTCGGGCTGTAATATGGAAAATGCCAGTTATGGCCTATCGGTGTGTGCAGAGAGAAATGCAATAGCAAATGCTGCCATAGCAGGGGATTTAGATATTGTTGCTATCGCAATTTACGCTCAAAAAATGGAAAACTGTCTTCCTTGCGGAGCCTGCAGGCAAATTATTTTTGAATTTCAAAAAGATATTGAAATTGATGTTGTTACTCAGTTGGGTGAAGCTTTTAAAACATATAAAATTAATGATCTTTTACCAGAGGCGTTTAGTTTGTAGATGTATTTTATTGAATTTTTAATCAAAAAAATTAAGGAAATTAAGAAACCGTTAAATCCGCCAAATCAGATTGAAATAGATTACGAATCCTGTGAGCATATTTTTATGCCAATAGACAGCACAAATCAAACATTTTCCTGTATACATTGCGGTTTTTTGTTGAAAAAATAGTTATTAATAGTATTGTTTTAAATTAGTGAGGACCGCAAGATGAAACTTCTCGAAATCCCAAGAAATCGCCAAATGCTAAAATAAATATTTGAGCCGTATCATTAACCAAATAAGATGGATCGGAAACTACTTGTAAAATTTCAACCAAGGTATTAAGCGTATTGGACGTCACATAACTTGGATTCAATAAGTCAAATCCAAGATTCAGGTCAGTAATGAGTGTATTTGCAAGCTGGGCTAGGTTTGGCCCACCACTATTACCAAGGGGGTTAAAGGCATTATTTATTTCAGCATATGTGACGCTTGAAAGTCTATCATTAAATCCATCAAGGGACATATTATTCCAACATATTAGAGATAGGGAACCTATTGTTTCTATAGGCGTATACGGGATGTAATCATTAGCTTGAGACGGGGATAGATTTTCTAAGTCAACGGAAGCCTGTTCTTTTACTTTAATTTTTGATAACCCTGCAAGTTTAAAGTTTGAATTATTGTATATTGAAAAAACCGTAAATCCAAGAATTGCCACAAAACAGGCTAAAAGTAAAATTTCTATAATATTTTGTGCTTTTTTGTTCATTTTAAACCTTTAAATTGTATTCATTTTTTAAACTTTGAATATTTTTCAAATAATAACTATGACATTTTATATTAATTTTTGTTATAGTGCAATAAAGTTAAATAAATTAATATTATTTTGCAGTTGCTTCATGTCCTTTATTTATTGTTCCGGCAGTTTCGGTGTTTGTAATGCTATTCATTGTATTGTTTATTCTGCTGTCAATTTTATCAGCGAAACTGAGATTGCTGCTATTTATTTTTAAAATTACAGGCATAACGATTATAGCTGCTAAACAGAATAATAAAGATATTTCAATCACACTCTGAGCTCTCTTTTGCACGCTAACTCCTTAAAAGATTTATAATTACCTTATTAATACTATTCCCTTTTTTATGGTATTAGTAACTTATTTTTAACATATTGTTACATATAAAAATTAAAAATTATATTCTTTTATAAATGTTTTTACCCAGTTCATCAATGTTGAAAGTTGATAGGGTTTTGGCATATAAAGTTCGGCGCCTGTGTTTAATATTAATTCTTTGTCATGGAAAACCGAAGTAATAATTATTTTGGAATTTTTAAGTTTTGGATTTTCTTTCAAATATTTACAAAAATCCAGACTTTTAAGATTTTCGACATTCCCCGCATCTATAATAATCACGGCAGGCGGTGTTTCAATTGCAATGTCTGAGGACACAAGAGTCCGCATTGCCTGCATGCTTTGCAGGGTTTGAATTTCATATCCTTCCATTTCAAGATTTGTTTTTAATAAAAATGTTAGCGCTTCATCTTCTTCCATTATCCATATTTTATTGTTGAAAAATTTTTCCATAACCGCATTTTGTGCGCTGAGCTTAGGTCTTTCTATGGCATAACTTGATCCTGAAGGCTGTTTTGCCAAGTTGTGCGTTTGTATAAGTGAATTTATAACTTGTTTGGCATCAGTATATTTTTTGAATTCGTTACTTACAATACCAATAGTCGTAAATACGAATTCAGAGCGCCTGCCTGCAAGTTCATCTCCTTGAAGTATTGTATATCCTCGATTTACATCCTGTGCCGAATAAAATTTTTCTGCTATGGAATCAAAAGCAAATGTGAGATAAGATGCTATTTTTTCTGCCCTGAGTGGATGAGTTATCATTAAAAATTCGTTTTCGGAGAAGTGCCCCAAATAATCTTCCTTTTCTATAGCCGAGTTAATAATTGCACAGTAAGTTTGCCTAAGCTTGTCTGAGGCAAGCTCTGAATAAATTTCTTTGTAATTTTGAAAATTTTGAATACTTATCAAAAGACACGACCAGGCGGTATCTTTTGATAGAATTCGCTTAAGAGCTTTTAGGGAGTACGTTTTGTTAGGAAGCATTGTTTTTAAATTTATGTTTGATTCGTGTTCCCTTCGCAAGTGGGCTTTAATGCGCATTTTGAATTCATCCGAATTAATGGGCTCGCTCAAAAAATCGTCCGCACCGTTTTCAAGAGCATCGATTTTATCTTCTGTTTCGGCTGATTTTGATAAGGCAATTATTGCCGGACGCATGTTGTAGGTTAATATTCTAAGTTTTTTGCAAAAATCGGGCAATTTTTCTTCTATGCTGTCTGAAATTATAATCAGGTCAGGCTCATTGTCTTGAATTAGTTTTATTGCCGAATTTAAGCTGCGAGAAATCAGCACAATATTCTCATCGCTTTCTATGAGTTTTTTATATTTTATGGAAAGTTCTTTTCGTTTGTCGATGATAAGAGTTGTTTTTTGCATTTTGTCCTTATCCACGTCATCCTGAACTAGTTTCAGGATCTCAAGATTGCTCGTTAATGAGATGCTGAAATAAATTCAGCATGACGTTTTTAGTTTAAATGTTTATCAATTACGTTACACTTAAATTGCTTCCCTGCTTGATTTTCGAGATTTTCTGTCGGAATTAGTATTTCAAAAGTGTTTCCTTCGTCGCTTCCTGTAACATTTATTTGCCCGTTCATTTTTTCTGTCAGCACTTTTGTAATATAAAGCCCCAAGCCGCTGCCTTGAACTTTTCTGGTAAGCGGATTGTCGATTCTTGAGAATTTAGTAAAGATTTTTTCGTAGTCTTCTTGGTTTATACCTATTCCTTCGTCAATAACCTTTATCGAAACGTAGTCAGGGCAGGGCGAAAAATCAGCTTTTATAATTATTGTTGTGCCTTCGTTGGAATATTTTGCCGCATTTTCGATTAAATTTGTCATAATTTGTTGAAATTTATCCACGTCAACAAATATTTTAGGGATTTTGGGATTGAAATCTGTTTGAAATTCGTGTTCGGGATACTGGTGTTTTACAATTTGGATAATGGGCTCAATCAATGCACTTGCGTTGGCATTTTTAAAAATAAAATCGTCTTTAAAGGATTGAAGTTTGTTTACAGAAAGCAGATTTTCAACAAGGTTAATAAGCCTGTTTGATTGTTGTTCGATGATTTCGATAAACTTTTTTTTGTTGGTATCATCGAGCGCATCCCATGAATTAAGCATGGTTTGGGCAAACCCTCTAATGCTTGTTAAGGGAGTTCGAAGCTCATGCGAAACGGTAGAAACAAAATCCTGCTGTTTTTTATCATCATCTGCCATAAATTTATTATAACAGAGCTTTAAAAAACAACAGGATTTATTAAGATTTTTTTTATTATTTGAGTTCTTTTTACATCTTTATTTTTGAATATTTTGAGGCAAATATTTCAAGTAATTTTGTTAATATTTCTTAACATCTTTTTTTATTAAGGCAATTTTTGCCTTGTGATTTTTTTTATAAAGATAGGTAATTTAACGGGGATAATTATTTATTAGGGGATATATTAATTAAAGGAGGATTTATAATGGGGATTAATTTATTGGCATTGTTTGCACCAAAGAGAAGTTCTGTAAACAATCAAAGAGACGAAAGACAAAGAGTAAATGTAAACAGAACAAACACTGCGCCATTGCCACTTGTTAGTTCAAACACTCAAAGGGCAACAGTTGCAGCGACAATGCCGTTGGCTACAACGAATGTCCAAACACATACAAAGAAAAAAGCAAAGAAAGCAGAAAATCCTTTTGCATCTGTGCCCATGAAAAAAGGTTATAAATTAAATAATTCTGAAAAAATGGAATGCTTTTTAAAAGGAGCCGTTGAAGAAAAGAAAATGCTTGGGGGATTGGCTGTAGCTCAAGGACTTGCTTCATTTTTCCCCGCCGTTCATTTAGGTATGAATTTAGTTGGCGGCGCTGTTTCTTTAGCTCATATAGTTTATTATTCACATAAATTGAAATCTTGCAAAACAAATGAAGAAGCTAAAAAAGCCTATCAGCAAATAGGCAAAGGAGCGGCTTTTTTAAGTGCTTTCACAATAGGTGGTTTAACTCGTACTGCCACTAGCAATATAGTTTTAAAAATTGCTGGGGCTTTCTTTGGTTAGAATAAACTTTTCTTTAGAAAGTTAATCAGGGAAACTGTATACTGACAGTTTCCCTGATTAACTTTCATTTATTTTGGAATCACTAAGGAATACATGCTTCCAAAGCTTTTTTAATTGCTGCTTTCATCTCTTGCCAGAATTTTCCAGGATCAAGGTGCCCGGCTTTATCATCATTCGATGGCATTTCAAAATTTAAAAGCTCTTCTAAATTTTTAGGCATTGCACCTCTCCAATTTTCGTCAAATAAAAATCTTATTGTTGCTTTAGCCATATCTCTTCCAGCATTAAATAAACCCCATAGTCCAACTTTACTTTCATCTTCTTTTGGTTTTTCAATTGATTGAGTATCTTGTAAAGCAGAATTGATCCCTGCAATAAAATTTTCTCTCGCCTTTTCAGGATCGGCATCAATTTCTGCCATTATTGAATCTATATCTGCTTGACTTAGTTTGATATTCAAATTTTTAAAAATTTCTAATAAAATATTTATAAACTCATTTTTTTTACCGGACGGTTTTACATTTGCTTGACCAACAGCTGCCAAAGATTTAAAATAAGAGTCCATTGTTTCTTTACTAACTTCTTTGGATTCAGCAACTACAGGCTTAGCAGTTTCTTCTTTTTTTTCTTCCGCAGGTTTCTTTGAGCCTTCTTTAGGTTCATTATTAACCCTTGCGGTAAAAGTTTGTCTAATCTCGTTCATAAAAAATTCCTTTCTTAGGTTTATATTTTAGTACATTTTGTAATACTTTTTAGGCCATTGCCCGTTCATGAACCATGAATCTATAAAGTTCATAAATAAAGCCAGCGAGAATCATTCTTGAAGGGATCTCACCATTATTATCTTCAGGAATCTCTCCACCTTGTGCTATTTTACGACCCATTGCAAAATATTCCATGTCTTGAGCGGATGGTTTTGTCGGTTTATTTTCGTTGTTATGTGATAATACTATTATTCTGCCAGTATTTCTAAGCCATTTTCTTATCGCTTCCCATTTGCCACCCTTAACTTCTGGAACTGTATCAATTTTCTCATTAAAAGAAGCGAGATCTCCCGAGTCTATTGGCGCTCCTTTTTCCAGATATTTTTCTATTAGTCTTTCTAATTCTTCTTGAGTAATAGGTGAATCATCTTTTGCTAAGAAAGGGAATAACTTTCCAAGAATATCCTTTAGTTCTTTAATTTGTTCGGGTGTTAAACCTGGGACTATTGATAATTTAATCTCGCTAGTGTCTCCGCCAGATGGTGGTTTAACAACTGTTCCCATTGCTGCTGCTTGTGCGTTCATGAATTTTTCAACTTCACTCGGGTCAACTTTTGCTCTTTCAGGCGTTAATTGAGGAGCGGTTTCTTCTTTTTTAGCTTCCTCTTTTTTCTTTGATCCTTGAGTATCAGGATTAACTCTAGCGGTAAAATTTCTGATTTCTGTCATAAAAAACTCCTTTCTTAATTCTAAATTTTTTTCTAAACACATTATTATTGCATTATAACCGTTTTAGTCGATGGGAGTCAATATTGAAAGCAGTATATACTTTCTTTACAGTTAACTTAAAAAATATTCTTTAAACAAAAACGAGCCCATTTGAAGGTTGATTACCTTAATATTATTCTTTGCTCTTTTGTCTTGAAATAGTGAATGGCTTGACACTCCATCCTTTCTGAAAACATTTTCGGGGGAAATACAATGTTCTTTATCAGTCGGTTGGTTTTATAAAAAACTTTAGCTTTTTATAAAAATGTTAATTTTTTGTTACATATGAAAATTATTTTCAACTGTTTTACTTTTTAATACTATACTTTGGTGTGATATATTTTTCAAAAACCTTTTAGCCATTCAGCCGATTTTATTTATGCACCGCAGGGGGTTGGATATAAAGCGGCAAAAGTTTTTGCCAATCGGTATCAAAGCCCGTATTTAATTTCTCCTGCACAATTTCTGTTAAAAATCTACCTAAATCATAATCTTGTTGTTGATACGAAATCCCCCCCAATGTATCAACTAATTTGTCGTCGGTAATTACAAAATAATCATCATTTTTTATCATTTCTTTTAAATCTTCAAGTAAAATAGCTTGAGGCGCTAAAATTTCTTTTTCATTTTCATATATTGCAACATAAGCCGTTTCTTTTCTGGCATCAAGGGCGACTAGGGTCAGCTCCCCTCGCCCCTTGCGGGAGAGGGGTAGGGGGTGAGGGGTATTAAGTTCATTATGTAAGAATTCAAAACAGCCTTCAATGTTTTCATTGATTTCATTATTCCAAAATCTTATTACTCTGAAATCTTCGTTTTTTAAATAAAATGTTCTTTCAATGTCAGAAAATGAGCCATTATGTTGTCCACCGTCAATTTCAATAATCATTCGTTTTTCTAAACAAACAAAATCCGCAATATATTTATTATTAATAGAAAATTGTCTTCTGAACTTAAAACCAAGTTTATTATTTCTTAAAATCGACCATAACTTTATTTCTTGTGGCGTTGCCTCTTTTCTCATTTTTCGTGCAAATTCTTTGATATAAGGAGCATAGTTTCTATGTACTGTTTTGTACCCCTCACCCGAATTTTCGCTTACGGTACCCCTCACCCCAGCCCTCTCCCGCAAGGGGCGAGGGGGCATGAGTTGACATGAATTTAAGTAACATTCATCCTCAAAGGGCGAGGGTTTAATGAATTGATATGAATTCGAATCACATTTACCCCCAAGGCGCGAGGGTTGATTATTTATTCTGGATAAAATCTCAAGCGATGAAATACCCACTGCTTTTTTGTTTAACTGTTGCGCAAAAATTCTTGCAACAGTTGTGCATGCTCTTATCCCCGTAAAGCTTCCCGGTCCGATATTCGTTGCAACAACATCAACATCATTGGGCTTTAGTCCGTTTTCTTTCAAAAATTCTTTGATTGTCGAGATTAAAAACGCTGAATGGTAATGCTCTTTGGTTGTTTCAACAATTTTTGAGGGAATAATTTTATTCTCAACACTTCCCCCGATATACATTTTGTCTAGACATGTGTCAAAAGCCAGTATATTCATTTTAAACCCTCAATAATTTTAATGTTTTCGTGCCCGAAAGCTTCAAAAGAATATTTTCTTGAATCATCTTGCAAGTATTCAACGTTAATTTTTATATGATTAAAGGGGATTTCATCTCGAGAGAATTCTGCCCATTCGACAAAAGTCAAAATTTTCCCCTCGGAATATTCTCGTAACTCATCCAAAATGGTTTTTACGCCTTCGTTTTCAAGTCTGTACAAGTCGAAATGATAAATCGGGAGTTCTCCGCTTTTATATTCGTTTAAAATTACAAAACTTGGACTGGTCACTCTTTCTTTAACATTTAAAGCTTTTGCCACAAGCTTTACAAAAGCGGTTTTGCCTGCTCCGATTTGACCGTAAAGGCTTATAAAAGCCCCTTTGTCTTTAACCGCAAGCGCAAACTTTCGGGCTAATTTTTCTGTGTCATTCAGTGATTTACATACTTTTTGCATAATATTAATAATAGCATGAAGACAATCCAGGTTGAAATCCGCTTTTCTTTGCTTTAAAATACTGTTATGATTGAAGAAAAAGTTTGTTATTTATGCGGAAATAAAGATTTTGAAAAGCGTGAAGGAAATGTCAGGGATAATTCTGACTTAAAGGTGCTTGAATGTAAAAATTGTTCACTTGTTGTGCTTTCTTCGTTTGACCATATAAATGAAAAATTTTATGAAAATGACGGAATGCACGGTGGACAGGTTAATATTAAGTATTGGCTTAATGCCACAAAAGACGATGATAAAAGGCGTTTTCGCCTTTTGAAAAACGAGATTAAAGGGAAAAAAGTTTTGGATTTTGGTTGTGGAAACGGCGGATTTTTGAGCTTCGCTAAAAAATCCGCCCAAAAGGTTGTCGGTGTTGAATTGCAAAAATCCATGCAAGAGTATTATAACTCTAAAGGGCTTAAAGTTTATGAAAATATTAATCAAATAGAAGAAAAATTCGATTATATTACCGTTTTTCACGTACTTGAGCATATTAAAAACCCGATTGTTTTGCTTGAAAAATTGTCGGAAAAACTCAATGAGGGCGGCAAGATTATCATTGAAGTCCCAAATTCAAACGATGCTTTATTAACTGTTTATAAAAACAATGCGTTTATGAATTTTACTTATTGGAGTTGTCATTTATTTTTATTTAACGCTAAAAATCTTATGAATCTTGCACAAAAAGCCGGATTTAAGATTAATTATATAAAACACGTTCAAAGATACGGTTTTGCAAACCATTTGGGGTGGCAGATTTTTAAAAAGCCCGGCGGCCATAAAAAAATGTGGTATTTGAATATCGGATTTTTAAATAAATTTTACGAAAAATCCCTTGCCCGGATTGAAGCTACCGATACTATTTTAATGAATATTTCAAAGTAAATCAGTATTCTTCACATTTTTTTTTGTTTTTGATAAACTTATATGGCACGGATACAGGTTAGAAAGAGAAAAATGATTACAAAATTTAAAACTAAAAATTGCGGGGACTTGAATTTAAAAAATCTTGACCAAGAAATTACTTTATCAGGCTGGGCTGCTTGTATAAGAGATTTGGGCGGGATTATTTTTGTCGAATTGAGAGACAGAAGCGGCTTTTTTCAAGTGGTTGCAGATCCTCAGGTTAATCCGCAGGTGCACAAAGTTTTTGAACATTTAAAAACAGAAACAGTTTTGACTGTTAAAGGTAAAATTTCAAGACGACCTGAAGAAACTTACAACGAAAAATACGCAACAGGTCAAGTTGAGATGTATCCGACATTTGTTGAGGTACTCTCTGAGGCAAAAGTTTTGCCTTTTATGCTTGATGATGATAACGTATCGGAAGATGTAAGGCTTAAATACCGTTATCTTGATATAAGACGTGAACAGACGCTTAATAATTTGATTTTGCGCCATAAAATTGTTACCGCTACAAGAAATTATTTGAACGAACAAGATTTTCTTGAAATAGAAACTCCGATTTTGATTAACACAACACCCGAAGGGGCGAGAGATTACTTGGTACCGTCAAGGGTGCATGAGGGCAAGTTTTATGCGCTTCCGCAGTCGCCTCAAATTTTTAAACAACTTTTGATGGTGGGCGGGGTTGAAAAGTATTATCAAATTGCAAAATGTTTCAGAGATGAAGATTTGCGAGCTGACAGACAGCCTGAATTTACCCAAATTGACTTAGAAATGTCTTTTGTAGAACAACAGGACATAATTAACGTTGTAGAAGGAATTTTGGTTGAGTCATTTAAAGCGGCAGGCGTTGAAATTAAGCCGCCTTTTATTCAGATGACTTATAAAGAGGCAGTCGAACGTTTCGGTTCGGACAGACCTGATACGCGATTTGGATTGGAGCTTTTTGATGTAACAGATATTATGGAGGCTTCTACCTTTGAAGCGTTCAAGGGTGTTATTTCAAACGGCGGAACCGTTCGTGCTATAAAAATCCCCGGAATTGCAAATTATTCAAGAAAAGATATGGACGATGTCAGAAACCTTGCGATTTCATTTGGCGCAAAAGGGCTTGCCTGGGTAACTTATATGGAAGATGGAGAAGTCAAATCGCCTGTATTCAAGTTTTTAACCGAAGACCAGATTGCAGACATTCAAAAAAGAGCAGACGCGCAAAGAGGCGATATTGTTTTCTTTGTAGCAGACAAACCCAAAATTGTTTTTGATGTTCTCGGAAGGTTTAGATTATACTTTGGTAAAAAACTTGAAATGATTGATGATAACAAGCATAATTTGCTTTGGGTTGTTGATTTTCCTATGTTTGAATACTCCGAAGAACACGAAAGATATATGTCTGTTCACCATCCGTTTACGGCACCGAATCCTGAAGATATTGATAAAATGGAATCGGATCCTGCAAACTGCCGTTCAATTGCTTATGACATAGTTTATAACGGAACGGAACTCGGCGGCGGAAGCGTTAGAATCCACTCGGGCGAATTACAGGAGAGAGTATTTAAGGCTTTGGGCTTTACTGAAGAAGAAGTTAAACAAAAATTCAGCTTTATGGTAAATGCGTTCAAATATGGGACACCGCCTCATGCCGGTCTTGCAATTGGATTGGATAGGCTTGTCGCACTTCTTGCGGGAACAACTTCGATACGTGATGTAATTGCATTTCCTAAAAACTCTACCGCAAAATGTCTTATGACGGATGCTCCGACAGAGGCTTCTTTGTTGCAATTGCGTGAACTGCATTTAAAAAGTACGGTTGTTAAACATTAAAAATGCAAATATTTAATGAATTAAATGAAAACAAGGGATTGTCGCTAGCTTTTGGCTTTTTTGACGGGGTTCACCTCGGACATCAGGCTGTAATCAATAGTGCCGTTTCTTATGCCAAGGAAAATGGCAAAAAATCTGCTATAATTACTTTTAAAAATCATCCTTGCTGCTTTTTTAACCACATCAAGCCAAAATACATTACAAAAATATCAGACAAATTTTTGCTTTTTGAAAAGCTGGGTGTTGATTATGTCTATTGTCTTGATTTTGATGAGCATTTAGCTCTTATGAGCGCTTCTGATTATTTGAATGAGGTTATAATAAAACATTTTGGGCCAAGTGCTATTTCTACCGGCTTTAACCACTATTTCGGGGCAGAAAAATCAGGAAATGTTAAATTTCTTGTCAAAATGCAAGAGCAATTTAACTATAAATATTTTGAAGTTTCGCCTGTACTTTTTAATAACGAGGTTATCAGCAGTACAAGAATCAGAGAAAACATAGCTATTGGCAACATCGAGCTTGTTAATTCAATGCTTGGATTTGAGTATTCTATTGAAGAAACAGTTATCAAAGGTCGTCAGATTGGTAGCACCATCGGATTTAAAACCGCGAATTTGGTTTATCCAAAAGATATGTTAGAACCTGCGTTTGGCGTCTATGCCGTTAGGGTCCGGTATGGGACTAAAATTTATAAGGCGATTGCTAATTTTGGATTGAGACCTACTGTTGATAATACTATTCACCCTGTATTGGAAGTTCATATCCTTGATTTTGACAAAGATATTTACGGTGAAAAATTGCGGGTATATTTCTTGAAAAAAATTCGTGGCGAAAAAAAATTTGCTTCACTTGATGAATTAAAAGAACAGATTAAAAAAGATATTTTCTCTTTAGATTAACTTTGCGCAGTATTTTTCAATCGGACACTCACTGCATTTGGGATTAATCGGCTTACAAACGTTTTGGCCGTGGGTTACGATAAGCGTGTTTATTTCAATCCAATATTCTTTAGGGAGTTTTTTTCTTAACGCAAATTCGGTTTCTTCGGGAGTTTTGGTTTTAACATATCCGAGCCGGTTAAAAATTCTGTGAACATGGACATCAACACAGATTGCAGGTTTGTTAAATCCTCTGGCAATAACCAAATTTGCCGTTTTTCTGCCTACTCCTTTGAATTTTATCAGTTCTTCAATGGTATCGGGAACTTTAGAATCATATTTTTCAACTAAAATTTTTGAAAGTTCAATAATCTGCTCCGCTTTATTTTTATAAAAGCCTACGGGATATATGGCTTTGGCTAGGTCGCCAAGGTTTATTTGGGCGAACGCCGCAGGCGTTCGCCCAAATTTTAACATTCTCAAAGTTGCCGGATAAGTCGTTTTGTCATTTGTTCTTAGGCTTAAAATACAGGCAATTAAGACTAAAAAAGGGTCGTTAAAACTGTCCATAAGTTTTACAAACTCGCTTTGCGGCTGATTTGCTTTTTTTAGAATTTCTACTATTTTATCAATTTCCATTAATCAATTTTTCTACATCCAAATTTGTTTTTAACTTTAGCGCAAAAACTTTAAGATAAAACATTGATTGGTCAAGTTTTGTCGAATCTTTTTCCGTTGTTACAAGCTTATTGATATTCATGTCCACACATTTTTTCTGCATTTTTTGAACATCATTTTTTGAATATTTATGATGGTCATCAAAGTTAAATGTATTAACAATATCAAAATCTTTCAAAAAATTATAGAATTGTTGAGGCTGTCCTATTGCGCTAAATGCCGCGATTCGGTCTCCCCTTTCAAGCCTTTCTTCAGACTCAAAGATATTGTAAGCAAAATCAGGCTCGCTATAGCATAAAAACGTCGGTTTGTTTAATTTTTTTTCTAAAATTCGGGCGAACTTTTCAGCCCTCGTGTGGTTGGTGTTTTTGCTTACAACAACCAGTCTGTCAATTCTGTCAAAGGCTTCTACCCCTTCTCTTAGTGGGCCTGCAGGAAGCAAGTTGTCATTACCGAATCCCATCTCGCTGTCAACCAGAACAATATCTAAGTCACGGTGAAGTTTTCTGTGTTGAAATCCGTCATCAAGGATTATTTTTGTGGCGCGGAATTTGTCTATGGCAAATTCCGCGCCTTCATAGCGATTTTTTGCCGTAATAACTATTGCTTTAGTGTTTTTCCCAAGCCAATGCGGCTCATCTCCTGCTTTTCTTGCGCTGAAATAAATATTTTCTCCGTCTGAAATAACATTTATGCCTGACAATTTCCCGCCGTAACCTCTTGAGACGATTGCCACTTTTTCGCCTTTTTCAATTAAGTAATTAGCAATTTGTGCAACGACAGGGGTTTTTCCTACGCCGCCGGTGGTCAGATTTCCTACTGAAATAACATAAGCATCGACTTTTTTAGGAATTAGTTTGCCTTTTTCATACAGTCTATTTTTCAGCCTGCTTGCAAGCCCGTAAAATAGAGCAAAGAATTTTAAAAGGCTGAAAAACAGCCCTTTTGCCTGTTTGTTGTAGTGAATTTTTGTTATGTAAGTTTTTAAGCCCATTAATGTTTTACCCCTAACCCTGCCTTCTTCCTCAAGGGGCGAGGGTAATGATATTTTTTTGATTACCTTTATATTGAATTTAGAACATCAATCTAAACAGTAAAAATCTTTTGTTTAATTTATCTGAGAATTTTCTTAAATTATGGGTGGTTTCGGATGTATCTTCCATAATTTGTTCTATTTTGCGTTTATTATCGGGTGTCATTGAATTGACAAGTTCCATTGCACTCGAAATATCTGTCATTGCAGTATTAACTTTTACAATGGTATCAGAAAGCTGTTTTTTAAGCTTTTCATCTTTTGTCATTGTTGCAACAAAAGTGCTTATGTCATTAAGGTTGTTGGCAATGGATTGTAAATCCGCACCGAGTTGTTTGGCATCTGTGTTATCAAGAATTTTGTTTAAATTTTGCGATAATTTATCGATTGATTTTGCGGTAGAAATTAGCGTAGGTTTGAAGTTTTGGTCCCCAACCACACCGTTAATGTTGTCCGCAAGTTTAATAAAGCTCGTGCTTACTTTATTAGCCATGGCAACCATTGAGTCTAAGTCTTCTTTTGAAGCATCAACAAGCTTTTCGGCTTTGGCAATTGTTGTTGTAGCCTGAGCGGTAAGGGCGTTGATATTTGAAACCGTTTGTTTTAAATCGGCAATAACGTTATCTGAAAGCAGTTCGTTTATTTTGATGTTTGTTTCTGTGAGCGATTCGGCTGCTTTATATTGCAAATCCATAAAATCTGCTATTCTCATGGGTTCAACTACTGTATAGGGTGAATTTTGATGAGGATACGGCAAAACAGTATTGTCAATCATTTGCAGTCGAAGTTTATTAACGCCTTTGTCTTTTATCATGCTTCCAAGCATATAATCGGGTATAACAAGTCCGGGAAGCGTTATAACATAATCAATTTTGTAAGCGTAGGGGGTTTTAATTTTTTCTTGCATAATTGCCGGTACCATTTTTGCAGAAAGAATTTGGGTATCTTTAACTTTCCCTACATCATAGTATTTGTTGTCAAGTTTGATTTGAACAGGGTCGTTTTTATAAAGCAGGTCTGAACCACCGTATACAGAAAAATAAGTTGTTCTTGTTTTTGGCGGAGTAATTTCTAAAAATTGCTCGCCTATTAATCCTGATTGCTGAATTGAAAATACAGAGGCCTTAGGTATTGTAATTCCGGGCTCTGTTATGACAAATTTCATTTTAACAAAGCTGTTTTCACCGTCGATAAAAGGAATAATTTCTTCGACTTGTCCTACTCTTAAGCCCATCATTTGAACGCCGGAGCCGGGTCTCATTCCGTTTACATCTTTAAATACTATTTCCATCCTTGCTGCAGAAGAAAATGAACGACCTTTTACCCATAAAATAGTGAATAACAAAATAAAAAGGGCAATTAATGCCAAAATTCCTACTTTAAACGATGATGAAAATCTCATATTACCTCTTCCTGCTCCATTGTATCAAAAAAAACTTATTCTGCCAACATTTGCATAGGCCCTTCCAAAGATGCCGATACAAACTGCTTTGCATAATCATTGTCGGTTGTTAACATATCTTTAGGTGTTCCCTCATAGACTATTTTCCCGTTATATAACATTATAACTCTGTCGGCTGTTCGCTGTATGGTTGACATTTGGTGGGTCACCACAATTGATGACGCGTGGGTTTCTTCTTTTAGCCTTACAATGTAATCTTCAATTAATGTTGATGAAATAGGGTCTAGACCGGATGTAGGCTCATCGTATAAAATTGTTTGAGGCTCTGTAACTATTGCGCGCGCAAAGCTTACACGCTTTTGCATACCGCCTGAAAGTTCTGAAGGATATTTCTTTTCAATCCCTTCCAGTCCGACCATTTTTAGCTTTTGTGCTACGATTTCTTCCAAGGCTCTTTGAGAGAATTTTTTTCTGAATTCTTTTCTTTCTTTGAGTGCAAAAGCAATGTTATTGAATACATTCAGTGAGTCAAACAATGCCGAATATTGAAAAACCATGGCAATATCGCCCATTGACGTTTCAATTTCACCGCTGTCGGGTTTTAAAAGTTCGCAGATAAGCTTTAAAACGGTACTTTTGCCCGAACCGCTAAAGCCAACTATTGCAAGGACTTCACCGTCTGCGACACTAAAGGAAACTTTGTCTATTACGGTTTTGTTTCCGAAAATTTTAATTAAATTTTTAACTTTTATACTCATAATTTATCCTTATATTCTAGAAGAAAAATGTCAAAGCAAATAATAAATCCCAGATTACTATTGCGACAAATGACCATACAACGGCTTTTGTTGTAGCAATACCAACTCCTTTGGCCCCACCTTTCGCTTTATAACCGCAGGTACAGCTTATAAGCGCAATTGTCCCACCGAAAGCCACTGCTTTTGCAAGGCAAACGTGAATGTCTTTCATATAAAGCCCGTACCAAACAGAATCAAAGTAAGCTCTGTAATTAAGTCCGCCTGCAAGATTTGAGGCAACTGCTCCGCCCAGAACGCCCACAACAGAAGCTACGATTACAACAAGCGGCATCATTAAAATCCCTGCAACGACTCTGGGCACGAAAAGATAACGTATCGGGTCGACTTTTAGAGATTTCATTGCATCGATTTGTTCTGTTACTCTCATTGTGGCTATTTCTGCCGCAAGTGATGAGCCTATCATTGAAATTATTGCAAACCCTGACATTATAACTCCGTCTTCTCGCACGATGAGCATGGTCACAAGCATTCCGACGTAGTTTCCGGCACCCTGTTTAACCATTTCTCCTGCAACTTGCATTGCTACAATTATAGCTGACATTCCTACTATCGAAAGGGTTATAGGAAGCGAGCTTACGCCAAAGCGTGCTGATTGGGTGATAACCTCTTTTTTATCTATTTCAAGCCTTAAAATGTAGGACAACGTGGAGATTGCTTTTATGCTGATTTCTCCGAGTGTCGTAAAAAAATCATCAACCTGCTTTGTAAAAAGTCTGTAAAGTTGGTATGTTGCTGATTTTTTAAAGTATAGTGCAAATTGATTCATGTTTAAATTATATTAAAAAAAACAACTTTTGGCTATTTGTAAAATATTGTAATTGTTTATAAGATTTTAGTCAAAAAATATTTTGAGCGGGTTTTAATATTATGTCAATAAAAGCGGAGGCAATTATGCTTAGTGTTCAAAGAATAAATCATTATTCAGTTAATGGAGCTACAAAATCACAAAAAAATCCAAATTTTACATCCGGCAGTAAAATTCTTTTAAATACAGGTGAAGAAATTTTGGAAGATAAATTTAAAACAATATCTAATATGCTTATTACTTTGCGCAGAGAAAATATAAAGGCATTTTATTCACTTGCAAAAAACACACTTTTCCCCGAATCGGAAAAAATCCAGCAAGATTGTCTGCCCGCAATATTTAAGTCGGGGTTGTATAATACCGAGCAAAAACTTTCAGAAGATGCAATAAAGGTTATAAAAGCGATTACAAAAGTAAAAGATGATGCAATTAAATTTGTTGATGCAGTTACAGGGCTTTAATTTCTAAAAACTTTATTTTTTGAGCTTAATTTTTTGACCATGTCTTCGGCAAGCATTACCGAGAGTTCATAAACATTTTTTGGTTCTGTAATTTCATCGGGCGAGTGTAAAATTATTGAAAAATCTTCTTTTTTAGCGTTTTTGCATAAGATTTCTAACTCAAGCAGGTTTTTTTTGAAAATTTCCACCGGCGAAGCATTTTTGTCGTTTTTGTATTTTAGAAAAAAATCTTTTTTCATCTTTGATGTGACCTTATAAAGTTTGCTATTGAACGGTCGTAAGTCTTTTCTACCCCTGCGGGGAAAAAACATCCGGGAATCTCACCGTTTTGCCTGTGATAGGTAACACAATCACAGCATATCCCTTTTTTTGAGCAAGAGTATGTGCATGTGCAGTTAATTTTGTTTTCTTCCTTTTTACATTCCATTTTCCCCCTTTTTGCTTGATTTATATTCAATGTAAGCTTAAATTCTGTTCACCGCTCACAGCTCACCGTTTACTATACTTGCATCCGCAGTAATTTTGTCTGTAAAGATCTAATTCTTTTGCTTTTTGGTTGGATTTTAAAAAGCCGTCGTTTTTTTTAAAATCAATATTTAAATAATTTATACCATATTTTTGCGAAATTGTCTTTCCGAGCTTGGAGATAAGTTCAAAATTTTTATGTGGACTTATTACAATTGAAGTCGCAAAAAATTCTATGCCTAATTCTTTTGCTTTTTTGGCAGTTTCGGTAAGTCTTAACTCAAAACATTTTGTGCAGCGTTTCCCTTTTTCGGGTTCATCTTCCAGCCCAAAAGAAATAATTTCATACATTTTAGGCTCGTATTTTTCTATAATTAATTTGCAGTTAAGATTTTTACAAAGTTTTTTTTGAGCCATTAACCTTTTTTCAAGTTCATATTCGGGATAAATATTCGGGTTATAAAAGTAGGCAATCGGTTCATACCCCAGTTCTTTTAAATATAAGATAGGATAAGCAGAACAAATCCCACAGCAGCTATGAAGCAATACTTTATTTTTTTTCAACAGCTCCCGCCTTGACAAGTTTTTCTTTAATTTCATAATAAGGTTTTATCCCCGGCATTATTTTGCCGTTTATAACCATTGTCGGTGTTCCTATTATTCCTAAATTAACCGAATTTTCAATATCTTTTTGAATTTTATTTGATGTTTCTTCCGAATTTGCATCTTGTCTTAATTTTATTGTGTCATAGCCCAGTGATTTTGCAAGTTTCATAATCTCGTCTTCGGTTTTGGGCTGTTTTTCAAAAAGTTCTGCGTTAAAATCCCATAAATGTCCTTGGTTTTGTGCCGCAATGGAATATTTGGCAAGCATACACGCACCTTCGTGAAAATCTTGTTTTAAATACCTGTTACATTCCTTATCTAAAGGTAAATTGTGATGAATGAATTTTATATTACTCAATTCTTTTGCCATTCGATAGATCATTATATTGAAGGTGTAGCAAATAGGACAGCGATAATCTGTATAAACATCTATGACGATTTTTGCATTTTCCTCGCCCAGAGTATTTCCTCCTGATTTGAAAGGGTTTGTCTTCATGTCGGCAAAAGATTTTATTGATTTATACCTTTTTACCTGTGGAGTTAAAACGTAGCTTGTGGAAGTATATGTTAATATTCCGCTTGCAATTAATCCTAAAATAATAAAAGTGATTAAATATTTTTTTATCCTTAAGGCGTGAATGAAATCTACAGTACTGACTTTCAGGCTATGGTAAAAACTTGCTTTTCCAACCGCAGTGATTGCTATAGAAAGATTCAAAAAATAGGTGAAAACACACAGTACACATATTTTTTTAATTTCGAATATACTTATGCCAGCAAGTGTCATTGAAATCAAAAAGGATATTAAACCAAGTGCGCAAATATATCTCATAGGGTGTTTGAAAACTTTTAAAAACCCAAGTGGTTTTATATTTTTTAATTTGTTTATAAAAAGCAGAAAAATTGTAAAAAGATAAAAGAGCATCCCCCAAAGAGCAAGCGGCACCCCTAAAAATTGTGAGTGAACTGTCTGTGCAACGCCATCGCAATCAACAAACTGATTAACCGAACAAAAACTCGGAAGCGCATAGGGATTAAAGTTTGAATCATAATAAATTATTGAAAGCTTAACGGTTGTTATAAAGCCGACTAAAGCCAGAATAAATATAGTAATCTTTTTAACGGTCGTAATATTAAAATTAAACATCATTGCTCCCTAAAATCTTTCTTTTATACTAACTGTAAAAAAAATTTTTTCAAGAGTTTATAAGACAAAAATTTTATGGTTTAATTGGGGTAGAGAGATTGAGGTTATTATGAAAAAAGTTAAAATCGGTATAATTGGTTTAGGAACGGTTGGTTCAGGTGTTTTTAAAACGCTGTCTGATTTTGATAATATTGAAGTTGTAAAAATTGCTGTAAAAAACTTAAAAAAGCAAAGGAATATACCAAAGTTAAATGAAGCGATTTTAACCGATAATCCTTATGAAGTGGCAAAACATCCAGATATTGATATTATTATCGAGGTAGTTGGCGGAGTAGAGCCTGCATTTGATTTAATAAAAACATCAATTTTAAATGGGAAACATGTTGTAACCGCGAACAAAGAACTTCTTGCAAAACATGGCGAAGAATTGTTCAACTTTGCTGAAGAGCATAACAAAGTTGTATTATATGAAGCTGCAATAGCAGGAGGTATTCCTATTATTATGCCGATTAAAACAATTTTGGCAGGCAATAAAATTACAAAAATAGCAGGTATTTTAAACGGAACAACAAATTATATTTTGACTAAAATGGATGTTTTAGGCGCATCATACGGGAGTGTTTTAAAAGAGGCTCAGGAGCTTGGTTATGCAGAAGCAGATCCTACAGGCGATGTCGAGGGCTTTGATGCTGCATATAAGCTTGCTACGCTCGCAACAATAGCCTTTAATAAGAGAATTAATATAAAAAATATTTATAGAGAGGGCATTAGCAGAATTCAAGCCGAAGATATGATTTTTGCAAATGAATTCGGTTACAAAATTAAGCTTATTGCACTTGCCCAGCTTGATGAAAAGGGAAATGCCGATGTAAGAGTTCATCCTATGTTTGTTGGTAAGTCAAAAAGTCTTGCACATATTGACTATGTGACAAACGCAGTTGAAATTACCGGTCATCCTGTCGGAGAGATTATGCTCTCGGGTCCGGGGGCGGGTGAGTACCCAACGGCGAGCTCTGTTGTCGGCGATGTTCTTGCAATTGCAACAGAAATAGGTAAAACTGATTATCTTCTTCCTATGATGAGATGTCATCACCATGAAACAGCCGTAATGGTTGATATTTCCGAAACAAAAAACAAATATTATCTTTCCGTAAACGCAAAAAATAATGTTGGTGTTATAGCCTGCCTGGGAAGCACTTTTGCACAAAACAATATAAGTATATCAACACTTTTACAAAAAGGTTTGAGAAATGATAATACCGCAAATATTATTATAATTACTGAAAAATGCTTGGAAAAAGACATGCAAAATGCTATTAAAGCTTTTGAAAATGATATTTGTATTAATAAGATTAATAGTTTGATAAGAGTTATGGAGGGGTAAATCGTGAGCGGTTATTATCAGGGGTTAATTAATAAATACAAAGAGTATTTGCCGGTTAGCGACAAAACTCCGATAATTACCTTAAATGAAGGCAATACACCTTTAATCAAAGCAGATAATCTTGCAAAAAAAATCGGAATCGATGCGCAAATTTATTTGAAATTTGAAGGGGCTAATCCAACAGGGAGCTTTAAAGACAGAGGCATGACAATGGCGGTTTCAAAGGCGGCAGAAGCAGGCTCAAACGCCATAATCTGTGCCTCGACGGGGAACACTTCGGCTTCTGCCGCCGCATATGGCGCAAAGGCAGGACTGCGAACTTTTGTTTTAATCCCCGACGGCTATATTGCTCTGGGCAAACTTTCTCAGGCGATGATGTACGGTGCCGAAATTATTGCCATTAACGGCAATTTTGATGAAGCGCTCGAAGTCGTTATGCAAATTGCTGATAAATATCCGATAACTCTTGTGAACTCGGTTAACCCTTATAGGATTGAAGGTCAAAAAACAGGCGCATTTGAAATTTGCGAAGCATTGGGCAATGCTCCTGATTATCATTTTATACCTGTCGGAAACGCAGGAAATATTACAGCTTATTGGAAGGGTTACAAAGAGTATTTTGAGCTTAAAAAAATAACTAAAACCCCCAAAATGATGGGATTCGAAGCAGAAGGTGCAGCAGCGATTGTAAAAGGCGAGAAAATTTTAAAGCCTGAAACGATTGCAACTGCAATAAGAATAGGAAATCCCGCAAGTTGGATGCATGCTGAGGCCGCAAGAGATGAAAGTGGCGGTATTATAAATTTTGTTACAGATGAAGAAATTATTTTTGCATATAAATTAATCGCATCGACAGAAGGAATTCTTGCAGAACCTGCAAGCGCTGCTTCTGTAGCCGGTGTTATAAAAGCAAAAGGACTCGGTTTGATTAATGAAGGTTCAAAAATAGTGTGTGTATTGACGGGAAATGGGCTTAAAGATCCGGATTCTGCCATTAAATACTCTGCTTCACAGGTTAAAAAAACTTCTTCTGATATTGGTGATATTTTAAAGTGTATGAATATTTATTAAACTTTGTAAATATTTTTGTTAAAATCGCTTAATAATAGCAAAAAAAATATTCAGAAGCCTTACATTAATAGTATTAATATAAGGAGACAAATATATGAATGTCGGTGTAATTGGTATAAATTCAAATAGAGGATTAGCTAAATTAAACAATATTCCTAAAAATCAAGTTAATTTTGGCAAAAATATTTCTGACGGCCAGTCTTCGACCGCTAAAAAATGGGGCGTCGGATTAGCATCTTTTTGCGTTACCGGCTTGGGGCAGTTAATCAATGGTGAAGTTAAAAAAGCCGCTACAATGTTTTTTGGTTCGATAGCTTTAGCTTTATCGTCTATGGCTATTTTAAAATTTAATAAAAATTTAGGCTCGATTATTGCCTTTGGTTCTTTGGCACTTCCGATTTATAGTATTGTTGATGCGGTTAAAAACGTAAAACCATCATCTCAAAAATAATATTTGTAATAAAAAACAGGCACAATTGATAAATTGTGCCTGTTTTTTGTGTTATAATCTTGATGTTGTATACATCGATTAGGGGTTAATGTGCTGGGTTTTCTGTTTGCCAAAAAGGAAGTCGTAAAAAAAGATTTTGAATTAAATCAAATTTATTCAAGATTAAAAGAAATTTATAAATTTGATGAAATTTCTGACGAGAGAAAAGATTATCTTCGGGAGCTAATGGAGAAGTATCAATATTTGCCTTATCCCCATATAAAAGCGCTCGAGGAACTTTCTGATGCTGAAGTTTTATTTTCGCTTGAATATAAATGGGGGCTAAACGGCGTATTCAAAAAGGGTGAATTTACGTTTGAAGATGATAAGATAAGCCCGCTTTCAAGAAATGATATAAAAAATTCAAATTGGATTAAGCGAGAAGGGCATGACATAAAACTTGTAAATCTTGCAGGGCTTGGGAATGGTAATAAATACGAAAGCGCAGGGAAATTTATCGATTGGCTGCGCCAGCTTTTGATTTTACCTGTGGGAAACATTTCAAAAGGAATTTTTTCCACAACAATTTATTTAATACCTTTTCATCCAAGAGAATTTGGCTGTGCTTATCTTCCTACCAGTACCGATGTAAGTTCTAATCTGGAAGATGAAAAACTGAAAACTGAGCTCGGATTAGATGCAAAGGCACAGGTGCATACTTTTATTACTTTGGCTCAACTTGCCGGACACCCGGTAATTTATGATGTACTGCCGCAAACGGGAAGATTTTCTAAATTAGTTTTGGCAAATCCTTTTATTGCAAGGTGGTTTGATGTAAATGAATTGCTTGCTAAGCTTGAAAATTCTACCGATTTGGTTGCTGAAAAACTCGAAGAAAAATTTGACAAAGAAGATATTGAAGTTATAAAAGATATTTGTAAACAGACTCTAAAAAGCGGCGCTGGAGATTTGAGTGCGCATTATCAAACTATTTATGATGAATTTGAGACTGAATTAATTGAACTTAAAAAACAGTTTTCGCATGAAATGTCGTTAAAAGAAAATCAAATTAAACTTCAAAAACGAGTAAGAGAAATTATTGCAAGTATCCATGAGCAAAAACCTTCAAAGATTTTTGACGAACATGAAATAACAAAACAGTCAGATTGTATAAAAGCACTTATGGCAGAAGGCCTATGGCCTCTACCGGGTGGCGCATGGTGTTCTTCCGGAGTCCCTGTTTTTGACAGAATGAGCGATTGCGGAAGCTATCCGATGTTTTTGCATTTTGATTTTAAAGGGGAGGATGTTTCAAATTTTGCCAATCTTGACTGCCAAACCCCTTATTACTTTACGTTTTTGGAAAACGGTCAACTGAATACTCCCGTGGTTGAGTTTTTTGTTAATCTTATGAAAAAATTTCAGATTGATTACAATTTTGACGGATTTAGAATTGACCACATTGATCACATAGTTGATGAAGTTTCCCAAAAAAATGATGTCCCGATAAGTTACAGAGCACCTAAAGAAGTACTGTGCAGGCTTAACCATGCCATGAAACAAAAAATCTCTTACTTTGCCACAATGGCAGAATATATGCTCTGGGACAATTACTTGAAAGAATATCACGAAGATATGTGTTTTGACCTGCTTTGGGGTAATGATATTATTTCGCAATCCGAAAAAACTCCAGAAAAAATTATTGAGGATAACCAAAACCTTGCAATTTATAATACAAAAAATTTCAGCGTTGAAAATTTATCTATTCTTAAAACTTACAACAATCAAGACGGCGAATTCAGAGTTATTGACCAATATCCTGGTCAATTGGGCGAAAGCGGTGCTCTGTTTAAGTGGTTTAAGTATAAATTTCTCCCCGGCGGCAAATATGCCCAAAGACCTGTTTTATACATTGACGGTGACGAATCCTTTACTCAAAAAGGCATAGAAAGAGCTATCGGGACAGAAGTTTCAATGAAACGAGAAAAAAATTACGAGTTTTTTGCAAAATTTGATGCAATTAACCGTTTTTCAAAATCGTATGAGCTTATTTTTGAAGGCGAAGCACAGATTATAAGGCAAGACGAAGATGGCTTTGTTTGTTGGCTTATTTCTAAAGAAGCGGTTAAAAACGCTTTTCTGATTGTTGCCAATTACTTTTGCGAAACAGAAAAAATTACCGTAAAAGACTTAAAAGATGGTACCCACATCGAACTTAGAGAAGGGACAGAGGTCTTTGATAAATCGCTTGTTTTGCCCTGCGATTATATAATAAAATCCGAATTTGTCTTTGACGGAAAAGATTTTGTGGAAAAAGAACTTGAGCATAAAACAAATTCGCTCAATTTTAATTTAATAAAACCGAGCGAATTTAAGATATTTTTATTGAAAAAATAGTTTATTTTCTTGCAGCCTTTTTTGCCCTTTTTGCGCGTTTATTTGCCATTTGTTGTGCTACGTAAGATTTTTTTGTCGAAATTGAATCCACATTGGTTTTGCTGCTTCGCTTTCCAAATTTTGTTATTTTTTTGTTTGTTTCTTTTTTTAATTTATTTACTTGGGCAATCGCTTCATCTTTTAATTTTAATGCTTCGTCTTTTGCTTTGATTGCGGCTTCAACAGCTTCGTCTTTTACTTTGGTCGCAGCTTCAAAAGCTTCGTCTTTTAGTTTTGCGGCTTTTTCAAGACCTTCTTTGGTTAATTTTTCAAATCCGCCAAGCAATAATTTTATTCCTTTAGAAGGGTTGCCTTTTCCTGCAATCATTATTGCCGCTGCCAGTGTTGCAACCGCGCCCCAGAAAAAACCTTTTCCAGTGCTACCATGTTTTTTAGGTTTTTCTTCGGTATTTGGTGCTGTTTCTGTAGGTTTTTGAGCCGGTGTATTTTCTGTCGAAAATTTTTGGGGTTGAGATATTAATGCCTGTAAGTCATTTGCTCTAAATGTAACGTTCATGTATTTCTCCTTTCAGTGTGTGCTTATTTCAAAACATGTAAAAATATTTTTTGCGCTTTTACCCCTAAATATTAAGAAAAATTAAGAACAAATTTTACAATTGGGATTTTTAGATAAATTTATTGTTCTAAAGCTCATATTTAAGCCATTATAGCTTAAAAATTTATTTTCAAGGTTTTCGCCGATATTTAGAATAACTTTAACGGTTTCCATTGCCTGAATTGATGCTATGAGGCTAACTGCAGGACTTAAAACTCCTTTCAGTACAAATTCATCTTCTTGCGGCAATACACAATTTAGACAGGCAGTTTTGTTTGGAACAATTGTTGTTACTTGCCCAAAAAATTCGCTCACCCCGCCATGGATTAAGGTTTTGTCTGTTTTAATCGCAATTTTATTTAAAAGAAATTTTGAGTGGAAGCTGTCAAAGCAATCAATAATTAAATTATACTCGCTTACTATATCATTGTAATTGCTCTCATCAAGTCTTATCAGATATGTTTTAACTTCAATTTCAGGGTTAAATTCGTTAATCCATTTTTTTGCACTTTTAACTTTGATTTCACCCAGATTGTTGAATTTGTGAATATATTGGCGGTTTAAATTTGAAAGTTCAAGACAATCATTGTCTACGATGCCTATTTTGCCAATTCCAAGGCTTGCAAGGTTTGCAATTACGGTTGAGCCCAGTCCGCCGGCTCCGCAAACAAGAACTTTTGATTGAAGAAGTTTATTTTGGCCCTCAATTCCTATTCTCTCGATTATTATGTTGCGGTTATAGCGTTCCAATTGAGTGTTATCATTACATAACATTATCAATAATACCTCCGCCAAGTAGTACATCGCCGTCATAAAAGACAACGGATTGACCTTTGGTAAGCGCTTTTTGCATTTCGTCAAATTCTACTAAAATATTATTGTCTTGCGGTATTAAGGTCACATCAACAGGAATTTGTGCAGAGCGGGTTTTGGCTGTTGCTTTTGTATTTTGTTCTAATTTATTTATTGAAACCCAATTTATATCAACTGCCAAAAGCGATTTTTTAAAGGTTTTATCAATTTCGCCTACTATAACTTCATTTTTTTCTTTGTTGAGTTCAATTACATACAGAGGGCTTGGATGTGCTATTCCTATTCCTTTTCTTTGTCCTATTGTAAAATTCCATATTCCTTGATGTCGGCCCAAAATTTTGCCGTTTTTATCGACTATATTCCCGACTTTTGGCTTTACCTCAAGCAATTCGTTATAATCTCCGCTGTAAAAATCCTGACTGTCAGGTTTGTCATGGACTTTTAGTCCGTTTTGTTTTGCTATTTTTCTTATTTCATCTTTTTCATAACTGCCCAGTGGCATAATTATATTTGCAAGTTGATCCTGCCTTAATTTGTATAAAAAATAACTTTGGTCTTTTTTAGGGTTTATACCCTTTTTAATTATATATCTTTTGTTATTTTCATTAAATTCAACTTGAGCGTAGTGTCCTGTTGCAAATTTATCGAATTCTAAGCCTGCTCTTTTTGCTAAAAAAGGCAGAACATCAAATTTTATTAAACTATTGCATCTTATGCAAGGATTTGGAGTTCTTCCTGAAAGATATTCCTGTTTGAAATTTTCCAAAACAATCTTTTCATACTCTTTTGAACAGTCAAAGGTATAAAATGGAACTCCTATTTTATCAGCTATTTTTTTTGCTTCTTCAATGTCTTTTTTTTCATTAGGGCTGTAGCAGGCATCTTTGCAGCTATTTGATGAAGAAAATTTGCCAACATATTTTTCCCCGCTCCAAATAGACATTGTTACCCCGATGATTTCATGTCCTTGTTCTTTTAATAAAAGTGCCGCAACTGAAGAATCTACGCCACCTGACATTCCGACTAATATTTTCATTTTATCCCTTTACCTTGTAATGAAGGGCTAGCACCCATCCTTATTTACTATTTAACAGTTTATCCTCCACCAAAAAAGCCGACAATTTCTATGTTGTCATTTTCTTTTATGGGCGTTGTCGAATAAGCTTCTTTTGGAACAATACTTAAATTTTGCTCAACAACAAACATATTGCCCGTTACTTTTCGCTCTTGTAGAAGCTCATTTATTGTCGAAGTATTTTTCAGGGTAATATCTTTTCCGTTGATTTTTAGATTAATTTCTGTCATTTTGTCCTCAATAAATATTATAAATAGATAATGTCACAGACATTATCTATTTTCAAGGACATTTTTCTAGACTAAACCTTCTCTTACAGCCTTCACGGCAGCCTGAACTCTGTCATCAACAGACATTTTTTGCAATATTGAGCAGACATGTGCCTTTGCCGTGTGAACACTGACAATCAGTTCTCGAGCTATTTCGGTATTATTTTTGCCCATTACAATTAACTCCAAAACCTCTATTTCTCTTTCTGTGAGAGGTTTGTTGTTTTGTTCTTTATTATTTAATTTCCAGTCATCCATCGAATAATTCCTAAAATTTATTTTCGACTTTATCATGTTAAATTAAAACCAAGATAATTAAATGAATATATTTTCCGTTTTTACACTTTAATTTGTGAAGGAATTTATTATTTTAGTATATCGGCATAAATAATAAAAACTTTATAAAAAGTATATATTTTATATTTACATATGTTATATTTATCGGATTAAAACAATATTTACAAAATGCCTGTATTAGCCTATTTTATTGAGATAATGAAGAATAAAAGGCTTTTATTTTTGTAAAGAAATGTAACATATTTTGAGCGAAATAAGTCAACTTAAGCAATTTAACAAAAAATATATACTTTATATATTTACGAGAGTAAATAACACGAGGAAAAAAAACATGGCTTTCTTGATATTCGCAGTCAGAAAATTATTTCTTCAAAGAAGAATTAACGATTTATCTTTCAGGGCATTAATGTTATCTCAACAGAAGCAATCTGTCACTGATAGAATAAATTCAGTTATGCAAAGCATTTCTCAGGCAAAAACCGCAACTGCTAGCGCAGCAAGTAATGTCCAAGGGCTTTTAGCTTCAAGATTTGAGCAGCAATCAAAAACTATTTTTGATCCAAGCACAGCTTTAACCGCTAACGGTGAAATGCCAACCCTTGATGATGCAAAAAGACAACAACTTTCAGAACTTCAGTCCAAATATACAAACAGTCAATCTGTAGTGAGCATGGCCTCACAAATGACAAATAGTATTTTTGAATCTGTAGCTCAAGCACAACTTGCTCCTTTAAATGCACTAGATTCACAAATCAGTTTAGAATCTGCAAATATTGAATCACAATTAAAATTATTAAGACCTGAACTTGAATCCGTTGAAAAAGGCGAATCAGAAGCAGCAAAACAAGATGCTCCTAAATTCGG
>CAZXID010000007.1:0-71220 GCA_964640325.1 uncultured Muribaculaceae bacterium | reverse complement strand
CACCACAAGAGGCTTTAGATAAATTAATAACGGGAAACGAGAGGTTTTACAGCAACAAATCCACTCACCCAAATAGATGCGAAGAAACAAGAGAAGTTTTATTAAGACAGCAAAAACCTTTTGTTGCAATACTTTCTTGCTCTGATTCAAGAGTACCGGTCGAAATAATTTTTGACGCCGGTCTGGGCGACATTTTTGCGGTAAGAACCGCAGGACATGTTCTTTCAAAAGAAGTTTTAGGCAGCCTTGAATATGCCGTTAAAACTTTGGGAGTAAAACTTGTGCTTATATTAGGACATGAAAATTGCGGGGCTATAAAAACGGCTATTGAAACCCATGAAAACAAAACTTATGAGCAATTATCAGAGAATTTACAATCAATTATGGGGCATATTTATCCTGCTATCGAAAACTCCGATTGCCCAAAAGAAAGCCAGGATTTTCTTCACTGTGCTATTGTTTCAAACATTCACTATCAAGTTCAAGACTTGCTTAAAAAAGACGAATTTCTTGCACAAAAAGTCAAAACAGGCGAAATCATGCTAAAAGGAGCTCTTTATAACCTTGCGACAGGAAAAGTTGAATTTATAAGTTAAATTTATTTACCGATTTCTGTTGCTCTTGAAGCCATTGCTTTTGTGATGTTTATAAGCGCAAGGTTAGCTTCATAAGCCCTTTGCGCCAACATTGCATCTGCTATATCCACCATAGGATTAACGTTTGATGCTCTTATATAGCCGTCTTTATCAGCATCGGGATGTCCGGGTTTATAAATTCTTTCGCCCATTGTAGGGTCTTCGACAACGCCTGTAAAAGCAACTCCGCCTTGCACATAAGGCATTGCACCTGTTGAAAAAACATCGTTTTTCATCTCGTTCATAAGCCCATGAAAAGAAATGTCTTCCGTTGCGTTTAAAACAGGGATCTTCCTTACATAATTAGGCGTGTCAACGTTTGCGACGTTTTTCGCCGCGATATCGAGTCTTAAACTGTGTACCTTGAGGCTTTTTGCCCCCATGTTCATTGAATCAAGTATTCCCATAATTATTTTCCTACGTTAATTACTGTTCTCATTTGCGTTATTATATTTGACATTCTTCTTGTTGCCATTGTGTATAGAAGCGAGTTTTTCTGAAGCTCCATAAGCTCGTTTGCGGGGTTAATTTCTTCATAATTTCTGTCCTCTATTATCGCCGAAGGCCCCAGTTTTCCCGAAAGCTTTGTTTCCAAAGGACTGTCCATTGACCCCAAATACTGGCTAAAAGTTACATCCTTTCTGACATATCCGGGGGTGTCGACATTGGCAAGATTTGAGCCGATTGCCTTTTGTTTTTGTGCAATCAAATCCATCATTAAAGATGCTTTTCCCATTGAATCTATTGGAGTGAATGTCATTTTATTTTACCTCACTATGATTGTCTTATATTAATTGCTTTGTTATACATATCGTCAACAACTTTTGCCATACGCATACTCGCAATCATTGACGCATTCAGGCGAAGCATTTCAGAAACAGAACCGTATACGTTTACGTTGGCTCTTTCAATTGAGCCTTGTGCAATATAATCATGATCTTTGACCAGAAACGCTTCTCCGGATTCTTCGGTTGCCTTCATTTTGTTTCCGTCACCTTGTGTCAGTCCTTCGGCATTTGCAAACTGCACAATGGGAATTTTACCCAAAATGTCCCCGGACTTTCCGCCAGAATCATAGGAAACAACATCCCCGTTAGGTTTTATCGCAAATTTATAACAGTTGGCTGGGATTTTTATTCCTTCACCGACAAGCCAGTTATCGTTTGTTAAAAGATAACCGTCTTTTCCTTTTTTAAAAGAACCGTCTCTGGTATATGCGACTTCACCCGATGAAGAAGTAACAGGGATAAAGCCCTGTCCGTTTATTGAAACATCGTAAGGATTTCCGGTGGACTGTATCATACCGACGCTATAATCGGTTCTTACAGCCCCTTTCAAATATCCGTTTTCTTGAAGCATCTGCTCAAATCTAACAGACTTATAGCCGTTTGTATTGTAATTTGCAAAGTTATTTGCAACATAACCCAATCTGTCGAACTGAGTTGTTGTATTATTTAAAGATTTTCTGATAATTCCTTGAATATTATACATTTTTTATTCCTTTTTCAATTAACTTACACTACCGAGCTGGGAAATTGCCTTGGTAAGATTTTGACTTTGTAACATAAATATTTGACGATTGGCATCAAAACCTCTTATGACAGGCATCATGGAAAGAAACTCACGCTCAAGAGAAACGTTTGAAAATTCCGTATACCCTTGTTTTACATCAGGTTCAACAACAGCAACACCGTTAGAATCAACCACGCCCAAAGTTCCTACATATTCGACTTTTCCCTTAGCTTTATTAAACAAATTTATTTTCCCGCCAGAGCCTACTATCACATCTTTTGCACTTTCCGGAGGATTAGAAAATTTTATTGCAAGTCCGTTGTTTCCCAAAACTTTTGCACCATCTGTTGTCAAAAGATTCCCAAACTTATCAATCTTAAATCTTCCGTCACGGGTGAGCATTGTGCCTTCTTTGGTTGCGACTTGAAAATAGCCTTTGCCTGCAAGCGCAAAGTCCAAAGGGCTTGATGTTACAGTAAGTCTTCCCACTTTATCATCAACAGTCTTAGAAAGGCCATGAACCCCTAAAAATTCCGTAAATGAAGAAATTATAGGCTCTTTTCTCTGATAACCGACTTTATCAAAACCGATAACATTCTCGTTTATCATCCCTACAAGTTCGCTGTTTACGTGCATTGCCCGAAGCGAAGCCGTAAGACCGTTTTCGATAAATTTCACACCTGCGTTTATCTTCATCACTAACCTCGTTTTTAATTGTTTATACTATTGTTTTAAGTCGGAATTTTAAGCAAAAATATAAGGTTTTTTGCAAAAATTCATACAAATAGTGTATCTTGCTAAAGTTTTTAATGATTTTTCAGCTAAAGTCAACCTGATTGGACAGCCTAATTAAGCACAAAAACTTTATAATTCAGGTAGCTTGCAAAGCTTACCCACAAAAAGTATGGAATTAAAATCAAAGAAGCAGTTTTTGAAAATTGCCAAAAACTTATTATAGTCAGCAATATAAAAACCCACAACAAAACTATATCAATCAAAGATGCAAGTATTAAATGCTTCCCGAAAAAAAGCGGCGACCAGATTAAGTTCAAAATCATCTGGATAACAAAAAAAGTTATCGGCAAAATTTTTGAATGAAGATTTCCGCCTTTTATCAGCAACAAAAAAGAGATAATAATTGTTATATACAAAAAAGTCCATGCCGGTGCAAACACCCATGAAGGAGGAGTTAGGTGAGATTTATTCAAAGTAGCATACCAATTTAAATTCATAAAAAACCTCAAAGTTTTAACCTTGTTATTACACCATGCATTTTATTTGTCGGAAGATTATAAAAGCTTACAAATGAAGGGGTAACTTTTTTAATTGTTGAAAAAATATGCCAGAAGAAATTATTTGTTTCAATGTCTTCAACACCGTAAAAAATAGCCTTACCGTCAATATCTAAAGCCTTTAAAACACTCTCAACCTTAAAAAGCTGCATGTAACCGGCATCTATTCTCAAAAGCTGCAAACCTTGTGCTACGGTTTCAAGCTCATAGTGGAGCCCGAAAGCCTCGCTCGATTTATTAACGTGTACAAAAATATTTTGAGAATACATTATACTGTTTTCAAACATTGTCTGAACAACATAAGGTGGAACTTTTTCTATTCCTCTTGCAAAAAACAGTGCCTGACCTTCAATTTTGCTTTCTTTAGAATATCTTTCATTGTACTTTTGTAAAAATTCTTCTTTATCCATAAGATTAATAGCTTTATACATAGCCTTTTGTCCCTGAACATAAAGAATTATAAGGAAGAAAGGAATTGTTGCTATAATTATTGACCAGTAGGCTCCTGTGTGAATTTTGGAAAATGCAGCGATAAGGAAAGACATGTCAATAACCATAAGCATTAGAGCAAGCATAAAATGAAAATATTTTTTTCTTAAAAAGGAAATAACACTTATTAAAGTAATTGTTACATTAAAAGTTCCGGTTACCGCAAAGCCATAAGCTGAGGCAAGGTTTGATGATTCTTTGAAAAACAAAATTACAAAAATAACAAAAAACATCAAAAACCAATTTGCACTTGGAATATAAATCTGGGAATTTATCTTCTCGGAAGTGTATTCCACTTTAAAAAGCGGTAAAATTCTTGTGTTTATTGCCTGATAAACTATGGCAAAAAGCCCGCTTATCATTGCCTGAGAGGCTATAATTGTTGCCATAAGACTTACCAATAAAAACGGGATATATAAAAATCTTGCCTGATGAACAATCATCCCGAACAAAATATTTTGAACATCAGGATGTTTAAACAAAAACGCACCCTGCCCCAGATAGTTCAAAAGCAGAGCAAAAAGAACGATATACCAGGCATAAACAATCGGCTTTCTGCCTAAATGCCCCATATCTGCATACAAAGCCTCGGCTCCGGTTGCACAAAGAATTACCTCCGACAAAACAAAAAATCCGGCTATACCGTTTTTAAAAAGAAATTCCAGTCCATATATGGGATTAAAAGCCCTTAACACAAAGGGGGTTTCAAAAATACTAAATAAGCCCGACAAGCCGAGTGCTAAAAACCAAATTACCATTATCGGGCCAAACATTTTTGAAATACTTTCTGTTCCCTTTTTTTGTATTGAAAAAAGGGTAATTGCTATTATCAAAGTTATAATCAAAATAGTGGACTGCGGAATATTATGCAAAAAATGAATGAATTTTAAACCTTCAACCGCCGATAAAATGCTTATTGCAGGCGTTATAACGCTGTCACCTATTAAAAGCGAAATTCCCACATAAGTCAAAAACGAAAAAAAGGCAACTGAACGCCCTTTTTTAAGTAATTTTTTTAACAATTCATTAAGCACTATCGTGCCGCCTTCGCCTTTTTGGCTCAAACTCATTGCAAGCCATGTATATTGAACGGTTACGATTAACAAAAGTGTCCAAATTATTAAAGATAAGATGCTTAATATGTTTTGGGCATTTATTTGTGTTGTCAAAAATATTACCGTAAGCGTATAAATAGGGCTTGTTCCAATATCTCCGAAAACTAATCCCATTGCCTGTATTATATTCTTAAATGTTGCTTTTTCTTCCGTCATGTAATTCTCCTCACAACAGAAATACTCTATTACATAAAAACCCCAAAATCAAGAGGAATAAATCATAAATAAAACAAAAAAATTAAAATTTGTTAAAAATTGTAAAATTTTACAATTTTTTATACACTATAAGAATACTTAAGTAACAAAAAAAATTTTTTTGATTTTTATAATTTTTGTCAAATATTATAATTTTAAAAGGGGAAAAAATGAAAGTAAATTTTCAAACTCAAAATCAACCAGTTAATTTTAAATCATGTGTAAAAATTAATCAAAACGCCTATAATATTATTAAAAAAAGCCCTGAAGCTACTAACGCTTTTCTAAAATTTACTAAAATAAAAGCAAATGACGGGCAAGATTTTACTTATAACCTTCAAGAAACAATTTTAGAAGGCGACAGACCATTATATCACACCGGTAATTTAGAATTGGTCATAAATGGTGAGCATATTTATTATTTGCCTGAATTGTCAAAAATAAATTTGCAAACTTTTATAAATTTATAAAATCTTGCATTTTCCCTCGCCCTCATTTGTAAATTATTCCTTGTCCTCATAATAAAAACATTACGAAAAACGCACCGGCAATCATCGCGGGCCCAAAAGGCAAATAAGTCATATTCTCGGGGTTTTTAAGCCCCCGAAGAATCCTTTTGCACGCATAAAAACCAAGAACACAAAGAATAAAAATCAAAATCCCAAAAACTAAAAGATTGTTAAGCAACTCATGATTATCAACCGCTTTAAACGCAAATGCAAAGGCAAAAAAAGCAATAAAAGCGGCAAGTGTTTTATAATCTTTCCTGCAATAAAGTTTTTTAAAAAACACAGGGATTGTCAACAAAACTTGGATAATCAAACTGTAAACAAAAACGGTAATAAGATATTTAAATCCAAAAACCGCACCCAAACCCGCTGCGATAAAAGTATCACCCTCGCCGAAAGCCCTTGTGCCTGCAACTAAATACCCGAACCTTGCAAGAAGTTCCATTATGATTATTCCGGCGATAACACCCAAAATTGCCTGAATAAAAGAATTATTTATTTGAAGTGCAAATTGGCCTAAGTTTATTATTTTAACCCCGTAATAAAGATGCCCGAAATTAAAAAAGTTATAAATAAGACCAAAAATTGCCAGAGCGTAGGTGTGAAAATCAAAAATAACCTTTTCTTTTATATCGGTTACCGCAAGGACAACAAAAAGAGAAGTAAAAATAAGCATAAAAATTAAATTTATGCTAAATCCAAATTTCATAAAAACAGCCACAAACAAAAAACCTGTAACAATCTCCACTATAGGATACTGAATACTTATTTTTTCATCGCAAAAAGAACACTTCCCCCTCAAAAACAGATATGATAGAACCGGAATATTGTGATACCACTTAAGCGATTTTTTACACAACGGACATTTTGAAGGAGGGAAAATTATAGACTCATTGCTAAAAGCTCTTAAAATAACCACATTCAAAAAACTACCCACGCAAAGCCCTGTTATAAAAACAAAAAATATTACAAGTAACAAAAATATTAACAAATCCATTTTATTTAAGCCCTCCCGTGATTATTTCATACATACCGTTAAGTGCTTTTTTAAGTCTTCTTGAAACCTGCATTTGAGAAATATTTAATTTTTGTGCAATTTCTCTTTGATTTAATTCGTCATAATAACTTAATTCAATTATTTCTCTCATCTTGGGCTCAAGTTTTTTTACTGCATCCGAAAGCATTATCTTTTTTTCATAAGAATCCAAAAATTCCTGATAATTTCCGGACGGAATTTTATCTATAAGTGCAATATCTTCATCCTCATAAATCGCCGATTGGTCAAGCGATAGTGTGCTTTTTCTTCTGTCAACTTCAATAACTCCCTCGATTTTATTCACAGGAATCGACATAATTTGTGCTACCTGCTGTGAAGTCGGCTCATCAAAACCATCTTCATTGAGCTGTCTTATTACACAATTTATTCTGTAAGCAAGTTCTTGAATTTCTCGCGGAGCTTTAATCATAGCAGCTTTATCTCTCAAATAATGCTTGATTTCACCCGTTATAAGATATGTCGCATAAGTTTTGAATTTATTGCTTATTTCAGGATTATATAAATCTATGGCTTTTACAAGCCCCAGAGAGCCGACCTGAATAAGATCATCGACAGGGTCGGTTGCACGCCGCGCAAGACCGCATGCAATTCTTTTAACAAATGGCATTGCCGCTATTACAATAAGATTCTTCAGCTGTTTTTTCAGCTTTACATCCTTAGACTCTCTGTAAGTCAACAACCATTTATGAATCTGTACAAAAGTATCTTCCTGTTGCTGCAAAGGTTTCTCCGATATCTCTTCTGACAATTTAATTGTAACATTATTTATGTTAATTGACAATTATTAAGTGAAAGGTCAGGGGGTCAGGGAGTGAAATTCTGCCCTCGCCCCTTGTAAGCGAGGGCAGAATTTCGGGTGAGGGGTGAAAGGCTGAATGGGTGAACGTTTGAAAAGTTACAAAAAATCCCGTCACTACTCACTCTCCACCTTTCACTATTTACCATTTACTATTTACTGTTTATGTGCTACATTTGACTTATAAATTCAAGAGAGGGCATAAATGGGCGAGGTAATAAAAAAAGAGAATATCAATTCTTTTGTGCAAAAACTCAAAAAAGAAGGCAAAAAAATCGTTACCACAAATGGGTGTTTTGATATTTTACACTTAGGACATGTCAGATACCTTCAAAAAACCAAAAGCTTTGCAGATGTTTTGATTGTACTTTTAAATTCGGATAAATCCGTCAGAAAAATAAAAGGCCAAGGCAGACCGATTAATCCTGAGCAGGACCGAGCAGAGGTTTTATGTGCTTTGTGTTGTGTGGATTATGTTATATTTTTTGACGAAGATTCACCCAAAGACTTGCTTGACCAAATAAAGCCTGACATTCACACCAAAGGTGCCGATTACAATAAAAACACCCTTCCCGAAGCCGATGTCATACTCAAAAACGGCGGCAGAATTGAATTTATAGATTTTGTTGAAGGGAAATCTACAACCGATTTGATTGAAGCAATGAAAAAATCTTAATAATTTGATAAATATTTAAATTAATATTAGAATTAAGAAAAACTATAACAGGAGAAAAATATGAAAACCTATTCAATTGAGGAAATAACACAAATAGTCGGCGGACTGCTTAATAAGGCAGAAGATGCAAAAATTTCGATGCTTGCGCCTCCGCTTCTTGCCGATGAAAACTGTCTTGCACTGGCACTGAGCGAGGAAGAAATTCAAAATCTGGCAAAAACAAGGGCAAAAGCAGCACTTGTGCCGCTGGGAGTTAATTTTGACAATATAAGCACGATTGAAGTAGAAAGACCGCGCCTTGCAATGATGAAATTGCTAAATCTTTTTTATAGAGAGCCTGAAACTCAAAAAGGAGTCCACCCCAGCGCAATAGTTTATCCTGATGTCAAGTTGGGCGAAAATGTTGCAATAGGCCCTAACGTAGTTGTTTCAAGAGGCGCTCAAATAGCAGACGGAACAAAAATAGTTGCAAACTCTTATATAGGAAGCAACGTAAAAATCGGCAAAAACTGCTTTTTTCACCCCGGTGTAAATATCGGCGACAGAGTTATTGTAAATGATAATGTAATTTTACATCATGGAGTATCACTGGGCTCAGACGGCTTCAGCTTTGTAACAGAAAATCCCGATAACATTGAACAGGCAAGAAAAGACGGAGCTATTTTGGAAGAAAACAGTTCTCACAAAATTTTTAAAATTCCATCAATAGGCTCTGTTCAAATCGGAAAAAATGTAGAAATCGGAGCAAATACGACTATTGACAGAGGAACTCTCGAAGACACCATCATAGGCGATGAAACAAAAATAGATGACCAGGTAATGATAGGTCATAACTGCAAAATAGGCAGAGGCTGTATGATTATTTCTCAGGTAGGGATTGCGGGAAGTTGTGTTATTGGCGACAGAGTCGTGATAGCCGGTCAAGTAGGAATTGCAGATCATATAAGCATAGGCAATGACTGTATCATAGCCGCAAAATCAGGTGTTTCAAAAAGTTTTCCCGAAAAAAGCATAGTCATAGGCTATCCGGCAATGCCAAGAAAAGAATTTATACGTCAGCTTAAAACAATGAAAGATGCAGACGAACTCATTAAAAAATTCAAAAAATACGAACCGCTGCTGAAAACATTTGAAGAAGGGAACGCAGAGGCTTAAGCCCCCGAAGGTTAGAAATGACAACTGTTTTAAAAAAAATCGAGGTAAAAGGCAACGGTCTGATGAAAAATCGTGAATGTTGCGTTCAAATTTTACCGTCTTCAAAAGGTAAAATAAGGTTTTTTGTCGAAGAATCGGCAGAACCTATAATTCTTGATGTTGACAGCGTAATTTCAACCGATCACTGCGTTGTTTTAGGTAACGGCAAAACAAAAGTTATGCTCACAGAACACTTTTCAGCTGCCTGCGCCTTTTTAGGCATAGATTCTCTTGATGTTCATATCTCAAAGCCGGAAATGCCTATTCTTGACGGAAGCGCGAAAGAATGGGTGGAATTATTTAAAAAAGCCGGCTGTGAAAAAAACGAGAAAATAAATTATAGCGTAAAAGAACCCGTTTACTACCTTAACGGCAAAACTCACCTTATAATTATCCCCGACAAAGAGCTTAATATAACCTATTCTGTTAAATATGATCATCCTGAACTTAATCAGACATGGGTATCGTTTAACGGAAGAAGCGAAGATGAAATAATAAACGCAAGGACTTTTGGGTATTTAAAAGATTTAAGAAAATTCCAGCTTTTCGGTTTTGCAAAAGGAGTTACGATGGAAAACACTGTCGGACTTAACGGGGAAAGCTATACAACTCAGCTCAGAAGTTGTCTTGAACCGATCAAACATAAAATCCTTGACTTAATCGGCGATTTGTACCTTACGGGAATAAACCCGCTTGATTTAAAAGCTCAGATTATAGTCAAAGAAGCAGGACATGCCGTTCATGTCAAAGCCGCAAAAATGCTCAAAGACAAATTAATAAAAATATAGATATTAAAAATAAATTAAAAAAGCAAAAAAATAAAATAATTATGATAATGTAAGAAAAGGAGAGACAAAATGACAGACAAAATTTTAAGCTTTAATACAATAGAAATCATGCAAATGATCCCCCATCGGTATCCTTTTTTGCTCGTGGATAGAATAACCGAATGTGTTCCGGGCAAATATTCAAAAGGGTATAAAAATGTAACAATGAATGATGAATTTTTCCAAGGACATTTTCCCGGCAATCCTATCATGCCCGGCGTTTTACAAGTTGAAGCCATGGCTCAGTGTTCTGCCCCTATTTTGTTATGCTTGGAGCATTTCAAGGGGATGCTGCCGCTATTTGCATCAATGGAAAATGTAAGATTTAAAAGCATTGTGAGACCCGGCGACAAGTTTGAAATGGAAATTCAATTATTAAAAATGAAAGGGCCTATTGCAAAATGCCATGCAATCGGTTCGGTTGACGGAATAGTAACAGTAGAAGCTGATATGACTGTTTGCATGAAGCAGGCTTAAAAGCTGAAAGGGTGAAAAATGATAGACAAAACAGCAATTATACACAAATCCGCACAAATTGAAAAGGATGTATTTATAGGCCCGAATGTTGTAATCGGAGAAAATGTCAAACTGGCAAGTGGAATAAAAATCCTTGCAAACGCTTATTTAGAACATTGTGAAATCGGTGAAGGAACAATAATCAATCCTTTTGCAAGCATAGGAACCGCGCCTCAAGATTTAGGCTATAAAAATGAGCCCACAAAAGTAATAGTTGGTGCAAATTGCTTGATAAAAGAAAATGTTACAATAAACCGTGCGGCAAATTGCGGGGATATGACAACTACAGTCGGAAACAAATGTCTTCTTATGGTAGGATCTCACATTGCACACAACTGCAAACTGGAAGACGAAGTTATTCTTGCCAATTTGGTTACACTAGGAGGACATGTTCAGGTCGGATTCGGCGCGTTTATCGGCGGGATGAGCGTTTTTCACCAAAATTTAAGAATAGGTGAAATGGCAATTATAAGCGGGTTTTCAGCAGCACGTCAGGATATTTTGCCTTACTCAAAAGGCGAGGGAAGACCTCCTATTCCGCAAGGACTTAACGTAATTGCACTTAAACGCAGAGGAGTTTCCCAAGAAGACAGGACTATTGCAAACAACGCATTTAAGCTTCTTGTTTCGCCGGAATTTAATACAACTCAGGCAATTGAAAAAATAAAAAAAGAATTACCGACAAATCAATATGTTGACAGAATGATTGAATTTATCCAAACTTCAAAAAGAGGCGTAACCCTAAAAACACATAAATCTGCCGCCCAAAGAGGGGATGAAGCGGAATAAATTTTAATAAATAAACATACAATCGCCGTAGCTGTAAAAACGATATTTTTGCTCTATGGCGTTTTTGTATGCTTCCAGAACAAACTCCTTCCCTGCAAAGGCGCTGACTAACATCAAAAGAGTTGATTTTGGCAGGTGAAAGTTTGTTAAAAGTTTATCAACAACTTTAAATTTATAAGGAGGATAAATAAATAATTGAGAATTGTCCCTACAAGCTTTTATTTCACCGTATTTTTGAAAAGCGGTTTCTAAAGTTCTGACAGAAGTTGTTCCGACCGCAACGATATTTTTTTTATTTTTCCTTGCTTCATTTATAATTTTTGCGGTTTCCTCGGTTATTTCAAAGGTTTCAATTTCCATTTTGTGCTCTAAAATATTTTCGCATTTCACCGGTCTGAAAGTTCCAAGTCCTACATCAAGTGTGACATAGGCAATTCCAACCCCCTTTTTCTCAAGTTTTTCAAGGATTTCTTTTGTAAAATGTAAACCCGCAGTAGGTGCCGCAACAGACCCCTCTTTTTGCGCAAAAACCGTTTGATAACGCTCAAAATCGAGTTTTTTTACATCTTCATCAGACAATTTCCTCTCAATATAAGGCGGAAGCGGAACATTTCCGACTTTTTGCAAAATCTCTTTTACATTCCCCTTGCAAAGAAATTCTATAAGCCATTTCCCGCCATCAATAAATTTTATTGCCCTAACTCCAAGCTCAGGTGATATTTTTATTATATTACCTGCATTAATTCTCTTTGAAGGTTTCAACAGAGCTTCCCAATGATTGTTACCCAAATCCTTAAGAAGAAAAATTTCAACTTTGGCTCCTGTAATCTTTTGTCCAAAAAGCCTTGCAGGAATAACTTTTGTATTATTCAAAATCAAAACATCGTTTTTGTCTAAAAAATCGACAATATCAAAAAAATGTTTGTGAGTTGTTTTTTTTGAATTTTTTTCAAGCACCATCATCTTTGAATCGCTGCGCTTTCGGCAGGGACTTTGTGCAATCAATTCTTCAGGTAAAATATAATCAAAATCGGAGGTTAACAAAGTTCTATTTACCCCCATTTACCCCTTCGGTTCGATTTTTTTAGCGGTTTTAACCGCATCATCATCTATTTTTTGATTTTTCTTGTCATCCTCGATTTCAAGCTGTTTATTAATTACAACGGTTTGTATAACCTGAATAACGTTGCTTGAAATTAAATAAAGCAAAACACCTGCGGGAATCGGGATGAAAACAAAAGTTGCGGTAATCATGATAGGCATAAAAGCGCCCATAGACTTTTGAATTGCCTGTTGAGTAGGGTCTTGGTTTTGAGTGTTTGTAGTTGCCATCATAATTTTTTGTGTTGCAACCATTGTAAGCCCGAATATTACAATCAAAAGCAAAACATCATAATGGAGCGAACTTTTTACTTCTTTTGTCGGCATTGAGTAAACAAGAAGCCCGTTTTTTCTGACAAAATCAACTTTTTCGCTTTCCCTGTTTTGTGCATTTGTAATCGTTAACTCGGTTTTTTGAATCTGATCAAGCTGGCTGAATTTTAAATCAAGGCTGTCTAAACTGACTTTGAAATCAATGGACTGACCGGGATTCACATCTCCTTGAACCTCAAGTGCCTTATTGGGTTTTTCTATTTTCACATTTTCGATTGTTTCTGTCGGAAGATAAACCTTGGCGGTCTTGCCCAAATAAAAAGTATCGTATTTTGAAACATTCATTATTCCGTCAAAAGAGACTCCCGCAGAAGTTTTGAGTGTTGCATCAAGCCTTTTTATAAATAAAAACTGTGTATCACCTGCTATTTGTATAAATTGAGGGCTCATCAAAGCAGAATAAAGCAAAATAAATATAGGCATTTGAAGCAAAAGAGGGAAACATCCCGACATCGGATTGAATTTGTGCTCCTTGTAAAACTCCATCATTTTGCGCTGCATGGTCTGGGGATCACTTTTATATCTGTCTTGAATAGCTTTCAACTTTGGCTGAAGCATCTGCATAGTCTTCATTGAACGCTGCTGCGAAACGCTCAAAGGCCACATTAAAAGTCTTACAACAATTGTAAGCAGGATAATTCCTATTCCGTAATTGCCGACTATATTTGATAAAGCCCTTAGCGCCTCTATCGTTAAAGTTACAAAATCCATATTTTCTAATTCCTTTGTATTTTATTTAAAAAACCGCCTTTGGGGACGGTTTTTAAATGGTCGGGATGACACGATTTGAACGTGCGACCCCCTCGTCCCAAGCGAGGTGCGCTACCAAGCTGCGCCACATCCCGATGTAATATTTGGTTGTCATTTTTCAGCTTGGCAGGGCTTCGCGCTACCAAGAGCTCCCTGTAAGCTATGAGCGAAAACAACATTTAGTTGTTTTCTTTTTGCGGCATTTCCCATTGGTCCTTGCCACATCCCGATGTAATATTTGGTTGTCATTTTTCAGCTTAGTGACTGATAAACCTTCGGTTTGTGCTAATTACCGACTATATTAAGTTTATATTCAATATAATCCATTGTCAAGAAGAAACGGCCTTTATAATAATTTTTATATTCATGCAATTTTTTTTGAACTTTTGTTTTAAAATACTTGTAAGTTTATTTTTAAGGCAAAATTATGATAAATATCCCAAAAATCAACATGTTAAGGGCGGTAACACAAGCCGATGCCAAAATAGAACTCAAAGCACGCAGAAATATGAAAAAATACTTCCCGAGTTTTCACAAAAGCTGCACGGAAGAAGGCTTGTATACAAAAGCAGGATTTAAAATTAAGGAATATTATTCACAAAGAACAAAACAATTTTCAAAAATGTTCTCAGAGCAAAAATTTAGAGAATGCGTTGGATGGTTTGATTCAAAAAAGTAAAAATTACTTCACCACTTCAATAAAATCGTAATCTTCCAAATAAGCAAGATGCTGGGCAGAGATTAATTCTCCCGGAAGCAAAATTGAAATGCCCGGAGGACATTCTGCTATGACTTCGGCACAAATTCTTCCGACTGAATTTTGGCGGCTTACAGTCTCTTTTTTTGAATAAAAAGCTTCTTGCATGCTCATTTTTATCTTAGGCGTGGTAAGAGGCATGTGCTTTTTGTTTTCCATATAACAAATATCTGTGTAATTTGTATTTGAAATTTTTTCAAGACAATCTGCAAGATATTCAAAATCAGAGCGCTTGTTCCCGATATTTGATAAAATTAAAATCCCTATGTCAGATGCCGACTCTACTTCTATTTTAAAATCTATTTCCAAAATAGATTCAAGCCGTTTTCCAGATAGCCCGTCTGCTTTTATAAAAACCTTTGTAACATCGGTTTTATATCCGAAATCCGATTTAAGCTGATGAATATTAGGCAAAGCATCTATTCTTATTCTCAAATATTTTGCATTATTCACAGCCCTTGCAACCTGTTTTTTGCCAAAAGGGCTTTGAAGATTAGCCCTTGCAGCATCAAGACTTGCAAGAAGCATCAGGGAAGGACTTGTTGTATGCAAAAGTTTAAGTGCTTTTTCTATTTTTGAATCATCAACAACAGAATTTTTTCCTATATGAAGCATAGAGCTTTGGCTCATGCTGCCGCCTGTTTTATGAAGCGATTGAACAACAACGTCTGCGCCCAATTCCAGTGAAGACTCGGGCAAATGTTTATTAAATTTCCATAAACTCCCGTGAGCCTCATCAACAATTAAAGGCACATTATATTTTTTGCAAATTAAACTTATTGATTTTATATCAGATACAACGCCCTCATAGGTTGGATTTGTAATCCAAACAAGCGAAACGTCTTGATTTTCTTTTAATAAATTCTCGACAGATTCTGGCGAAACACTTCCCCAAATCCCCCATTCATCAAGCCTTTGAGGAATAAGCCATAAAGGTTCTGCGCCTGAGATTATCATGCCTGTCAAAAGCGAACGGTGACAGTTTCTATTAGTGATTATTTTTTGTCCTTTTTTGGTAAGCCCCATTGCAACAGCTAAATTCCCCGCAGTAGAGCCGTTTAAAAGAAAAAAGGTTTTCTTTGCTCCAAATGCTTGTGCCGCAAGCTCTTGTGCTTCTTTAATAGGGCCTGTTGCAGGATGAAGAGTTCCCAAATTATCAAATTCATCGGTTGTATCAACATTTAGCGCCTTCTGTCCGATAAGCTTTTTAAACTCTGAATAAGCACCTTTACCTTTTGTGTGACCCGGAATATGAAACTGATAAGTGGGATTTTTCACCGCAGCCTCAAGAGCTTCCACAATAGGAGCTTTAATTTTGGTTTCACGGTGGGTTTGGGTATGTATATTCAATTCAAAATTCCTTCTAAAGTTTAGTTTTTCCAATAATAAGATACTACAAAAAAAGTATTTTATATGCAAACAAATTGATTATAATATTAAATACTGAACAGGTAGCTGGAAATAATTTTTTGAAAAAAAATAATATATTAAAACTTTTAATATTATTTTGTGCTCTTATTTGTATTAATTCGGTTTATGCAGATGAAACCATTGCTAATGCAAAAACGGAAAAAACTTCTAAAATAGATTTAAAAGCAGTTATTTTTGAACCTGAACTTAAAAATAAACAAGACTTAAATATTGAAGAATTAAGCGAAACAGACAGAATAAAATATAATCTTCATGAGGCGCTTCACGGAGAAGTTAAAGCCATAAGCACAAAAGGTGCGCTCGCCGATGAAATGACAATAAAATTTGATCAAGGACCGATTAAAAATATTGCCCCATGGATTGATTATAACGGAGCCTTTTCAAGTATTTGGGCAGGAGATAATTACACAAATACTCTTTACGGAATAAATTTTGCAGATATAGGTATTAACATCAATATGCGTGATGATAAGACTTTTGCAAGAGTCATGGTCAGCCCCGTAAGATCTGTTGAAGGAAATACTTATTTTCAAAGCTTTTTTGCGGATAACTATATAATAAGAAAAATAAACAAAAATAACAGCATTTTAGTCGGTAATACCTGGCTTCCCATCGGTGTTGAAGGAAAAGGCTCGCCTCTTACCCTAGACTTTTTCACCCGCTCTCAAACTTCAAGAACCTATTCTTCTGTAAGGGTTTTAGGAACAAAATTAATGGGAAATTATAAATATGCCGACTATCATGTCGGAGTTTACAGTTCGGGAAGATTTTTTAAAGACTGGTTTCCCGGGCCTGAATTTGCAGGTTGGGTTGATTTCAAACCGCTTGCAAACACAAAAGGCGAATACGGAAAACTTACTTTAAGCGGCGGGTTTAACGGAGGAAATGCACAAAGCAATTATACCGTAGGAACAGCTGCCGTTAATTACGAATACAAAAGGTTAAGACTTACTACAGAAATGGGTATAGCAGACGGTTCAAACGGCGCAACAGGTTTTACCAGTAATAAATCAGGCGGGGTTAATACAACCATGACTTACAGAGTGACTCCAAAAACCCAAGTTCTTTTCAGATTCGACCAATTTGACCCCAACACCGAAAAAGCAAATGATGCAAGAAAAGAATATACCGCAGGAATTAACTATTTTATAAAAGACGAAGCCCTCAGGCTCATTATGAACTTCACTCACTATGAAATCGAAGACGGCAGATTCGGCGACAGAATTATGGTCGGTACTCAAATAATACTTTAATTTTAAGCTAAAATTTTTATTCATACTGATAAAACAAAAATATTACCCCCGATTTTTAAATCCAATCCGATTTAATAATACTTTTTGGCGTTTACCATAATAAAGTCAAGCTTTGGGATGAAAAATTTTTCATCCCCTCTAAAGTATCCAGGGAGGAAAATATGAACACCGGTCAGGTAAAAGTTTTAATAGTAGAGGATCATAAACTTATGAGGGTGGGGCTTAAGTCCTTGTTTGAAGATTTTCCTGAAATAAGTATCGTTGCAGAAGCCGAATCAGGCAAAGAGGCAATTGAAAAAATAAGGCTTACCAAGCCGGATGTAGTTTTGATGGATATAGGACTTCCCGATATGACAGGAATTGAAACGACTAAAAAGATTTTGGAACAGTTTGAAGGGGTAAGGGTTATTATGCTTACTTCACACACTACAGAGCAGGAAGTATTGGACTCGCTTTCTGCAGGAGCCAATGCCTATGTTCTAAAAGATATAAACACAGAAATTTTAATGATGATTATAAAAACGGTTAAAGAAGGCGCTATGTGGCTTGACCCGCAGATTGTACCTATTATCAGAGAGAAAAACTGCGGAGTTGTTCCACAAAGACAAATGTCTCGAGCCAATTTCAAAGCCCAACATTCAAATCTAACCGAAAGAGAATATGAAGTATTAAAGCTTGTCGTTGACGGAAAATCAAACAATGAAATAGCCAAATGTTTGGTTATAAGCGAACATACCGCAAAAGCCCATGTCTGTAATATTATTCAAAAACTGGTGGTAGATGATAGAACCCAAGCAGCAGTCAAAGCCTTAAAAGAGGGTTTGGTTTGAGAATAAATCAATAATTCATCTGCCATCCTTCTTCCATAATCTTGGCGGCACAGGAATATCCACTAACCGTATTGGAGTTATTAACGCATCCATTTATGTCTTTCCAATAACCTGTATCGTCTTTTCCTCCTAGAGGGTAAAGCATTGGACCTTTTCCGTTTGATATATAAAATCTAAAAATATCTCTTCCAAAATTATTAGGACCTTTTTGAGGACCATTAACGTCTATACTTAAGGTTCCACAAACTTGAGTTAGATGTTTTGAAAAATTCGAACTAATATTTGATGAACAATCAGTATTTGTATAAATATTATATGCAACTCCATCTGTAGTTATAAATCTTGTAACTCCTGCATGGTCAAAGGTAACACGAGTACCAGTTCCTTCATAATTAAGACCTACAGAGTCTGAAAAACAACCTCTTTCAGCCAAGGGGGCTATTGAATAACCCTTACATAATTTTAGAATTTTAAAATATTTACGAATTTCTATTGAAAACTTTGTAAAGCCTGGTGGTGCAATTGATTCGGGTTCGTAAGAATAACCAACGAAAAGCCCTGTACATTTTAAATCTCCCGGACAGCCCATATCAGCAGATATTTGTATTAATGCTTGATTAAATGTTGTATAAGCTTTTTTTAGTTTTGTTATATATTCCTGTTTTTGGTAATTCGCCTGCAAAGTAGGAATAGTCATAGCAGCAACTATTCCGATTATTCCTAATGTTATCAAAACCTCTGCCAGGGTAAAGCCCTTAAATCTTTCTCTCATAAAAACTCTTTCATATTTTCCACCACTTGATTTAAATAATATCATAAAACCCTGCCCGAGGGCAAGGGGTAAATAAGTGAACGACAAACGGTGAATGGTGAAAGGTAAATGGATGCAAAACTTATCAACTCATAATCTACTTACTAACCTATAATGTTTTGGATTGCTTCGTCGAAACTTCATTTCTCCTCGCAACGACGTAAAAGGCGTTAGCATTAATCCAAAACATTTACCCCCTTACAATAATGCAAAAAGCAGGCAAAAAGATGCGTAACAGATTAACCCATGCATCCACGCCTCTACGCCTCTTATCTTCTTATAATTGAACTCACCTATCAGGCCAAATATTTTTGGATTGTTGATTTGTCAAAAACCTCTATGCTATCTGCTGAATGGATAAATATCATACAATTTATAAGCGATTTAAACATTTCAAATTCGCCAAAAGCCATTTTTTTGCGAAGCTCGTCCATATTGTTTGCAAGGAATTCGGTTATAACAATTTTTTCTTTAAAAACAAGACTGGAAAAATAATCAAAAGCCTCTTTTGTCTTAACCCCTTCAAGATAAATTATATCGGGAGATTGGAATTCAATAAACCTTAAGGCTTTATCCAAATTAAAGCCGATATTTTCGTTCATTTCGCACTGGTTAACATTTTCAAGATTATATTTTGCAATGGACTCTATTGTCATAATATTTTTGCCGCTTCCTGCTATTTCAAGAAGAAGCGAATAAATAACGTGTGTTTTGCCGCTTAGGGCAGAGCCGCAAACAAGGACAATACCGGGCTCATTGAGCGAATTTTTTATAATATTTAAACCACCTTCATCTGTAATTATTTTTTTCAGATTTTTTGGCGGCTTGTAAATTTTTAAAGAGATTCTCTCGCCCAAAATTGTCGGAAATGCGGAGATACTTGCAATTAGAGTCATATCATCAACTTTAAAACAAAGTTTTCCAAGCTGCGGAACTTCGCTTACCGCAGGGTCTAAATTCGAAAGTGTTTTAAGTTTAGAAACAAACGATGATGTCAAAACAGAAGGAATATAGCCCTTGTCAAAAACTTCGGAATTTTGCTTAAAATTGACACTCAAACCCTCTCTTGTATATTCAAAATAAACCTCGTGAACATTTTGGAAAATTGCCTGTTTTAAAATAGCACGAATGATTTTTTGAATATGCTCATCGCTCAAATCTTCACTGTGAAGTTCTTCTCTCCAATCATAATTTAAATTTTCGCTGTCAGTAAAAATTTCTCCCACAGCGTTTTCGGTTTTATAATACTCGTCAATCTTTTTCAAAATACTTATCTCGGAAGAAATTACAGGTTCAATCGAACAACCCGTTGTTTCGACAACCTTATCTATGGCAAACAAATCCAGAGGGTCTGCCATGGCAATAGTTAAAACATCTTCTATCTTAAAAAGAGGAATTATTTTATACTTTTGCGCATCGGAAAAATTGATAAATTTAAGGCAATTTTTATCCAAAGCGTAATCTTCAAGATTGACATAAGGGATATGAAGCTTTGCCTCAAGGAATTTAAGCAGTTTTTCTTCTTCCAAAATGCCTGAATTGATAAGCGCCTGTCCGACATTTATGTTTTGGGCATCTGCGAGTTCCTGTGCTTTTTCGACAGTATCATAGTCAACCAGACCCTCTCTGACAAGATCGTATTTAAGTTTTTCTAAAGTTTTGTTTGTAACCAGTTGTTCCATTTATCCACTTCTATTTACTACTTACCCCTTACCTAAATATTTTTCGACTTTTCTTACAATTTCTTCCAGTTCAAAAGGTTTTGTAATGTATTCGTCAACTCCTGTTTCTTCGCCTATAAGTTTATCTTCATCCTGAGAGCGAGCTGTAACCATTAGAATAGGAATATTTTTGTACTTGCTGTCATATTTTAAAAGCCTGCAAATCTTATAACCATTTATTTTTGGCATCATAACATCAAGAATAATCAAATCCGGCAAGACATCTTTTGCCATCTGAAGCCCTTCTTCGCCGTTATATGCGCAATAGCACTTAAAACCCGCCGCTTCAAGCACAAATTTAACACTTTCCACTATATCCTGTTCATCATCAACTATCAAAATCTTTTTCATTTTTCACCTATTAATTTTTTAGCAAATAAAATCTCTCTAAGCTCTATCCCCTTAGCTTTTGGAGCGTTTCGTCAACCCTTTTCATCAATTCCCATTCATCCGCCCCGTCATTTGGATAAGTTGCGTATGAATACATTATAGCACATTTCGGGAACAAATTTTCATGGTCTTTAAGATAGGTTTGGATTTTCTTTTTCAAAAAATCGGCAGAGAATTTGTCGCCGTCGGGGATTACCATTGTTACCGTTTTGTTTTTGCCTTCGGTTTCTTGAATCGAACTTTTAAGATAATTTTTGTTAATTAAATGTTTATCTTCAAAAAGATTTTTTATCAAATCATTTTCGCCCTGCATTTTAACAAGAGTCAACACAGAGTTTGAAACTTTTGTTTTTTGTATCGCCTGTTTAAATTCAAGCATGAAATTATTTACCTCGTCTGCAACAGGAATAGCAAAATAGAAAGATGAACCTTTTTCAGGCTTGCTGTTACACCAAATAGCCCCGTTGTGAGCGTCCAAAAGCTGCCTTGCAATAGGAAGTCCGAGCCCCGAGCCGCCGACTTTGCGCGAAAGCGAGTTTTCAATTTGCGCAAATTTATCAAAAACATGCGCCAAATCCTTATACGCAATCCCTATGCCGTTATCCTTAACTCTTACGACAATATATTTACCCTTAAGTTTTTTTAATTCTTCCTCAAAACCTTCTTGGACTTGGATTTCGTTTGCTTCAACAACCTGCGAACAAATCTCTATTTTTCCGCCTTCGTTTGTAAATTTAATCGCATTTGAAACAAGGTTGGTAAGCACCTGTTCAAGCCTGTGGGCATCGGCATAAATTTTTGTTTTGTTATCTTCGATTCTTGATACTATAACAAGCCCTTTTTCTTTTGCCATTTCTTCCAAACTTGCTTTTACATAGTCGATTACAGGCTCAATTGGAGTAAGTGCAAATTTGAAATCCATCTTCCCTGCTTCAATTTTTGAAAGGTCAAGTAAATCATTTATAATCCCCGAAAGCCTTGTAACATTTCGTTTTGCCATATTTATAAATTTGTCCATGGTCTCTGTTAAAATTCCTGATTTTCCGCTCAAAAGAATGTCAAGTGAATTTTTTATTGCAGTCAAAGGAGTCCTTAATTCATGAGAAACAATCGAAATAAATTCCGATTTGAGCCGCTCTAACCTTTCCAATTTTTGGTTTGTTTTTTTGATTTCTTCATATAATGAAGCGCTTTTTAAGGGCAACGACACCTGCTGAACAATGGTTTGAAAACAAGTTGTGTCTTCTGTGGTAAAATCAGCTTCCCTGTAAATTTCAATAAACCCGAAAAACTTTTCGCTCAAATTTATCGGGGCAAAAATATTATCATAGCGCAAAACTGAAAAATCGTATTCTTTCATTGTGTGCTTAAAATGTTTTTCGATTTTCAAATTTTCAATATTAAGCTCAAAGGGCATTTCTTTTTTTTCAAAAAGAGATTTATAATTTAAAATCGTGCGAAGTTTTATCGCCTCAAGAAGCCTGTCTGAAAGCTGATAAAGAGAATTAATTATCAAAACGGGCTCATTCTCACCGCGAAAAGTCAAAATACAAGCAAGCCCGAAGCTCAAACTTTTATCCAAACCTTCGACCATAAAATCAATTAGTTTATTTTTATCCAAAGTACCGGCAAACTGAGAACTTGTATTATATAAAACGTTAAGCTGATAAAGACTTCTTGCAAGCTCTTGATTGGAATTAGAAAGCATTTCAAGCGAGTTTTTGGTTTTTATATTGGCATTTATGGTCGCAAGCAAAAAGTCTTTTGCAACAGGCTCTTTTAAAAAAGCGCTTGAAATTTTAAGCAGTTCCGGGTCTATGTCATCTGTTTTTGTAACCAAAATGGTTTGAAGATTATCATTAAAAGCTTTAATTTTTTTATGGGCAGATTTTAAATCAAAAGATTTTACTTCGGCATCAAGAATTACAAGGTCAGGACTTTGGAGTTTTGTTTTTTCAACTGCCTCATTTATGGTAAATGCGCACAAAAAATCATGCGGGTTTTTATCTACCATATCACTGAATAACTTACATTTTTTGTGATTGTCGGTTAAAAATAAAATCTTTGCCAAAACTAATCTCCTCCACTCTACATTGTATCAACAAATTCAAACTAAGCGAGCTTTTTGCAAAAGTTAACATAGAAAAGCTGTGTTTTCTTGATTTTAAAAAACCATTGTGTTTAAATAGAGTTGAAACAAGCTTTCCTCTTAGGCTTGTTTTTGAAAAAAGCCAAGCGGCGGGCTTTTTGGATTTTACACTTAATAAAAGGAAAATAAAATAATGTTAAAAATCAGACTTAAAAGATTAGGCGCAAAAAAAACACCTGCGTACAGAATTATTGTAATAAATTCAACAACAAAACGTGAAGGAAGACCGATTCAGGAATTAGGGCATTATAACCCTAAAACAAAAGTGATGAAACTTGACAAAACATCAGCTTTAGAATGGGTTAAAAAAGGCGCACAACCTACAGAAACAGTTCAATATTTAATCGACAACTGTAATGCTGACGGTTCGTTGAACTACAAGAAAAAAACTGAGAAAAAACTTTCTAAAAAAGCTATAGCTAAATTGGAAGCCGAAAAAGCAGCAAAAAATACTCCTAAAGTAGAAGAACCTGCCCAAGAGCCCGTTGTAGAAGAAGCAAAAGTTGAAGCAGTTAAAGTAGCTGAGGAGCCAAAAGCAGCCGAGGAAACTCCTGTTGAAGCTGCAGTTGAAGAAGTTGCAGTTGAAGCAGAAATTCCTGTCGAAGCTGCAGAAGAAGCTCCCGCAAAAAAAGAAGCACCTGTTGAAGCAATTGTTGAACCCGCAGTTGAAGAAGTTGTTGAAGAAACAACCGAAGCTTAATAAATTAACTTTTATAAAATAGGCGAAGTTTTCTTCGAAAACTTCGCCTATTTGTTTTGATTGTTTTTGTGACGTTTTGTCAACTGTTTTTATAAAAAAGATTTACTTTTTTTATACTTTGATTTAATTTGAATTTAACATAGGAGTTTTTAGCCATGAATGTACCTAAAATGGGTCATGTAAGTTTTGGAACTGCTTATTTAATTGAAACGCGCAATCCTAAAGTGCCTGAGGCATTTTTAATGATCGATACGAGTTTGAGAGCAAAAGATAATCCCGCACTCAGATGGGAGCACATTTTGACCTCTAAAACAGACCAATATGTAAAAGGCGGAATTCTTTTAACAGGTGATGAAATGCTTGAATATCATAAGCTTGAAAAGAAGTTTAAATCGGGCAGAGGAGAGATAAAAGAAAAAGATTTTTACCATAAATTGACAAAAATGTTAAACAAATTTAGAGAAACGGCGAAAAAAATTAAATTCGACTCCGATATTGATTCTTTAGCCAAACAAATTCCTGAAATTTCAACCATAGCAAAAGATTTGAAAAAATTTATTTAGCCTGTTTTCTTAGCCGCCGGTGGAACCAAAGCCGCCAGCTGCGCGTGAAGTTTGGCTAAGTGATTGAATGACTTCGATTTTTGCCTTTTCAACTCTGGCTATTATCATCTGCGCTATACGCTCATTTGGCTCAATTGTGTATTCTTCTGTTGAAAGGTTAATAACAGGAACACAGACTTCACCACGGTAATCTTCGTCTATTGTTCCGACACAATTAACCAAAGAAATGCCATGTTTTATCGAAATCCCTGAACGAGGCCTTATTTGGGCTTCAAACCCTCTTTCCAGTTCGATTTTTATTCCGGTCGGGATTAATCTTCTCTCAAAGGGTTTGAGCAGGACAGGGGTTTCAATCGCAGCGCACAAATCCATGCCCGCAGCCCCCTCTGTTTGATATTCGGGCAAATAGGTATTATGAGGTAATTTTTCAATTTTTAATGTTGTTGTGTACATAATTCAATTTTATCAAAAAAATTCTTAATCATAATCCAATGTTTCGATATGTTTAATATCTTTTGAATTTCCCCAATTTAGGTCATAATTTTTCGTTTTCACAAATTTTTTAAACGAAGAAAACTCCCAATCTTTGACATTTTTTGTATGATTATGTTTGACAGGATTGTAATGAATGTAGTCCAAATGCCTGTTTAAATCTTCTTCATCGCGGATTGTGTGTTCATAATATCTTCGTTGCCAAATACCTCTTTCACCTTTGTTTTTATATCCGTAGGTTGGGGTTTCTACCCCAACATCAATATTATTTGAGAAATAATATTTTATTGAAGTGATTATCTTCGGATATTCGTGAATATTTTCGGGTTTTAAAATCATATGAATATGATCGGGTAAAATACAAATTGCAAAAATATCGAAATTAAAAAATTGTTTTGCATTTTTAAATGAATTACGCAATAAATCAATATTATTTATTAATATTGGTTTGCGTTTATATGTAACCATAACCAAATGTATATAAGTATTCGAAATAAAAAGTCTTTTATATCGCATGCTTTAATTATATTGCAAAATTATCATAAATGTTGGGGTAGAAACCCCAACCTACGGACTGTAATTCATTGAATAATGATATAACAACAATTTTTGTCGGGCAAGTATGCCCGACCTACGGATTAAATGGATTTTGTCTTAATATTGCTTGTCATAGCCCAAACAAGAGCTAAAACCCAACCAATAAAAGTCCACCCCAAAAAAATGTTCAAAACTGCAATTGCTCCAGTATTATTATGTTTCCTGATATCCGCAACCATCCAAGGTAAAAAATAGAGAAATAATATTATTACTAAAATTAAAAACTCCATATTTAAAACTCCTTTATTAGTTTAATTATCACTTCTTATTGTCTTCAATTTCTTCAACATTTTCTTCGTGTGGCTCTTCTTTTTTTAAAACCAGTTTAAACTTTTTACCACAGCTATTATGAATCATAACTAATGCAGATAATCCTACAATAATTATTATTGATAAGCCTATAAATAATACCGAAGAAGTCAGACCTAAAATTGCTTGATAAATTTGCTGCATTATATTATCCGGATGAATACTGGTGGAATTAAAAAAATTATTTAGCCAAGCAATAAATAATACAATAATATGAAAAGCATAAGTGACAATTAATATTAGAACAAGTATATCTGGCAAACACCCATTTTTGTCTTCAATTTCCTCTATCAACATTTCAGTATTTTTTTCAATTACAATTTTTTCTGTCATATTTTTGCTCCTTAAAGATTCTTTTTTATCAATCTTTGTTTTTTGATAATTAGTTTCATTTAATTCTTTTTCATAATTATTCTCTGATTTGTTTTGATTATTTTTTTTATTCATTTTTTTCAAAAAATCAAAATTATCCATAATACTCCTAATTTAAATCGATTTTTTAAATTCCTCTAATGCGTTTTCAATATTATCCATATTTACCCCTCCACCTTGGGCAAATTGGGGGCGACCGCCGCCTTTGCCGCCGCATTTTTGGGCAATATCAGAAACTATTGCACCGGCATTTACGCCATTTGAAACAAAACTGTCTGAAACTTTTGCAACGATTGTTGCTCCCGAAACAACAACGATAATTGATTCACCCAACCTTTGGGCAAGGTATTCAACCCCTTCTTTCAGGGCGTTTGAATCCATGGCGTCAATTTTTGAAACAAATAATTTTCCGCCCTTGATTGTTTCTGCCTTATCTGCATACGATGCGAATTTTTCTTTTGCCATTGCATTTTGAACGTTTGCCAATTCCTTTTGAAGTGATTTGTTTTCTTCCTGAATCTTTTCAATCCGCTCAAACACTTCCTCGTAAGGCGTTTTAAGATGACCTGCGATTTTATCAATCACATCTTCTTTGTCATTTAAATATTCCAGAGCTGTTTTCCCAGCGACAGCTTCAATTCTTCTTGTGCCTGCAGCTATTGCGCTTTCTGAAACGACTTTCATCAAACGGAGTTTGCCGATGTTATCAATATGCGTCCCGCCGCAGAATTCTTTCGAAATATCGCCAACTGAAACAACCCTTACGTCATTTTCGTATTTTTCGCCAAATAGTGCTGTTGCACCCGATTTTTGAGCATCTTCAAGTTTCATGACTTTTGTCGAAACTTCCAAATTTTGCCCGATCCAGTCGTTTATTATCTTTTCAATCCGTTTGAGTTCGCCGTAACTTACCTGACGCGGATACGAAAAGTCAAAACGTGTGCGGTTTTCTTCCACCTGAGAGCCCGCCTGCTTGACCTCTTCGCCTAAAACTTTTTTCAAAGCTGCTTGAAGCAAGTGTGCGTTTGTGTGGTGAATTTTAATTTCTTCGCGCCTTGTGGAATCAATTTTTGCACTTACCGTATCGCTGATTTTAACTTCTCCTTCAATAATTTCGCAGCGATTAACAAATAAATGATTTACCTTGAAAGTAGTCAAAACGTTTGCTTTAAAATGCTTATTTTCTAAAATACCAGTATCCCCCACCTGTCCGCCTGATTCAGCGTAGAAAGGTGTTTTGTCCAAAATAATATCAACAAAGCCTTCTCCTTCAACGGTCGCAATAATTTTTGCTTCGATTTCTTCTTTTTCGTAACCTAAAAACTCGGTTGAGCCGAATTGTTTTTCGATTTCAACGTATTTCAAATCATCGGTCAGAACGACTTTTTGAGCCGCCGCTTTAGCTCGTTTTTTTTGTTCTTCCATTTCTTTTTCAAACCCTTTCAAATCAACTTTAAGCCCGTTTTCTTTTGCTATCTCAACGGTCAATTCAAGCGGAAAACCGAAAGTATCATACAATTTAAAAGCGTCTTCGCCTGAAATATTTTGTTTTTTGGGCAAAAGTTCTTCCAAGAGTTTGTAGCCTCTGTCGAGCGTTTTATTAAACTGTTCTTCTTCATTTTTGATTGTGTTTTTAATTTTTTCTGCGTTTTTGATAAGGTCAGGGTAAGCTTTACCATAGCCTGCAATCACAACATCAACGAGCTTGTGCAAAAACGGAAGCTCAAGCCCCAGCATTTTTCCATGACGCAAAGCACGGCGTAAAATCATTCTCAAAACGTAGTTTCTGCCTTCGTTTCCGGGGATTACACCATCGTTTATCAAAAAAGTAACACAGCGTGCATGGTCTGTTATAATTCTAAGTGAAACATCTGTTTTTTCACTTTGTTTATATTCACATTTACCCATTTTACAAACTTCATACAAAATCGGATTCAGCAAATCTGTTTCAAAGGTTGAAGTTTTGCCCTGACATACCATGGTAATTCGCTCAAGCCCCATGCCCGTATCGACGTTTTTCTTTTCAAGCGGCGAAAGTTTGCCTTCTTCGTCTTGAAACATTTCCATAAAGACCAAATTCCAAATTTCAACCCAGCGGTCGCACTCGCAGGTATCAACAGAGCAATTATCAGAACATTTGAATTCTTCGCCCAAGTCGTAGTGAATTTCAGAGCAGGGCCCGCAGGGGCCTGTCGGCCCCGGAGGGCCCCAAAAATTATCTTTTTTACCTTTGCGAATAACCCGCTCAGGCGAAAGTCCGACAACTTTTGTCCAAATGTCAAACGCTTCGTCATCGTCTTTGTAAATTGTTATCCAAAGTTTTTCTTTATCGAGTTTTAAATGATTTGTAACAAAATCCCAGCTCCAGGGGATGATTTCTTTTTTAAAGTAATCGCCGAAAGAAAAATTGCCAAGCATTTCAAAAAATGTATGGTGGCGAGGGGTTCTGCCGACATTTTCTATATCAGAATCTTTACCGCCTGCTCTTGCGCATTTTTGACAGGAAGTTGCACGATTAAATTTTGGTTTTTCAAGTCCCAGAAAATAAGGAACAAACTGCAGCATGCCGGCTGTTGTAAGCAAAACGGTCGGATTATCAGGCACAAGGCTTGAACTTTCGACTACCGTATGATTGTGTTTTTCTTTAAAAAACTTTAAAAATTGTTCTCTTATTTCATTTCCGCTTAGCATTTTATCCTCATTTTTAATTTTATTGTCATTGCGAGGTTTTAAAAAACCGAAGCAATCCAAAAGAATTATATATTAAAAACAGGCGAATTTACATTTTTTCGTAAAAAATGTAAATTCGCCTTGCCTATAGAAATTTACATGGTAGGATTTAAGAGGATAGTCAATTTTGACCATTTCCCAAAAATGTCATCCTGAATTTATTTCAGGATCTAACCCTCTTTCGCTAGTTGGAAAGATGCTGATACTATTGACAACAAAAGCTAAAGATTGGACAATTTAAATGAGCCGTAAGGACATTTTCCACGAAATCAAAGATTTCGGGAAAAGAAGTCAAACAAGTTCAACATGACAAATATTACTAAGCCCTGGTAGCTCAGCTGGATAGAGCAATCGCCTTCTAAGCGATAGGTCATGAGTTCGAATCTCCTCCAGGGTATTTTATTAAGAAGGCGCAAGCCTTCTTTTTTTGCTAAACTGATTTTGCTCCCCCGTAGCTCAGATGGCCGGTTGAATCTTTTGCAAACGCAAAAGTTCAATATAAGTTAAATTCCGCTCTATTCATCTGAGACATTTTATGATAATATAAGAACACACGCCCCCGTAGCTCAGATGGATAGAGCGATAGCGTCCTAAGCTGTGCGTCGTTGGTTCGAATCCAATCGGGGGTATTTTTTATCACTTTATTTTATATTATTCAACCAAATTACTACCCCCGTGGATACGAACCGGGTTTAATTTTTCGGCTCCTGCCTCAAAATCAAACGGTTCTCTGCGCTCGCATTAAACGGCACCGCTCACAACAAAATCGAAAAGTGTGATTTCCTATTATTGTTGTTCGACTCTCACTTCATTCGTGCCTCTGCTCGCTTGATCCAATCGGGGGTATTTTAATGCGTGAGCCGTGTATGAAGTTCGGCCAAAGAGAAAATGGCACTTTTTTATTTGATCGAACATAACCAATCGATTGCAAACTAAGAGTTTCAAAGAAACTCTACAGGAGCTTTTATTTCAATTTAGGCGATTATAGTAAGGAAAGTTATTCAAACTAATCTTCGTTCTATTCAATTATATTTGTATTTATAATCTCTTCATCAAATTTTTGATTTTTGCCATATTCTGTACCCACCCAATGGATTGCCAAAGCAGGTACCAAAAACAAAAATATAAGAATTGTTTTTATCAATCCCACAAATATAACCCACAAATTTTGATACGTTATTACATCAACCCCGAAAGCACTTTGATAAATACTTGCAACATAACATTTACAAGGATAATAAATTACCGCAGCCAAAATAAGAAAAAACAATCCGACCACAAAACATTTATAAAAAATATTACGCAAAACAATAAGATTTTCTTTGATTTCCATATAAAAGCCCTCCTAAAGATATTTTCAACATAAAATGCCGCTTTTTAAATTCTCTTTTCGGGCAATTATTTTTTAATCCTTGTCTTTCATATGGGAATTAAGCGCCTCTGTAAAAATTCTTAATCCAAAATAAGTTGCCAAACCAAAAGCCACAGCTATTCCGGACACCCCAAACATTGTTGAAACCAAAATCCCACCCAAAATAAATGCAAAAGCCCCCGCAGCAGAAGCCGAAGGAGTTTTATCCTTATAATCATCTTTTGATGCTTTATTTTCAGGCTTTTCCGTTTTTATAAACTCATCGGTTTTAATATTTTTTTCCAACGCCTTAGTGACATTTTGCGTAAATTTTACCGGCTCTGTATGCTGAACTTGAACTGCCTTGGATTTAATTTCAAAAATATCTCTGTCAAGTCTTTTGTCTATAATGATTCTATCTTGAAGCCTTCTATCTATTCCGCTTCTGCGCTCAACATCAACAGGAAGACTAACTTGTCTTCTATCATTTGTAAATCGATATTGAGGATACAATTCCCTGCCGGATTCTAACATAAAGGTGCTCCTTGCTCTTTCATCATAAAACCATAACAAAGAAAAAATTGCTACCTAATAAAACAGTTAATTGAATAAATCTTAATTTACTGTTAAAATACATTTATGAAAAAAATTATTTTACTTTTATGCCTGTTAATTTCCGCTCCGGTTTTCTCACAAGAAGCAGAAGGCTTTGCGGCAAATTCCCAAACTATTTCAACGCCTCAGGAAAAATCAGGCTCATATAAAAACGGTAAAAACGAAACTCAAAATTCCGACAATTTTTTCAATGAACTTATATATCCCGATTACGGGTCAACTCAAAGCAACTATTTTGAAGGAAGGCAAGACCAAAACCCGACCGAATCAAATTACGGATATGACGGCTCATAATTTAATGAACTTGCGAAAAAATTACGAAAAATTGTAATTGGTCGAATTTTTTAAATCCTCGATATTATTTTTTATTAAACAGCACAATCAAAAAAGGATTGAGCCTTTTTAATTGCCTTTTCTTGACTGAAAAATATATCTTTTCGGCTGATTAACTTATTTAATCCCAATCTTAAAAGCTTTCCCGCAATTTTGGGATTATTTAAAACCAAGAAGACTCTTACTTTTTTATCAAGCATTCTTACAATAATGTCTTCGAGCGCAAATACTGCGGATATATCCATTTCTGTTATATCTTTACAATTTATTATCAAACATTCTGTACCTAATAAGTCATCCACCCTTGTCAAAATTCTTGAAGTTGAACCGAAAAACAGTATTCCGTGAATATTTACCATTCTTATTTTATATTTATACTCTTCACAAACAAAATCAGGATCAACATCCACATCTTCAATTAAAATTTTTGTCTGTCTTGTTATGCTTGCGGCAAAAAGCAGTGAAGAAAGCACTATGCCCATTCCCACCGCAAAAATTAAATCGTCAAAAACCGTTATTAAAAATACAAATAACATAACAGCCAAATCGTATTTTGGAGCTGCTCTTAATATTTTAATAAATTTATAATCGATAATGTCAAATCCGACTTTAACCAAAATCCCCGCTAAAACCGCCATGGGAATATTTTTTACCAACGGAGCAGCACCCAATAAGATTATTGCCAAAAGTAATGAGTGAATAACCCCTGATAATCTTGTTTTTCCGCCGGATTTAATATTGACAACCGTCCTCATTGTGGCTCCTGCACCGGCCAAACCTCCAAACATTGCTGCAATGGAATTCCCTATCCCCTGGCCTATAAGCTCCTTGTTTGAATTATGACGTTCTTTTGTTAAAGAATCTGCAACAAGAGAGGTTAACAAAGAATCTATTGACCCCAAAACGGCTATTGTCAATGCTACGGGAATTAATTCAATTATTATATCTATTCCGGGAATTATAAGATTTATATTTGGCAATTCAGCCGGGATCTCCCCGATTACTTTAACATCAAATCCAAAAAAGAGGCTTACACAAGTCATAATAAAAAGCGCTAACAACGGTGCGGGAACCTTTTTATTTATGCTTCTTGGAGTAAGAAAAACTATTGCCAGTGTGCCCAAACTTAAAAAAAGCGTTGGAATATTTATATTCTGCAAGGTTTGTCCAAAATTTAATATGGTCTCTATTGTATTTCCTTTAACTGTAGAACCCAATAGCGGGTTTAATTGTAAAAGAATTATAATAGTCCCGATGCCGCTCATAAACCCCGAAATAACCGGATAAGGAATATATTTGATAAGCTTTCCTATGTTTAATAGCCCAAAAATTATTTGAAATAATCCTGCAAGAAAAATTGCAAAAAATACAAGTTTATAATCACCGTGATATTGAGCCATTATTGCGGCTATTACAACTGTTATAGGTCCTGTCGGTCCGGATATTTGAGTTTTTGTACCCCCAAAAACAGCAGCAAAAAACCCTACCAAAATCGCGCCATAAAGCCCGGCAATTGCGCCCAGCTCACTTGCAACACCAAATGCCAGTGATAAGGGAAGTGCAATAATCCCCGCAGTTACGCCTCCGTATATGTCTCCTTTTAAGTTGGTCATTCTATAAATCCTTTTTCTATAATTTTATCATAAGAATTAAAATTTGCTTTGCTAATATTTACTAATTTAAGACTAATGCAAATTTTAGGCACTTATACAGTGACCTCAATTTGACTTTATTTTATTTATTAAATAATATTTATCTAATAATGGAGGGATATTTATGCACGTAATAGCAATCAACGGCAGCCCTAAGCCTGAAGGAAACACATATCATGCGCTTAAACTAGTTTTGGAAGAACTTGAAAAAGAAGGAATTTCAACCGAAATTATCCATATAGGAAACAAAAATATCCGCGGGTGCCTTGCATGCGGCGGCTGCTTTAAAAATAAAAATGAACGTTGTGTTATAAACGATGAAGTAAATGAATGCATCCAAAAAATGAAAAAAGCCAATGGTATAATTATAGGCTCTCCGGTTTACTACGCATCAATTGCAGGAACTCTAAAATGTTTTCTCGACAGAGCCTTTTATGTTTGCAGCGCAAACGGAGGACTCTTAAGACACAAGGTGGGCGCAAGCGTTGTTGTAGCAAGACGCTCTGGTGAAGTTGCGGTTTTTGATCATTTAAACCACTACTTTACGATAGCAGAAATGTTTATGTCTTCATCAAATTATTGGAACGTTATCCACGGAAGAATGCCAGGCGAAGTTTTGCTTGATGAAGAAGGTGTACAAATAATGAGAATTTTAGGCAAAAATACAGCCTACCTGATAAAACAGTTAAAAACAGGAACTGAAAAAACACCGGAACAAGAACAAAAAATTCTTACAAATTTTATAAGGGAGTAACTATGGCAAAAATTGTTTTTTTCGATATTAGAGATAATGAAACCGAAGCCTTTAACAGCTTATGCAAAGGCGAGCGCAAAGGAAAATGCGGAGTAGAATGCTCATGCAAAATGCTTAAAGAAACGCTCAACGAACAAACCGTTTTAACAGATGAAATAAAACAAGCAGAAGTTATTTCATGTTTTACTTTTTCAAGAGTAACCGAAAATGTTTTGAAGCAATTTCCAAATCTTAAACTGATTGCGCTTCGTTGCGTCGGGTTTAATCATATAGATATTGAATATTGCAGAAAAAATAATATTCAGGTTTTAAATTCTTTCGGGTATGGGAATATAACAGTTGCAGAATTTGCATTTGCACTTCTTTTTGATGTTTCAAGAAAGGTCACAAGAGCATACATTAATCTCAAAGAAGGGGAATTGAGCAAAGATTTTTACACGGGATTTGAACTCAACGGAAAAACAATCGGTATAATCGGAACAGGTGCAATAGGCGCTCAGGCAATTCGAATCGCAAAAGGCTTTGGGATGAATGTTTTGGGATATGACCCTTTTCCAAAAAAAGAACTTATCCAAAAATATCAGGTAAAATACGTTGAACTGGATGAACTTTTAAAAAATTCCGATGTTGTTTCGCTTCATTCACCGCTTACGGAAAATAATTTTCATCTTATAAACGAAGAGAAAATAAATCTGATGAAATCCAGCGCGGTGATAATAAACACAGCAAGAGGTGAATTGATAGATTCAAGAGCGCTTTACAATGCACTTTCCGAAAACAGAATTTTCGGTGCGGGGCTTGATGTTCTGGAAGCAGAAAACATGATTACCCAACCCGACACCATTTTGGATTTTGATTATCTGACCGATGATTATATAAGACAAACTTTAATTAACGAAAGACTTTTAAAGCTTCATAATGTTGTTGTAACGCCACATATAGCATATAATTCAAAAGAGGCAAAAGAAAGAATAGTCAAAATTACAATGGAAAATATTGACAAATTTTTTCAAGGTAAAATTCAAAACAGTGTGTTATAAAAAAATTTCCTGAATTTTAAAATTAATCAACAAACCTGAATTTAATCAATGCCCAAATTGCATGAATGCCGTCTTTCCACGTTATTTTTTTGCCTTCGCAATATTCTCTTCCGTAATAAGAAATAGGCAATTCGTAAAGCCTTGCGCCTCTTTTAAGCACTTTTGCGGTAATCTCGGGTTCAAAATCAAACCTGTCAGATTTTATTTCAATCCCCTTTATAAATTCCGCCTTAAATGCCTTATAGCAGGTTTCCATGTCAGTCAATGTCGTATTGTATAAAATATTTGTCAAAAGAGTAAGAAATTTATTGCCCAAAAGATGCGTGAACATAAAAGAACGCGAAGGCTTACCTCCGGAAAGTCTTGAACCGTAAGCTACATCAGCTTTATTTTCTAATATAAGCTTTATCAAAGGCTGATAATCGACAGGGTCATACTCCAAATCCGCATCCTGAATCACAATTATATCCCCTGTCGCATGTTCAAAACCGGTTCTGAGCGCGGCACCTTTGCCATTGTTTTTTTCGTGGTAAAAAACTTTATACCCGCTCAATTCTTTTAAAATTTCTTTTGTTCCGTCTGTCGAAAAATCGTCTATCAGAATAATTTCTTTTTTTAAGCCGAAAAAATCAACTTCTTCAAGTTTTTGTAAAACAATTCTTAACGTATTTACTTCATTAAAAATCGGCACAAGTATTGTTATTGTTTGCATTTTTATTTTTCCTATCCTATGAAATACTGCAATTATTAAGTTTTTTTTGAGTTATCTTAAAAAATATTGTATAATCAAAATATAAGTTTGTTAAGAGGTTTTGTAGCATGGTTGTGGAAAACATAGAAAATGAGCGTTTAAAACAAGGTAAAGTCCTTATAAATCGGGCATTAAACGAGTTTCTTAACAAAAGTTATAAAGACGCTTTTAATACCGTATCAGAAGCTCAACGAATTTTTATCAAAGAAAAATCAAGTGAAAACATCTCTATATGCTTGAGCTTACTGGGCATTATCGAATATTTGGAAGATAAAAACAAGTATCTGTTAGCTCTTACCTATCTCAATGACGGCAAATATTTGGCAGAGTGCACAAAAAATAAATCCGCAAAATTAATAAACGAGTTTATGTTAGGAGATATGGACTTTATTGAAAAAAACTCATGTACGGCAATAATCCACTATGAAAATGCGCTTAAAATGGCCGAAAAAGAAGATGAATTTAGTCTTGCAAAACATATAAATTTAAGAATAAAACAACTTAACAGCAGTTGTGACTTTTCTTCACCGGAAAAACACGACCCTCTTGTTGCGCTTTTAAGAATAGGCCAAACTGTTTCTGCAGAAACAGATATTGATGTCCTTTTAGAAGTAATAGCCCAAGAAACAAAGTCGGCAATCCAAGCAGACCGTTGCAGTGTCTTTTTGTATGACAAAGAAAAAAACGAGCTTTGGTCAAAAGTAGCGCTGGGTATGGAAAGCGAAGAAATAAGGTTCCCCGCAGACAAAGGTCTTGCAGGACATGTGGTTCAAACAGGCCAAACCATTAACATCAAAGATGCTTATTCTGATGAACGATTTAATAAAGAAATCGACTTAAAAACCGGATATATCACAAAAACAATTCTTTGCATGCCAATCAAAAATCTTAATCAGGACATTATCGGTGCGTTTCAGGTTTTAAACAAAATCGGTGGGGAATTTAACGAAGAAGATGAAGATTTACTTGTAGCAATAGGGTCAAGCGCCGGCATAGCACTTGAAAACGCCCAGCTTTTCAAGAAACAAGGCGAAATGCTGCAAGAACAAAAACTTTTATTTGACAGCTTTATAGATACTTTAGCCGCCTCCATAGATGCCCGAGACAAAATTACGGCAGGTCATTCTACAAGAGTAAGACTTTATTCATCACTTATTGCAAGAACAATGAATCTGGATGAAAAACATATCGAAGTGATAGAAAAAGCTGCAACTCTTCATGATATAGGAAAAATTGGCATAAGAGACTCTGTGCTCCAAAAGGAAGGCAAACTCACAGACGAAGAATACAAACATATTCAAGAACACGCTGCGATAACCCATAATATTCTCGAAAAAATTCATGCCTCGGATGATTTTAAACTGGTAACAGAAATTGCCTGCTCACACCACGAAAAATTTAACGGAAACGGTTATTACAGACATCTGGGCGGTGAACAAATACCTCTTGGGGGAAGAATTCTTGCCGTTTCCGATGTTTTTGATGCAATAACCTCAAAAAGACACTATAGGGATAAAATGCCCATTATAAAAGTTATTGAAATTCTTTTAAAAGATTCCGGAACGCATTTTGATCCTAAAGTCACTCAATGCTTTCTTTCAATTCCCGCAAACAAAATTATTGAGGTTTTTTTGGCAGAAAATCATCTTATTCTCGAAGAAGAACACAAAATTTTTCTTGAAAAATATTCAATGATGGATTTATATAACCTTTCAACACAAAAACAACCCGAAGAATTAAGCGAAAGCGAAAAAGCTTTTATTGATTTATTCGATTTTTATTACATGGCAAAATCAAACAAGGATAACGAAAATTAATGGCATGCAAAAAAGTTAAATTCATACCTTTAATAATTATTTTTGGTTTGATTTTTTCCTCAAACAAAAGCTTTGGGGTTGATTTTTCGCCTATTAACTCTTTTTATCCGAAACCATCAGCTTTTGAAAAAACAATAAACTTACAAACTCAAAAGGGACTTGTAAAAACAATAGATTTAAAAGATTTATACGATTTTTCAAGCGCGACAGACAGATTTGTACAATGTAATATAAGAGCATCAAAAGACGATTTCAAAAGCATCATTAAAAAAACCGATAAAAACGACTTTTTCTATTTAACAATCGCAGATAAAATGGCAGGATTGGGGTTTTTCGATCTTTCAGACTTGGCTTTGTCAAAAATAAATGAAGATTTTGCCAAAAATTCAACAAATGCTATAAAAAGATTCTATTATCCTTCAAAAAAATTGACCGAAGATCAAGAAATTTTTCTTGCAGAAATTTACTCAAACATAATTTACAATAACCAAAGCGCAGAATCTGTAAAAGAGCTTTCCAAAAATTCTTCACTGCTTTTATCATCCGATTACGCAAACTATATTATGGCGCTGGGACACTATAAATTAGGGGCTTTTACCAAAGCCAACAAATATCTTGATATTGCGATAAGCAAAAGTCCCTCAACTTTGAATTATCAAAAACTCAAGGTTGAAATCCTTGCCGAAACAGGAAAAGAAGAGGCGGCATTAAGGATTATTTCTTCACTCAAAAAACAAAATCTGCTCTCTTATGAATATGAAAGAAAAATAAAATCACTCGAACAATACACTCTTTATAAAACAGGCAAAACTTCTTCCCAGAGAAATTATCATCTGGGCTACTATTATTATATTGAAAACGACCCTTCAAAATCAATAAAAACTCTTCAAACCGCACTTTCAGGCAAAAAGGGGGTTGACACTCAGGCTATTTATTCATTAATGGCAAAAATTTATTTTGAAACCGCAGAGTTTGAAAAGGCTTCAGAAACTGCACAAAAAGCTTATAAACTTGACAAAAACAATCCTCAAACCCTTATCGTTTTGGGAGATTTAAATTGTAATCAAGGCAATTTCCAACAAGCTTTAAAATATTACAAACAAGCTGCTGCAAAAAACAAAAAAGATTTCCAATCTCAAATAAAAGAAGGTATTGCATGGCAAAAACTTTCAAATGACCAGAAAGCCAAAGAAATTTGGGAAAAGACCGCAAAAACATATCCTCAAAGCTGGCAATCTTATTATTATTTAGGACTTTTAGAAGAAACTGACGCAGAAAAATATTTTAAACAATCCCTTTCAATAAACCCTATGTTTAAAGAAGCATGGATTGAACTTGCAAAAATAAGCGTTTCAAGACAAAATTATGATGATGCAAAAAAATATTTATCCAACGCCTTTTGTATTGACGAAAATGATTTTAGGTATTATTATTATCAAGGATTGGTCGAAAAAAACACGGGAAATTGTGCTCAAGCCGAATACAATTTCAAAAAATGCCTCAAACTGAAAGCCGATTTTGAGCCGGCTAAAAAAGAATTGTCACCAGAGGCAACCGAACCAAATCCGATTACTCCCGTAAGCCAAATAAAATAACGGACATCTGATGAAAAAAAGCAACATTCTTATAGTAGAAGACCATGAACTTACAAGGTTCGGCTTGAAAACCACTTTTGACGGACAAGATTTTGTCAAAGCGGTTTTTGAAGCAGATTGTGCCGAAAAAGCTTTTGAAATAATAAACAACAACAATATTGACTCAATAATTATGGATTTGGGGCTTCCAAATATAAACGGTATTGAAGCGACAAAAAAAATTCGAAACAAAAATAAAGATGTAAAAGTTGTCATACTGACTTCTCATAACGATGAAAAAGAAGTCTTAAGCAGCCTAAAGGCTGGCGCAAATGCTTATTGCTCAAAAGAAATTAATCCTCAGCGACTTCTTGAAGTAGTAAAATCAGTACTTGAAGGCGCTTCTTGGTTTGACCCAAGTATAGCGCATGTTGTTTTAAGAGCGGCCGCAAATGAAAATTATATTGAAAATGAAGAAAAAAATGATTATAATTTAACCTCAAGAGAAGCTCAGATTTTAAAATTAATAACTCAAGGACTCAGTAACAATCAAATCGCAAAAGAGCTTTTTATAAGCATAAATACCACAAAAGCCCATGTGGCAAGTATTTTGCAAAAATTGGAAGTAGACGACAGACTGCAGGCAGCCCTAAAAGCCCTCAAATACAAGATAGTGTAAGGTGAATTATGTCACAATTAGCAAGAATTTTAATAGTGGATGACAATCCCAAATATTTACAAGATGCCCTTCCCATGTACGGATATGAAGTCAAGGTAGCAGTAGACGGTGTACAAGCGCTTAAAATTCTTGCCAAAACCGAAAAAAAGTATGACCTTGTTTTGCTTGATGTTATGATGCCCAACCTCAACGGGTGGGATACTCTAAAAGCTATAAGAAACAATGAAAAAACAAAGCATTTGCCGGTTATTATGCTAACAGCGGTAAACGAAGAACAAAAAATGGTATCAGGTCTTAAAATCGGAGCAGATGATTATATTGTAAAACCTTTTGTTCTGCCAAATCTTCTGGCAAGAATTGACGCTGTCTTGCGGCGCTGTGTTTGGAATAAAGAAAATACAAAAATACACGAACTTCCCTTTGGCTCGGAAGAACCTGTCGAACCTCTTACACTCAGAGAAATAGAAGTTTTAACACTTGTTGCAAAAGGCGCCAACAACCAAACTATAGCAAACAAACTTTTTGTAAAAGAAGTTACGGTAAAAACACATCTTAACAGTATATTTAAAAAGCTGAAAGTTACAAACCGCACGCAGGCAGTACTTTTGGCTATGCAAATGAATTTGATTAAACAGTAAAATTAAAGGAGAAAGGTAAAAAATGAGCGATTATTCAAAAGAGGATTTATATAATTTAATTAAAGCTTCACCGCAAAGATTTAACGAATGGAAAAAAGGTCAGGAAGAAATTGATTTAAGTGAAATGAATTTTTCTTATTGCATCTTAAATAATGTGGATTTTTCTGAAGTTGATTTAAATTCCAGCTCTTTTGCCGATGCCCATTTAACTTCAATAAATTTTAACAATTCAGATTTGACTTCGGTTGATTTTACAAGAGCAACCGTTTTAGAATGTGATTTTTCAGAAGCTCTTTTAACAGGTGCGGATTACAGCTATGCGTCAATCAATTATTGTAATTTCCCCGGAGCTGATATGGCAGGCGGAGTTTTTCAGGAAAGCGAATTATCAAATTCTGATTTTGCAGGTTGTTTTAATCTGAATGCCTGCCGCTTTGATGAAGAAACCATTTGGCCGGAGCCCGAAATGCTTCCTGAAGATTTTGACGCCACATACAGCGATGATTTGTCTTTGTTAAAAGACGACGAAGAAGATTTACTGCAAGAATATTAATTTATTAAGAAGTGTATATTTTATTCCCAAGGTGACAAAAATTTTTCTTTTGCGTTTTAAAATGTTATTAAAAGACAAGGAGATGTTTTTATGAAAGTCAATATTATTTCTTATCAAACATTTATGCGCAAAAAACCCGCAGAAAATAAACGCCAAAACAATGAGCCGCTTCATTTTCCCATAATGCTTAATTGCTCGGATTTATCCAAAGAAAAAGCTAAAGAGCAATATAGAATATTACAAAATGCAATAATTGAAAATAAACAAGAAAAAGCTCTTGAAATCATCAAACGCTTTGAAAAATTACCCAAAAATATCCAAAGTTGTATCCCTATAGTGCAAAATGATAATAATGAAAATATTTTTATTTTAGCTGTAAAAAACAATCAGCCAAAAGTGGCCTTAAAGTTTCTTGATTTTGTTAAAACTTTACCTGAAAAAGCACAAATAGACTTTGCTTTTATTCGCGGTCGTAACAATGAAAACCAATCCTACATTGCCGGTGAATACTCTCAAAGAATTGTCCGTGATGCCTTTGGTAATTTTGTTAAAACCTTACCAAAAGATATTCAAACAATTACATATCAATACTATGGCCCTCGCCAATACTATAATGATAGTACTGCTTACGGCGACGACTTAGATTGGTAATTTTTACTTGGCTTTTTCAAAATATTTTTGGGCAAGCTCTTTGTTTGTAGGTTCAAGAATTTTTGCTATGCCCAAACAGCTTTGTTTGCTCAAAGGATTTAATTTTAAGGCTTCAACATAATTTTTCATGGCGTTTTCCTTGTCATTTTTGACAAAGTAAATATCGCCTTTAAGGTTATATGCATAAGCATTGTAAGGCTCTTGCCTTGTAACATCATCCAATAAATCTAAAGCCAAATTATAATTTGAAATATTTTTACTTTCTTTTAAAACCACGGCCGTTTCGATTTTTTTGTCACTGTCTGCTTCTTTATTTTTTGCCTGCTCATAGAGCATCGTCCATTTAACATCAAATTCCTGACTTGAAACCTTATCACTCTTTTTGCCCCCCCCCAAAGAAACACTTGTAACCGGAATAGATTTAAAAGAAACATTATAAACAGAAGGAATTACCATCCTGTTTACAATTTTATGTTTTTTTTGAGGCAAATAGCTTATCAAATCTTTGTTTGAAAGCATAAAAAGCGGAAGATATTTGTTTGTGAAAAAAGTGTTTTTCTCCCAGTAATTGTCGGTATTTGGCACGATGTTTGGTGAAATTTCTTTCATAATTGTCTTTTGGGTGTCGTAAAAATGGCTTTTTGAAATTCCTGCATTAAATTTGGCATGCGATGGCAAAGTTAAAATAAAGCATACCAACCCACTTAATAAATAATAAATTAATTTTTTCCTTTTTAATACTTTCATTTTCTAACTTCCATTCCGTCATTCTGAACTTGTTTCAGAATCTCAGATTTGATAGACCCTGAAATAAATTCAGGGTGACGGTTTATTAAATTTATCCTGTATATCTTACGTTTGCTTTTTCAAGTCTTTTTATAGCTTCTTTTAATCTTGAAAGGCTCTGCACCAGCGAAACTCTGAAAAATCCGTCGGAGTGTTTTCCAAATGCCACACCCGGTGTAAATACCACGCCTGTTTTATCCATAGTTTTTCTGCAAAATTCTTTTGAACCCATGCCCTTTGGAACTTTCAGCCACAAATACATTGTGGCCGGCGTTTTATTGACTTCCCAGCCCATTTTTTTCATGGCTGACACCATAAAATCTCTGCGTTTTTTATATTTTTTAACTATTTTTTCCACATTTTCATAAGGCATTCTAAGTGCTTCTATTGCAGCATCTTGAACTATTGTGGAGGTGCCGTAATCTGTATTTGTTTTCATGGCATGGACTGCATCGATAAATTCTTTTTTGCCTATTACAAACCCGACTCTCCAACCTGCCATGTTAAAGGTTTTTGAAAATGTGTGAAACTCTATTGCAATATCTTTTGCGCCTTTAATGCTGAAAATACTCGGCGGCCTGTAACCGTCATAGCAGATTTCACCGTAGGCTAAATCATAAACAAGCAGAATATTGTTTTTTGTGCAAAAATCAACGAGTTTTTTCAAAAAATCTTTTGTGGCAACAGCACCTGTGGGATTGTTTGGATAATTTATAAAAAACATTTTTGCACGCTTTGCAACATCTTTTGGGATTGAGCCCAAATCAGGCAGAAAATTGTTTTCTGCTTTAAGCGGCACATGATAAACGTCTCCGCTTGAAATCCAAGTCCCGCGCGACAAAACAGGATAATAAGGGTCTGGAACAATATTTATATCTCCCGGGTTTGTAAAAGCAAGTGCTGTATGAGCAAGTCCTTCTTTTGCACCGCTTAATGTTTGTATCCCGAAATCAGAATCCATTTTTATTCCGTAGCGCAACTTCATCCATTCTTTGATTGCGTTTTGAAATTCCTGTTTGCCTCTGAAACACGGATACCCGTGGCAGGCAGGATTTTTTATTGATTTTATTGCAGCTTTTACAACAGTCTTTGGGGTGGGCCCATCAGGGTTTCCTATGCCCAAATCTATTAAATCTGCTCCTTTTGCACGAGCTTCTTGTTTCCATTCGTCAAGTTCTGCAAAAATATATTTTTCCAGATTTAATATTTTATCAGCGGGTTTTATATTAATTTTTTTGTCTGTTTTCATTTCTCCCCCAGTGTAGCAATATTATAACAGATTTTAGGGGAAAAACCATCCTCTTTACTATTCTTAAACATTGGGGTAAATGATTTAGTTTGTTGATAAAATCTTTCACGTCATCCTGAAACATGGGTTATCGGCTGAACTTCAAGCGTACTTATTCAGAATCTCATGTCTTGATGGAAAAAATTTAAAAATAAACCTTTTCGGGTTGAAAAAAGAAAAAAGTGGGTTATACTTATAATACACACCAATTTTGAACATTAAAAATTAAATATGGGGACGTTCGCCTTCTTTTCTTAATGAGAGCTTGCTCGAATTATAGAAAATGGCGTCACGATACGCTGAAATAGTCCACTCTTTAGCAGAGATATGCAATAGTGACTAGGCTTTGACGTATCAGAATAAACGTAAACCATTTGAACATTAAAAATTAAATATGGGGACGTTCTGGCTTTGACAGGATGGTCGATTACAGTAAGTTGCGAGTCTCGGCGCTGTTCCGAGTTATCAACGAGCAAAAAAACAAATGCTACAAACAACGTAGTTAAAGCTGATTTTTCTAGAGCTGCTGCTCTAGCTGCTTAATTAATTTTAAGTAGTCAGCCTCTCTGCTTGCCCAGCTTGCCGGCGGGCAGGGACAATTATGCAAGTTGCAGTGCGCGGATGAGAATTAAGCGCATCAAGACTTTTCTCAAAGCGGGTATCGCTTAAAAGTGCTTTGCTAAAACTAACAAGTTTGATTTTACTTGGGTTTTAGCGAGAAAGACAAAATCTACACTCGTAGAGATTTGCTCTAATCCATTTTGGACGTGGGTTCGATCCCCACCGTCTCCATTTTTTCAATTTGACCTTTAGGTCATAATTTTAAAAAGTTCGATTTATGGGAAGTCGAATCCAATGCAAAGCGAAGCTTTGTTTTAAGTGGATGAGATAGCTAGGACATTTAAGGCGCAGGATTTATCCGAGCCGTAAAATGACCTATGCAACCAGCTAAATTTCAAGGACAAAGTCCGTATAAATTTGTGTGCTTGCCACCGTCTTCATTTTTTAAATTACTTGAACTATACTTTAAACAAAGCCATCTTAAATTTAGTTAAAGCCACAAGCCCATGAGGCTCACCCTTAGGCATCAAAATAATATTGCCCTCTTTTAGATTGAATTTTTCGCCTGAAATAGTTATTTCTACTTCGCCCTCAATTGACTGGACAACAGCATCAACGGGTGCTGAGTGTGAAGCGATTGACTGGCCCGAATCAAAAGCAAAAAGCGTCAATGAGCTGTTGGTATTATTGGTAATGGTTTTGCTCACGATTGAATTTTCCTGATATTCAATTGATTCTTTTAAATTCAATATTTTTTTGGCAAATGCATTTGTCATACTTTTCTCCTATATGTTTTTTTAAATAAAAGGGAGGCAAATACTTACCTCCCTATCGGTTGTTTATCCTAAAATTGCCTTTAGGTCTTGTTCTGGAGTAGTTATCGGTTTAATTTTAAATTTATCTACCAATACGTTTAACACCGTCGGAGAAACAAAAGCCGGCAAGCTTGGCCCAAGTCTTATGTTTTCAATTCCCAAGTACAACAGTGTAAGCAAAATACAAACCGCTTTTTGTTCATACCAAGAAAGCACAAGTGACAAAGGCAATTCGTTTACCGAACAGTTAAACGCTTTTGATAAAGCGACTGCTACTTGAATGGCAGAATAAGCATCATTACACTGTCCCATATCAAGAATTCTTGGAATGCCGCCGATATCACCCAAATCAAGATCATTAAAACGATATTTTCCGCAAGCAAGCGTCAAGATAATTGTATCTTTGGGCGTTTGTTTAACAAATTCTGTATAATAATTTCTTCCCGGCTTTGCGCCATCACAGCCCCCAACCAAGAAGAAATGTTTTATAGCTCCTGATTTAACGCCTTCAATTACTTTATCTGCAACAGACATTACCGTGTGGTGTCCAAACCCTACAGTCAAAACATCACCACCGTTGATACCGGTCATTCTTTTATCCTCGGAGTATCCGCCCAATTCAAGAGCTTTTTCTATTACAGGAGTGAAATCTTTGTTATCGTCAATGTGAAGCGTTTCAGGATATTGAACAACAGCAGTTGTAAACACTCTGTCTTTGTAGCTTTCTTTTACGGGCATAATGCAGTTTGTAGTGAACAAAATCGCAGCCGGCACATTGTCAAATTCTTTTTGCTGGTTCTGCCAAGCCGTACCAAAATTACCTTTTAAGTGTGAATGTTTTTTCAATTGAGGATAAGCATGACAGGGCAACATTTCACCATGAGTATAAATATTTATGCCTTTACCTTTTGTCTGCTCTAAAAGAGCGTGTAAGTCTTTTAAATCATGGCCTGTTACAATAATAAAAGGCCCTTTTTCTATATTTGTTGTAACCTTTGTAGGCTCAGGATTACCGTAAGTTTCTGTATTTGCTCTGTCTAAAAGCTCCATGCATTTTAAATTGATTTCACCTGTTTTTAACACCAAAAGAAGCAATTGTTCAATGCCCAAATCTTTTGAAATTGCTTGCAGCGCTTCATAGAAGAAATTATTAACAGCTTCGTCTTTGTAGCCTAAAACCCAAGCGTGTTCAGCATATGCTGCAATACCTTTAAGCCCGAACAGGATTAAAGATTTTAAACTTCTGATATCTTCATTGCATTCCCAAACGGTTTTGATGTCAAAATTATTCGGTCTTTTTATCAAATCCGAAACTTTTTTAGTGAAAACTTTCAGTGATTCATCGTCAAAGTTCACATTTGTAATTGTAGTAAACAATCCTTCGATTAAGGTTTTTGTTACTTCTTCGGTAGGTTCATTTGAATTTGCAAGTTCAATTAAAGTGCTTGTTAATTCATCCTGCAAATTTGCAGTATCTGCTTTTTTACCGCAAACACCCTGCATGGTGCAACCTTTTCCTTGAGCTGTTTGCTCACATTGAAAACAAAACATTGATGTCATTTTTTTCTCCTTTTTTTAATTTATTTTACAAAAATGGATTTATACAAATATTACTTAAAGTATCCTTTATCCAACTCCTCTTTTTGGTTACAAAAATCGGATAGTCTTTTATTACCGAAAAATTCTCTTACGCTTTTATTGGTCTTATTCAAAAAATCATCCATAATACATTTATCACATTCGCAAAACTTTTTTCCAAAAAGACAACAACCGGTACTAATTTTCCCGTCTATGGCTTCATAAATTTCCAAAAACGTAATTTCTGAACATTTTTTTGTAAGTTCAAACCCCCCTAAGGGCCCTTTAACAGAAGTTAACAAACCCGCTTTAACAAGTCTTTGAAGAACTTTTGAAAGATGATTCTCAGAAACTCCGAAATTATTTGCAATCTCTTTGGTACAAACAGGCTCTTTGCCATGAAAAGCAATATAGGTCATGGCATGTAATGCTATTGAGGCCGCATCAGATATTTTTAAAACACTTTGCATTTTTATCTCCGTTTCTATATTGGTATTTAAATACCATAATACCAATATACACCGGAAAAAATTTTTGTCAAGCTTTTATTTTTTAATTACAGTTAAAATAAATTAAAAACTAATACCTGCTGCCGACTGAATTTATTGCCGAATCAAATGAAAAAATCAAATCTAAATAACCTTTATTATATTTTACAGGAAGCGGATTGAGCGGCAGACATTTTCTTACCGCATCAAGCGCTGCATTGTCAACTTCTGCGGTTTCAGAAGTTTTTTTAACATTTAATATCATCAATCTTCCGTCCCTTGCTATTCTTAAAAACAATTCTACTTTTTTACCGCCTGCTGTCGGAGGGATTTTCCAATTCCACCTTATTTCACGCTTTAGCTCATTTACGTAAGGGGAAATATCATAAGCCACGATTAAATTTTTTGTCGCGACTTTATTAAAACCACCTCCGCCTGATGAAGAAGCATCCGAAGAATCAGAACCGCCGGCTCCTGACACAGAATTTGCAGAAACTTCAAGCCCGGAAGCATTACGCCTTGAAGAAGTCGAAGAATTTATACCCGAACTCATTGACTTAAAATTCGGAATAGGAATTTCAAACTCGGAAATTTCTGAACTTGTTTTTTGAACAAAAGGTTTTGTCTGCGGAATTAAAGAAGTTTTTGGCTTATTTGCCGACTCAGAAGAAATTTGATTTTGATTATTTTGAGATACAGAGCCCTTTTTTGCAGGACCCGCAAGATTAAAAGCTATATCTTTTACTTTCATTACATTGTCTTTAATTTTTGGAGTAATTCCAAAAAAATTCAAAAGAAAAACAATCATACAAATTAAAATTAAACCTGCAACATGCCCGAAAACGGACTTAAATAAAAATTTGTACAAAGAATCCTCGAGCGGTGACTTCCTGACGGTTGCAGGCACTCCGTTCCAAATTTTTTTAATATATTCTTTTTTTCTATTTTTTTCTTGCGTTTTCAAGCAGGGTTAACCTTTTTTTAATTTGTGCCGTATTTTCATCTTTAGGGCTTAGTGCTATAAATTTTTTGTAGTATAAAATCGCATCGGGATAATTTTTTTCTTTATCGCAAATCATTCCAAGCAAATAGTAAGCATTTGAAAAATCCGGTTTTACGCTTGTAGCACCAATAAGATATTCTTTTGCTTTTTTATTATCGCCCGATTCAAAACAAATCGCTCCAAGATAAAAAAGCGCATCTAAATTTTGCGGGTCCACCGTCAAAACCTGTTCATAATATTTTTTTGCTTCAGTCGGCTTTGAATCGTTTTTGTAAATATTTGCTATACTCAAAATCATATCGACATTATTTTTATCAAGCTCCAACGCCTGTTTATAAGCCTCAATGGCTTCTTGGGTATTTCCTTGAAACAAAAGAGAATCAGCCAAATCGCAATAAAGCATGGCATCGTTTTTATTCAAATTAACCGCCTCTTTAAAATTCATAACCGCATTTGCATAATCATTTTTTTGACTATAACTGTTTGCAACGGTCACATATAATTTTGAAAGTTCTGATTTAATCTTAATATCATCATTCAAAGAAATTGATTTTTTATAATTATCAATCGCCTTATCGTATTCTTTCATTAATGTATAAGAAAGTGCCATATAGTAATATATTTGGGCATTGTCGCCTGAGAGTTTAAGCGCTTGGTTATAATAATTTATGGATTGGGCAAAATCGCCCGACATGTAATAATTTTTACCGATTTCTTTTAAGACTTTTACATCTTCTTTTTCCTTGCTTTTAAGTTTATTTAAAGTCGAAAGCGAATTGTTAAACTCTTGTTTTCTCTGATAAATATTTGCCAGATTGTAGTATGCCTGAGAATTATCAGGCAGAGTTTCAAGACAAATTTCATAATACTTTATAGCATCTGCTTCTTTACCTGTTTCATCAAAAAGTTTTGCGATGTTGAATTGAATCTCCACAAGAGAAGAATCCGTTTTGAGGGCGGCTTGATATTCGTCTATTGCTTTTTCTTTTTCGCCTGTATTTTCATAAGCCGTTGCAAGAATTATTCTCAATTGAGCATTTTCAGGTTCATCTTGTATAGCTTTTTGGACAACTTCAGGCACTTTTTTAAAGTTTTCTGTCAACAAAAGTGCTTTGGCATAATTTGTCCATTCATCAAAATTTTCAGGAGATTTTGCCAAAATTGCTTCATATTCACCAACCGCCTCTGTATCCATGTCAAGGTTCAAATAAAGTGCGGCAAGATTTTTTCTAGCCTCAATATTATCAGGATAAGCCGCAAGAAATTTCTTATACTCTTGAATTGACTCTTTTTGCTGATTCATCAACTCCTGCATTTGCGCCAAATTAAGATGAATATAACCGTAATTGGGCAACAGTTGCGAAGCTTTTTGATACGCTTCGTAAGCTCCTTTATAATCTTTTTGCGCACGTAAAACAGCTGCAATGTTAAGCATTATCGAACCGTCATTTGGGCTTAATTTTGAGGCTTTTTGATAATACAAAAGAGCATTATTCCAATCTTGAAGATTAGAATATAAAGTTGCAAGTTTTAAGCAGATACTTAATTCATCAGGCGCCAATTCTTCTGCTGCTTTATATTCAATTTCAGCATTATCGGTATCGTTTATTGCAAAATATTCGTTTGCTTTAATAAAATGTTTAAAAGCATTTTTTGGCATAGCAAAAGAAACGTTCCCGAAAAACAAAAGCGTCAAAATAAATATTAAAAGTTTTTTCCCCATCTCTTTCATAAAAGTACTTGCCAATAAATTTTCCAAAGGTATAATTAAATAGTGAATTAATTACATTTATATATTAATAGATTAGCAAATTTAATTCAAGTAATTAAGATAGTTGAAGTTATGGAAAAGGAGAAGAAAAATGAGATTAGCTATTAGAAATTTGGTTTTGTCCTTATTTATAATCGGGCTGATGGCAAGCAATGCCATTGCAAAAAGTTATCCCGATTTGCCTGAAAATCACTGGGCATACAAGCAAATACAGGCTCTTACAGATGAAGAAGTCCTTGTGGGCTACCCCGACGGAAATTTTAAACCTGATGAAACGGCGACAAGAGCAGAATTTACCGCAATGGTAATCAAAGCACTTCACCAAGACAAAGCGCCCTTGAAAAAAACATTCGAATTTACCGATGTTCCTTACAAACACTGGGCTTACAATGTTATTCAAAGAGCAATCCATTTTGAATTAATCAAAAAAACAACCGATAACACTTTCAGACCTGAAGATACCGTTACAAAAAAAGAAGCTATGGATATAATGGTATCTGCACTTAACCTTGACAAATGGGGCCTTTTCAGAGCACAAAAAGCAATCGGAACATTCAAAAATCCTGATGCGCCTATAACAAGAGCGGAAATGGCTTTCGGATTGTATAACATGCAAATTAACGCAAGAATCAACCCTAACAAAAAGCTTCAAGAAGCAATGAGAGCAAAAAGAGGCGAAGGTTATGTTCTAAAAGGCGTAACAATTGACGGAACAGTTGCTACAATTCCTGCAGGAACAACAATTCCTGTAATGTTGCTTACATCATTAAACAGTTCTGTTAATAAAAAAGGCGAATGCTTTGTAACAAAAGCAAACAAACACCTTGTTACAAAAGACCGTTATATTATATTTGCAAGAACAAGCAAAATTAACGGCGAAATAGTAAGCGTAACTCCGGGCAAATTGTTTGTAAGAACAGGAAAAATGGGGCTTGAAACAAAAACCATTTACACACCTATCGAACAAACGGCACAATTCCCCGGTTGTATTAACACAGACCAGCAAAGAAACTGGTTTATGAGAATAATCAGAGCAATTATCAAAGGCGGAAAAGTTCAGCTTAAAGCAGGTAAAGTTGTCACAATAACAACACTAAAAACCATTAAAGTTGACCTTACAAGCGGCTGGATAATTGAATAATTAATTATCATAAAAAGAGCGAAGCCTCGGAAAATCCCGAGGCTTCGCTCTTTTTATATCAATATACCTTTAATGCTAAATAATCTTCCAAATAACTTTGCCACCGCGGCAAGTTTTGTTCTTCAAAAAATTGTTTTAAAAATTTTACCATAAAATTATGTCTTTTTTGGGCTTCTTTTTTTCCGACTTCGGTTTGCATTGCCTCTTTTAATTTTAATAATTTATCAAAAAAGTGATTTATTGAATTATTTTCTTCTCTGTTTAAATCTTTATACTGCTCTTTGGACAAATTATTCTGCGGGAATATATTTTCATCAAATAAAGGTCTGTGATTTTGAGCACCAAACATTATCGTTCTGCAAATTCCGATTGCCCCAATTGCATCAAGCTTATCGGCGTCTGATAAAATTTTCATTTCAATAGTTTCAAAGTCTGGTTTAGCACCGCTTTTAGAAAAACTTATAGCATTAATTGTGGTTAATATTTTATCAATAATTTTATCTTCAAGCTTCAGACTTTGCAGAAAATTAAAAGTGCTCTTTCCGTCTGTTTTTAATTTGTAATCATCAACATCATGAAGCAGGGCGCTCATTTTAACTATAAAATCATCTACAAAGGGGGCATTTTCAGCCAACAAACAGGCATTTTCATAAACCCTTTTTATATGAAAAAAATCATGCCCTGAATTATCTGCGGCGTGATGTTGTTTTACAAAATCATAAGTTTTTTTTAATAAAACTTCTTTCATTCTTTTCTACCTAAATTTGATTCAATTATTTTTTTAATAAATTCGGCATTTTCATTGTTTGGTTTCATAAAATCATGAAATGCCGAAATTAATTGTTTTTCTTCCTGCGAACTCAATACGTTAACCTCCGATAATGTATTTATATCATCGTTGTCTAATTTTGTACAGCAATTTATTATTCCTGAACATGTTAAAAAGATGTATGGCGAAAGTAAAAAATTATTAAGTCCCTTTTTTGAAAAATTAACAGCATTTCCGTCATTTATAAAAATTGCTTTTTGATTTTTTCTCAACAATTTACCTACAAATTCCCCTTCATTAATATTATATTTTTTAAAATCAAATTCATCATCACTTGACGTACATGAAGAAATGTAGCAATCCTGTTTAATCTCTAATATATCTTCGTCTATTAATGACTTATTACCTGTGCAACAAATTAAAATATCGGAATTTTTAATTATTTCTTCTCTTGAAGCCGTATTAAAACCTGTATTTTTAGCAAGATTTTGAACATTTTCATCTTTATCATAAATTTTAACGTTACAATTTTTATAATCCCTCAAATAAAGTGCTGCGCCTCTGCCAACTTCTCCAAAACCTATTATACCTATATTTTTATTTTGATAGTTAATTTTATTTGATTGTAAAACATATAATGTTGATATAGCAATTGAACGACCTATAAGATAATCCTCAAAATCTTTTAAGTAACTTCTGGCTATAGAATAAATCGGAACTTTATTATGAGGATTTTTAATTAAAGCTTTTTCATATTTTTGTAAGCCGTTTTCCGTGTCTTCGACAATTCCTATTAATCCTTTGATGTCATTTAATTGCTCCAATGAAGGCGCAAAATACCCCCCAATATCTACAATCAATAAATCTTCATTTTCTCTAATCAACGGTACAATTTTTTTATTTATTATTTCTCGCCCTTTTAGATCTTCTTTTCCTATATCTAAAAAATTAATTCCTTTTTTTTGTAAGCCTTCATAAACATTATTTTCTATAGAATTAGGCTTTGCAATAATTCCGGCTATTCTTCCATATTTGCTCAATGACATTATTAAAGGAGTTGAATTTTTAATAACATGCATAACAACAATAAAACTTTTTTTCTTATCAGAAAAACTTGACCCGACTAGCTCCATAAACATTTTAGCCTGTTCATCAACTGATATTGTTTCTTGTTTTTTACCGAAATTAATAACTTTACGGTCTAAATTAACTAAAACAGAAGTAGAGCTATAAAATCCATAGTCAGGAAAATTCCTTAAAGAAAATTTATTCGAAGCATTAACTCTTATCTTGTTTTTATTACGGCTAAAATTATTATAATTAACAGGTATTATTTTATTTTTATTTATTGAATTTACATACATAACTGTTAAATAAAACCTATATTTAATTTTTTTTGTCACTTTATTAAGTTTTATGTCAACAAAGAATTTATTTGAGCATATTTTTCTTTTTTTGCTCCTGTTCCCTTTGGTAAATTTCTTCTTTAGAGAGTTTTCTCCAAACAGAGAGAAGATAAGTTTTTAAATTATCATAATTAGCCTCTCCTGTTTTTCCACATCCTTAATTTATTAAATTTAATTAACAAAAGGGGTGCGCGCGGGTTTCCGCGCGCGCCCCTTTTTAAACAATTTCTCCCTGCAAATACCAAGTTTTTGCACCAATGATTTTTGCATTGACAAATTGCCCGCTCAAATCTTTTTCAAAAGGAATATGAACTATTTTGTTGTTCCTTGTTCTTCCCGTTATTATGTTTTTGCCTTTGTGGTTTTCAAATTTTTCAACTAAAACTTCCATTTGACGCCCGATAAATTTTTTATTTGAAGCAAGTGTGCTTTCTTTTACCTGATTGTTAAGCCTTGCAAGCCTTTGGGCTTTAACTTCTTCGGATAAAAACAGGCCTTTCCATTTTGCGGCAACCGTCTGTTCACGCGGAGAATAAGCAGCCGTATTAGAATAATCAAGCTCCAATTCTTTTATCGCAGATAAGGTTTGCTCAAACTGTTCTTCGCCTTCACCAGGAAACCCCGCTATAAAATCGCTTGTTATGGTAACATCTTTGACTTTGTCCCTTACTTTTTTTACTATTTCAAAATATTTTTTTCTGTCGTATCTTCTGTTCATTTTTTTCAAAATCTCGCTTGAGCCCGATTGCATCGGGATATGAAAATACTCGCATATTTTGTCGCACTTGATTACAGTTTCTATCAACTCGTCTGTGATATCTGTGGGATAAGAAGTTACAAAACGAATTCTGAATTTGCCTTCAATAGAATTTAATGCCCGCAAAAGCCACGATAAATTGCGATTTTCACCACCATCATAACTATCTACATTCTGCCCCAAAAGGGTGATTTCTTTGAAGCCCTGAGCAAGTACTTCTTTGACTTCTTGTATTATAATTTCAGGCGCTCGCGAACGCTCGCGCCCCCTTGTGTAAGGGACAATACAGTAAGTGCAAAAATTATCGCAGCCTTCTGTTATTGTAATCCAAGCATTAACACCCTTTGTCCTTTTTAATTTAATATCTTTTTCAGGCAAAGGAGTTTCGTCTGTGGCACAAACTTTCTGCCCTGCTTCAATTTTTTTTATCAAATCAGGAAATTCATTAATATTGTGTGTTCCCATAATTAAATCAATATAGGGCATTCTTTTGAATATTTTTTCGCCCCCTTGTTGTGCGACACAGCCACAAAAAGCTATTTTTAAATTCGGACGAGATTTTTTCCACTTGCCCCAAAGCCCTATTCTGCTAAAAGCCTTATCTTCTGAAAGTTGTCTTATTGAACAGGTGTTGATTATAAGCAGGTCGGCTTTTTTAGGCTCTTTAATTTCTTCATAGCCCATAAAAGAAAGCATCCCGAGCATCTTTTCAGTGTCGGATTTGTTCATCTGGCAGCCTAGTGTTTCAATATAAACCTTTTTCATTTCTTAATTATATAATAAATAATTCAAGTATCAAAAGGGCTGGGGTTTTTTACAAAAACCCCAGCCCTTTTGATTTATTAATTTATTTATTCTTCGTCAAGTGCAAATTCAGGAGTACCGAACATTCCTTCGATTTCTTCTAAAATCGCGGAAGGTTTTCTTGCCTGATTCCTTGCAGCTGCTCTTCTTTGAGCCTCTTTGTCTTTTTCTTCGCTGGCATGAGTAAGATGGTGATAACCTGTTCCGGCAGGGATCAAACGTCCTATGATAACGTTTTCTTTCAAGCCTCTGAGTAAGTCTTGTTTTCCTTCAACAGCAGCTTCTGTAAGTATTCTTGTTGTTTCCTGGAATGATGCTGCTGAAATCCAGCTTTCTGTATTCAAACTTGCTTTTGTAATACCCAAGAGCATATATTCGCAAACCGCTTCAGCTCCGCCTGTTTCTTTTACTTCTCTATTGGCATTTTCAAATGTTTGAATCTCAATTAATTCGCCTGCAAGAAGTTTTGTATCACCGGGCTCAATAACTTTAACTTTTTTAGTCATCTGCCTTACGATAATCTCAACGTGTTTGTCTGCGATTTCAACACCCTGAGAACGATATACACGCTGAACTTCATCAACCAAATACTGTTGTGTAACTTCAGGACCGTTTAATCTCATAACATCATGAGGGTTCAAAGGACCGCTTGTTAATGGTTGACCTTTTTTGATTTTTTGTTTGTCGGCAACGATAATATTTGAATCTATTGTGTGTTTGATTTCAACTCTGCCGTTTTCATTTACCAAATATAAAGTCGGTGTATCATCTTCTATAGATATTTCTGCAACTCCGTCGTCTTCGGCTAAAATAGAGCATTCTTTGGGCTTTCTTCCCTCAAGAAGTTCTTCAACTCTTGGAAGACCTTGTACGATGTCACCTGTTTTTTGTCTTTCAAAAACGAGTGTCGCAAGCATGTCGCCTCTGAGCACCAATGCGCCAGAACCCACCTGCAACATTGTTCCGGGGGAGATTAAATAAGGACGTCCTGTTCTTACAACAATTTCACCCTTAGCGGCTTTTACTACTTTTCCTGAAACATTAGATTTTTCTCCGCTTTCAGAAAGTATTGAATCTAATCTTATAAAATCGCCTTCTTTAACACAAGGTTTTGTCTTAATCGGAATTTTTACTTCGTAATTATCACAAACCAAAAGAAGTCTTCTTGCTTCTTCTTTATTTTTCTTAATTGAAGCAACACCGTCATTAATAGCCAAAACCTGAGTTTTTGCAACCGGAGTTTTTGCCGCAATTGTCTGGCCGTGTTTTACAAGAAGTTCTGTTTGCATAGAAGAAGATAATTTTGAACTTCCTTCGACTTCTCTTCTTACTATAAGGTTTTCTAATACAACGACTTTTAAATTATTTTTACTGTCAAGCTCAACCATCCCTTTTAAATGAGAAAGGTAGCCCTGCATTTGAAGAACCAAGCTTGTTCTGGTAAGTGTGGCTCCGTCAAGACTTCTGACTCTTGCTCCGTCTTTATACTGAAGCTGTGTCACCGGAACTATATCAATCAACTCTTCTGTTGTATTGAACTTTATTGAAACGTCTTTTTGCTTAACGCTCATAACCTGAACAGGTCTTACAAGAATTTGAACCGGCTGATTTGCTATGTTTTCTTCATCCAAATGTAAGCTTGCATCAAGTTCTTCGTCCAAATCATCAATGTCTAAATCGTCAATGTCAGATTCTAAAATTGTTACGATTGAGGTGGCCTTTGCTTTTATTCCTTCTGCTATAAGAGTACCTTTTTTAACAATTTCACCTTCTTCAACTTTTAATTCACTGACACTTGAAAGCGTATGTATTTCACCGGGCCTTACGGTTATTTCATGAATTACATCATTATACTCTTTCAACTCAACAAACCCGTCAAGATGACAATAAATATCTTTAATTATTTCGGTCCCTGCTGTTACAAAAGTACCGGATTCAACCATTTTAAGATTAGCGTCTTTGTTTATTTGATGAATTTCTTCAGGAATAAATACGACATCCCCAGGGGTAGTAATTATTTGATTATCATCAACAACAACATCAACGTATCTTATTTCACCGCTGGATTTAACCGAACACTCATCATCAATAAGCTCTGCTATAATCATGCCGTTTTCAACAGTTGTGTCAACAGGAGATTTAACTATATATTTTTCGCCTGAATCTTTAACTGTCCATATTTGTTCTTTTTTTGTTTGTTCAAAAGTAGCATTTGAAGGGATTAAAGATGCAATTACAATTGTAAGCTCTTTACCTTGAACTATTTTCTTTATTTTCTTTCCTTCAAATTGAACTTCTTCTATAACAAGGTCTTCACCTACTCTTACTTCACCGCCATGTTCTGATATGGTAAGTGTTTCGGCAAGCTTTTCACCTTTAGAAATCTTTTGTTCGTCTTTAACAAGAACTTTTGAGCCGCCCGGAAGGTTATAAACATCCCCGCCTAATACCCAAACTATACCGTTTTTGTTTGCTGTTCTTGAAACGTTGCCTTGTCTGTCCTTTTTCTCGTCAGCGACAAAATCTTCGAATAAAACTTCGCCTGAAAGATCAGATGTAATATCTTTTGTAGCTTTTTCCGTCAAACGGCTTCCGTCGCCTTGTGAGCCTGGTTCAAATTCAGCGAGTTTATCGCCTTTTTTAACCGGCATACCGTTAGTAACAAAAACTACTGAACCTGCGGGGATATGATATTTTGTAGCCCCTTTTGAAGTTTTAACTTCAATATCTGTCTCATAAGTCGCAACTTGAACAACATCACCGTGTCTTGTTCTTAACTCTCTTGTTTTAACCTTAGAAACAATCTCACCTGCATCTTTTGCTATAATTTCTCTGTTCGCACCGGCACCTTTGAATACACCGCCTGTGTGGAATGTTCTCATGGTAAGCTGTGTTCCGGGTTCTCCGATTGATTGAGCGGCGATAATACCGATTGCTTCACCCACATCAACCATTTTTTGAGTGGTCATTGCCCATCCGTAACATTTTTGACAAATTCCGTATTCAAGACCGCAAGTCAAACCTGAACGAACTTTTACTTCTTTAAGATTTAATAAAGCAACTTTTTTTACATCTTCTCTGTTTAAAGTTGTTCCCGCCGGAAGAATAACTTTTTCTTTTTCATCTACTATATCCTGAGCAATTGTTCTTCCCAAAAGCCTGTCGGCAAGAGGTGCAACAATTTTTTCACCGTTTGAAATAGAAGACATAACAATAAATTTATCTGTATGACAGTCAACATCTCTTATGATTACATCCTGTGCAACGTCAACCAAACGTCTTGTTAAATATCCGGAGTCGGCTGTTTTAAGCGCTGTGTCTACAAGCCCTTTTCTTGCACCGTAGGACGAAATAATGTATTCTGTTACAGATAAACCTTCTTTAAAATTTGATTTGATAGGCAAGTCGATAATTTGTCCTTGCGCATCTGCCATCAGTCCGCGCATTCCGACAAGCTGAGAAACCTGAGAAACATTACCTCTTGCACCGGAAAACGCCATCATATAAACAGGATTTAATCTGTCAAAATTTTCCACAACGCTTTCTGTTAATTTTGAAGTGGTTTCAGACCAAGTATCAATAACTTTTGTATATCTTTCAACCTCGGTGATTTCACCTTTTAAATATCTGTGCGTTGATTTTTCGATTTCCTTTTCAGCTTCTTTCAACAAATCTTTTTTTGTTTCGGGAACTTGTAAATCTGAAATAGAAATTGTCGTGCCGGCTTTTGTTGCATATCTGAACCCTAAATTTTTAAGGCTGTTTGCAAGAGTAGCTGTTTTTGCTCCACCAAACTCAAGGTATATCTGAGACAAAAGATTATTTAAAGATTTTTTATCAATAATTTTATTGATATACTCAAGAGATTTTTTTGCGTTTTTATATTTTGTTTCCATTTATTGCACACTCCTTGTTTGTGTTTGTTCTTTTATGTTTCAAGTAAGCAGTAAATGAAAAATATTCTATTTACTATTTACTATTTACTATTACTACCCCAAAACCGCTTTTCTTACGGCTTCGTTGAATATAATTCGTCCTACGGTCGTTTCCACCCTTGCGCCATGTTCTTCTCTGACGATAATTTTGTCATGGAGCTTAATAATTCCTACCTCTAAAGCAGAAATTGCATCCTGGAAGTTGTAAAAATGACCTTTAATCGGAGCATCTTCATCTTTTAAAATTGTCAGATAATACATGCCCAAAACCATATCCTGAGAAGGTGTGATTATCGGTTTACCTGTAGCCGGTGCCAGAATATTATTTGTAGCAAGCATAAGCATCCTTGCCTCGGTCTGCGCTTCAATTGAAAGCGGAACGTGGACAGCCATTTGGTCACCGTCAAAGTCAGCGTTGAATGCCGTACAAACAAGCGGATGAAGCTGAATCGCTCTTCCTTCAACCAAAACAGGTTCAAATGCCTGAATACCTAGTCTGTGAAGTGTAGGCGCACGGTTTAACATTACAGGGTGTCCGTCAATTACCTCTTCTAAAATATCCCAAACAATACTTTCAGAACGTTCTATTTTCTTTTTGGCGGATTTAATGTTTTGAACGTATCCCCGCTCAATTAATTTATTTACCACAAAAGGTTTAAACAGTTCGATAGCCATTTCTTTTGGCAATCCGCATTGGTTTAAGCTCAACTGAGGCCCTACAACAATAACGGAACGACCTGAGTAGTCAACCCTTTTTCCTAAAAGGTTTTGTCTAAAACGGCCCTGTTTACCTTCTATTATATTTGAAAGTGATTTTAAAGGTCTGTTATTAGGACCTACAACTGTTCTTCCGCGTCTTCCATTGTCAATTAAAGCATCAACTGCTTCTTGAAGCATTCTTTTTTCGTTTCTTACGATAATCTCAGGTGCGCCCATTTCCAAAAGTCTTGAAAGACGATTGTTTCTATTTATTACACGTCTGTATAAGTCGTTTAAGTCTGATGTTGCAAATCTTCCGCCGTCTAACTGAACCATGGGTCTTAAATCAGGAGGAGTTACAGGCAACACATCCATTACCATCCAAGTCGGATCTGTTTCTGAAGAAATCAAAGAGTCTAAAAGTCTTAATTTCTTGATTAATTTTGCTTTTCTTTGTGCCGAAGAAATCTGACCTTCAAGCTCTGTTCTCATTTCCTCAGCCATGGTTTTAATATCAAGCTCAGACAAAAGGTCTTTGACAGCTTCTGCACCGATTCCTACTTTTAGTTCGGTTTCTTCATTTTCCATCAAATAATCTTCGTATTCTTCTTCGCTTAAAAGCTGATATTTTTTGAATTGGCTTTCGCCGGGCTCAATTACAACGTAATTATTAAAATAAATAACCTGTTCTAAGTCTTTTAAAGACATATCCAAAAGCAATCCCAAATAACTTGGAATCCCTTTTAAGAACCAAATATGGCTTACGGGCGCTGCAAGTTTAATGTGCCCCATTCTGTGTCTTCTGACTTTAGAATCTGTGACCTCAACACCGCAACGTTCGCAAATGATGCCTTTGTGTCTTACTCTTTTATATTTACCGCAATAGCATTCCCAATCTTTTGAGGGTCCGAAAATTCTTTCGCAAAATAAACCTTCGCGCTCTGGTTTAAGTGTACGATAGTTAATCGTTTCAGGTTTTGTTACCTCGCCAAAAGACCACTTCATAACCCTTTCGGGTGAAGCTATGCTGATTCGTATGTAATCAAAATAATCTATACTGGTTGACAATGTCGTTCTCCTTATGCTTATTGGGCTGAAAGCCCAATCTACTTTTATCTTTTGTTTTAGTGAGCTGTGAGCTGTGAACGGTGAACTGTATTTCAGCTCACTGCTCACCGTTTACTGTTCACTCTTATAATTCTCCAAATGTTGCCGGTGTTTCAAAGAAGTTTATATTTAACAACTCTGAATCTATATCGGATAGAGTTCTTTTTGGAGCTGATTTTCTCAAATCATCCATATCGCTCATTAAATCAACTTCTATGCCGTCTTTTTTGGCAACTGTTATATCTAAACCGATACTTTGAAGTTCTCTGACAAGAACCTTGAAAGATTCGGGGATTCCAGGTCTTGGAATATTGTCACCTTTGACAATTGCTTCATAAGCTCTGTTTCTTCCGTTAACATCGTCTGATTTAATAGTTAACATTTCTTGCAGAGTATATGCAGCGCCATAGGCTTCAAGTGCCCAAACTTCCATCTCACCGAACCTTTGTCCGCCAAATTGAGCCTTACCGCCCAATGGCTGCTGTGTTACAAGTGAATATGGGCCCGTGCTTCTTGCGTGAATTTTATCATCAACAAGGTGGACGAGTTTTAAAATATAAGAAAGTCCCACTGCGACCGGCTGGTCAAAAGGTTCTCCTGTTCTTCCGTCATACAAAAGAACTTTCCCGTCATCTCTGACCCAATCACAGCCTGAGTTTTTAATACCTTTAACAAGTTCTTCTCTTGTTGCGATTTCAGATTGATTATCGCCATACATTTCGTCAAAAGGAGGAGCTTCATATATGTTTCCGGTCAAATAAGACGCCAATCCAAGCAAACATTCGTAAGTTTGGCCAACATTCATACGTGAAGGAACACCCAAAGGATTCAAGACTATATCAACAGGAGTTCCGTCAGGCAAGAAAGGCATATCATTCTTAGGAAGAATCCTTGAAACAATCCCTTTGTTTCCATGACGTCCTGAAAGTTTATCCCCGACAGAAACTTTACGTTTTTGCGCGATATAAACTCTTATAACTGTATTTGCCCCCGGTGGAAGCTCGTCGCCTTTTTCTCTGTCGAAAACTTTAACATCAACAACTCTTCCGCCTTCTCCATGAGGAACACGAAGCGAATTATCTTTTACATCCCTTGCTTTTTCGGCAAAAATTGCTCTTAATAATTTTTCTTCCGGCGGATGTTCAGATTCACCCTTTGGTGTAACTTTTCCTACAAGAATGTCATCGGCATAAACTCTTGCCCCGATTCTTACAATTCCTCTTTCGTCTAAGTGCCTTAAAGATTCTTCAGAAACGTTTGGAATTTCTCTTGTAATTTCTTCGGGCCCGAGTTTTGTTTGTCTTGCATCTATTTCTAATTTTTCTATGTGAACAGAGGTGAATATATCATCATGAACACATCTTTCGGAAAGCAAAATCGCATCCTCAAAGTTAAACCCTTCCCAAGGCATATAAGCCACAAGAATGTTTTTTCCAAGAGAAAGCTCTCCGCCGCATGTTGAAGCACCGTCTGCTATAACATCGCCCGCATTAACCTTATCCCCTTCTCTTACGATAGGTCTTTGGTTAATACAAGTGTCCTGGTTGCTTCTTAAATATTTCATAAGCTGGTGAACGTAGGATTTACCGGCTTTGTCTTTAATTGTTATTTCTTCGCCTACGACTCTTTCTACAACACCATCAACAGTGGCGACAGCTACCATACCTGAGTCTTTTGCCGCTCTTGCCTCAAGCCCTGTTCCCACAACGGGACGTTGTGTTATCAAAAGAGGAACGGCCTGGCGTTGCATGTTTGAGCCCATAAGCGCACGGTTAGCATCGTCGTGCTCAATAAAAGGTATTAAAGAAGTCGCAACAGATATAATCTGAATAGGAGAAACCCCCATATAGTCAACTCTTTTTGATTCACCCATCGTAAATTCCGAACGGTAACGAACGGGTACATATTCGTGTTTAATACTCTTATCTTTATTTAATTGCAAATCTGACGGCGCAATACGGTAGTTTTCTTCTTCGTCAGCCGACAAATAGTTAACCTCATCGGTTACAACCCCGTCTTTAACAACAAAGAACGGAGATTCAACAAATCCGTAGTCATTAACTTTAGCGTGAGTTGCAAGAGAACCTATCAAACCCGCATTTGGTCCTTCGGGTGTTTCTACCGGACAAATTCTTCCGTAATGTGATGGGTGAATATCACGAACCGCAAAGCCCGCTCTTTCCCTCATCAAACCGCCGGGCCCTAAAGCTGAAACCCTTCTTTTGTGAGTTAATTCTGCCAAAGGATTTGTCTGATCCATAAACTGTGACAACTGTGAACTTCCGAAAAATTCTTTCAATGAAGCCACTAAAGGTTTTGTATTTAACAAATTCAAAGGAGTTAAGGTTTCAGAATCCTGAAGAGTCATTCTTTCCTTAACAATTCTTTCAATCCTTGAAAGTCCCACTCTGAATTGGTTTTGAAGCAATTCGCCAACAGAACGAATTCTTCTGTTACCTAAATGGTCAATGTCATCAATCGCTCCTTCATCATAGGTTAAATTAATCAAATATTCGATTGAAGCTACAATATCTTGAACGGTAAGCGTTCTTTGAGACTCATGTACGTTCAGATTAAGCTTTTTGTTCAATTTGTAACGACCGACTCTGCCAATATCGTATTTTTTCTCATCAAAAAAGCGAGCTTCAAGAATTGAACGTCCGCCCTGAGGAGATGCAGGGTCTCCGGGTCTTAATTTTTTATAAACTTCAACAAGTGCATCATCTGTAGTTTCTGTTGTATCTTTTTCCAGAGTTTTTTTCAAAAATTCCCCGTGAGTAAAGATTGTTTCCATTTCAGAAGCACTTATACCAATTGCTTTTAACAATGTTGAAGCAAGAATTTTTCTGTTTTTGTCTATTTTGACATAAACCAAATCGTTAGAATCCGTTTCTATTTTAAGCCATGCCCCACGGTTAGGGATTAAAGTTGCATTATATAAGCGCTTACCCGTAGGAGAAATTTCTCTTTTAAAGTAAACCCCTGGAGAGCGAACAATTTGTGAAACAATTACGCGCTCGGCACCGTTTACGATAAAGGTTCCTTTATCGGTCATTGTAGGAATATCGCCTATATAAACTTCTTGTTCTTTAATTTCGCCGCTGTCACGATTAACAAGCCTCACCATAACACGAAGTTGTTTTGCGTAAGTCGTATCGTGTATTCTGGCTTCTTCTATAGTGTACTTTGGGTTATCGAATGTATAATTCGGCAAAAAATGCAATTCTAATCTTCCGGTATAGTCTTTAATAGGCGAAAAAGAAAGTAATTCTTCTTTCAAGCCCTCTTTTAAAAACCATTCAAAAGATTTTTTTTGCACTTCAATCAGGTCGGGTAAGTCATCCAATCTGGTATTGGGAATACCCATTGGCGTTACTCGTTTTGCATATTGTGTTTTAGACATTAATTCACCTCGTCTGTGTTTGTGGTGTACGTACTTATTAAAATTTTCAAAAATATTCGGCTAAAGCATGCCCTATTTTACAAAAGCATGTTATACAATCGTACAACTTCAATGATGTTAGTCAAGGGAAAAGTCATTTAAAAATATTTGTGTTCACAATTCTTTACAATCATGGTTTTTTAAGGGGTTTTTAGCGCAAAATTATTAATTTTATTGGTTTTGGCTGTCAAGTGGGGTGCTACGCACGTAGGCACTCTGTACAGCTTTTTTCAAGAATTTTTGATTGATGTTTTTGGGCTTTTTGCAAAGAAAAACGCTATAATAACTTTTCAAATATTCGATTCATCAAGTTTTAAACTACCCTATCGCCCATTTACCGCAAGTGCCGCCCCAGCGCGCGATTATGTTTCCTTGAATATCTTTTATTTTTTCCACATGAAGCGCTTGGCAATCGCCTTCAATAATTGTTATCACCTCACAATTATTTGCGCAATCATGACAGTCGCAGGTAATTGAATTAAAGTGCATTTCTCCCACCTGCCAACCTTTAAATTTTGTTTCATTACCTGTGTATTGGTGATTTTCCATAGCTAAAAGTGCCGCCCCTATTGCACCCATCGTTTGGTGATTGTTGGGAACAACAACTTTTGTATTTAAAGCCTCTTCAAAAGCTTTGACCATGCCCGAATTTGTCGCAACTCCGCCCTGAAATGTAACTGTGGGCAAAAGTTCTTTACCCAGTGCAAGATTGCTTAAATAATTTCTTACCAAAGCCTGACAAAGCCCGTATAATAAATCCTCGACGGGGTATCCGAGTTGTTGTTTGTGTATTAAATCACTTTCTGCAAAAACCCCGCAGCGTCCTGCAATTCTTGCCGGATTTGTTGATTTTAAGGCGGTTTCACCAAAAAGTTCAATTGGAACATTTAACCTATTTGCCTGCTGGTCAAGAAAACTACCCGTACCGGCTGCGCAAACCGTATTCATTGCAAAATCCGTCACTATGCCGTCCCTAAGTATAATAATTTTACTGTCTTGTCCGCCGATTTCAAGAATTGTCTGAACTCCCGGGACATTAACACTTGCAGCAACTGCATGGGCTGTTATTTCATTTTTTATAACATCTGCCCCAACAAGCGCTCCTGCCAAATTCCTCCCGCTTCCTGTTGTTCCAACCCCTTGAACCGAATATTCGCAAAGTGCTTTTTTATAAAGCTCTCTTAAACCTTCCTGCACTGCCAAAACAGGTTTGCCCGAAGTTCTTAACATATAACTGTCGATAAATTTTCCTTTTTCATCAACAAGTGCAACCTTTGTGGTCACCGAACCTACATCTATTCCCAAATATGTTGTTAAACTCATTTCTATCACCCGCTTACGTCATCCTGAATTTATTTCAGGATCTACCCCGCCTACTCTGCCGATAAGATGCTGAAACAAGTTCAGCATGACGGATTATTTTTATTTTTGCAAAAAAATTTTTTTTAAACAACCTCTTGTATAATGTCTAATACAAAATCAAGTGCACCCTGATTTTGCTCAAAAACCTTTTTGCAATCCCGGCTTGCTTTTTTGTAATAATCTTCATCCGTGAATAATTTTTTTAATTCATTTTTTAACTCATCTTGACTTTGAACAATTTTACCCGCCGAGGTTGATGTTAAAATAGAATAAATATCTTTAAAGTTACGAACATTAGGGCCTGAAACAACGGGCTTTTCAAAAATTGTCGCCTCAAGCGGATTATGACCGCCTGTTTTGTTAAAACTTCCTCCCAAAAAGGCAACATCACAAATGGAATAAAACTTGCCTAATTCACCCATTAAATCGAGTATAATTATATCTTTACCGTCAAAATCATCTTTTTGAGAGCGTTTCCCACACTCAAAACATGTCTTTTTTATCAACTCAAAAACTTTTTCATTACGCTCCGGATGACGAGGCGCGATTATTAATTTTAACTGAGGAATTTCTTTTTTTAAATTACAAAAAACATCCGATATAATCTCGTCTTCGCCACTGTGGGTGCTTCCTGCCAAAAGTATTTTATCTTGACTGTTTTGGTTAAAATTTAAATCTTTTATATCAGGTTTTTTAATATCAAATTTTAAATTGCCCATAACCTTTGTTGTACCCGAATTTGCGCCAATTGAAATAAATTTTTCCATATCTTTTTGGCTTTGAGGATAAATTCCTGTATATTTCTGTAAAATCGGAGCAAAAAACCATGATAATTTTTTATAGCTTTTATAAGTTCTGTCAGATATTCTTGCGTTAATTATAAAAAGTGGGATTTTTTTCTTATTTAAAATGTATGCAAAATTAGGCCACAGCTCTGTTTCCATGACAAAAACCATTTCGGGATTTATCTTGTTTAAAAAATTATTTATACAAAAAGGGAAATCGTATGGAAAATAAGAAATAAAGTCGCAAACATTACCCAATTTATTTCTGGCAATTTCTTGTCCTGTTTGAGTTCCGGTTAACAAAACAATATTTTTTTGTGGGAATTTTTCTTTTGTTTTTTTAATCAAATTTTCCATAGCCAAAACTTCGCCAACAGAGACCCCGTAAAAGATGAGACTTGAAGATTTGGAAGTTTGAAGGTTTGGCTTTTTATTATAAAACCCGCATTTTTGTTTAAAACCAAAAATTAATTTAGGCTTAAACATCCCTAAAGCCAACCAAACAGGAAGGATTAAAATAAATACTATTGTAGATAAAAATCCATAAATAAAAAACATATCAAACATTCTCTATTCCGTCATCCTGAACTTGTTTCAGGATCTATCCAACAAACAACAGATGGTAAGATGCTGAAATAAATTCAGCATGACATATATTATTATATTCAAAACATTACTTTTTGTCAGAGAAAATAAATTTTTGTTTCATTATTGAGTGAAAACTGATTTTATGCGAAAATAATCTTGAGGGAGATTGCTTCAGTGAATAATTTTAATAAATGCTGAAATTAATGTCTCGCAATGACACATTATGGGAGATAAATACATGCAAGATAAAACTTTTTTAATGATTCCCGGGCCCACACCTGTTCCCGAAAGTGTACTTTTAGCTATGGCAAAACACCCTATTGGACACAGAAGCGCAGAGTTTTCGGAAATTTTAAAAAAAGTTTATAAAGACTTAAAATGGCTTTTCCAAACAAAAAATAATGTATTTATTTACGCTGCAAGCGGCACAGGTGCAATGGAAGCAGCTATTTCAAACCTTGTAAATCAAGGAGATAAAGTTTTATCATTAATTATAGGAAACTTCGGCGCAAGATGGGCAAAAATAGCCCAATCAAGAGGTGCTGTGGTTGAAAAACTTGAAGTTGAACTTGGGCAGGTTATAACACCTGAGAATTTAAAGGCAAAACTGGCACAAGATACCATGAAAGAAATTAAAATAGTAACCTTAACGCATTCTGAAACATCAACAGGTGCTAAAAACGACATTAAAACCCTTTGCGAAATAATAAAAAAACACGGCGCAATCTCTGTTGTTGACGGAGTTACAAGCGTCGGTGCCATGGAAGTTAAAATGGACGAATGGGAAATTGATGTTCTTGTATCAGGCTCTCAAAAAGGTTTTATGATTCCCCCTGGGCTTGCTTTTCTTGCTGCAAGTGAAAGAGCATGGGCAATGCATGAAAAATGTCTTTACCCGAGCTTTTACTTTGATTGGAAAGCTCACAAAAATGCAACCGCAGACGACACAACGCCTTGGACCCCGCCGGTAAACCTTGTTGTAGCGCTTCATGAAGCTTTAAAAATAATGAAAAACGAGGGGTTGGAAAATATTTATGCAAGGCACAAAAAACTTGCCTTAGGACTCAGATACGCTGTCAGAGCGCTTGGTTTGGAATTATTTGTAAAAGATGATAAAAACGCAAGCTATGCAATAACCTCTATTTACCCACCCAAGGGTATATCTGTACCTGATATAAGAAAAACATTCAAAAACGATTATGATATTGTTGTTGCAAACGGACAAAACCAACTTAAAGACAAGATTTTCAGAATGGGAACCCTGGGTTTTGTATCTGAACGAGACCTGATAACAGCTGTGGGTTCTTTAGAAGCGGTTTTATTAAAACTGGGTCACAAATTTGATTTGGGAGCAGGCCTAAAAGCCGCTTTGGAGTATTTAAATTAGTGTTTTGCCAATAGGGGGAATTGTTTTATATTCACTTTAAACTCCTTTTTACTTCTTTTGAAAAAACCGTTTAAAAAACTTTTGCTTTTTTATTAAATATTCTTTACAATTTTATCTGCAAGCGGAGTTAAAACTATCCCGTTTAATGTTTTATCGATTTTTTTGAGCTTTTTTGCAACATTCTCCATTTCCTCTGTCCAGACAAAATGTTCTAAAACATAATTTTCACCTTTTTTAAAATCCCCGTCTAATTGAATTCTTATAATTTCTTCAAGCATTTTTTGCGCTGTTGGAATCATTTTTTCTAAATCTATGTGTAAAATTCCTTTTTCATCAACCTTTATTGCTTTGTTTTCAAGGAAAAATTTTGTCTGCATAACTGAGCGAACCCTGTGAGCCTGACTTAGTGTCGGCTTTGCCTTCAGAAAGTTATCTGCCATAAAAGAGGTTAAAATTTGTTTTTTTTGAAATTCGCTATACATCCCCTGTTTAACCAAAATATCAAGCATGGCTAAAGACGCCATATCTGCTTTATTTTCTTCTATTATATTTTTATACTTACCAAGTGCCTCTGTTCCTTCTTTTGGTCCAAGTGAATGGGCGTTTTCATGCCCGATTGTAAACCAGTGGTCTGCTTCTTTGTCATAATATTTGTGTAAATTTTTATCCAAAATCGCATCGAGTCTTTTTTGAAGTTTTTTATAATCTGAAATTTGTCTGACCTGTCTGTGATAAACATTTCTTCTGCCGCCACCTATTGTTAAAGACAATTTATCATTATTTGGAAGATTTTGAGCTAAAGTCATACCGCCCCTAAAGGCTCTTTCATCACCTGAGAGCGTTACTATATCAACATCCACCATGGTTTGGGGATAAATGCATTCTTGTTTTTTTGTTTGCTTTGTTTTCTGATTATATTCTTTATAGAAAGGCATGTTTTTTGCCATTATCGGAATATATTTTTCTATTTCCAAAAGTTTTTTTGTGCCATTTTTATTTACTATTCCAACCCTTGTCCCGATTGAATCTTTTGAAAGAGGCTCTATTTTATATTTTTTCAAAAGTGTTTTTAATTCCTTGTTTTCAACGACTGTGCCTGTCATTTCGTCTGAATATTGTTCGCGCGAAATAGTAAATTCAAGCGGAGTAGCCTGTAAACTTGCCCATTTTTTATCGGCTTGCGCATCAAGCATCGGATTATTTTCTCTCAGTGCTTGAACCTGTAAAACCAAATACTCGTTAAAATCTTTATTTGTTGAATATTTTGCAGCCTTTTCCAATTCTTGTGCCGCTTCTTTAAATTCTTTTTCAAAAGCTTTTGTATAATCAATCGCTATTAATTCTTTTTTATCTCTTACGACTATTGTTCTTTGGTTTAAAATTTCTTGAACCTCTTTTTTTTTGTTGTTTTTTAACATTTTTATCAAAATTTCATGAAATTCTTCAACATCTAAATCATTGGGATAAAAACCTTTGCCTTTGGCTTCTTTTATATTTTTTGCTAAGACAATTTTATTAGACTCTGTGTCAACTGCAATAATTCCTCTTTGTGCTTGAAAAAGTTTAAGGGCTTTTTTTGCGCTTTTATTTCCCTTTTTTATTTCTTCTTTTAAAAAATCTCTAAATAATATGTTGTTTTGGTTGTCTTGTTTTAAATAAACCTCATCAAGAATAATTGCGGCTTTTATTAAATATTTAAGTGCTTTTTTGTCGCCGATTTTTAAATTTTTATACTCTTTGCTGTCTTTTTTGAGCATTTTTTTAGGAACAAGATAAGTTTTGCTTGTTCTTTTTGTTAATTCTTTTTCATCTAGCGCTATTTCAAATTTTTTAAACATATTCACCTCTTTTTTGAAACCAATTGTATCATTTTTATACTCTTGTGTCTAATGCGTTTATAATATTTTTTGGTATAATTTTAAAAAAAGGAGGTTTTTATATGCTGCTTTTATATGTTCTTGAGGGTTGTCCTTACTGTAAAAAGGTGATTAACCACCTGGAAGAAAAAAATATAGAACACCGCAGGCTTGATGTTAACGACCCTGTTAATATGGATGAGCTTTTGCATCTTGGAGGAGAGGATCAGGTTCCTTTTTTGGTGGACACCGAACACAATGTCAAAATGTATGAATCTGACGAGATTATTCAATATCTTGAAACTTTATAAAATTTTTCCGTTTTCCACTTTATATATTTTTACATCTTTTAAAAATTTTTTGTCAAATAAAAGCGTATCGACGCTTGTTATTATTGTTTGGGTGTTTTCATCTATTGTTTTTAACAGATAATTTTGTCTTAAATCATCTAATTCAGCTAAGACATCATCTAATAGCAAAACAGGTTTTTCTCCTGTTTTTTGCTCTATAATTTCAAGTTCTGCCAGTTTTAGAGATAAAACTACAGTTCTTTGCTGTCCTTGAGATGCATATTTTATTGCTTCTTTATTATTTATAAAAAATGAAACATCGTCCCTGTGTGGCCCCACCAGTGCTTGTCCTCTTTGGATTTCTTCTTTTTTTCTTTCTTGAAGTTTTTGCATAAATTTTTGAGAAATTTCTTCTATCTGTTCTTCTTGGGAAAGAAAGGAGCATGTATAAAACATTAATAAATCTTCATTTTTGCTTATTTTTTTATATTTTTCTTTTACTTTTTGTTCAAACTCTTTTAAAAATTTTTTTCTTAAAAATATAATATTGCTTCCCAAAATGCAAAGTTGTTCATTATATACATCAAATAAAACTTCGTTTCCCGTATAATTTTTTAAAAAATTATTTTTTTGAGCTCTTATTTTATTGTACTTAGAAAGTCTTTCGTCATATGCCGGATAAATTTTTGATATAATTTCATCAAGCCAATCTCTTCTGTCTTGAGGGTTTCCTCTTAACAATAAAAGGTCTTGTGTTGTAAAAAGAACGGTTAAAAGAGTGTTTTTAAAGTTTTTTGGAGTGGTTTTAAGTCCGTTTAATTTTAATTCTCTTTTTTTATCTTCATAAAAAAAACTTGTATTTATATTTACTCCCGCTTTTTGTATCTTTGTTTTTATTTCAAAATTATTTTTACCGAAGGCTAAAATTTCTTGAATGTTTGATGTTCTTGGGCTTTTAAGCGTTGATAAAAAATAAAGACTTTCTAAAATATTTGTTTTTCCCTGCGCGTTTTTTCCTATAAAAAGAATTTTTGAAAAATCAAGATTTATTTTTTTTCTTTTTAAATTTCTATAATTTTTTATTTCAAGCTCTGTTGTTTTCATTTTTTTATTATAACAAACTAATAATAAATGTAGAAAAATGTAAATTGTTTATTTTTTTGTGTTTGTTTTTATTTTTATTACAATTATCTTTTTTTATCTACATTTTTATCTACATTTTTATCTACATTTTTATTGTTAATATTGCTTTCTTTGAAACTCTTTTTTATATTTTATTGTTGCTTATTATTAATATTATATT